>NZ_JBIBIC010000014.1:0-200043 GCF_042957385.1 Streptomyces sp. NPDC008079
CATATCTGGCGTTGACTTTTGGCACGCTGTTGAGTTCTCAAGGAACGGAAGCTTCCTTCAGACCGTTTCACCGGCCCTCCGGGCTTTCCCTTCGTCGTGTCTCCGACTCTATCAGACGCTTTCCAGTGCCTGACCCCCAGTCAGCGGGGCTTGTCTTTCCGGCTGTTCGGCCGTTCCGACGAGTGAGACATTAGCTGAACTTCGGCGGTCGAACCAAATCGGCCGCTTTCCGTTCCCGCCCCATTCCGAATGCGCACAAGTGAACGCCACGGCATGCCGTAGTCGCTCGTTTGTTTGCTGCGGAATGGTCGTCCGGGGACCGACCGGAGTCGGCGCTCACGCTCGGACAACCCGGAGAACGTTACGCACGGGTCCGGAGAGTGTCAACTCGGTGCCCTGGCGGTGGCCGGAGGGCTACTGTGGGTCGTATGACATCGCATGCGTGCACCTCTCAGTGGTGGGCCGCCTAGGGCGGCCAGGAGTCACGTATGCATCCAACGGCCGCCGCCTCGGCGGCCGTTTTCTGTTGTCCCGGCCGCGGTGGGCGGTGGTCCCGCGAACCCGACCAGGACCAGGAGACAGCAGTCATGACGCGGATTTTCAGTGGGGTCAAGCCGACCGGGCACCTCACCTTGGGGAACTACCTCGGCGCGATCCGGCGGTGGGCGGACGAGGACCAGCACCGGGCGGAGTCGCTGTTCTGCGTGGTCGACCTGCACGCGCTCACCGTCGACCACGATCCGGCGCGGGTGCGACGGCTCACCCGGCAGGCGGCGAGCCTGCTGCTGGCGGCCGGGCTCGATCCGCAGGTGTGCACGGTGTTCGTGCAGAGCCACGTCGACGAGCACGCGCGGCTGTCGTACGTCATGGAGTGCGTGGCCACCGACGGTGAGATGCGGCGCATGATCCAGTACAAGGAGAAGTCCGCGCGGGCGCAGGCGGCCGGGCAGAGCGTACGGCTGTCGCTGCTCACGTACCCGGCGCTGATGGCGGCGGACATCCTGGCGTACGGCGCCGACGAGGTGCCGGTCGGCGAGGACCAGACGCAGCATGTGGAGCTGACGCGGGTGCTGGCGGAGCGGTTCAACCAGCGGTACGGGCGGACGTTCGTCGTGCCCCGCGCCGTACGGCCCGCCGTGGCCGCGCGGGTCATGGACCTCCAGGACCCCACCGGCAAGATGGGCAAGTCGCACGACGCCACCGCCGGGATCATCTACCTGCTCGACGAGCCCGAGGCGATCACCAAGAAGGTGATGCGGGCGGTGACGGACAGCGGGGCCGGCGAGGTGGAGTACGACCGCGAGGCGCGGCCGGGCGTCGCGAATCTGCTGGACATCCTGGCGGCTTGTACGGGCAAGGAGCCGGAGACGCTGGCCGGGGAGTACACGGCGTACGGGGCCCTGAAGCGGGACACGGCGGAGGCGGTGGTGGAGCTGCTGCGGCCGTTGCGGGCGCGGCACGCCGAGTTCAGCGCCGATCCGTCGTACGTGGACGGGGTGCTGCGGGACGGCGCGGCGGCGGCGCGGGCGCTGGCCCGGCCGACCGTTGACGCGGCCTACCGGGCGGTGGGGCTGCTGCCGCTCACGTAGCCGCGGCCGTATCCGTACTGCTCCCGTGCCGCCTCGCTACCCGCGGCCGTACCCGTCGAGCCGGGTCATCCGTTGCCGGAGGCCAGCTCGCGGCTGCGGTCGCGGGCGGCTTCGAGGGCGGCGAGGAGGGCGGCGCGTACGCCGTGGTTCTCCAGCTCGCGGATGGCGTTGATGGTGGTGCCCGCCGGGGAGGTGACGGCTTCGCGGAGCTTGACCGGGTGCTCGCCGCTGTCGCGGAGCATCACGGCGGCGCCGATCGCGGACTGGACGATGAGGTCGTGGGCCTGGGCGCGCGGGAGGCCGAGCAGGATGCCCGCGTCGGTCATGGCCTCGACCAGGTAGTAGAAGTACGCGGGTCCGGAACCGGACAGGGCGGTCGCGGCGTCCTGCTGCTTCTCCGGGACGCGGAGGGTCTTGCCGACCGGCTTGAAGATGGCCTCGGTACGGGCGAGGTGGGCCTCGGTGGCGTGGCGGCCCGCCGAGATCACGGACATGCCCTCGTCCACGAGCACGGGGGTGTTCGGCATGACGCGTACGACCGCGATGCCGTCCGCGAGCCGCTCCTCGAAGAAGGCGGTCGGGATGCCGGCGGCGGCGCTGATGACGAGGCGGTCGGCCGGTACGTGCGCGGCCAGCTCGTCCAGCAGGGCGCCCATGTCCTGGGGCTTGGCCGCCAGGATGAGGGTGTCGGCGGCCTTGGCGGCCTCGGCGTTCGTGACGGCCTCGACGCCGTAACGGGCGCGCAGTTCCTCGGCGCGTTCGGGGCGGCGGGCGGTGACCAGCAGGTCCTCCGGGGCCCATCCGGCGCGGATCATGCCGGAGAGGAGGGCTTCGCCGATTTTGCCGGTGCCGAGAACGGCGACTTTCTGCTTCTGGGCGGTCATGGGGTCATCTTCGCAGGGGCGGACGGGGCAAGCGGGCCGCGTCCGCCCTTCGGTCGTACGTCCGGGCAACCGGGGTGGCTCTGCTCAGGTGGTGCGGCTCAGGTGGTGCGGCTCAGGTGGTGCGGCGGCGCAGGGTGGCCGAGCCCAGGCCGAGGGCCAGGAGGGCGCAGCAGGCGACGATGATCAGATCGCGTACGAAGTCGCCGGTGACACCCGTGTGGTGGACGATCTGGGTGGTGGCGTCGGCGGCGTACGACATGGGGAGCACGTTCGACAGGCCGCTGAGGACCGGCTGCATGTCGCCGCGCGGGACGAACAGGCCGCAGAGCAGGATCTGCGGGAGCAGCACGGCGGGCAGGAACTGCACGGCCTGGAACTCGCTGGACGCGAAGGCGCTGACGAACAGGCCGAGCGCGGTGCCGAGGAAGGCGTCGGCGAGCGCGGCGACCAGCAGCAGCCACGCCGAGCCGGTGACGTCGAGGCCGAGCGCGAGGACGGACAGGCCGGTGGCGAGCGCGGCCTGGACGACGGCGACGGCGCCGAACGCGAGCGCGTACCCGGCGAGCAGGTCGGCCTTGCCCAGCGGCATGGACAGCAGCCGCTCCAGGGTGCCCGAGGTGCGTTCGCGCAGCGTGGCGATCGACGTGACCAGGAACATCGTGATCAGCGGGAAGATGCCGAGGAGCGAGGCGCCGGCCGAGTTGTACGTCTGCGGGCTGGCGTCGAAGACGTACTTCAGCAGTGTCAGCAGCACGCACGGGACGACGAGCATCAGGGCGATCGTGCGCGGGTCGTGGCTGAGCTGGCGCAGGACGCGGCGGGCCGTGGCGAAGGTGCGGTCGAGGTTCATCGCGCGGTCGATTCTGTGGGGGTGGACTCGGCGGATTCGTTGGCACTGGCACTGGCTTGTGCGGGGGGCTTCTGCTGAGAGGCGCCGCTCGCGCCCTCGGCCTGGCCGCCCTTGGCGTCGCCGCCCTTGGCATCGCTCGCGCCGCTGGCTTCGTCGTTGGCCGCGTCGACCAGGCGCAGGAACGCCTCTTCGACGGTGTCGGAGCCGGTGCGCTCGCGCAGTGCGTCGGGGGTGTCGTCGGCGAGGATGCGGCCCTCGCGCATCAGCAGCAGGCGGTGGCAGCGTTCCGCCTCGTCCATGACGTGCGACGAGATGAGTACGGTCGCGCCGCGCTCGTCGGCCAGCCGGTGGAACAGTTCCCACAAATCCCTGCGGAGCACCGGATCGAGGCCGACCGTCGGCTCGTCCAGCACGAGCAGTTCCGGCTCGCCGAGGAGGGCCACCGCGAGGGAGACCCGGCCGCGCTGGCCGCCGGAGAGGTTGGCGGCGAGGCTGTCGGCGTGCGACATCAGGTTGACGTCCGTCAGGGCGCGTTCGACCTGGGCGGCGCGGTCGCGGTGCGCGATGCCGAGGACGGCGGCGTAGTAGTCGAGATTCTGCCGGGCGGTGAGGTCGGAGTAGACCGACGGCGCCTGCGTCACGTATCCGAGGCGCGGGCGCAGGCTGCGGTGGCCCGCCGGGTGGTCCAGCACGTTGAGGGTGCCGGTGACGTGGGCCTGCGAGCCGACGATCGCTCGCATCAGCGTGGATTTTCCGCAGCCGCTCGGTCCGAGGAGGCCGGTGATTCGGCCGGGCGGGAGGGTAAAGGAGAGGTTGTCGAGCACGGTGCGGCCACCGCGTACGACGCGGAGGCCGGCGGCCTCGATGGCGGGTCCGGGGGCTTTATTCATCATGTGATGAATAAACACCCGTGACGGGGTGCGCGTCAAGCCGTGCTCCTCCGGAGGGGGTGGGTTTTCGGGGGGCCTGGCGGCGGCTCGGTGGGGGGCCGGGGTTCCTGGGCCGGGGAGCCTGGTCGGGGGGCGGTGTTCCTGGGCCGGGGGGTCGGTGTCCTCATCCGGATGGCCGGGGTTCCTGGGGCCGGGGTTCCTGGGCCCGGGGGTCGGGGTTCCTGGGCCCGGGGGTCGGTGTCCTGGTCGGGGGTCCGGGGTCGGTCAGGGTCATCCCCTATGGCGTACGCGGTGGGGGCGAAGGATCGTTGCGGTATGAGGCGTTCATCCCGAGAAGTTGCTGCATCGCGCGTTGAGAAGCGGCAGTTGGCCGTGGCCTCGGCGACGCTTGGACCTTGGCGGCCGGCCGCTGCCGTCGGTGCGATCGGGGGTGGGGTGTCGCTTGCCCTGCACCTCGTGCACGGGCACTTCGGGCTCGGCATTCTGGCCGGGGCGCTGTCCGTGGGCGCCCTGCTTTTCTACTGCGTGGGCGGGGCCGGGGCGGTGCTCGGGTACTCCGGGGGCGCGCGGGGGCGGGATCACCGGATACGGAGGTGGGCGCGGGAGCATCCGTGGCGGGTGGCGGCTGTGCCCGGGGCGCTCATGCTTGTCAGCGACTTCGTTATTCGGGAGGTCCTGACCAGTCAGGGGTTCTTCGGGTCGCTCTGGACCGGGGTCTGGCACGGGGCTGTCGTGGCGGCTGTCGTGGGAGCCGTCGGGACCGTTTCGGCTGCGCGGCGTGCCTGAGGCTTTGACGTCTTGAGCGCTTCAGTCTTTTGAGCGCTTGACGTTTCTTGAGCGCCTGACGTCACCCGTGTCGCAATGTCGGCGCACCTCGGTGCCTGGGGGGTCTTTCCCCCCGGGCACCTTTCCTTTGCCCACCGCCCTGTCCTTGGTGTCGGTCCCGGGCCGGGGCACCTCCTCGAGCTGCGTGCTGCCTGCCCCTTTCCCATTCGTCCACGCCCTGTCGGCACGCAAATCTGCGGGGGCACCCCGCCCCGTCCCCTCCGGCCCGTCTGCGCCTGACGGTCCCCCGTGGGTGGGGGGAGGGGGTGGGGGCGGTTCGCCGTGGGGTGGGCGGAGGGGGGTGGGTACCCGCCCCCTCCGGCACGGCTGCGGATGACGGTCCGCCGTCTTGGGCGTCAGGGTCAGCCCACACTCGAAGTCCTCGCCCGCCAAGCGGCGCGAGCTCATCGGCCTCGGAGCGGTAGTTGAAGCCGACCGAGGTGAGCCGACCGTGCAGGATCCGCTCGTCCTCCGCGGCGTCGATCTCGGCGATCCGCTCGTTCAGCTCGGCGAGCGAGGCGACGTCGGGAACGGGGACCAAGTGGGTGCGGCGGAACCGGCCGCCCTCCTGTTCCACCCCGCCCTTCTCGTGGGCGCCTTCCTGACCGGGGATGCAGTAGAACGCGTCGAAGCCGTAGCGGGAGCGGAAGGCCACCCAGCGTTCGGATTCCACTCGGCTGCGGCCGGTGCAGACCTGGTTTGACCGCCGGCTTGAGGTTGTCGTAGCGGATGTGCCTGGTCGGCACCCCTCCCAGCACGCGGAAAGCTTCGACGTGGCCTTCCAGGAAGGCTTCCTGCGCTTCGAAGGCGAAGACCCGGCGGACGGCCTTGCCCGAGTACTAAAGCCGCAGCGTGAACAGGTGGCACTTGACCGTGGTGCCGGCCAGCCGGGCCCACACGTCCGCGAAGTCCACCTCGGCTTTCTCGCCCGGCAGGTGGATCTGCGGGACCATCCCGTCCTGGTGGACCCGGCCTTCGCGGGCCTCCGCTTCGATTTGCGGTGTCCCGACGAATGCTTGCGAACAGCTCGACCCGCGACAGCGCCAACCTCGGCCTCCCGACACAACCATGACCGCAGCCACGGCCCCCGACAGGCCGTGATCACTGGATCACACCCAGGCGCGGCTGTCGAACAAAGTACCTGGATTCACTCGAAAGCGGGCGAGGCGCAGGGCCGAGCGGCCGGCCAGTGGCTGCCAGGAATCCTCTGCCGAGGCGGAGCTGCACGACTCAGTCGAGCCAGACCAGCATGGCCTCGCCTGCTTGGGCGGCGGCGCCGAAGAACGGAACCAGCGGGTCGAACCACCCACGCACCCATTCCAGGGCGTCGGCCTCATCCCACAGGAGCGGGTAGATCTGCGCGGCCGTCATCTGCTCGGGATCCACGTCCCGGATCAAGTCCTGGAAGGACAAGCCGGCCAGGACTCCGGCGGCGAGCTTGACCTGGTCCGCGTCCAGGTACTTGGCCGGCCCATAGCCCCAGTCCTCGCTGGTGAACGTCTGCCCGCCATGAACGATGTCCACGGGGAAACTCGCGCGTTCGAGGAGGAATGCGATGGCGTCGAACGCCTTGTGAGTCGATAGCTGCCGTGCATCTGAGGGAGCGACGTCATTGATGCCGTCTGTCTCCATGATCTCCATGACGTACTCGAACGCCCAGTCCGGGTCCTTGACTGCCCTGGCCAGCTCGGCCGGTGTTACACGCAAGTACTCACCATTCATGCTCACCCGCGCAGAGTACGAGGCACCACCGACACTGCGATGCCCAGGAGCACTGAGGGGCAGCTGGAGCCAGATCAACCTGCCACAACCTGGAGCCCGAACTACCTGCTGCAGTGGTCCCAGAAGAACCTGCCAGAGACATCCGGGGGGTTGGGTGGGGGCGGGGATAGGTTGGGGGGATGGGGGAGTTGGGGTGGGTGGAGGGGTGGCCGGGTGACGGGATTCGGACGGGGCGGCTCTGGTTGAGGGAGCCGGAGGCGGGGGATCGGGGGGCGGTGATTGAGCTGTTCTGTTCGGCGGAGGTGGGGACCTATGTGGGAGGGCCCCGGGAGCGGGACGAGATGGAGCGGGCGGTGCCCGAGACGCCAAGGCGGCGGCACGGGCTCTTCGTGGTCGACCTCGACGGGGCGATGATCGGCATCGTCACGATCGACCGGCACGGCGCCGGGAGCAAAGGGCACGTCCGTCCGGAGGGCGAGGAACCCGAACTCGGCTACATGTTCCTGCCCGAGGCGTGGGGCCACGGATACGCCACCGAAGCCTGCGCGGCAGCGCTCAACTGGGCCGCCGAAGCGCTCCCCGGCGAGCCGGTGGTGCTCTGCACCCAGACCGCCAATACGGCATCGCTGCGCGTCGCGGAAAAGCTTGGATTCACCGAGGTCGAACGCTTCGAGGAGTACGGCGCCGAGCAGTGGTTCGGCCTGTGGACGCGCCGAGGGTGACCCCGCGCAAGTAACCCCCTCCCCCCATCAGCCACAACGGACAGGCGGACGCCGACGGGCGAGGAGGGGGCGGGCCGGGGTGCCCCCGCAGGGGGACGAACGGACAAGGCCAGAAGCAGGCGCAGGTGCCCGCAGGTTCGTCGCCCGAGGTGCCCCGGCCCGGCACCGACCAGGCACAAGCGGCACCCGCAAGGAGGAGTAGAGGGGTTCGAGTTTTTCACCGACCGCGCGCGGCGCGCTGTGGTGCTGTCCCAGGACGAGGCCATCGCCCTCGGACACGACTTCATCGGTACATAGCACGTCCTGCTCGGCTTGCTGGCGGCGGGAGAAGGCCGCGGCCTCGAGGTACTGGCGGCCCTGGAAGTGGAACCCGCCGGCCTGCGCCAAGCGGTACTCACCCGGGTGGCCAGGGAGACGTCATAGCGACGACCGGGATATGCGCCCACCGCCCGGCCGGACAGGCCCTAGGACCGGCGGCGTGCCGAGGCGGTCGCGTGCTCGGCGCGGTGCAGCGCCTCCCCCGGCGCTTCGGTGAAGGCCCGAAGGAAATAGGCGAGGAGCACGCCGAGAAAGCCGATCGCCAGAAGTCCCTGCTCGGCCCCCGCCTCCCGCCGCCGCGAAAACCCCCGCCACGTCCGCTGGAAAGCGAGAGCGCTGCACACGGCGAACCCGGCCACCGCCAGAAACGTCACAAAGGGTCCGACGTCGGCGTCGGCCAGCCCCTGAAAGCCGAACCGCAGCACCGCCGCCCCCACCGCGATGGCGACGAGGGACCCGACCGCGAGCCCGGCCCGCCGCCAGGCGTATCCGCCGTCGTGCGCGACCCACGTCGTCCCGAAGAAACGGATCGGCTCCGGCCGCGGCACCCCCTCGGCCACCCCGCCGCTTCCGCCACCGCCCCCGCCAACCCGCCGCTTCACTTCGCTCACCTCGTCCACGCCATCGATTATGACCCAGAACGGGACGTTCCCTGACACACCCGTTCGGCCGACGGTCGACGAATCGCACGACGCGATGCGTTTTCCTGACGATATGTCAGACATCCGGTCAGACGTCCCCCCGGCCTCGCCCGGGCTCCGACGCCGTCCCCCCGCCCCCCACCTCCTCCTCGGCCTGGGCGCCGCCGCCCTCACCGCCGCCGCCTGCACCCTGGCCGCCGGGTCCGGCGCGGCGACGGCCGCGGGCCCCCGCGCGGCCGAGGCGGCGACCAGCTCCCTGGTCGACCTCACCCTCGCACCCGCCCCGCCGCTCGGCCTGAGCGCCTTCCACGGCCGGTACGGCCACGCCTCCTCCGCCCCGGACGGCGGTCCGGACGGCGGTGACTTCTCCGACCCGTCCGGCGTGCTGTCGCACCTGACGGTGATCGGCGCGGTCACGGCCCGTACGGACGCGGGTCCGGGCAAGACCTCCGCGCAGGCCCAGGCGGGCGGCTTCACGCTCGGCCTGAACTCCAAGGACTTCGTCAGCGTCGGGTCGCTGGACGCGTACGCGGAGTGCGTGCCGCCGCCGGTGGGCCCGTACGCGCTCGCGTACGCGCGGACGGACGGCGGGGTGATCGACGTACTCGGCCACACCGTCCCGGTCGGGACGACCACCTTCGACGTGACCGGCGCGGAGATCGGCGCCTCCGGCATCGGCGGCGGCACGCTCACCGTGACGTACGAGCCGTACCAGCACCCGCCCGGCGGCGCCCCGACCGCCGCCACCAGCGCGGACGCGGGCGTCGACATCACCGTCAGCGGCACGTTCACCGACACGAGCGGCGCCCCGGCGTACGCGGGACCGCTGGTCGACCTCCGCCTCGGCCACGTCGCCGTCACCTGCGAGACCACCACCCCGACCCCGACGAACTCGGTCGACTCGACGACGCCGGTGCCACCGACGACGACACCGCCGACCACCGCGACGACGACGCCGACGACGCCCACCCCGACCGGCCCGGAAACCGGCGGCACGACCCCACCGCCCACCACCCCGCCCACGACATCACCGACCACCCCGCCCACCACCTCCCCGGACCCGTCGGGGACGGCCGGCACCACTCCCCCGCCGACGCCCACCGGAACCTGGACCACCCCCGGCGGCGACACCCTCCCGCACACCGGCGCCGAGGTCGGATGGGCAGCGGGACTCGCCGGCGGATCGCTGCTCCTCGGCGGCTTCCTCGTGTTCAGGACCGCCCGGGCGAGGCGCGGCCGGCACCTCTGATTTGGCATATGCCAGCGTCATTCTCTGCCCAGGGGTCATACTTACTGTCCATGGAAGGAAAATTAACGGCGCACGCCGCTGAGAACCCCGCGCGGCAGGAGCGATTCCGCACGCTGGCGCGGTATCTGATGACGCACAGCCTCCGCCGTACACTCCCCGCGCACCTGCGGGTGCGCAGGGACGTGGCGGTGGTCGTGGACGAGCGCACGGTGGCCGAACCGGACATCGTCGTGGTCGGCGCGGAGGCGGAGAACGTTGTCGTCCTCGCCGTGGAAGTCCTGCCCGCCGACGCCGACGAGAGCGAGCCTCACCCGTACGAGGAAGCGGGGGTCACGCACCTGTGGCGCGTGGAGGAGGACACCGAGACCGAGCGCCCGATGGTCTACGTGCACGAGTGGGATCCGGCCTCGCACTCGTACGCCCTCACCGGCGTGCACCGCGAGGAGCTGACCGTCCAGGTCCCGTACCGCATCAACGTCGACCTCACGGGCATCGACCACCTCTGACGTCGACCCGTACGCGTGCGCGTCAACGTGCACGAACATGTGCCCGTCCCCGCACGGATACGCGTACGTCCAGGCACAGCGCGGCCGTACGCACGACGCCCCCGCACCGGGTCACGGTGCGGGGGCGTCGTGCGTGCGCTGCCGGTGTCAGCGCTCCAGCTTGGTGATGTCGCGGACGGCGCCGCGGTCGGCGCTGGTGGCCATGGCCGCGTAGGCGCGCAGGGCCGTGGAGACCTTGCGGGTGCGGTCGCGCGGGGCGTAGACGCCGCCGAGGGCTTCGCGGCGGGCGGCCAGCTCCTCCTCGGACACCAGGAGTTCCATGGAGCGGTTGGGGATGTCGATCCGGATGCGGTCGCCGTCCTCGACCAGGGCGATGGTGCCGCCCGAGGCCGCCTCGGGTGAGGCGTGGCCGATGGACAGGCCCGACGTGCCGCCGGAGAAGCGGCCGTCGGTGACCAGGGCGCAGACCTTGCCGAGGCCGCGGCCCTTGAGGAAGGACGTGGGGTAGAGCATCTCCTGCATGCCGGGGCCGCCGCGCGGGCCCTCGTAGCGGATCACGACGACATCGCCGGGGTTGACCTGCTTGGCGAGGATCTTGTCGACGGCCTCTTCCTGCGACTCGCAGACGACGGCCGGGCCCTCGAAGGTCCAGATCGACTCGTCCACGCCCGCGGTCTTCACGACCGCGCCGTCCAGGGCGAGGTTGCCGCGCAGCACGGCCAGGCCGCCGTCGGCGGAGTAGGCGTGCGCGACGTCGCGGATGCAGCCGCCCGCGGCGTCGGTGTCCAGGGTGTCCCACCGCTCGGACTGCGAGAACGCCTCGGCGGAGCGCTTGCAGCCGGGCGCCGCGTGCCACAGCTCGACGGCCTCGTCGGAGGCGGAGCCGCCGCGCACGTCCCAGGCGTCGAGCCACTCCTTGATGGAGGGCGAGTGGACGGTGTGCACGTCCTCGTTGAGCAGCCCGCCGCGGTACAGCTCGCCGAGGATGGCGGGGATGCCGCCGGCCCGGTGGATGTCCTCCATGTAGTACGTGCCGCCGGGCGCCACGTTCGGCGCGACCTTGGCCAGGCAGGGGACGCGGCGCGAGACGGCGTTGATGTCGTCCAGGCCGTAGTCGAGCTCGGCTTCCTGGGCGGCGGCCAGCAGGTGCAGGATCGTGTTGGTGGAGCCGCCCATGGCGATGTCGAGCGCCATGGCGTTGTCGAAGGCGGCGCGGGTGGCGATGGCGCGCGGCAGCACGGACGCGTCGTCCTGCTCGTAGTGCCGCTTGGTCAGCTCCACGACGGTGCGGCCGGCGTTCTCGTACAGCGCCTTGCGGGCGGTGTGCGTGGCCAGGACCGAGCCGTTGCCGGGCAGGGCCAGGCCCATGGCCTCGGTGAGGCAGTTCATCGAGTTGGCGGTGAACATGCCGGAACAGGAGCCGCAGGTCGGGCAGGCGTTCTCCTCGATACGGAGGATGTCCTCGTCCGAGATGTTCTCGTTGACGGCGTCCGCGATGGCGTTGATCAGGTCCAGCTTGCGGACGGTGCCGTCGACCAGCGTCGCCTTGCCGGCCTCCATGGGGCCGCCGGAGACGAAGACGGTCGGGATGTTGAGGCGCAGCGCGGCCATCAGCATGCCCGGGGTGATCTTGTCGCAGTTGGAGATGCAGATCAGCGCGTCCGCGCAGTGCGCCTCGACCATGTACTCGACGGAGTCGGCGATCAGGTCGCGGGACGGCAGGCTGTAGAGCATGCCGCCGTGGCCCATCGCGATGCCGTCGTCCACGGCGATCGTGTTGAACTCGCGCGGCACCGCGCCCGCCGCGAGGATCGCCTCGGAGACGATCCGGCCGACGGGCTGAAGGTGCGTGTGACCCGGTACGAACTCGGTGAAACTGTTGGCGACCGCGATGATCGGCTTCCCGATGTCGCTGTTGGCGACGCCGGAGGCGCGCATCAGCGCGCGGGCGCCCGCCATGTTGCGGCCGTGGGTGACCGTACGTGACCTCAGCTCGGGCACGGTGTCCACTCCCTTGGGTTCACTTGGCTCGTACTGCTCCGTACTAGAGCATCGAGGGTACGCCCGTCGCCCAGGATCCGGACGTTCGGTCCGGTATGCGGGACGTGCGGTCCCATGGGGCTGTACGGGGGCGGGGTCCTACGGGTGGACGTCGGCGGCGGTGAGGTAGCGCTGGAGGACCGGGCCGACCATGGCGACGATGTCCTCGGGGTCGGCGGAGGCCATCGGCTCCACCCGCACGATGTACCGCAGCATGATGATCCCGACGAGCTGGGCGGCGGCGAGCTGCACGCGGAACTCGGCGTCGGGCACGTCGAGGCCGCCCGCGAGGCGGGCCAGGACGCGGCGGCTGACCAGGCCGCGGAAGACCGCGGCGGCCGTCTCGTTGGTGACCGCGGACCGGACGATGGCCAGCAGCGGCTCGCGCGAGACCGGGTTCTCCCAGATCCGCAGCATCAGCCGGGCCACCCGCTCGCCCATGCCGTCGACGCCGCCCGCCACGACGAGGTCGGGGATGTTCATGGCGGGCGCGAAGGACAGCTCGATGGCGGCGCCGAAGATCTGTTCCTTCGTGCCGAAGTAGTGGTGGACGAGGGCGGAGTCGACGCCCGCCGCCTTGCCGATCGAGCGGACGGAGGTCTTGTCGTAGCCGCGGGCGGAGAACTCCTCGCGGGCGGCGGCGAGGATACGGTCACGGGTCTCGGCGGTCCCGGCCTTGGTGCCCGCGGGACGGCCGCGGCGGCGGCCGGCCGGCTTGCCGGACTCCTGGGGGCCCTCGGATTCCTGGGGCTCGTCGGGTTCCGGGAAGCCGGGGGACGCCTTCGCCGTACTCACGCCGGACCACCGCCGACCGGCGCCGGTGTCGCGTAGTGCAGCCGGGTGAAGGCCAGCGCCTCCGCCAGGTCGGCCTCGCGCTCGGCCCTCGACATCGCCCGCCGGGTGGTCACCTCGACCACCACATGGCCGTCGTAGTCGCTCGCCGCCAGCGCCGCCAGCAGCTCCGCGCACGGCAGATTCCCGCGTCCCGGCACCAGGTGCTCGTCCTTGGCGGAGCCCGTGCTGTCGCCGAGATGGACGTGCACCATCCGCTCGGCCATCCTCGCCATCAGCGCGAACGGCTCGGTACGGGAGGTCGCCGCGTGCGAGAAGTCCACGGTCAGGTGGCGGTAGTCGTCGTTGGTGACGTCCCAGTCGGGCGCGTACGCCTGCATCTCGCGGTCCCGGTAGCGCCACGGGTACATGTTCTCGACCGCGAACCGTACGTCCGTCTCGTCCGCCATCCGCCAGATCCCGGCGACGAAGTCCCTGGCGTAGCCGCGCTGCCAGCGGAACGGCGGGTGCACCACGACGGTCGAGGCGCCCAGCGTCTCGGCCGCCGCGCGGGCCCGCTGGAGCTTGACCCACGGGTCGGCGGACCAGACGCGCTGCGCGATCAGCAGGCACGGCGCGTGGACGGCCAGGATCGGCATCCGGTGGAAGTCCGACAGGCGGCGCAGCGCGTCCACGTCCTGGCTGATCGGGTCGGTCCACACCATCACCTCGACGCCGTCGTAGCCGAGGCGGGCGGCGATCTCGAAGGCGGTGGCGGTGGAGGCCGGGTAGACGGAGGCGGTGGACAGGACGATCTTCGACGTGCCGCCGCGGGGCCCCGCGGTCGGGGCGAGACGTTCCCGCGCGTGCTGCGCGCGCTGCCCCGTACGCCATTCGCGTCTCAGGGCGGCGTCCGTCGTCCGGCCGTCCGTCTTCCGGCCCGCTGGTTCAGCCACGGGAAACAGCGTACGGCGGCGGCCGGGGCGGAAGGGGCAGGTGCCGGGGGGTGCGGGGGGACTGTCGCCGATCTCACGGCGGGGCGCGGCGGGCGCGGCGGACCGGCTCAGTCGCCCCAGCGGGCCAGGGCCGCCCCCGGTCCGGCGTCGTTCACCATCAGGTCGAGCTTGCGCAGGATGACGCCCTCGCGCAGGGCCCAGGGGCAGATCTCCAGCTCCTCGACGCCGAAGAGGTCCATCGCGGCGTCCGCGACCAGGGCGCCCGCCAGGAGCTGCCCGGCCCGGCCGACCGAGACGCCCGGCAGGGTGCTGCGCTGGGCCGCCGTCATCTCCGCGAGCCGCGGCACCCACTCCTCCAGCGCGCCGCGCCGCAGCCGGCGCTGGGCGTACAGGCCGTCGGCGGAGCGGGCCGCGCCCGCGAGCCTGGCGAGCTGCTTGAACGTCTTGGACGTGCCCACCGCGTGGTCGGGCCGGCCGAAGCGGGCGAAGTCCGGGACCGTACGGGCGATCTCGGCGCGTACGTGCCTGCGCAGCGACCGTACGTCGTGGGCGGTCGGCGGGTCGCCCGGCAGCCACGCACCGGTCAGGCGTCCCGCGCCGAGCGGCAGGGACACGGCCGCGTCCGGGTACTCGTCCATGCCGTAGCCGACCTCCAGCGACCCGCCGCCGATGTCCAGCACCAGCAGCCGCCCGGCCGACCAGCCGAACCAGCGGCGTACGGCGAGGAACGTCAGCCGCGACTCGTCCTCGCCGGACAGGACGGTGAGGCGTACGCCCGTCTCCGCGTCCACCCGGGCCAGGACGGCCTCGCCGTTCGCCGCCTCCCGCACCGCGGAGGTCGCGAAGGACAGCACGTCCTCGGCGCCCTTGTCCTCCGCCACGCGCAGCGCGTCCGCGATCGTGGCGACCAGGCGGTCGACGCCGGCGGCGCTGATCGCGCCGTGCTCGTCGAGGAGTTCGGCCAGGCGCAGCTCCGCCTTGTGCGAGTACGCGGGGAGCGGGCGCGCGCCCGGGTGCGCGTCCACCACCAACAGGTGGACGGTGTTGGAACCCACGTCGAGCACTCCGAGTCGCATGGGCAAGACGCTAGCGCGCCGACGTGGGTGTCCGTTCCGCGGGCCGCGCGGGGCCGCCGGGCGGTGGCGCGCGGGCGATCCGCGACCCGTTGGCGACCATTCGGCGCATTCCGGTCTTACTCTTGGGCGCGTGGCGAAGGTGAAGGCCCTCAAGGCCAAGAAGAAGAGTGCAGGCACGGTCCGCGACGAGGTGGGGCTGGACTTCGCCCGCGCCTGGGTCGAATTCGCCGATCCGGCCGACGAGGAGCAGGTCTTCCGCTGCGACCTCACGTGGCTCACCTCGCGCTGGACGTGCGTCTTCGGCAGCGGCTGCCAAGGGATCGTGGCGGGGCGCGCGGACGACGGGTGCTGTTCGCTGGGCGCGCACTTCTCGGACGACGACGACGAGAAGCGGGTGGCCGGGCATGTGGCCAGGCTCACGCCGGAGACGTGGCAGTTCCACGCCGAGGGCGCCGACGGCGCGTGGGCGATGGAGAACGAGGAGGGCGAGCGGCAGACGCGTGTCGTGGACGGGGCGTGTGTCTTCTCCAACCGGGCCGGGTTCGCGGGCGGCCAGGGGTGCGCGCTGCACGCGCTGGCCCTGCGGGAGGGGCGCGAGCCGCTGGAGACGAAGCCGGACGTGTGCTGGCAGTTGCCGATCCGGCGGACTTTCGACTGGGTGGACCGGCCGGACGATTCGCGGGTGCTGGTCGTGTCGATCGGGGAGTACGACCGGCGGGGGTGGGGGCCGGGGGGCCACGACCTGCACTGGTGGTGCACGTCGGCGACGTCCGCGCACGGTGCCGGTGACCCGGTCTACGTGTCGTACCGCCCGGAGCTGACGGAACTCATGGGTCCCGACGCCTACGCCGTGCTCGCTGCGCTGTGCGAGTCCCGCCTGTCCACCCCCCACCTTCCTCTTCTGGCCCCCCACCCCGCCGACCCCGCTTCCTAGGGCCCTCTTGTGCGTGGGGGCGGCTGGGGGGGTCGGTCCCGGCACCGTCCGGGCGCCCTCTTGTGCGTGGGGTCGGTCCCGGTACGGGGTACCTCCTCGAGCTGCGTGCTGCCTGCTCCCGCGCATCCGTCAACGCCCTGTCGGCACGCAAATCTGCGGGGGCACCCCGCACCGTCCCCTCCGGTGCGTCGGCGCCCGACGGTTCGTGGGGGTGGATGGGGCCGGGCACGGGGGCTGCGGGGGGGGGTTGACGCCCCACACGGTGGTCAAAGGGGACGTGTTCGATGTTCGGGGGGGAGGCGCTTTGCGGGGTGTCGTCAGCCGAGGTGGCGGAGGGTGTCGGAGATGGTGGACCGGAAGGTCTGGAGGGCGTGGAGGCCGGCGGTGTAGCGGTCCTGGTGGGCGGCGATGTCGGCGGTCTGCTGCTGGGCGCGTACGGCGTGCAGGAGTTGGGCGGTGTGGTGGCGGCGCTGGCAGGTGACGTCGGCGACGGCGGTGCGCCGCTCGGTCGGGGTGTGCGTGGTGTTGCCGTCGCTGCCGCGATGCCACGCCTTGTCCCCGAAGGCCGCGAGCGGGTCGGAGTAGCGGGCGAACCCCTGGCCGGCCACGCAGCGGGACCACGCGTCCCAGGCCGCGAGCAAGCGGGGATCGCGTTTGACGGCCTTGTCGATCTCGACCGAGCGCGTGCTCGCGTAGAGCCAGTCCCGTTTGACGTCGATCCCGCGCATCAGCCGCCGGTTCGCCTCCACGTTGCAGGCCGGAAAGTCCGCGTACTCGGCCTGGGTCATCCGACGGCCCTGCGGCCGCGTGGGAGTGGACTTCGCCGGGTCCCATCCGTAGCCCCAGCGGCTCGCGTTGGCGAGGTCGAGTGCGCCGTAGCCAGTGCTGACCGCGGTGAGCACGGTGGGGTCGACGGGGTAGCGCGGATCGAGCGGAAAGTCCGCGTGCCCGCGTTTCGCCATGCACTGCCGGACCAGCAACGCCGTTGCCCGCTTCTCCCGTTGATAGTCCTCGGGCGTGTAGTTATAACGATCCGCCGGAAGCGGCCCAAGCCCCACCGTCGCACGGACCGCCTCCGCCCGCTCCGGCCCCGAGGCAGCCACCCCCGCCAGCACCGCCACCCCCACCACGGCCCCAAGCCGCCACCCCCGCGTCCCCATGCCCCCGGATGCTAGCCCCCGCCCCACCCGAGCCCACCCACCCCCCTCCGCCGACTGCCACCGGACAGGCGGACACCGACGTACCCAAGCCCCCCACCCCCTCCCCCCCCCAGCCACAGCGGACAGGCGGACGCCGACGTACCCAAGCCCACCCACCCCCTCCCCCCCACCCCCACCGGACAGGCGGACGCCGACGGGCGAGGAGGGGACGGGCCGGGGTGCCCCCGCAGGGGGACGAACGGACAAGGGCTGGACGTTTTCGAAGTGGGTGCACGTTCGTCGCCCGAGGAGGTGCCCCGGACCGGCACCGACCAGGCACAAGCGGCACCCGCAGACGAAGAAAGCACCCGCACGGGCGGGCGGGCGAGAAAAATAAGCAAGATGAGGACACACGCGGTGATCGCCTCCCCCGTAGGCGACCTGACAGTGGTCCGCGAGGGCCCCGCCCTCGTAGGGCTCTACTTCGAGGGCCACAAACGAAGGCCCAACAAAACCACCTTCGGCGAACGCGCCGACGAATCCTTCGACGACGTACGCCACCAGCTCAAGGAATACTTCGCCGGAACCCGGCACACCTTCGACCTCGAACTGACCCCGGAGGGCAACGAGTTCCAGCGCCGCGTCTGGACCCTGCTGACCCGCATCCCGTACGGAGAAACCCGCTCCTACGGCGACCTCGCCCGCCAGCTCGGCGACATTTCCCTCTCCCAGGCCGTCGGCGCCGCGAACGGCCTGAACCCCTTGTCGGTGATCGTCCCGTGCCACCGCGTGGTGGCGGCCGACGGAAACCTGCGCGGCTACGCGGGCGGCCTCGCCCGCAAGCGGTACCTGCTGGAACTGGAGGAGCCCGACGCCGCCTCGGCGGACCGCCTCTTCTGAAGCGAACCGCAGTTCCGCGGCGAACCGCACCTCCGAAGCGAACCGCAGTTCCGCGGCGGACCGCAGTTCCGAAGCGGACCGCAGGTCCAAAAGCCCCCCGCGAAAGCCACCTCACGTTTCGGCGCCCCCACGCGTTTACCCCATGTGAGCAAGCCACTGTTCGAACAGATCGTGACCGACCACGGGCCGATGGTGCTCCGGGTGGTCCGGGCCGTCGTGGGCCCGCACGACGCGCAGGACGCGTGGTCGGAGACCTTCCTGGCCGCGCTGCGGGCGTACCCGGAGCTGCCCGCGGACGCGAACGTCGAGGCGTGGCTGGTGACCATCGCGCACCGCAAGGCCGTCGACATCACGCGGGGCAACGCGCGCCGCGCGACACCGCTGGCGGAGCTGCCCGAGCGGGCGAGCCGCACCGGGCGGCCCGAGGACTGGGACCCGGATCTGTGGACGGCGCTGAAGGCGCTGCCGGAGCGGCAGCGACAGACGGTCGCGTACCACTACCTGGCGGGCCTGCCGTACAAGGACATCGCCGCCGTGACGGGCGGCAGCCCGGACGCGGCGCGCAGGGCCGCCGCCGACGGGGTGAAGGCCCTGCGCCGCAGCTATCCGCGGGACACCGCGGGAGGAGGAGACCCCTCATGAAGGACGCGAACGACACGAACGACACGCAGGACGTGCAGGACGTGCAGGACACGAACGACACGGCCGCCCAGCTCCTGGAAGCCCTCGCCGCGCAGGACGACGCGACGATGGACCGGCTCCACGAGCGCCTGGCGGCGGAAGCCGGGCAAGCCGGGCTGCTGGACGTCGCGTACCGGACGCTGGACAGCCCGGTGGGCCCGCTGCTGCTGGCGGCGACCGAGAAGGGCCTGGTCCGCGTGGCGTTCGCCGTGCAGGACCACGCGGCGGTGCTCCAGCAGCTCGCGGACACCATCAGCCCGCGGGTGCTGCGCGCCCCGCGGCGGCTGGACGCGGTGAGCCGCCAGCTCGACGAGTACTTCACCGGGCAGCGCCGCGGCTTCGAAGTCCCCCTGGACTGGCGGCTGTCGAAGGGCTTCAGGCGCGAGGTGCTGACGCACCTGCCCGACATCGCGTACGGCAGGACGGCGAGTTACGCGCAGGTGGCGGCGGCGGCGGGCAGTCCGCGGGCGGTCCGCGCGGTGGGTACGGCGTGCGCGCTCAACCCGCTGCCGCTGGTGGTGCCGTGCCACCGGGTGGTGCGCTCGGACGGTTCGGCCGGGCAGTACGCGGGCGGCGCCGACGCCAAGCACCTGCTGCTGGAGCTGGAGACGGCCGCCTGAGGCGGGCGTGACGTCCCGCGTCAACGGCCGTACGGACCATGGCCGTTACGGCAGCACCCCGTCCTCCGTCCGCAGCAGCCGCAGAAACGCCTTCAGACCGGCGATGATCTCGGTGTTGTCGGTCAGCCGGTTCACCGTCGCCTCGAACTCCCGCGCCAGCGCGGCGATCCGGCGGTCGGTCCCGTCGGCCCGCGCGTAGACCGACAGGCCCAACGCGTCGACCGCGGACCGGAGTTCGCCGAGCGCGTGGTACTGCTCCTCGGCCTTGCCCTCCAGGACCTTGGCGCCGCTCTCGACGCGGGTGACGGTGGCGCGCAGGGCGAGGACGTCGTCGCGCGGGTAGGTGACGTCCTTCAAGAGGGTGCCGAGGCGGCGCCGCAGCGCCGCGAACCAGGCGCCCGCGGGCCGGAAGACGGTGCTCAGCAGGAAGAATCCGGCGAGCCAGTAGCCTGCGGCGCGGCCGGTCGCCGCGGCGACGGCGACCGCGAGGGCGGCCGTGACGAGGTGTCCCGCGAGGGCGACGCGCAGCATCAGGCGGGCGATCCGCCCGGCCTCGGTGTCGCGTTCCGGGGAGACGGTCAGGCCCTTTTCGCGGCTGGTCCGGATCTCGGCGAGGACGGCGTGGGCGCGGAAGTAGAGGTTCCACGGCACGGTCAGCAGAAGGAGCAGCCAGAGCAGGCCGAGCAGGCCCGCGGCGGTGCCGAGGACGGTGGACAGCGGTGCGCCGACGGCGTGGACGACGGCGAGTGTTCCGACGGTGACGAGGGTGACCACGACCGTGCCGGTGAATTTCCCCATGCCGCTCATCGTCCCGCCGCGCGGGCGGCCCGGCATGAGTACGGCTACTCAGGAGTAACACCCTCTCGCCGTACGGCTATCCGGCCGGGCTCGGCGACTCCGGCGCGGTGCTGGGGGCGTCGGTCGTGGGCGGCGCGGTCGTCGGCGGAGGTGTCGTCGGGGGCGGGGTGGTGGGCGGCGGGGTCGTCGGCGGAGGCGTGGTCGGCGGGGGCGTCGTCGGGGAGGACGAGGACGGCGGCGGGGTGGTCGGGGAGTCGGAGGCGGGCGGCGGCACATTGCGGGTGGAGGAGCCGCGCAGGATCACGGTCGCGTGCGCCGGGGAGAAGGCGATGCGGGCGGTCCAGGAGCCGGAGGGCTCCAGGGCGTGGTCGACGCTCAGGGTGAGAGTGACCGATTCTCCGGGCCGCAGGTCGCCCGAGGTCGCGGAGAGCCGGATCCAGAACGCGGCGGTGTCGGCCGTCCAGTGCACGGGGGCCGCGCCGCGCGCGGTCAGGGTGACGGTGGTGCCGCTGGCGGTGACGGTGAGCGTACTGCCGCCGGGGGACGCCGAGCCGGCGGCCGTGGGGTCGGTCGAGACGGTCGTGGTGAGGACCGGCGCCGGGGTGTCCGTACCGCCGGAGTGCTGGGGGTCGGGGGCCTGCCGGGAGCTGCCCGCCTCCTGGTACGGGTCGCCGTTGAGACCGTCGGGCTCGCTGGCGGCGCGGTCCGTGCCGGGCGCGTCGGCGCCGAGCGGCGCCGCGTGGTAGGCGGCCCACAGGGCGAGTACGGGCGCGGCGACGACGGCCGCGACGACCGTACTGGTGACGGCCCGGTGCCTGAGCTGCGCGCGGCGGGCGGCGCGGTCCTTGAGGTCCATGGGGAAGCCGCGCCGGTCGAAGCGCGGGGTGGCGTCGCGGGAGCGCCCGGCCCCGGCGTCCATGGCGTGCAGCAGGGCGGCGTACGCGGCCGAGCGCGGCGCCTCGATGAGGGCGAGCACGGCGGTGGACCCGGCCCCCGGAGCGCCCGGTACGCCCGAGGCCCCCGGCCAGGGCCCCGCGGCGACGACGCGTTCCGCCGTACGCCTGCACACCGGGCAGTCGTCGACGTGCCTGACGAGTTCCGTGCGCAGCGCCGTACCGAGCAACACCTTGGTCTCGCCCGCGATCTGGGCGAGGGCGGCACAGTTGCCGGTGTCCACGACGGACAGCGCGGTGCGGGTCCGCTCCACCTCGCAGGCGGCGCGGGCGAGCAGGCCGCGCGCGGTGTCGGCGTCGATGCCGAGGACGGCGGCGACTTCGTGCGGCGGGAGTTGGTGGCGGACCGCCAACTCCAGGGCCTCGCGCTGCTCGGGCGTGGTGCCCGCGGCCTCGGGCCAGGCGAGCGCGGCGAGTTGGGCGTGCCGCTGCTCGGCGACGGCGACCGACGTGCTCGGCGGCTCCGGCGGCCCGGCGGCGAGCCGGCGCAGGCAGGTCCAGCGGGCGAGCGCGTACAGCCAGGGGCGGAGCAGCTTCGGGTCGCGCAGGTGGCCGCGCTGCCGTTCGGCGAGCGCCAGCACCTCGCCGAGCGCCCCGGCCGCCGCGTCGTGCTCGCACAGGATCGACAGGCAGTACGTGAACAGGCCGTCCAGATACGGCTCGTAGTGCGCGGGCGGCTGCATGGGGAGCGTGCCGTGCGGGCGTTGACGGTCGTGCGCCTTGTGCGTCGCTTCCCGGCGGACATCCTTGCGGGCGTCCTTGCGGGCGTCCTTGCGGGTGTCCTTGCGCGACGGCTCCTTGCGGGCGGCCTTGCGCGCGTCGCCGCGGGCCTCCTTGCGGGACACGCGCGCTCCCTCCACGCGCGGTCCCTCCGGACGCGGCGCCTCGGTGCGCGGCGCCTCGCCGCCCGGCGTGTCCTTGCGGGCGGCCCGGCCGGCCGGCGCGCGGTGCTTGCGGTGTGCGCCGGTCGTCTGGTTCTGGGTGGGGGTCTCCTGCCTGCTCATCACCGGGCGACGGTAGGCCCGGTACGGCCCCCGGTTCAGCTCTCCTGGCGTGCATTAATCCTTATGGGTAGTGATGCTGCCCAAAAGGGGACAGCTCCGTCATTCTTACGAGTGAACGCACGTGCGCGCGCTCGATGTCCGCGCCGCACGCCCCCTTGAGCGCCCCCGGCAGCCGCAGGAGCCGGTCCGGCCGCCTTGTCGGACCCTCCCGCTACGGTGGGCGGCATGGCTGCCCGTAAGACCGTCTCGAAGGACCGTCCCTCCTACCGCTGCACCGAGTGCGGGTGGACGGCGCTGAAGTGGCTGGGCCGCTGCGGCGAGTGCCAGGCGTGGGGGACGGTGGAGGAGTTCGGTGCCGCGCCCGCCGTACGGACCACCGCTCCCGGCCGGGTGACGACGGCGGCGCGGCCGATCGGCCAGGTCGACGGGCGGCAGGCGACCGCGCGCTCCACGGGCGTGCCGGAGCTGGACCGCGTGCTCGGCGGCGGCCTGGTGCCCGGCGCCGTCGTCCTGCTCGCGGGCGAGCCCGGCGTCGGCAAGTCCACGCTGCTGCTCGACGTGGCGGCGAAGGCGTCCAGCGCGCAGGGCGCGACGCTGTACGTGACCGGTGAGGAGTCCGCCTCGCAGGTACGGCTGCGCGCGGACCGGATCGGCGCGCTCGCCGACCATCTGTATCTGGCCGCGGAGACGGATCTTTCGGCCGTTCTCGGTCACCTGGACGACGTGAAGCCGGCGCTGCTGGTGCTGGACTCCGTGCAGACCGTCGCGTCGGCCGAACTGGACGGCGCGCCCGGCGGCACCGCGCAGATCCGCGAGGTCGCGGGCGCGCTGATCCGGGCGTCGAAGGACCGCGGGATGTCGACCATCCTGGTCGGCCACGTCACCAAGGACGGCTCGATCGCGGGCCCGCGGCTGCTGGAGCACCTGGTGGACGTGGTGCTCAGCTTCGAGGGCGACCGGCACGCGCGGCTGCGGCTGATCCGCGGCATCAAGAACCGTTACGGCGCCACGGACGAGGTCGGCTGCTTCGAACTGCACGACGAGGGCATCACCGGCCTGGCCGATCCGTCCGGCCTCTTCCTCACCCGGCGCGACGAGCCGGTGCCCGGCACCTGCCTGACCGTGACCCTGGAGGGCCGCCGCCCGCTGGTCGCCGAGGTGCAGGCGCTGACCGTCGACACCCAGATCCCCTCGCCGCGCCGCACCACCTCGGGTCTGGAGAACTCGCGCGTGTCGATGATGCTCGCGGTGCTCGAACAGCGCGGCCGGATCAAGGCCATCGGCAAGCAGGACATCTACACCGCGACCGTGGGCGGCGTGAAGCTCACCGAGCCCGCCGCCGACCTCGCGGTGGCGCTCGCGCTGGCCAGCGCCGCCATCGACACCCCGCTCCCGAAGAACCTGGTGGCGATCGGCGAGGTGGGCCTGGCCGGTGAGGTCAGGCGCGTCACCGGCGTGCAGCGCCGCCTGTCGGAGGCGGCCCGGCTCGGCTTCACCCACGCCCTGGTACCGCCGGACCCCGGCAAGATCCCGGCGGGCATGAAGGTGGTGGAGGTCGCGGACATAGGGGACGCGCTGCGGGCCCTGCCGAAGCGGACCGCACGGTCGTAGCGCCACGGCGTACGCCGGTACGGCCGCGGACGCCGGTGCCCGTACGGCTGTGCAGACGTCCGCGTTCGTACGGCCGTACGGCCGCAGGGTACGGCTGTACGGCCGCGGGCGCCCGGCTCGCGGGCACGGGGATCGGCCCCGCACCCCTTCCCGGAGAACGCCCGGCTCGCGGTTCCGGGGAACACCCGGCACCCGTTCGGGTTGCGCGCGGCGTACAGTCACGGAAGGCCCGGCACACGGTCGTGCGGGGCCTCGCGCGCGCTCCCGGGAGAGCCCGCGCGCCGTCGCGGGACCCCCATAGGACCGTCGTGGGACCCCGGTAGGAGCCGTCCGGCCCGCGCCGCGCCCCCCGGAAGCCGTAAACTTTGCCCTGGTCTCGCCCATTGGGCATCCGTAGCGACCGGAGGATTGCAGAGTGGCAGCCAATGACCGGGCAGGGGGCCCTCCCCCGGCCCGAAGGGCATCGGGCGACTCCCCCGGCAGGTCCGGCGGGGTTTTCGGCGCCGACGCCGGGCTGATGCGCGCCTCTTTGAGCGCCGTCGCACCCGGCACCTCGCTCCGTGACGGCCTGGAGCGCATCCTGCGCGGCAACACCGGCGGCCTCATCGTGCTGGGCATGGACAAGACCGTGGAGTCACTGTGCTCCGGCGGCTTCGTGATGGACGTGGAGTTCACCGCGACCCGGCTGCGCGAGCTGTGCAAGCTGGACGGCGCGCTGGTCCTCGACAAGGACATGACGAAGATCCTGCGCGCGGGCGTCCAGCTCGTCCCCGATCCGACCATCCCCACCGAGGAGACCGGCACCCGGCACCGCACCGCCGACCGGGTCAGCAAACAGGTCGGCTTCCCCGTCGTCTCGGTCAGCCAGTCGATGCGGCTGATCGCGCTCTACGTGGACGGGCAGCGCCGCGTCCTGGAGGACTCCGCCGCGATCCTCTCCCGCGCCAACCAGGCGCTGGCCACCCTCGAACGGTACAAGCTGCGCCTCGACGAGGTCGCGGGCACGCTGTCCGCGCTGGAGATCGAGGACCTGGTGACGGTGCGCGATGTCACCGCCGTCGCCCAGCGCCTGGAGATGGTCCGCCGGATCGCCACCGAAATCGCCGAGTACGTCATCGAGTTGGGCACCGACGGACGGCTTCTCGCCCTGCAACTGGACGAGTTGATCGCGGGCGTCGAGCCCGAGCGAGAACTGGTCGCCCGCGACTACGTGCCGGAGCCGACCGCCAAGCGCAGCCGTACGGTCAACGAGGCGATGGCCGAACTCGACTCGCTGCCGCAGAGCGAACTCATCGAACTCACCACCGTGGCACGGGCCCTGGGTTACACCGGCTCCCCCGAATCCCTCGACTCCGCCGTCTCGCCGCGCGGTTACCGGCTCCTCGCCAAGGTGCCCCGGCTGCCCAACACCGTCATCGAGCGCCTGGTCGAGCACTTCGGCGGCCTCCAGAAGCTGCTCGCCGCGAGCGTCGACGACCTCCAGACGGTCGACGGCGTCGGCGAGGCCCGCGCCCGCTCCGTCCGCGAGGGCCTCTCCCGCCTCGCCGAGTCGTCCATCCTGGAGCGGTACGTCTAGGCGTACCGCTGGAGTCAGCTGCCTCGGGGACCGGAAGCGCCCCGACCTCGTCCGCCGCCCACACGAAGCGGCGGACCGGGGACGGCCGGGGGGCCGGGCCCCCCGGGGTTAGTCCTGGGAGAGGACGAAGGAGACCTGCTTGGCGCCGTAGCCGGAGAGCCGGGCTTGGATCAGGTAGGTGCCGGGCGCGGCAGCGCTCCCCTTGGGGGTCGCGCACTTCGGGGAGCTGGTCTTGGCGTTCCACCGGAGCGTGTACGTCGTGGAGCCGTGGGCGGGCACCTGGAGGAGGTAGGAGCCGCTGCCCGCGGTGGGGCAGTCGTCGGAGGCCCAGGTGTGGGCGTTGCCCGCGGTCGAGGTGATCGTGAAGACGGCCTTGGCGGGGCCGAAGTCGACCTTGCAGGAGACGGATCCGGAATTCGCGGCGCGCAGCTCGAAGACGGGGGTCTCGTCCGGCGAGTAGGAGTTCTGGACGCTGCGCAGCGAGAGCTGGACGCTGCCGGGCGAGCAGTCGGGGAGCGTGGAGCCGGCGGGCAGTTGACCGCCCGAGCCGCCGTTGCCCGAGCCGCCGCTGGTGGCGACACCGCCGG
Organism: Streptomyces sp. NPDC008079; assembly: GCF_042957385.1. NCBI lineage: Bacteria > Bacillati > Actinomycetota > Actinomycetes > Kitasatosporales > Streptomycetaceae > Streptomyces > Streptomyces sp. NPDC008079. The sequence goes on from NZ_JBIBIC010000014.1 coordinate 25,843, forward strand.
AGGCCGCGCCGCCGGACGATGAGGTGCCCGCCGTACCCGACGTACCGCCGTCGTTGCCGCCCGAGGAACCGGCACCGGCCGAACTTCCGTCCGTGGCACCGCCGTTGGAGCCGCCATTGGAGCCGCCGTCGGAGCCGGAGGAGCCCGCGGAGGAACCGGAGGAGCCGCCGCTGTCGCCGCCCGAGGTGTCGCGGCCACCGGGGCGCCCGGTGATGTGCGTACCGGTCGGCTCGGGGCCCGGCGTGATCGTGCCGACCGGCGTGTGGGTGCCCGAGGAGCCGTTGTTGCCGCTACCGCCGCCCCCGCCCGTCGAGTTGACCAGCCAGAAAATCAGCAGGGCGACGAGCGCGAGCACACACAGCGCAACGGCCCGCCGCCGCCAGTAGATGGTCGACGGCAGAGGTCCGACGGGATTGCGCATTGAGCCCACACCCGAACTCTAGGGGAGATCACCCGCGCCTCGCCGCAACACCCGCCGCTCGGCGCCCGGTCTTTGCCGATCATCACGTTTAAGGGGACGGCCGGTCGCTGTCAGTGGCCTGTGCGAGGATCGGGAGGACATGAGCACCGACATCCGCGACGCTTCCGTCAGCACCTCAGCCCGCACGTCCCCGGCCGCCCCCGCGGGTTCGGCGGTCCCCCCGGCTTCCCCGGCCGCCGTCACCGAACTGCACGACCTGGTGATCGACTGGTTCGGCGAGCACGCCCGCGATCTGCCCTGGCGGCGGCCGGACGCGGGCGCGTGGTCGGTGATGGTCAGTGAGTTCATGCTCCAGCAGACGCCGGTCGTCCGGGTGCTGCCGGTGCACCAGGAGTGGCTGGCCCGCTGGCCCCGCCCGGCCGACCTCGCGGCGGAGTCGCCCGGCGAGGCGGTACGCGCCTGGGGGCGGCTCGGCTATCCGCGCCGCGCGCTGCGGCTGCACGCGGCGGCCACCGCCATAGCGGCCCAGCACGACGGCGAAGTCCCCGAGGACCACGGTCAGTTGCTGGCCCTGCCCGGTGTCGGGGAGTACACGGCGGCGGCCGTCGCGTCCTTCGCGTACGGGCGGCGGCACATCGTGCTCGACACCAATGTGCGGCGGGTCTTCGCCCGCGCGGTGACCGGCACCGCGTATCCGCCGAACGCGACGACGGCCGCCGAGCGGCGGACCGCCCAGACGCTCCTCCCGGCCGAGGAGCCGGTCGCGGCGCGGTGGGCGGCGGCCACCATGGAGCTGGGCGCGCTGGTGTGCACCGCCCGCTCCCCCGAGTGCGGGCGCTGCCCGATCGCGGCGCGCTGCGTCTGGCGGCTGGCCGGTTCGCCCGCGCACGACGGGCCGCCGCGCCGGGGCCAGACGTACGCCGGGACCGACCGGCAGGTACGCGGCCGGCTGCTGGCCGTCCTGCGCGCCTCCACCGCTCCCGTACCGCAGGCCGCGCTCGACGCCGTGTGGCACGAGCCGGTGCAGCGGGCCCGGGCGCTGGACGGCCTGGTCGAGGACGGCCTGGTCGAGCCGCTGGCGGACGGCGTGTACCGGCTGCCGGTCTAGGGCGTACCCGCCACCGCCGTATCCGCCGCAGCGCCGTATCTGTCACCGCGCGGTATCCGCCACCGCGCCGTATCCGCTTCAGCGCCGCATCCGTCACAGCGCCGTAACCGTCACAGCTCTGCGCCGGGCACGGTCTCCGGATGATCCGGGCCCGGCGGTGCCGCGCGCCCTCCCGCGGCGGTGCCGCGTGCCCGCCCCCATCCCCACTCCCACCTCGGCTTTCGTGGGCCGCGCCCCCTGTGACGCTTGACTTCTCGGGTCCGCAAATGCCCGTTTCATCACGGAAAGCTCCTATTCATAGCCATTCACGGCTTGCATTCCACCCGTTACAGAACCGATGGGTTGCTGTGAGGCCGCTGTGCGCTCGCGGTGGCGAAAGCCCAACATCCGCTCCGTAGCGTCCTCGATGTCGGCAGGGAACGACGACAGCGGCAGGCAGGCACGGGACGGAGTCACACCATGGCGGGGAACGGCGAGGTACTGGAGTTCGAGGAGTACGTGCGGACTCGGCAGGACGCCCTGCTGCGCAGCGCCCGCCGCCTGGTGCCCAATCCGGTCGACGCGCAGGACCTCGTACAGACCGCGCTGGTGCGGACGTATCCGCGCTGGGAGGGCATCGCCGACAAGACGCTGGCCGACGCGTACATGCGCCGGGTCATGATCAACACCCGTACCGAGTGGTGGCGGAACCGGAAGCTGGAAGAGGTGCCCACGGGCGAGCTGCCGGACGCGAGCGTGGACGACGGCTCGGAGCAGCGCGCGGACCGCGAGATGCTGCTCGACGTGATGACGGTGCTGGCGCCCAAGCAGCGGCAGGTCGTGATGCTGCGGCACTACGGCCAGCTCTCCACCCAGGAGACGGCCCGCGCGCTGGGCATGTCGACCGGTACGGTGAAGAGCACCCTGCACCGGGCGCTGGCCCGGCTGCGGTACGAACTGGAGCACGGCCGCTACGGCTACTCCCGGCTGGACGCGGTGGACCGGGACTCTGCCGGGCGTGACGCGTCCCAACCGGAATCGGCATACTCGACGCACCCGGCTCATTCGACGGACGCGACCGGACCGCTCGGCGCGGCCGCTCCGCTCGGCACGGCCGGCTCGACCGGGTCGGCCGGATCGACCGACCCGCTGGACCCGGCCGCGCTCGGCCGGGAACCGATGGAACGCATGGAGGGCGTGTGGGCCGCGTAGCCTCGACTCTCGCGACGGGCGCGCTGGCGTGCGCGTGCGTCGTGGTCGCAGGCTGCGGTACGGCCGCCACCGGCGCCCGCCGCGAGGGCCCGGCGCCGGCCGCCACCCGGGTGAAGACGCCGTCCACCGTCGCCCCGGCGATCGTCGCCGACCAGGTGGCGCTGGCCACGATGGTGCGCAAGGACAACAGCGTCAGCGCGGACGTACGCGAGGATCTGACGCCGTGCGTGGGGGCCGGTTACCCGATGGACACCGACTCGGGCGACCTCACGGCGGGCGACGGCCCCGACCTGGTGATCAACGTGACGACGTGCGGCGACGGCCTCGGCATCGCCGCGTACGTGTACCGGATGGTCAACGGCAAGTACCAGAACGTGTTCGCGGACGAGCAGCCGCCGGTCTACGGCAGCGTCGAGGACGGGCGGCTCCAGATCATCCACGAGGTGTACAGGACCGACGACCCCGCGACGTATCCGACCGGGCAGGAGTCGATCACGTACGCCTGGCGCGGGCAGCGCTTCGTCGAGGTCGCGCGGGACTTCTCGGACTTCGGCGCGCGGACCCCGACCGTCTCGCCCGAGCCGACCTCGACCGACCCGGCGCCGCTGCCCAAGTCGGACCCGGTCGACCCCGGCGTGCCGGCGGCGGAGACCACGACCCCGGCGCCGGCCAAATCCCCCTCCTCCGGCGTGTCCGGCAGGCCGAGCAGTCCCGCCGCTGCCGGTTCGACGGCCCCGCAGATGTCGGCCGACGGCGACGCCGTCCAGCACGGCCAGGGACAATAGCCCGGTGGCCGCCACTCATGTCCTGTTCGTCGAGGACGACGACGTCATCCGCGAGGCGACGACTCTCGCGCTGGAACGCGACGGCTTCGAGGTCACGGCCGCGCCCGACGGGCTCGAAGGGCTCACGGCCTTCCGCGCCCGCAGGCCGGACCTCGCGCTGCTCGACGTGATGGTGCCGGGCCTGGACGGCGTGTCGCTGTGCCGCCGGATCAGGGACGAGTCGACGGTGCCGGTGATCATGGTGTCGGCGCGGGCCGACGCCATCGACATCGTGCTCGGCCTGGAGGCCGGGGCCGACGACTACGTGACCAAGCCGTTCGACGGCGCGGTGCTGGTGGCGCGCATCCGCGCCGTACTGCGCCGCTTCCGGGCGGCGGGCGGTGACGACGGGCTGGACGACGCGCCGCAGCTCTCCTTCGGGGACATCGAGATCGACCCCGAGGGCATGGTGGTCACGCGGGCCGGGGAGCGGCTGGCGCTGACCCCGACCGAGATGCGGCTGCTGCTGGAATTCGCGGGCGCGCCCGGCACCGTGCTCTCCCGCGACCGGCTGCTCCAGCGGGTCTGGGACTACGAGTGGGGCGGCGACACGCGGGTCGTGGACGTCCATGTGCAGCGGCTGCGCGCCAAGATCGGCCAGGACCGGCTGGAGACCGTCCGCGGTTTCGGCTACAAGCTGCGGGCCTGAGGTCGCGTGCCGTCCCGTCCGGCGGACTCGCCGTCCGCCTCCTCGTACCCCGGAGCCCCGCGCCGCTTGCGTACCGGCCCGCGCCGCTTGCGTACCGGCCCGCGCCGCTTCGGTACCGGCCCGCGCTGGTTCCGTGCCGGTCTGCGCTGGAAGATCGCCGCGGCCATCGCCGTGGTGTCGGCGCTGGTCGCGCTCGCGCTGAGCCTGGTCGTGCACAACGCGGCGCGGGTCAGCATGATCAACAGCACCCGTGACGTCCAGGACGAGCGCGTCCAGTCGGCGCTGCGGATCTACGAGACGACCGGGCGGCTGGTCTTCTACGCCAAGATCGACGACCCGGAGCTGCCGCGCGAGCTGAAGGAGTTCGCGGCCAAGGGGCAGCGCGCCACGTATGTGCAGGACACCGGCGGTCACCCGATGGTGTGGGCGGAGACGCCCGCCGCGGACGGCCGGGTGCTGTCGCTGAAGACCGGTTTCACCGACCGCTACTCCGTGCTGGACGACCTCGACCAGGCGCTGGTGGCCGGGTCGCTCGCGGTCGTCGTCGGCGGTACGGCGATCGGCGTGCTGATCGGCGGCCGGATGTCGCGGCGGCTGCGGAAGGCGGCGGTCGCGGCCCGCAAGGTCGCGGACGGCGACACCGAGGTACGGGTGCGCGAGGCGATCGGCGGCCGGCGCGTACGGGACGAGACGGACGAGCTGGCGCGGGCCGTGGACGCGATGGCCGACGCGCTGCAACTGCGGCTGGAGGCCGAGCGGCGGGTGACGGCCGATATCGCGCACGAGCTGCGGACGCCGGTCACCGGTCTGGTCACCGCCGCCGAGCTGCTGCCGCCCGGCCGCCCCTCGGAGCTGGTGCGCGACCGCGTGCACGCGCTGCGGACGCTGGTCGAGGACGTCCTGGAGGTGGCGCGGCTGGACGGCGCCGCGGAACAGGCCGACCTCCAGGAGCTGGCGCTCGGCGAGTTCGTCCGCCGCCGCGTCGTGGCACTGGCGCCGGACGCCTCGGTCACGGTGGCCGAGGAGGCCGTCGTGCCCACCGACCCGCGCCGCCTGGAGCGCATCCTCGGCAATCTGCTCGCCAACGCCGCCCGGCACGGCGGCGCCCCCGTCGAGGTGGTGGTCGACGGCCCCTATCTGCGCGTCCGCGACCACGGGCCCGGCTTCCCCCCGGACCTCCTGCGCGACGGCCCCAACCGCTTCCGTACGGGCTCCGCCGCCCGCTCGGGCGGCGGCCACGGCCTGGGCCTGACGATCGCCACCGGCCAGGCCCGCGTCCTCGGCGCCCGCCTCACCTTCCGCAACGTCCCCGCCGAGGACGGCGGCGGCGCGGTCGCGCAACTGATGCTGCCCCGCGAGTAGCCGTGGGTCCGGCACTTCGCGGGGCTTGCACAATCCAGTGGCCTCCCGCCACGCGAATGTCGGTCGCAGTCGAATGGCACGCGTCTACATCTCCCGCGGGTGGGCGGTGGACACCGCGGGGACAGCCGTTGGCTGCCAGGGGTCGGTGAGTTCGTAGCAGTGGCCGCCGGGATGGTCCGCGTACTGGCAGCACCCCTCGTCCAGCGGTTCGGGCGCGCGTACCCGGCAGTCGGGCAGCACCGTGAGGGCGAGTGGCCCCTCGCTTCGGTCCCACCGGGCCCAGACCGAACCGGTGTCGCGGCCGTCGATGTGCATCACGTACGCGTGGTGGTCACCTGCGGCGTGGGCCTGGAGCACGCATCGCAGGTCGCGGTCCACGTGCTCGGGCTCCGTGGTGTCGGGCGGGGCGAACGCCCTGGCCGCGGGCACGAGTTGGTCGGGCAGGAGGCGGCGGGCACCGCACACGGGTAAGGGTGCGGGCACGAAGTCGTTCACGGCGGACCCTCCATGGTTGTTCTCGAAGTCGCGTCGCCCGGAATCGAACCGGGGCCTGCCCGACCGGAGGGCCGGGTCTCTTCCACGGAAATACGGGGGGGGGTGACGGTCACGCGGGCTCGCGCACCAAAGCGGCTACGACGGCCCACGTCGTCTTCGTGCCGTTCTCGTGCGGTGTCCAGCCCCAGTCCCGCGAGAGCGCGGCCACCAACGGCAGCCCGCGACCGGTCTCGCCGTAGCGATCGGGGCCGCGGTCGATGACCGGCGGACGGCGCGAGCCGTCGCGTACTTCGATCAGCACGTGACCGTCGGCTGCGGTCACGGTCAACGCGATGCTCGGGCACGGCGCGTGCTGTAACGCGTTGCCGACCAGTTCGCTGAGCACGATCAGCGCCACGTCCGCTGCCTCGCTCAGTCGCCACTCGGCCAGGCGGTCACGCAACTCGTGGCGCGCACGGCCCACCTCGGCGAGTTCGGGCCTCAGCCCGAGTGCGATGCGATGCCGCGCAATCATGCGGGGCCGGCCGCGAGGCGCAACGGTTTTGGTCGGCATGGGCGATCTCCGTTCCAGAATGAGCAGCGTCTCCGGTAGTTGCTCGTAGTTGCTCATCGAGGAAAACCGATAGCGTCCGGCGATCGCGTGGCCACCGACGTGTAAGAAGCATGCAATTCGCACATCGGAGTCGCCCCGACCGGGCATCCAGCCTCCAACGTGCCGCTTCAGAAGCTACGTTCTGACCGTCAACGTGCTGAAGTGCCGGAGCCGAGATGACCGCAGACGCCAAGCCCAACAACGTCATCCGCGATGTGCGGGAAGCTCAGTTCCGCATGAGCCGGACCGAGTTCGCCCGACACGTCAACGCCACGGCGTCAACTCTGGGCGAGAACACCGGCTGCACTCCGCGCCTCATCGCGGCGTGGGAGCGCGGAGAGGTCGCCAGCCCCCGGCCTGTCTACGAGCGCGTGCTGCACAAACTCACCGGTCGCTCCCTGACCGACCTGGGATTCAGCCCACGGCGGGCCACGATCAGCACAGTCGCGGTGACCGTCCGGCGGGCGACGTACGGACGGACCAGGGCCAGGACCGCGACCGGACACGGCGGGCCAATCCATATCGACAACGCGTTCGTTCAGGAGCCCGACTCAGGCACTCTTGAGGACATGATCCGTCGTGAGTTCCTACGACTCGTCAGCGTCACGGGGGCGATAGTCGCGCTCCCGCAGCCCGTGGCGCCGCCCGAGACCGGTGCGGCTCCCACCGAGGACATGCGTGAGCGCAGCACGCTCAATGCCGATCTATGGAGCGTCTACGGTCTGACATCGACCAAGCAGTCGGTGTATCCGCTGGTGCGGGAACAACTCGCCTCTCTCACCTCTGCCCTGAGGGGAGGGCAGCGGGCCTCGGATCACCGCGAACTGTGCGGCATGGTCGGCGACATCGCCCAACTCGCCGGCGAGGTCTGGTTCGACGCGAACCGGTACACCGAAGCCGCTCAGTGCTACCTGCTGGCCGGTGACGCGAGCAAGGAAGCCGGGGACCGGGATCTGTGGGCCTGTGCGCTGGTCCGGCACTCGTTCGTCAGTCTCTACGCGCGCCAGTACGACGAGGCGCTTCCGCTGCTTGAGGCAGCCGCGGCCCTCGCGCGGAACGGAGACGGTGAGCTGCCCACCCGCCACTGGGTCGCATCCGTGCGGGCGCAGGTCCTCGCCGGGCTGGGTGACGCGGACGGCTGCAACCGCGCGCTGGACGAGGCGGCCGGCGTGCAGGATCTGACCGGCCCCGCCCCCGGCGGCTGGCTGCGCTTCACCGGCGACCGACTGGCGGAGGAACGGGGGGCCGCCTATATCTCCCTGGGTCGGCTGGACCTGGCCGAGCAGGCTCTCACGAGAGCGCTTCGTGAACCGCTCTCCCCGCGCCGCCAGGGCTCGGTGCTCACCGACCTCGCCGTGATCGGTGCCCGCCGCAAGGACATCGACCGGCTGGTGAGCCATGGGACGGGCGCGGTGGACGTGGCATACCGGACCAGGTCGGGTTACATGATCCAAAAACTGCACGGCTTGAGGAGTCATCTCACGCCGTACGTGTCCGACAGGCGGGTCCGGGAGTTGTCCGACCGCATGACAGCGTTGGGAGTCCGAACGTGACACAAGAACCTGGACGCCTGTTTCGTGAGGCGTGGATCACCGGAGTGCACCGGCACTTCCCGGGGGAGCCGAAGGCCGGGTACGTAACGCCGTGGGAGGCGACGCCGGAGTGGGAGCGGGCGTCGGCAGCGGCCGTGGAGGGGCAGGTGCGGGAGTTCCTGGCGGTGAGCGGCGGGCACGCGGGCAGGCTCGGCCGGGAGCAGAAGGGGCGGTTCGTGGCGACGTGCTGGATCGCGCAGATCTACCGGCACTTCGAGGACCCGAAGCCCGGGTATGTCGCGGACTGGGCTGAGCTGCCGCCCTGGCAGCGGGAAACGGACGCGGACATCTTCGAGGCGGTCGAGGCCGCGTCGTAGCCGCGGCGCGACCGAGCCCCGCGTCGGCCGGGGCGGGCGCGGGGCTCGTACGGGGTAACGGTCAGATGATCAGATGGCGTCGGCCAGGACCGGGGGCTGTTCGTCCTCGGAGCTGGCGGCCTTGGGGGCCGCGGCGCGCAGCGGGGTCTCGGTGATGAACCAGGCCGCGGCGAAGCCGACGACGCTGATGACGGCGCCCCACAGGAAGACGGTGTGGGTGCCGTCGGCGACCGCGTGGAAGTAGGCGTCCTTCACGGCCGGCGGGAACTTGGCGATGGTGGCCCGGTCGAGCTGGGCACCGGCTCCAGCGGCCCCGGAACCGGCTCCGGCGGCGCTGGAGGCCATGCCGTGGGAGACGGTGTGCGTGAACAGGGCGCCGAAGAGCGAGACGCCGAAGGAGCCGCCGATCGTACGGAAGAGGGTGGAGGACGAGGAGCCGACGCCGATGTCCTTCATCTCGACGCTGTTCTGCGCGATCAGCATCGTGATCTGCATGACGAAGCCCATGCCGACGCCCAGTACGGCCATGTAGAGGCCGGAGGTGAACCGGCTGGTGTTGACGTCCATGGTGGAGAGCAGGAACAGGCCGAAGGTCATGAAGGCGCCGCCGACCAGCGGGAAGATCTTGTACTTGCCGGTGGAGGTGGTGATGCGTCCGGCGACCATGGAGACGACGAGCATGGCGCTGAGCAGCGGCAGCAGCAGGAGTCCCGAGTTGGTCGCGGAGGCGCCCTGGACGGTCTGCTGGTACAGCGGCAGGAAGGTCATCGCGCCGAACATCGTGAAGCCGACGATGAAGCCGACCAGCGAGATCAGCGAGAAGTTGCTGTTGCGGAAGATCCGCAGCGGCAGCACCGGCTCGGCGGCGCGGGTCTCGGCGTAGAGGAAGGCCGCGAGCGAGACGAGGCCGAGCACGAGCAGGCCGATGATCTGCGCGGACCCCCAGGCGTACTGCGTGCCGCCCCAGGTGGTGAGCAGGACCAGCGAGGTGATCGCGACGGTGAGCAGCGACGCGCCCCAGTAGTCGATACGGCCCGAGCGCCGCTTCTTCGGCAGGTGCAGCACGATGGTGACCATCGCGAGGGCGACGACGCCGATCGGCAGGTTGATGTAGAAGCTCCAGCGCCAGCCCCAGTTGTCGGTGATGCTGCCGCCGACGAGCGGGCCGCCGATCATGGCGATGGCCATGACACCGGCGATCATGCCCTGGTACTTGCCGCGCTCGCGGGGCGGGATCATCTCGCCGATGATCGCCATCACGCCGACCATCAGACCGCCGGCGCCCAGGCCCTGGACGGCGCGGAAGCTGATGAGCTGGTCCATGGTCTGCGACATGCCGGAGAGCGCGGAGCCGAGCAGGAACAGCACGATGGACGTGAGGAAGATGCCCTTGCGGCCGTACATGTCGCCGAGCTTGCCCCAGATGGGGGTGGAGGCGGCGGTGGCCAGCGTGTAGGCGGTGACGACCCACGACAGGTGGTTGAGCCCGCCGAGTTCGCCGACGATCGTCGGCATCGCGGTACCGATGATCATGTTGTCGAGCATCGCGAGCATCATCGCGATCAGCAGGCCCGCCATGACGACGCGCACACTGCGCTGTCGCGGCTCCGCCTTGACGGCGGCGGCGGTGTCGGTCTGGGACATGGCGGTGGGTCCTCCCCCGGTGAGGGCGGTTCTCCGGCTCCGGCGACACTCACTTCGCCGTCCGCTTACTTGCCGCCCGGCTAGCTAGGTACGGAATGAAGGTACGGGCGTAACTAGCCGGGCGTCAAGTAAGTGCGTAGGGTTTGACCAAGGCCGTACCGTCATGCCCCGTACAGCCCGTCGAGCCGGTCGGGCTCCGTCTGCCCGACGCGAGCGCAGCAGGAGTGCACAGCCATGGTCACAGCGCAGACCCGCCGCGGCGACACCCGCCGCCGCATCCAGGACGTCGCCCTCGAACTCTTCGCGGAGCAGGGCTACGAGAAGACCTCACTGCGCGAGATCGCCGAGCATCTGGACGTCACCAAAGCGGCGCTCTACTACCACTTCAAAACCAAGGAAGACATCCTCATCAGCATCGCGCAGGACCTGTCGAAACCGGTCGACGCGCTGATCGCCTGGGGCAACGAGCAGCCGCGCACGCTGGCCACCAAGCAGGAGGTGCTGCGCCGCTACAGCGAGGCGCTGTGGGGCGCGGAGGCGCTGTTCCGGTTCTTCCAGGAGAACCAGGCCACGGTGCGCGAGCTGAGCATCGGCGAGTCCTTCAAGGGCAAGATCGGCTCGCTGAGCGGGCTGCTGAGGGAGCCGGAGTGGCCGATGCCCGCGCAGGTGCGCTGCATGACCGCGCTCTTCGCCATGCACGCCGGGATGTTCGCGATGCGCGACATCGAGGGCGATCCGGCCGCCAAGCGCGCCGCCATCCTCGACGTCGCGCTCGACCTGGTCGCCCAGGCGGAGGCCGAGGCGGGGGTCTGAGGGGGCTGAGCTTACGAGGGGCTGAGCTTGCGAGGGGCTGAGGGGCTCTTCCGAGGGTCCTCGCACGGGTAGAGACGGCGGCCGGATGTTGACGGCCGCCGTCTCTCTTGTACGACTGGATCTCTTGTACGACTGGTGGGATCAGACGTGCGTCGGACGTACGTCAGATGTGCGTCAGACGTGCACGCCGTGCGTGCGCAGGAAGTGCAGCGGCTCGACGGAGGAGCCGTAGTACGGGGTCTTGCGGATCTCGAAGTGCAGGTGCGGACCGGTCGAGTTTCCGGTGGAGCCGGACTTGCCGATCTCCTGGCCGGTGTCCACCTTCTGGCCGACGTGCACGCCGATGTGCGACAGGTGGCCGTACTGCGAGTACGTGTTGTCCGCGTGCTTGATCACGATGTTGTTGCCGTACGCGCCGCCCCAGCCCGCCGTCACGACGGTGCCGGTGTGCGCGGCCCGCACGCTCGTGCCGCTCGGCACGACGAAGTCCTGGCCGGAGTGGGTGTGCGCCCAGTGCGGACCGGCCTGCGCGTACCCCGCGCCGATCACGTAACCGCTGGTCGGGGTCACCCAGGACGCGCTGCGGGCCTTGCGGTCGGCGGCGGCCTTGGCGTCCGCGCGCTTCTTGGCGTCGGCCGCGGCCTTGGCCTTGGCCTCGTTGGCGGCCTTGGTCTTCGCGGCGTCGGCCTTCACCTTGGCCGCGGTGGCCTGCTGGCCGCTGGCCTGCTTCTGCACCACGTCGGAGATGCTGCTCGCCGTCCCGGCGGCGAGGAATCCCTCGTGCTGCGTGTCGGCGGCGATCGCCGCCGTCGAGCCCAGGGCGAGCGCCGCGACCAGTCCGCCCGTCACTACCGCGACACGGCCACGGGTGACGGACTTCGGGGCACGGTTCATCGTCGAGTTCTTGCGCATGAAGAAACAACCTCACTGAAAGGGGGGAGCAACAGGTCCGGAGATCCGAAACATCCGACTGCGGCTCGTTGCCCATCCTTGGTAACGCGGCATTCCGCCGGACCACAAGGACCCCTATTACTAAGCGCGGTCGTAGTGCCGACCTCTCGGATTCCGCCCTTCCCTTCACCCTTTTTACGTCGAATGCCCGGTACGCCCCCGCACTCAAGTCGCACCAAAACGGGCATCAAGGGCCCCGCCCCTTCACTTCCCTGTCCCCCGCCTGTGCGTGATCCACAGGCTCCGCACACCCCGCGAACCCGCCACTATTTCGCTTAGTAAGTGGCCTGGCTCACATGGGGCACATCACCTCGCCACGCGATTCGGCGAATTCCACCGGGACCAAGGACCTGTGACCGCCGCCACTTCCCCGCCCCTTAGAACCCGCCCCCTTGCACCAATTCGTGGCGCGGGTCACATTCCCGCCCCTATCGTGAGGCCCGGACACAAGGGGGGCTCCATGCCGGATCTGCCGCACACACCGCTCGACGCCATCGACCTGGCCGACGCCGTCGAAGCCGTCCGCCACGGCCTCGTCACGGGCGCCGCCCGCGGCGCGGGCCAAGCCGTCCGCTTCGAGGTCGGCGAGATCCACATGGAATTCGCCGTCACCCTCGAACGCGTCCGCACCGGCCACGGCGGGATCAAGGCCGTGGTCGTCGAAGCGGGCGCCGACACCGCCCGCACCACGGGCCGCACCCACACGGTCTCCTTCACGCTCCGCCCGAAGGACGCGGCGACGGGCCGGCCGGTGGAGATCGCCGCCCCGGACGAGGGCACCCTGCCGGGTGACGCGCCCCGGCCGCCCCGGTGAGCGGACCCTTACGGGAGCGGCTGACGGTCGTCCGCAGCCGAGGCGTCCAGGGCAGCGGCTACCTGCTGACGCCCACGCTGGTCCTGACGGCCGCGCACCTCGTGGCGGGCACGGACGAGGCCAGGGTCACCGTGCTCGGCGGCGCGGGCGAGGTCGGCTGCCGCGTCGCGGGCCGCTGGTACGAGAACACGTCGGGCACCGACGTGGCCGTCCTCGTCGCGCCCCGGCCGCTGGCCGACGAGAGCGCCTTCGCCCGCGGTCGCCCCAACCTGTGGGCCATGCTGTCCTCCCTCGCCCCCGTCCCCGACTGCCAGGCGATCGGCTTCCCCTACGCCCAGCGCGACGCGACCGGCGGCCTCGACACCGAACAGCTCACCGGTACGTACAAGCCCGGCTCGGGCCTGCTCGGCGGCCGGGACGTACTCGCCGTCGACGGCACCCCGCCCGCGCCGCGCCCCGACGGCCTCTCCCCCTGGGCGGGCATGTCCGGCGCCGCCGTCTTCGCGGGTGACGTCCTGATCGGCGTCGTGACCACCGACCCGACCGGCTGGCAGCGACGTCCTGGCCGAACGGCGCGGGCTGGTCCTCATCGACGGCCTGGACGAGATCGACGAACGGTCCCGTGAGCGCGTCGGCGACTGGCTGCGCGGCCTGCTCGCCGCGTATCCCGGCAACCGCTGGCTGGTCACGTCCCGCCCGACGGCCGTCTCCGACTCCTGGCTCGCCGACGAGGGCTTCACCGACCTGACCCTCTCCCCCATGAGCCGGGGCGACATCCGCGCCTTCACCGAGCGCTGGCACGACGCCGCCCGCGCCAGCGTCCCCGACGAGGAGCCCGAGGAGCGGGCGCGCCTCGACACGTACCAGCGCACCCTCCTCGACGCCCTCCACACCAAGCAGGACCTGGCCCGGCTCGCCACGAACCCGCTCATGTGCGGCCTCATCTGCGCCCTGCACCGCGACCGCAGCGGCTACCTCCCCACCGGCCGCAAGGAGCTGTACGACGCCGCCCTCGGCATGCTGCTGATCCGCCGTGACCGCGAACGCGGTCTGGCGACCCCGCTCACCGAGGAACCGCAGATCCAGCTCCTCCAGAAGCTGGCGTACTGGCTGGTGAAGAACGGCCAGGCCGAGATGGACATCTCCGACGCCATGAGCCTGATCTCAGCCGCCCTGCCCGCGATGCCGTCCGCCGCCGCGCTCGGCGACAGCGCCTCCGTCTACTGCCACCTGCGCGACCGCAGCGGGCTGCTGCGCGAGCCCACGCCGGACACGGTCGACTTCATCCACCGCACCTTCCAGGACTTCCTGGCCGCCCGCGCAGCCGTCGAAGACCTCGACTTCGACCTGCTGGCCGCCAACGCCCACCACGACCAGTGGGCCGACGTCATCCGCATGGCCGTCGCCCACGGCCGCCCGGCCGAGCGGGCCAGGCTGCTGCGGAAGCTGATCGAGCGCGGCGACGCGGAACCGGACCACTCAGCCCGGCTGCACCTGCTGGCGACGGCGTGCCTGGAACACGCCACAGAGCTGGACCCGCGGGTCCGCGCGGAGGTGGTGCATCGTGCGGAGAGGCTCATCCCGCCACGGACGGCCGAGGACGTCCAAGGACGGGTGAGCGTCGGCCCGCTGGTCCTGGAACTGCTTCCGGGCCCGGAAAGGCTGAGCCGCGACGAGGCCTCGGCCGTCGTCCAGGTGGCGTGGTCCATCGGTGGAGACGCCGCGGTCGTTCTTTTGGCTCGGTTCGCAGCTCACGACCGCCATCTTGGAAGCGCGTTGCCCCAGGGACCCCGGCCCGGTCGACCTGGCGCCGCTCGCGGCCCTTCCCGCTCTGACCAAGGTCACGGTCACCGGCCTCGGCCCCGTCCTCAACGCCGACCGCATCCCGCGCGTGAAGGTCACCGTCCACGCCCCGAGGTGACAAAAGGGGCGGGCCCCGGACCGTTACCGCTGGTCCGGGGCCCGCCCCTCACTGCGCCGCTGTCGCGGCGGACGCTACCGCGCCGGAGGCGCTACGCGTCCTTGGTCAGATTCGGCCCGCTCGCCGTCTCCACCGGCGGCGCGTCCGCGACCGTGACCTTTTCCTCGCCACGGAACGTGAACTTGGCCGTCTCGCCCTCGCCCTCGACGTCGACCACGACGATGTGACCGGGGCGCAGCTCGCCGAAGAGGATCTTCTCGGAGAGCGAGTCCTCGATCTCGCGCTGGATGGTCCGGCGCAGCGGCCGGGCGCCCAGGACGGGGTCGTAGCCGCGCTTGGAGAGCAGCACCTTGGCGTCGGGGCTGAGCTCGATGCCCATGTCGCGGTCGCGCAGCCGCTCGTCGACCCGGCTGATCATGAGGTCGACGATCTGGAGGATGTCCTCCTCGGTGAGCTGCGGGAAGACGATGACATCGTCGACGCGGTTCAGGAACTCCGGGCGGAAGTGCTGCTTCAGCTCGTCGCTGACCTTGTTCTTCATCCGCTCGTAGTTGGACTTCGTGTCGCCCTGGGCGGCGAAGCCCAGGTTGAAGCCCTTGGAGATGTCCCGGGTGCCGAGGTTGGTGGTCATGATGATCACCGTGTTCTTGAAGTCCACGACCCGGCCCTGGGAGTCGGTCAGGCGACCGTCCTCCAGGATCTGCAACAGCGAGTTGAAGATGTCGGGGTGGGCCTTCTCGACCTCGTCGAAGAGGACGACGGAGAACGGCTTGCGGCGCACCTTCTCGGTGAGCTGGCCGCCCTCCTCGTACCCGACGTAGCCGGGAGGCGAGCCGAAGAGCCGCGAGACGGTGTGCTTCTCGCTGAACTCCGACATGTCGAGCGCGATCAGCGCGTCCTCGTCGCCGAAGAGGAACTCGGCGAGCGCCTTGGACAGCTCGGTCTTACCGACGCCGGACGGGCCGGCGAAGATGAACGAGCCACCGGGACGCTTGGGGTCCTTCAGACCGGCACGCGTGCGTCGGATGGCCTTGGAGAGCGCCTTGACGGCGTCCCGCTGGCCGATGACGCGCTTGTGCAGCTCGTCCTCCATGCGCAGCAGGCGGGAGGACTCCTCCTCGGTCAGCTTGAAGACCGGGATGCCGGTGGCGGTCGCCAGGACCTCGGCGATCAGGTCGTCGTCGACCTCGGCGACGACGTCCATGTCGCCGGCCTTCCACTCCTTCTCGCGCTTGGTCTTCGCGGCGAGGAGCTGCTTCTCGTTGTCCCGGAGCGAGGCCGCCTTCTCGAAGTCCTGCGAGTCGATCGCGGACTCCTTCTCGCGGCGCACGTCGGCGATCTTCTCGTCGAACTCGCGCAGGTCCGGCGGCGCGGTCATCCGGCGGATGCGCATCCGGGAACCGGCCTCGTCGATCAGGTCGATCGCCTTGTCCGGCAGGAAGCGGTCCGAGATGTACCGGTCGGCCAGGGTCGCGGCGGCCACCAGGGCGGAGTCCGTGATGGACACCCGGTGGTGCGCCTCGTACCGGTCGCGCAGGCCCTTGAGGATCTCGATGGTGTGCTGGAGCGACGGCTCCGCGACCTGGATGGGCTGGAAGCGGCGCTCGAGGGCCGCGTCCTTCTCCAGGTACTTGCGGTACTCGTCCAGCGTGGTGGCGCCGATGGTCTGGAGCTCACCGCGGGCCAGCATGGGCTTGAGGATGGAGGCGGCATCGATCGCGCCCTCGGCGGCACCGGCGCCGACCAGGGTGTGCAGCTCGTCGATGAACAGGATGATGTCGCCGCGGGTGCGGATCTCCTTGAGGACCTTCTTCAGGCGCTCCTCGAAGTCACCGCGGTAGCGGGAGCCGGCGACCAGGGCGCCGAGGTCAAGCGTGTAGAGCTGCTTGTCCTTCAGCGTCTCGGGCACCTCGCCCTTGACGATCGCCTGGGCCAGGCCCTCGACGACGGCGGTCTTGCCGACGCCGGGCTCGCCGATGAGCACGGGGTTGTTCTTGGTGCGGCGGGACAGCACCTGCATGACCCGCTCGATCTCCTTCTCGCGCCCGATCACCGGGTCGAGCTTGGTCTCACGAGCGGCCTGGGTCAGGTTGCGGCCGAACTGGTCGAGGACGAGCGAGGTCGAGGGGGTGCCCTCGGCCGGGCCGCCTGCCGTGGCCGACTCCTTCCCGCCGGAGTAGCCGGACAGGAGCTGGATGACCTGCTGCCTGACCCGGTTGAGATCGGCGCCCAGCTTCACCAGGACCTGGGCTGCGACGCCCTCGCCCTCGCGGATCAGGCCGAGCAGGATGTGCTCGGTGCCGATGTAGTTGTGGCCGAGCTGGAGGGCCTCGCGGAGCGACAGCTCCAGGACCTTCTTCGCCCGGGGGGTGAAGGGGATGTGGCCGGACGGGGCCTGCTGGCCCTGGCCGATGATCTCCTCCACCTGCTGGCGGACCGCCTCGAGCGAAATCCCGAGGCTCTCCAGGGCCTTAGCGGCGACACCCTCACCCTCGTGGATCAGGCCCAGGAGGATGTGCTCGGTGCCGATGTAGTTGTGGTTGAGCATCCGGGCTTCTTCCTGAGCCAGGACGACAACCCGCCGCGCGCGGTCGGTGAACCTCTCGAACATCGTTAATCGCTCCTCAGAGCGGTCGGGCAGTGAGGGGTCGGTCCCCTCCCTGTCCTTCCGCATGCTAGTCCCGCACAGCGGCGCCGCTCACGTATCCACCCCCGCTCGCGCGAGGAAAGCTGCGCTACCGGCTGACGTCACTCACACAACCTCGATGGTGCGAGACGATGTTCCCGCAGGCCAGGCGAATACCCCTTTATCAAGTACGCCCGTGGCGAACGCACGCCCTCGCCTGCTCGAACACCAGCCCTTCCCACTAGGTACTTCTTACCCTCTGCCCAGGACACTCCATGCCGAAAGCGGCTGGGGAGTGCGCTAAGGGCGAACAACCTTGCGCCGTTACGGACACTTCCGGCCGACACCGAACGTGTTCACCCATCGACGGTACGTGGTCGCCGCCGTAACCCCTGCCCCGGCGGGCAGTTGCACACGGCATGGGCTGGTACGAGCACGAACTGGGGTGGCCGACCACCGGGGCGCTGCCGCCGGGTCTGGTCACCGGGGTGCGGTTCGACGCGGTGGACGTGCCCGCGGAGGCGGGTCTGGCGATGCTGAACCGTTTCCCGCGGCCGGGCCAGCTCGGCCCGGTGGCGCTGGACGGCCACCGGATCCGGCTGCTGGTGGCCGCCGGATCCGCCGAGGAGCTGCCGGGGCTGCTGGAGTGGCTGGAGTGGGGCGGTATCCGGCTGGATCTGACGGCGCTGGGGTCCGGCGCTCCGATGCGAGCGCCCGCGCACCCCGAGTGGGGCCGCCGGGAGGCCGCGTACGACCGGTCCGCGCCGGTGTGGCTGCGGCCTCCCCGACCGGGGTGCGAAGTCGAGTCCACGGTGCCCGCGCTGCGTGTCACGGATGGAGCCGATGGAACGGGGGTACCCATCGGGCTCACGGCACTGGTGGCCGCCCTTGCGACGGCCTGCCACCGGATCACGCTGCGGACGCGTAGCCAGGATCAGCCGTGGGCCTTCTCGTACGCCTCACGAATGGTGGCCGGAACACGACCGCGGTCGTTGACCTCGTAACCCTTCTCCTTGGCCCACGCACGGATCTTCGCGGTGTCGGGACCGGAAGCGCCGCCTCCGCGGACCGCCTTGGTGCGGCCACGACCGGCCCGTCCGCCGGTACGACGGCCACTGTCCGTGTACGGGTTGAGCAGCCCGCGGAGCTTGTCAGCATTCGCGGTGGTGAGGTCGATCTCGTAGGTCACACCGTCGAGAGCGAACGTGACGGTCTCGTCCGCCTCGCCGCCGTCGAGGTCGTCAACAAGAAGAACCTGGACCTTCTGAGCCACCGGCTTCCCTTTCATCGAAAACGGATTAACGGTAAAAGCAAAGCGCCTTTGCGGGAAAAACACAAACCCCTTGCACGAACGGGCGCCCGCGAGGTAGCGCGATCCGGACAAACCGGAACGGTCAGAGTTGCAGCAGCATGCGGCTGTTGCCCAAGGTGTTCGGTTTCACTCGCTCCAGGTCCAGGAACTCCGCGACACCCTCGTCATTGGAACGGAGGAGCTCGCCGAAGACATCGCCGTCGACCGGCGTCTCCCCGATCTCCACGAAGCCGTGCTTCGCGAAGAAGTCCACTTCGAAGGTGAGGCAGAAAATTCGGCGGACTCCCAGCCAGCGTGCGGTGTGCAGCAACTTTGCCAGCAACTGGTGGCCGACACCCTTGCCGCGCTGTGTCGGGTCCACCGCCAACGTCCTGACCTCGGCCAGGTCCTCCCACATCACGTGCAGGGCGCCGCACGCGACCACGTTCGCGTCCTCGTCCCGTTCCGCGACCCAGAACTCCTGGATGTCCTCATAAAGGGTCACTGTCGGCTTGTCGAGCAGGATGCCGTCACGCACATAGGAGTCGAGCAGCGTCCGTACCGCGGCGACATCGCCGGTGCGCGCCCGGCGGATGGTGACGTCATTCGACATGAGGGGCATGTGCGGACGCTATCGCCCTTCGGGATCCGCAGGACCGGAGGGGTCGACGGACTGGATGATGCGCAATGCGTCACGGACCGCTTCACGCTGTTCCGGAGACATCATGCCGAAGAAGTGGACGAGCGCGGCGGCCGGGTTGTCGCTCGCGGACCACGCTTCGTTCATCAGTGCGGCAGAGTATGCGGCACGCGTCGAAACGGCCTCATAACGATAAGCGCGGCCTTCCTCCTCGCGGCGGAGCCAGCCCTTCTGGCGCAGGTTGTCCATTACGGTCATGACAGTTGTGTACGCGATGGATCGATCCCGTGAGAGATCCTCCAGGACCTCACGAACCGTGACCGGTCGGTTCCACTCCCACACTCGCGTCATGACGGCGTCTTCGAGGTCTCCCAATGGCCGGGGCACATTCCGGATACTAGCCGCAGACGTTCCGCTTATCGGGACCAAACGGGTCGGACCGGCGCACGGCGCCTTGTCGGGCGCCGCGCACCGGTCCGTGGATCGGGCATGGATCTTCGGCCAAGTATCAGATGATATTGATTTCCTTGGCCGTCAAATGCCGCGGCGGGCGTCAGCGGTCCTCGGCGGAGGGCTGGCGCGCGGCCTCGGCGCGGGCGAAGGCGGCGTCCACCGCCGCGTCCTCCTTGGCCTTGTTGGCCCCGCCCTGGTTCTTGATGATCGTCACGATGACGGCGATGAAGAGGATCGCCATCACCAGCGGCGGCACGATCGCGGATACGTAGTCCATACCGACCAGCGTAGCCACGCCTCCCGCGCCGCCGACGGCGGGTGGGTGCGGCGGGGCCCGTCAGGCCGAGCGGGCCTCGTCGTCCCGCTTGGGCGCGGCGGGCTTGCGGCCGGGCGGCCAGATCTCGGCGGGCGTCGGCGGGCGCTTGGGCGCGCCCTCGCCGGGCCCCGGCGAGGGGGACGGCGCCGGGGACTTCGGGCGGGGCGAAGGAGCCGGGGACGGCTTCTTCTCCGCCGGGTCCGCGGCGGTGGCGGAACGGGCGCCCGGAAGGGCGAGCAGGCGGCGCGACGTGGTCATATGGGCCTCCAGACGGAGTCGTACGTCGTTCTCTGCGAGGGTTTCGCAGCGGCGCAGCAGTGCGGTGCGCCGCCGGTACTCCGGGGTTCCGCTCGGTGCGGCCCGCAGGCGGCGCAGTGCGGCGAGGTCGTCCGCGCCGGGTACGTAGCCGCCGGCGAGCGCGGCGGTGAGCCGTTCCAGATACCCGCCCGCGCTTCCGGGCAGCGCCTGCCGGTACCGGCTCAGCTCGTCCAGCAGGAACGACCGCAGCCGTCCCGCCTCGGCCACCGCGTCGTCCACGGCGTGCACGAGCCGGAGGTATTCCTGTACGTGCTCGGCGGGCCGCGCCGGTACGCGCGCCTGTGCGGCGGGGCGTACGGGTCCGCGGAGCTGTTCCGCCGGGCGTACGTGCTCGGCCGGGCGCGGCGCGAGCACGGCGTCGGCGGCGGCGGTGTCGGTCCGGCCCGCGTAAGGGGACAGGACTTCCGCCAGGGCTCGGCGCAGCACGCGCAGTTCGTCCGCGCTGAACGCCATCCCGCCTCGGTTTCCGTGTGGCGTGGGCATAGCGAAAGATTAGTCTTTAACCGGACAAATCACACGCATCCTCGCGCACTCGGGTGCGTCGCCCGCCCCGTACCGCCGCAAGCCCCCCGTACGGCCCGGAGCCGCCCCGTACCGCCGGGCGACACGGCGAGACACGGCGAGACACGCCGGGCAACACGGCGTACACCCCGGGCGCTACGACGTCTGGACGTTCCGCTCGTACACCAGCCGCAGTCCGATCAGCGTCAGCCAGGGCTCGTGCTCGTCGATGATCGACGCCTCGCCCAGGACCAGCGGCGCCAGGCCGCCCGTCGCGATCACCGTCACGTCGTCCGGGTCGTCGGCCAGCTCGCGCGCCATCCGCTCGGCGATGCCGTCGGCCTGCCCGGCGAAACCGTAGAGGATGCCGGACTGCATGGCCTCGATCGTGTTCTTGCCGATGACGCTGCGCGGCCTGGCCAGCTCGATCTTGCGCAGCTGCGCGCCGCGCATGCCGAGCGCGTCCACCGAGATCTCGATGCCGGGCGCGATGGCGCCGCCCACGTACTCCCCGCGCGCCGACACCGCGTCGAAGGTGGTCGCCGTGCCGAAGTCCACGACGATGCACGGGCCGCCGTAGAGGTGCACGGCGGCCAGCGAGTTGATGATCCGGTCGGAGCCGACCTCCTTGGGGTGGTCGACCAGGATCGGCACACCGGTCTTGACGCCCGGCTCGACCAGGATCGACGGGACGTCGCCGTAGTAGCGGCGGGTCACCTCGCGCAGCTCGTGCAGCACCGACGGCACCGTCGAGCAGATCGCGATGCCGTCGATGCCGTCGCCGAGGTCGCCGAGCAGCGGGTGCATCCCCATCAGGCCCTGGAGCAGTACGGCCAGTTCGTCGGCGGTACGGCGCGGGTCGGTGGAGATCCGCCAGTGCTCGACGATCTCCTCCCCGTCGAACAGCCCGAGGACGGTGTGGGTGTTGCCGACGTCGATGGTGAGCAGCATGCGCCCCTACGCTTCCGCTCGCCGGCCCGCGGCGTCCGCGCGCAGGTCGAGGCCGATGTCCAGGATCGGGGAGGAGTGGGTGAGGCCGCCGACCGCCAGGTAGTCCACGCCGGTCTCCGCGTAGGCACGGGCGGTGTCCAGGGTGAGGCGGCCCGAGGACTCCAGCACCGCGCGGCCCGCGACCAGCGCGACGGCCTCCGCGGTCTCGGCCGGGGTGAAGTTGTCCAGCAGGATCAGGTCGGCGCCCGCGTCCAGCACCTCGCGCACCTGGTGCATCGTGTCGACCTCGACCTCGACCGCCAGGTCGGGGAACTCCTCGCGGACCAGCTTGAACGCCTGCGCCACGCCGCCCGCCGCGACCACGTGGTTGTCCTTGACCAGCGCCGCGTCCGACAGCGACATCCGGTGGTTGACGCCGCCGCCGCAGCGGACCGCGTACTTCTCCAGCGCCCGCAGGCCCGGTGTCGTCTTGCGGGTGTCGCGGACCTTCGCGGAGGTGCCCTCCAGCACGTCGGCCCACTCGCGGGTGGCGGTGGCGATGCCCGAGAGCCTGCACAGCAGATTGAGCGCGCTGCGCTCGGCGGTCAGCAGGTCGCGGGTGCGGGTGCGCACGGTGAGCAGCTTCTGCCCGGCCGCGACCCGGTCGCCGTCCTCCACGTGCCGCTCGACCTCGAATTCGTCGGTGCACACCACCGACAGCACCGCCTCGGTGACCCGCAGGCCCGCCACGGTGCCCGCCTCGCGGGCGGTGAAGTCGCCGGTGGAGAAGGCGTCCTCGGGGACGGTCGCCACGGTCGTGACGTCCACGCCCTGGTCCAGGTCCTCCTCGATCGCCATGTGCGCGATGTCCTCGACCTGCACCGGGTCAAGGCCCGCGTCCATCAGGAGCTGCGCCAGGTCGGGGTCGAGGCCGCACTCCAGCGGGTCGAGGCCGTACGCGTCGTCGTACGCCTCGCCCGCGCCGCAGCCGCAGCCGTCACCGCAGCCGCCGCCGGTCACCTCGCTCGGCGGGCCGATCTGCGGCAGCGGGAGGGCGACGGGCCGGGGACGGTCGGGGGTGGTCACGAGGGCTCCTTCGGATTCCGAGCGGCGTGCGGCGGACGGTTCGCGGTACTGGGCGCGGCGTCCGGCGCGGTGCCGTTGGGGGCGGCCCCATCATCCACGATCGGAGCGGCGCCGGGGGCGCCGCCCCGGGTGTCCCCCGTGCCGCCGCCGGTCGGCGGGAAGTCCGTGCCTTCGGTGGTGTGCACCGCGAGCGTGCGGTGCGGGGTGAGGCGTACGACGAGATGCCGGCGCCACGCCCGGTCGTCGCGGTCGGGACGGTCCTCGCGCCAGTGGCAGCCGCGGGTCTCCTCGCGGCGGCGGGCGGCGGCGACCAGCACCCGGGCGACCAGGCCCAGATTGGTCGCCTCCCAGGTCTCGACGCACGGCTCGGCGGTCTTGCCGTCCCTGTCGTACTCCTCGACGGCCGCGGTGTGCAGCCGTTCCAGCGCGCCCGCCGCGGTGGCCAGGCTGTCGGCGCTGCGCAGGACGCCCGCGCCCGCCGACATGATCCGCTGCACCTCGTAGCGCGCCTCGGAGGCCAGCAGCGGGGTGTGCGCGGGCTCCGGGATGACGGGCTCGCCCGGCACCGTCGGGTCGGCGACGATGTCGGCGGCGATCCGCTCGGCGAAGACCAGCCCTTCGAGGAGCGAGTTCGACGCGAGCCGGTTCGCGCCGTGCACGCCCGTACAGGCGACCTCGCCGCACGCGTACAGGCCGGGGACGGTCGTACGGCCGAGGAGGTCGGTACGGACGCCGCCGGACGCGTGGTGCGCGGCGGGCGCGACCGGGATCGGCTCGGTGACGGGGTCGATGCCGTGGGCGCGGCAGGCGGCCAGGATGGTGGGGAAACGCTCCTCCCACATGGTGGCGCCGAAGTGCCGGGCGTCGAGGTACATGTGCTCGGCGCCGGTCTCCTGCATCCGCCGCGTGATGCCCTTGGCGACGATGTCGCGCGGGGCCAGCTCGGCCAGTTCGTGCTGGCCGACCATGAAGCGGACCCCGTCGGCGTCCACCAGGTGCGCGCCCTCGCCGCGTACCGCCTCCGAGACCAGCGGCTGCTGGCCCTCGGCGTCCGGGCCCAGCCACAGCACGGTCGGGTGGAACTGGACGAATTCCAGGTCGCTGACCTCGGCCCCCGCGCGCAGCGCCAGCGCCACGCCGTCGCCCGTCGACACCGCCGGGTTGGTGGTCGCCGAGAACACCTGGCCCATGCCGCCGGTGGCCAGGACGACGGCGCGGGCGCGTACGGCTCCGACGCCGTCGCGCTGCCCGGCGCCCATCACGTGCAGGGTGACGCCCGCGGTGCGGCCCTCGGCGTCGGTGAGCAGGTCGAGGACCAGCGCGTTCTCGACGAAGTCGATATTGGCTTCGCGGACCGCCTCGATCAGCGCGCGGGAGACCTCGGCCCCGGTCGCGTCGCCGCCCGCGTGGACGATCCGGCGGCGGTGGTGGCCGCCCTCGCGGGTCAGCAGGATCTCGCCGCTGGTCTTGTCGGTGTCGAAGTGCGCGCCGGTCGCGATGAGGCGGCGCACCGCGGCGGGGCCCTCGGTGACCAGGGTGGCGACGGCCGTCTCGTCGCAGACGCCCGCGCCCGCGACGAGGGTGTCGGCCAGGTGCTGCTCGGGGGTGTCGCCCTCGCCGAGGGCCGCGGCTATGCCGCCCTGCGCCCAGCGGGTCGAGCCGTCGTCCAGGTGCGCCTTGGTCACAACGGTGACCTTCGCTCCCGCGGCGGCGCAGCGCAGGGCGACGGTGAGGCCCGCGACGCCCGAGCCGACCACGACCACGTCGGAGGTCAGCGTCCAGCCGGGCTCGGCGGCGTACAGGCGGATGCCGGTACTCACGCTTGTGGCTCTGGTTCCGTTCATTCGGCGGCTCCGAACTCCAGCGGGAGGTTGTCGATCAGGCGGGTGGTGCCGGCCTTGGCGGCGACGGCGAGGACGGCGGGGCCCGCGTGGTCCGGCGCGGCTTCGGTGAAGTCGGCGGGGTCGATGAGGGCCAGGTAGTCGACGGCGAGGCCGTCGGCCGTGGCCAGGACGTGGCCTGCCGCCCGTCGTACGGCGTCCGGGCCGCCCCCGGCCGCGTCCCGGCCCGCGAACAGGGCGCGGGACAGGGCCAGGGCGTGCTCGCGGTCCCGCTCCGACAGGTAGCGGTTGCGGCTGGACAGCGCCAGGCCGTCCGGCTCGCGCACGGTCGGTACGGCGACGATCTCGACGGGGAAGTTCAGGTCGGTGACCATGCGGCGGATCAGGGCGAGCTGCTGGGCGTCCTTCTGCCCGAAGAAGGCCGCGGCGGGCCGCGTGAGGTGCAGCAGCTTGGCGACGACGGTCAGCATGCCGTCGAAGTGGCCGGGCCGGGACGCGCCCTCGTACCGCTCGCCCATGGGTCCCGCGGTGATACGGACCTGCGGTCGGCCGCCGGGGTAGACCTCGTCGGTGGCGGGCGCGAAGACGTGGTCGGCGCCGGCCTTCTGCGCCAGCACGACGTCGGCTTCGAGGGTGCGGGGGTAGCGGTCGAGGTCCTCGTTCGGCCCGAACTGGAGGGGGTTGACGAAGACGGTGACGGTGACGAGGCCGTCGCCCGCGTAGGCGCGGGCCGCGCGGATCAGGGCGGCGTGGCCCTCGTGCAGCGCGCCCATCGTCATGACGACGGCGGCGGCCGGGGGCAGTTCCGCCGCGGTGTGCACCAGCTCGGTCACGGGGTCCCTCCATTGGCGAGGGCGCCGAGCAGCGCCTCCGCGAACTCCGGTTTCAGCATTCCGTTGGCCAGAGCGCGGTCCGCGGTGGCGCGGGCCATTCCCACGTACGAGGCCACCGTCTCGGGGGCGTGCGCGCGCAGTTCGTCCAGGTGCGCGGTGACGGTGCCGGCGTCGCCGCGGGCGACCGGCCCGGTCAGGGCGGCGTCACCGGAGCGCAGGGCGTTGTCGAGCGCGGCGCCCAGCAGCGGGCCGAGCATGCGGCCGGGCTCGGCGACGCCCGACGCCTTGAGCAGGTCCATCGACTGGGCCACGAGGGTGACGAGGTGGTTCGCGCCGATGGCCAGTGCCGCGTGGTAGAGCGGGCGGGCGGCCTCCTCGATCCACTCGGGCTCGCCGCCCATCTCGATGACGAGCGCCTCGGCGGCCAGCCGCAGCTCGCCGGGGGCGGTCACGCCGAAGGAGCAGCCCGCCAGGCGCTGCACGTCCACCGGGGTGCCGGAGAAGGTCATCACCGGGTGCAGCGCGAGCGGCAGCGCGCCCGCGCGCAGCGCCGGGTCGAGCACGGACGTGCCGTACCGGCCCGAGGTGTGCACCAGCAGCTGGCCGGGCCGCACCGCGCCGGTCTCCGCGAGGCCCTTGACCAGGTCGGGCAGGGCGTCGTCGGGGACGGTCAGCAGTACGAGGTCGGCGCGTTCGAACACCGCGGCCGGTTCCACCAGGGGGACGCCGGGGAGCAGCGCCGCGGCGCGGCGCTTGGACGCCTCGGACACGCCGGACGCCGCCACGGGGCGGTGCCCCGCCATGCGCAGCGCCGCCGCCAGTGCGGGACCCACCCTGCCGGCTCCCACGACCCCGACGGCCAGTCGCGCCGGCCGCCCCTCCGCCTTGCCCATCTCGTCCACGCGCGCTCCGAGCCTTCCGTTCCAGTCCTCACCGGGGTACCGGACGCCTTCTCGTCAATCCTACGCGAATCCCCTCCGGGGCGGTCAGCCCGTGCGGGGTGCCCCCTGCGAGAGCTTCAGCACACCGCTGCGTCTCTTTGTCTTGTTTCTTTCCCGCCCGCCCACCCGTGCGGGTGCTTTGTCGTCTGCGGGTGCCGCCTGTGCCTGGTCGGTGCCGGGCCGGGGCACCTCCTCGAAATCCGTACCACCTGGCCTTCGCGAATCCGGTACCCGGCCGTCAACGTATTTCTGCGGGGGCACCCCGGCCCGTCCCCTCCTCGCTCGTCGGCGTCCGCGTGTCCGGTGGGGGTGCCGGGGGGGAGGGGGGTCTTTCGGCGAACCGTCCCGCGTCACCCGACGTCCAGCCGGGGGGGGCGAAAGGTCTGTCGGAAGGGCGCACCGGCGCAGGGCGGTTCGCCGGGAGGACCCCCCTTCCCCGGCCACCCCCATCGGCGGGCGGACGCCGACGTACAGGGAGGGGACGGGCCGGGGTGCCCCCGCAGGGGGACGAACGGAAAGGGGCTGGACGTCATCGAAGTGCGGGCACGTTCGTCGCCCGAGGAGGTGCCCCGGACCGGCACCGACCCAGGCACAGGCGGCACCCGCAGACGAAAAAGCACCCGCACGGGTGGGCGGGGAAAGGAGGGAGGGCGGGCACCCGCGCGGGGGGCGATAAGGCGTGGCGGGGGACCGCCCTGGAAGGGAGTATCGGGGGATGGGCGATGACGGCGAGATGCGGGAGAAGGTCGCGGCGGCAGTCGCGAAGTGCGACGGAAGGGTCCTGATGTCCGGCCCCAAGGCAACCCTTGGGGAACGGCTGGCGCGGCTCGCCGAAGAGGCGGCGACGGCGTACGACGTGACGGAACCGGTGGACATCTACGGCGACGGCGTCGTGGCCGCCCTGGAGCGCCGCGTGGCGGAAATCCTCGGCACGCAGGACGCGGCCTTCTTCCCGACGGGCACGATGGCCCAGCAAGTGGCCCTGCGGGCATGGGCGGGCCGCACGGGCAACGCGACGGTGGCGCTGCACCCGATGGCGCACCCGGAGGTGCACGAACGCGGCGCGCTGCACGCGGTGAGCGGCCTGCGCACCGTCCACCCGACGACGGAACCCCGCCTGCCGACCGCGGAAGAGATCCGCGACTTCGAGGAGCCGTTCGGCACCCTGATGCTCGAACTGCCGCTGCGGGACGCCGGTTTCGTGCTGCCGTCGTGGGACGAGCTGACGGCGACGGTGGCCGCCGCCCGCGACCGGGACGCGGTCGTGCACTTCGACGGCGCCCGCCTGTGGGAGTGCACACCCCACTTCGGCCGCCCGCTGCCGGAGATCGCGGCCCTCGCGGACAGCGTGTACGTGAGCTTCTACAAGTCGCTGGACGGCATCTCGGGCGCGGCCCTGGCCGCCTCCGCGGACGTCGTCGCGGAGGCGAAGGCGTGGCGGCACCGGTACGGCGGCATGCTGTTCCAGCAGTTCCCCGCGGCGCTGGCGGCGCTGGCCGGTCTCGACACCGTACTGCCGCGGCTCCCGTCGTTCGTGGCGCACGCCAAGCCGGTCGCGCGGGCCCTGCGCGAGGGCCTGACGGAGGGCGGCGTGCCGTGGCTGCGGGTGCACCCGGAAGAGCCGCAGACCCACCAGTTCCAGCTCTGGCTGCCGTATCCGGCCGACGTCCTGGGTGAGGCGTCACTGCGTCAGGCCGAGGAGACCAGGATCTCCCTCTTCGGCCGCGCCGTCTTCGCGGAGCCGGGCGTGCCCGGCCTGTCCATGACGGAGGTGACGGTCGCGGCCCCGGCGCTCGAATGGACCGAGCAGGACGTCAGGGAGGCGGCGGCGGCCTTCGCGCGCCGCCTCCCCCGGCCGTAGGACCGAGGCCGCCCGCTCAGCCGCCCACCCGCAGCAGCAGCTTCCCCGTGCTCCTGCGCGACTCCAGCAGCCGGTGCGCCTCCGCCGCCCGCTCCAGCGGGAATTCGGCGCTCACCGGCAGCTCCACATCGCCATCGGTGACGGTACGGAAGGCGGCGTCGGCGATCCGCCGCAGCCGCTGCGGCTCCTGCGCGGCCATGCCGAGGACGGAGAAGCCCGAGACGGACAGCCCCAGCGGATACGTGTCGGCGGGCCCGATCCGCCAGGGCTCCTCCGAACCGGCGTTGCCGAAGGAGACGAGGCGGCCGAAGCGGCCGAGCGTGCCGAGGGTGCGGCGGAAGGTCTCCCCGCCGACCGGGTCGAGGGCGATGTCGACGCCCCGCCCGCCGGTCGCCGCCCGGACGTCGGTGTCGAAGGTCGCGGCCGTGAAGACCTCGTCGTAACCGGACTTGAGCGCGTGGTCGGCCTTGTCGAGGCTGGAGACGACGCCGTAGACGGCCGCCGCGCCGCCCAGCCGGGCGAGCTGTCCCGCGACCGTGCCGACGCCGCCCGCCGCGCCCTGGACGAGCACGGTGTCGCCCTCGCGCAGCCGCCCGACCTCGTGCAGCAGCGCGTACGCGGTGGGCAGCACGCTGGGGAGAGTGGCGCCGGTGCGCAGGTCGAGCCCCGCGGGCAGGGCGAAGACGGTGGCGGCGGGCGAGAGCGCGGTCTCGGCGTAGCCGCCGCCGTCGAGGAAGGCGGCGACCTCCTGGCCGGGCGTGAAGTCGGTGACGTCCGGGCCGACCTCGCGGATCAGCCCCGAGACCTCGAGGCCCGGCCGGAAGGGCAGCGCCTCCACCCGGTAGCCCTCGGCCCTGGCCTTGACGTCGGCGAAGTTGACGCCCGCCCAGGCGACGTCGACGGTGACCTCGCCGGGGCCCGGCGAGGGTCGCGGCACGTCCGCGAGGCGCAGCACCTCGGGACCTCCGTACTGCTCGAAAACGATGGCGCGCATGTCGTACTCCCCCGTGCTGTGATCCCTACCGGTCGGTACGGACCTTCCCTGATCGGCCCGGCGTGAACCCGTATCCGCGAACCGCCGGTAACCGCTTCAGGGGTCCGGCCGCCTCAGCCGCCGGCCCGCACCAGGCCCGTCTCGTAGGCCAGGACGACGGCCTGGACGCGGTCGCGCAGGCCCAGCTTGGTGAGGATGCGGCCGACGTGCGTCTTGACCGTGGCCTCCGACAGGACCAGCTTGCGGGCGATCTCGCCGTTGGACAGGCCCTGGGCGACCAGCAGCAGCACCTCGCGCTCGCGCTCGGTCAGCTTGTCGACCTCCTTGTGCTCCTCGGCCGCCGCGGACGGCAGCATCGGGGTGAAGCGGTCGAGCAGCCGCCGGGTGGTGCTGGGCGCCACCACGGCGTCGCCGCTGTGCACGGCCCGGATCGCGCCGAGCAGTTCGTCCGGCGGCACGTCCTTGAGCATGAAGCCGCTGGCGCCCGCCTTGAGCGCGGCGAAGGCGTACTCGTCCAGGTCGAAGGTGGTCAGGATGAGGACCCGCGGGCCCTCGCCCTCCCGGCGGACTGCCTCGCCGCGGTCGCCCCCGCAGATGTGCCGGGTCGCCTCGACCCCGTCCATCCGCGGCATGCGGACGTCCATCAGCACGACGTCGACCCGCGTGTGCCGCAGCACCTCCAGCGCTTCGGCGCCGTCGCCCGCCTCGGCCACGACCTCCATGTCCGGCTGGGCGGCGAGCACCATCCGGAACCCGGTGCGCAGCAGCACCTGGTCGTCGACGAGCATGACGCGGATCGCCATGTGTCCTGCCTCTCGGTTGTTCTCCGTGGTCACGGCCGCCGGTCCTCGCCGGTCCCGGCCGTGGTGGTCGTCCGGCTAACCGGTTCTCAGCGGCAGCACCGCGCTGATCCGGAAGCCCCCGCCGGGGCGCGGACCCGCGTCCAGCGTGCCGCCGACCATGCCTATCCGCTCCCGCATGCCGATCAGGCCCTGGCCCAGGCCGTCCCGGCCGCCCTGCTGGTACAGCTCGTGCCGGGCGCCGCGCCCGTCGTCCTCGATCAGCAGGTCGAGCGCCGCGTCGCCGAAGCCCAGCATGACGCTCGCGCTGGCGCCGTCCCCGCCGTGCTTGCGGACGTTCGTCAGCGCCTCCTGCACGATGCGGTACGCGGTCAGCTCGACGCCGCTGGACAGCGGTCTGGCGTCGCCCGCGACCTCGAATCTGACCGGCAGGCCCGCGCCGCGCACCTGGTCGATCAGATCGGCGAGCTGGTCGACGCCGGGCTGCGGCACGTACTCGCCGCCCGCGTCGTCGCCCGCGCGCAGCAGCCCGAGCAGCCGCCGCATCTCGGCGAGGGCCTGTCTGCCGGTGGTGGAGATGGTCGACAGCGCCTGCTTGGCCTGGTCGGGCGCGGCGTCCAGCACATACGCGGCGCCGTCCGCCTGGACGACCATCACCGAGACGTTGTGCGCCACGACGTCGTGCAGCTCGCGGGCGATACGGGCCCGCTCGGCCGCCACCGCCGCCTTGGACTGCGCCTCGCGCTCCCGGTGCAGCCGGGCCGCCCGCTCCTCCAGCTCCGCGTAGTACGCGCGGCGGGTACGGAGGCGGTCGCCGACCACCCACGACAGGGCGAAGATCACCGTCAGGAAGAAGGTCTGGAGCAGCGTCGTCCAGACCGTCGAGTACTCGTCGTGCGGCGGCCAGCGCAGCATCGACAGCGGCGCCGCCGCGAGGCCCGCCAGCAGGGCCAGCCGGGACGACCAGCGCTCGCCGTTGGACGCGCACGTGTAGATGATCGCCAGCATCGCCGCGTCGCCGGGATTGGTCTGCACGCCCAGCGCCAACTGGGTCAGGCCGACCCCGATGGCCAGCAGCAGCATCTTCTCCGGCGCACGGCGGCGCAGCGCCACCACGACCGCCAGCGCGCCGGACAGCGGCACCGCCAGCAGCCGCTCGGGGAACCTCAGGTCGGGGACTTCCAGCACCCACACAGCGCAGACCACGAGCAGGACGAGGGCCCAGAAGCCGTCGACCCACGTCGGGTGTCTGCGGAGAAAGTCGTAGATGCGCTGCACATAACCCAGCGTAGGCAACGGAACCCGTGCCGGGGTCAGCCGCTGGAGCGATCTCCCCTACTCCCCAAGGTGGACCCTCCGGGCCGGGTTCCCCCACTCACCTCTACGTCCCGCCGCCCGTGCCCCGCCTCTCCGCGGGAGGGCCCGCCCCGTCCGGGGCGCGGGGAGAGCGCGCCGCCGGCCCCCGCCGGCCGGTGGTCCGCAGACCACCGGACTGCCCCGCCGGGGCCGGTGGTGACCTGCGGGAGCACCGTGGCTGAGCGCGCGGTTCCTCCCCCGGCGCAACGGAACCGCCCGGGGCCGGGCCGCGAAGAGCCGCGACCCGCGCGGGGAGGGGTCAGCCGGCGCGGCGGTGGCCCGTGCGGGAGCGCGAGCGTTTCTCGACGTACATGCGCTGGTCGGCCGAGTGGAGGACTTCCTCGGCGGTCATCCCGCACCCGGCCCAGCCGATGCCGAAGCTGGCGCCGACGCGGACGGCGCGCCCGTCGACGCGGATGGGCGGGATGATGGCGTTGCGGAGGCGGACGGAGAGGTCGGCGGCGTCGGCGGGCGCCAGCCCGTCGGCGAGGACGACGAATTCGTCGCCGCCGAGGCGGGCGACGGTGTCGCCGTCGCGGACGGCGCCGGTGAGGCGGCGGGCGACCTCGATGAGGACGGCGTCACCGGTGTGGTGCCCGAAGCGGTCGTTGATGGACTTGAAGCCGTCGAGGTCGCAGAAGAGGACGGCGAGGCCCTTGCCCGCGTTCTCGGGGTCGCTCTCGTCTGGCGCGGTGACGTGGGTGTGCGAGTCGTAGCCGAGGGCGCCGAGGGGCGCGGCGAGCTCCTCGGGCCCGTAGCCGTAGCTGAAGGCGAACTCGTCGGGCCCTTCGCCGGGGACGCCGAGGGCGTCGGAGAGGTCGTGGGCGTCGCGGTCCTGGGGCCGCGAACAGAGCCGGGCGGAGAGCCGGGCGCGCAGTTCGGCGCTGTTGGGCAGGCCGGTGAGCGAGTCGTGGCTGGCGCGGTGGGCGAGTTGCAGCTCGCGGCCCTTGCGCTCCTCGATGTCCTCGACGTGGGTGAGCAGGAAGCGCGGCCCGTCGGCGGTGTCGGCGACGACCGAATTGCGCAGCGAGGCCCAGACGTAGCTGCCGTCGCGCCGCGCGAGCCGCAGTTCGGCCCGGCCGCCCTCGGCGGAGGTGCGCAGCAGCAGGCCGACGTCCTCGGGGTGGACGAGGTCGGAGAAGGAGTAGCGGCGCATGGTGGAGGCGGAGCGGCCCAGGAGGCGGCACAGGGCGTCGTTGGCGCGCAGCAGCTTGCCGTGCTGGTCGCCGCCCATCTCGGCGATGGCCATGCCGCTGGGGGCGTACTCGAAGGCCTGCCGGAAGCTCTCCTCGCTGGCGCGCAGTGCCTGCTGGTCGCGTTCGAGCCGGACGAGGGCGCGCTGCATGTTGGCGCGCAGCCGGGCGTTGCTGATGGCTATGCCGGCCTGGAACGCGTACATCTGGAGGGCTTCGCAGCCCCAGGGGCCGGGGTGCCTGCCGCTGGTGGGCTTGTCGACGGATATGACGCCGATCAGCTCGCTGCCGACGGTCTGCGAGGAGTACATGGGGGCGTAGAGGCGGTCGCCGGGGTGCCATTCGTCGGCGAAGCGGGGCAGCGGGCCCTCGGTGTGCCACTGGGGCACGTCGTCGTCGATGAGGACCCAGCCCTCGGTGTGCGGGATGAAGCGCAGGGTGCCCCAGCGCTCGCCCATGGTGAGGCGGCGCTCCCAGGAGGTGCGCGAGCCGATGCGTCCGGCCATGAGGGCCTCGGCCGCGGCGCTGCCCGCGAAGGCGGCCACGATGAGATCGCCGTCGGGGCGTACCAGATTGACGGCGGCCAGCTCGTAGTTCAGCCCTTTGACCACGCCTTCCGCGACGGCCTGAAGGGTGTCCGCGAGACTCCGCGCCGTGTTGAGGTCCGCGACGACCTGGTGCAGCTGACGCAGGGTCGCGAGACGGACATACGGCTCCGACTCGGTGTCCATGCCTCTCTCCGCGCCCTCGACAGCAACTCCTGATAATTTCAAATCAACGGATTACACGGGCCACTGAATCACAGCGAGCTGTGCCCCAGGTACACAGGGTCAACAATTCCTCGCCCTTGTGACTCAAGTCACATCATCATGTAAGCGGTTGAACACACAACGTAGAGCCCTGGTCCTAGGACCGGCCACGGCCCACCTCCGACCGGAGCCCGATGCGCGCGATTCCTACCGCCCCGTAACGTGATGGATGTGCTTGAACCTTCACCCGGACGGCATCCTGGGACCACCATGGGCCTATCCGAGACCGTCGACCTCGACGACTTCCGCGCCGCGATGTCCCGCCTGGCGGCGGGCGTCGTCCTCATCACCGCACACGACTCGGAGGACGAGCCGCGCGGCGAGGACGTCGGCATGACCGCCACCGCCTTCCTCTCCGTCTCGCTCGAACCGCCGCTGGTGATGGTGAGTGTCCGCGAGGGCTCGCGGATGGACGACCTGCTGGAGCGGCAGCCGCGCTGGGCCGCCTCGGTCCTCAGCGAGAGCCAGCGGCACATCGCGGGCCGCTTCGCGATGCGCGGCCGGATCAGCGACCGGCTGCTCTTCGAGGACATCTCGTACTACCGCGGCGAACACTCCGGCGCTCCCGTGCTCGGCGGCGCGCTCGCGATACTCGAGTGCGAGACGCAGCAGCGGGTGCCCGCCGGTGACCACACCCTGGTGGTGGGGCGGGTGCTGACGGCCAGGACGCCGAGCGCCGACGGCGGGCCGCTGACGTACTTCCGCGGCCGGTACCGCTACCTGCGCTGAGCCGTGGGCTCCCGCCTGCGCCGAGCTGTGCGCCGTATACCCGGGTATACGGGTCCCCGAGGCGGTCCGCTCAGTCCCAGCCGCCGCCGCTGCGGCCCCGCTTGGTCTGACTGCGCTGCTTCTTCACGCGCAGCCGCCGCTCGTTGATCCCACGCGGGATCTTCGTGGCGCGGCGCGCCTTGGGCGGCGGCGCCGTGGCCTGCGCCAGCAGCGCGGCGAGACGGGTGAGCGCCGTCTCCCTGTTGCGCCACTGCGAGCGGTGCTCGGACGCCTTGACCGTCAGTACGCCGCCGGTCAGCCGTCCCGCGAGCCGTTCCAGCGCGCGTTCCTTCCACACCGGCGGCAGCGACTCCGTCCGCGCGAGGTCGAAGCGCAACTCGACTTGCGAGTCGGAGGTGTTCACATGCTGACCGCCCGGCCCCGAGGAACGCGAGAAACGCCACAGAAGCTCGGCCTCCGGCACGGAGACCGAACCGCGAATGAGAAGTGGCCCGGACATGTGTCCCATGATCCCGCGTCCGGGGCCCGCGCGTCACGGGGTTTTCGACAGCGGCGCAACAGTTTCGGCGGCGGCGCAACAGCACAGTTGCAGGATTACTGAACCGTACGATCCTGTGACCGCGTTCTGGGGAATGACGGTAGTTTCGTCGGAGTACCTATGACAGACCACAAAAGGGGACTCCTCATGGCTGTAAGCCTGTCCAAGGGCGGCAACGTCTCACTGACCAAAGAGGCGCCCGGCCTGACGGCCGTGACTGTCGGCCTCGGCTGGGACGTGCGGACGACCACCGGCACCGACTTCGACCTCGACGCCAGCGCCATCGCCGTGAAGGTGGACGGCAAGGTCTACTCCGACGGCCACTTCGTCTTCTTCAACAACAAGCAGACCCCGGACCAGACCATCGTCCACACCGGCGACAACCGCACCGGCGAGGGCGACGGCGACGACGAGGCGATCAACGTCAACCTCGCGGGCCTGCCCGCCGACATCGACAAGATCGTCTTCCCCGTCTCGATCTACGACGCCGAGGCCCGCAGCCAGAACTTCGGCCAGGTCCGCAACGCGTACATCCGCATCGTCAACCAGGCCGGCGGCGCCGAGATCGCCCGCTACGACCTGAGCGAGGACGCGGCCACCGAGACCGCCATGGTCTTCGGCGAGCTGTACCGCAACGGCGCCGAGTGGAAGTTCCGCGCCGTCGGCCAGGGTTACGCCTCCGGCCTCGTCGGCATCGCGACCGACTTCGGTGTGACCCTCTAACACACGGGTCACCGTCAGAGCCGCCCACCGCACGGCCCCCGCCCCGGACGCTTCCGGGGACCGGGGGCCGTTCGCGTGTCCGGGCGCAGGTTCTTCCGTGTCCGCCTGTCCGCCTGTCCGGGTGTCCGGGTGTCCGCCTGTCCGCCTGTCCGCCTGTCCGCCTGTCCGGGTGTACGGGCCCGCACGCGCGGGTGACACCATCGGTGGGTGATCGACCTCGGATACGCCCTTTCGCGCCGCTTTCCCGACCCGCCGCAGATGGATTACCGGACGGCGGATGTGCGGACCCTGCGGCACGATCTGTTCTGCGGGGATGTGTATGTGGCCGAGGGCGAGCGGGAGTTGTCCACAGGCTGGGGATGGGTGCCGGTGCTGGACTTCGCCTGGGCGTTGTGCGACATCGTGGAGGAACTGGACCGGGACCCGGCGGGGAGCAGGGCGGCGCGGCCGCAATATGCGGAGTTCGACTTCACGGAGTCGGCGGACCGGCTGAGGTTCGTACGGCGTTTCGGCTATGTGGACGTGACGGCCGACTGGGTCGAGGACGAGCCGCCGTTGTCCTTGCACCACGCGGAACTACGGCGGGAGGCACGGGATTTCCTGCACGATGTGGTGGCCGACCTCACGGATATGCACGAGGGCCTGGACGGAAATCCGGTGATCTGGGATCTGCTGAGCCGTTTCCCGCGAGTGTGAGGCGGGTGTAAGGCGGGTGCGGGACGGGCGTGAAGCGGATGGTGTGAGGCGGTCACGGAAGTGAGGGCGCCGCTTGACCTCAAGTCCGCTTGACGTTGTTGGCTGGGGTCCGCACGCGCCGCGCCCGTACCCCGACAGGAGACCCGCCATGCACGCCGTACGACTGCACGCCTTCGGCCCTCCGGAGAATCTGCGGTACGAGGAGGCGCCGGACCCCGTGCCGGGCGCGGGACAGGTGCGGATCGCGGTCGAGGCGGCCGGAGTGCACCTGGTGGACACCACACTGCGGGCCGGGAAGTACGAGGGCGGCCCGATGCCCGCGCCCGAACTGCCGACGATTCCGGGCCGGGAGGTGGCGGGCACCGTGGACGCGCTCGGGGACGGCACCGACCCGGCGTGGCTCGGCCGCCGCGTCGTCGCGCACCTGGGCATGGTGCCCGGCGGGTACGCGGGGGCCGCGGTCACCGACGCCGCCCGGCTGCACGCGCTCCCCGACGGCCTGGACGCCGCCGCGGCCGTCGCGATGATCGGCACGGGCCGTACGACGGTGGGCATCCTGCGGCTGGCGGAACTGCGGGCGGCCGACACCGTGGTGGTGCTGGCCGCCGCGGGCGGCATCGGGACGCTGGTGGTGCAGTACGCGCGGCAGCTCGGCGCGACCGTCGTCGGCGCGGCGGGCGGCGCGGAGAAGACCGAACGGGTCCGCTCGCTGGGCGCGGGCCTCGCCGTCGACTACGGGCGGCCGGAATGGACGCGGGAGGTGCGGGCCTTCCTCGGGGGCGCGGGCGCGACCGTCGTCCTCGACTCCGTGGGCGGCGGCCTCGCGCGCGCCGCGGTCGGCCTGCTGGCGCCCGGCGGCCGGCACCTCGTCTACGGCTGGTCCTCGGGCGAACCGCTGCGTTTCGCCGACAGCGAACTCGCCGAGCGCGGCATCACCTCGCGGGTCGTCGTGGGCCCGGCCCTCCAGAAGTTCACCGGCACCCCGGAAGGGATGCGCGCGCTGGAGACCGAGGCGTTGGAGGCCGCCGCCGACGGCCGGCTGCGGCCCGCCGTACAGCGTTTCCCGCTCGCGGACGCCGCCGGGGCGCACCGGGCGCTGGAGTCGCGGGCGACGATGGGCAAGGTCGTCCTGATCCCGTAGCCGGGCCCTCGGGCGGGGGACGGCGTACGGCCCGCACACGCGCTCGCCGGGTGCCGTCTTTCCGGCTTGGGAACTCCTTTACGCTCCCCGAGAGTTCTCAGATCGCGTACGGACCACGTACCGAACCCCGCCCGAGGAGAGACCCGCTCATGGCCCTGTGGGACCGCTTGAAAGACTCCACCAAGACGATGCAGACCCAGCTCAACGCGAAGAAGAACGACCTGAAGAGCGGGGCCTTCCGCGATGCCAGCATGGCGATGTGCGCGCTCGTGGCCGCCGCCGACGGCTCCGTCGACCCGTCCGAGCGGCAGCGCGTCGCGTCGCTGATCGCGAGCAACGACGTGTTGCAGAATTTCCCGGCGCCCGACCTCCAGCGCCGTTTCGAGGACTACCTGACCAAGCTCACCGCCGACTTCGCCCTCGGCAAGGTGGCGATCCTCCAGG
The DNA here is from genome assembly GCF_042957385.1 of Streptomyces sp. NPDC008079. Lineage (NCBI taxonomy): Bacteria > Bacillati > Actinomycetota > Actinomycetes > Kitasatosporales > Streptomycetaceae > Streptomyces > Streptomyces sp. NPDC008079. The sequence goes on from NZ_JBIBIC010000014.1 coordinate 63,597, forward strand.
AGATCGCCAAGGTGCAGAAGAAGCCGACGGAGGCGCGTGCCGTCATCCAGATCGGCATCGTCATCGGCGGCGCCGACGGCGACTTCGACAAGACCGAGCAGGCCGTCGTGCGCGAGGCGTGCTTCGCGGTGGGCCTCAACCCGGCGGAGTTCGACCTCTGACCGGCCCCGCGTGACCGGGGGTCTCCGTCACCGGGGGCTTCCGCGACCGGGGTTCGTGGTCCGGTCGAGTTCGTGATCCGGCGCCCCTGCCTCCGGCGGTGCGCGGCCTGGTGACGGCCGCGCCGCCGGGCGGCACATGCCGCGTGCCCATTTTTGGCCATATTGGGCTGTTCGAATGACATGACCCTCCGCGTCCCCATATCTTCATGCTGATACCAGCGGAAACCGGTACAGCACTGCGCGCCACCGGGCGACTCCTGGGGAAGCGAGGTGCTGACCGTGCCGGTGGAGGGCTCCGCGTGCCGCGCGGCGGCCGTGGCGGTACGAGCCGTCACACCGGTCGCCGTCGCCGTCTTCGCCGTCGCTGTCTTGGCAGGCGTCGTGGCCGGGGCGGGCCGGGCGTCGGCCGCGACGGAAACCGGCAGCGGCGGGGAAGCCGGGAGCGGCGGGCACCAGCCGGTGACCGTGGCGGTGTGCGTCAACGGCAGGATCATCAGCCGACTGCTGCATCTGGATGTCTCCTTACGGCTCCCGGTGGGCCGCCTCACCGTGAAGGTCGGTGAACCCTGCGGCCCCAGGGCGCCGTCCGGCGGGGGCTCGCCGACACCCACGCCGACGTCGTCCCCGACCCCCACCTCCTCCCCCTCCCCCACGTGCACCCCCACCGCGGCCCCGACGGCCTCGGGCCCCGTAGCCGTACCGCCGCCCGTGACGCCGCCCACGAATGGCGCGGGCCGCCCGACACCGTCCCCCGCGGGCTCCGCGCCCGTTCCTCCCCCGTCCGCAGCGCCCGCCGACGCCGCGTCCGCCCGGCACCGTACGGCCGCCCGGCCCGGCGTACGCCCGGCCGCGCCCTTGTCACCGACACCGTCGTCGGCCGGGGACGACGACGCGAAGCCGCGCGGCACGGGCGCCGAACCGCCCTTCGACGCGCAGCCGCCGCCGTCGCCCGGCCCCGACGAGAGCGTGTCGCGCTGGTGGCTGCTGTCGATGCTGGCCGTCCTGTTGCCCGCAGCCCTCGCGGCCCTGCCGCGCTTCGTCGCACGTCGCCGCTGACCTCGGGTCGTCCGGAGCGGTCGCGTCGTCAGAGGTCACGTCGTCCAGAAGTCACCTCGTCCAGAAGTCACGTCGCCCAGAGGTCGCCTCGCCCAGAAGTCACGTCGCCCAGAGGTCGCCTCGCCCAGAAGTCACGTCGCCCAGAGGTCGCCTCGCCCAGAGGTCACCTCGTCCAGAGCAGGCGCGCACCCGCGCGCACCGAACCACCTGAGACCTGAGCACCGCCGTACCGAAGCCCCAGGAGTCGTATGTCCATGTACGTCGTCTCGCTGCTGTCCGTCCTCGGCGGTGTCGCCTTCGCCGTCCTGCTGGGCCACTTCCTCGGCCAGGAACAGCGGCTGGCGAGCGTCGAGTTCAACGGTCAGGCGCTGTCGCTCATCGGCGGTGTCCTGCTCAGTTCCTTCATCCTGCTGACCGGTTTCCAGGTCGCCGGCAGCTGGTCCGCGCTGAGCACCGCGCGGTCCCGTACGTACGACGAGGCCAGGGCGCTGGGTGACACGTACTGGGCGGCGGGCGGTCTCGCGAGCCCCGACCGCGTCAAGGTGCGGGCGCTGCTGCGGCAGTACACCTCCGACGTCAGGACCGTGGAGTTCCCCGAACTCGCCCACGGACACACCAGCCCCGAGGCATGGCATGCCCTCGACCAGGTGCGCGCGGCCATCGGCGCCGCCGCGCCCGGCCACCAGACGGCGAAGTCCGCCGCCACGACGGCGCTGGCCACGGTCTACGAAACGCGCACCGACCGCGCCGCCGAGGTCAAAGCGGGCATGCCCCGGATCACCTGGCTCGCCATGCTGGTCGCCGGCGGCTTCCTCATCGCCTTCCCCCCGGTCCTCGGCCTCACCGCCACCGCCCGCCATCTCGTGGCCCTCTGTTTCGTGGGCGCCGCCATCGCCTTCGCCATCTGCCTCACCGCCCAGCTCAACCACGCCTTCCAGCACCCCTTCGGCGTCCGCGACACCGCCTTCACCTTCGCCGAGTCCCGCTTCCACCAAATGGACGGCTGACGTTCTGCGGACGGCTCGCCGCCGCGAGCGCGCCTCAGCCGTAACGAACGGCAGCCCGTTGCCGCGCGGGTGGACGGCGGGGGCGCTTCAGGGGGGCGGGGGTCACCACTGCACGTCCGCCACCAGGGGGCGGTGGTCGGAGAGGGGGGTCAGGGGGGCGGTCGCCGAGGTCAGGGCGGACCGGACCGAGGAGGGCGGGACGCCGTGGGCCAGGATGTGGTCGAACTGGACGAGGGGGCGGTGGGCGGGGTAGGTGGGGGTGCGGGCGAGGTCGTGCCAGCGCTCGCGGCCGGTGGCGGCGAGGACGGTCCTCGGTACGGCGCCGGTCAGGTTGAAGTCGCCCAGGAGCAGGTAGGGGCGTGGCAGGTCGGCGATCCAGCGGCGTACGGCGGCGAGTTGGCGGGCGTTCCAGCCGGGCACGAAGGACAGGTGCAGGGCGACGGCCGTGAACGGTCCGGCGTTGCCCTCCAGTACGGCGGCCAGCACGGCCCGCGGCTGGTCCCGTACCCATACGAGCCCCGGCCGTCCGGCCACCCGCAGCGGCAGCGCGAAGGGCGCGGGTGCGAGCCGCCGGGCCCGCCAGTGCCGTACCGGCAGCCGGGTGAGCAGGGCGACCCCGTGCGCGGGCGCATCGCCGTACGCCTCCACCCCGCCAGCCGCGCCCGCGCCCGCGTCCGTATCCGTGCCCGTATCCGTGCCCGCACCCGCACCCGCACCCGCACCCGCACCCGCACCCGCACCCGCACCCGCACCCGGCGGACCGTAGACCCGGAGGTCCGGCGCTTTCGGGTCCAGGACCCATCCCTCGCCCGGGACGGACCGGCCGTGGACGGCGGAGGCGAAGCGCCAGTGCGCGGCGCCCATCGCGTCGCCCGCGACCCGCGCCTGGTCGATCCGCCCGGACCGTTCCTGGGCGCGGTCGACCTCCTGGAGTGCCACGACGTCGGCGTCCAGCGCCGCCACGGCCGCGCCCAACGGCTCCCCCGCCGCCTCCCCCACCCCGAACGCCACCGGCCGCCCCCCGGTCATCGCCTGCCCATGCAGCACGTTAAACGTCACAAAGCGCACACTCCGACGATAGCCACACCCCCGGTGACCAGCAGCGCCCGACCGGGGCGGGCCGTATCCGCGAGTCGGGTGCCGCGAACCGCCCGGCGCGGACCGAGCCGTCGGTGAACCCCCTGCGGGTCGGCCGCCCCCCGGTGCGCGGACTCCCGCGAGATCACCGACCCGCCGGAGGCCAACAGCCCGCCCGTCCACGGCCGTTGGGGCCCGGCCCGGCGCCGGGCCGCCCCGCGGGCAGCGTTCCGGCCACCGCAGCCGGCCTCGGTCCCCCGCCCCCGGGCGGCAGCCCAGAGAGCGCTCTCACCACATCTTGACGGCAGCGCATGTACACGGGTTCAATCAACTTCGCTCAGTTGTCTACACCACCGGACGCCCCGCCTCCGCGCCGCGACCGGTCCACCGCCGCGCCCGTTGCACCCCTCGCACCCCGCCGTACCACCGCATCCGCCGCCGTATCCGCGGCACCGCTCCCCCCTCCGCGTGTTCCCTGGCAACTCTTCCCGTCCGCCGATTGACGGACCGTCAGGAGCTCTCCGTGACCCACCGCTCATCCCCCCACAGCAGATCCCCGCAGCCGGCCTCGCGCACCCGCGCCTTCTCCGGACCCGCCGCATTCCGCGCCTTCCGCGCCTTCCGCGCCTGGCGTCAACTCGCCCTCGCCACAGCGCTCGGCGCGCTCGCCGTGTTCGCCGCCGGCACCCCGTCCGCGGACGCGGTCACCGTGCCGGGCGCGCCGTCCGGCTGGACCACCGTCTTCAGCGACGACTTCGCCGGCGCGGCGGGCAGCGCGCCGAACGGGTCGAAGTGGACGTACGACACCGGCCCCGGTGCGAACTTCGGGACCGGCGAGATCGAGACGATGACCAACTCGACCAGCAACGTCCACCTGGACGGCAACGGTCACCTCAACATCACCGCGCTCGGCAGCGGCACCAACTGGACGTCGGGCCGCATCCACACGCCCACCGCGGTCGCGGGCGCCCCGGCGGGCGGCAAGTTGCAGGTCACGGCGTCGATCCAGCAGCCCAGCCCGGCCAACGGCCTCGGCTACTGGCCCGCGTTCTGGATGCTCGGCCCCGGCCAGTGGCCCGAGAACGGCGAGATCGACATCATGGAGGACGTCAACGCCCTCTCCCAGGTGGCGGGCACGATCCACTGCGGCACGTACCCCGGCGGTGTCTGCAACGAGGGCAACGGCATCGGCAGCGGCCTGCGCGCGTGTTCCGGCTGCCAGAGCGGCTTCCACACGTACTCGATGATCCTCGACCGGACGAACACGTCCAACGAGTCGATCACCTTCTACCTCGACGGCGCCTCGTACTTCAGCGTCAGCGAGGGCCAGGTCGGCGCGGCCACCTGGCAGGCGGCGTACGACCACAACCTGAACATCATCTTCGACCTCGCGATGGGCGGCGGTTTCCCCAACGGCGTCTGCGGCTGCACCTCGCCGAGTTCGGCGACGACGTCCGGCGGGACGATGAGCGTCGGATACGTGGCCGCGTACACGACGACCGGCGGCGGTACGACCCCGCCGCCGTCCGGCGGCAAGGCCATCACCGGCTACGGCGGCCTGTGCCTGGACGACCGCGCGTCGAGTACCGCCAACTACAACCCCGTTCAGGTCTACACGTGCAACGGCACGGCCGCGCAGCAGTGGACCGTCGTGGAGGCGGGCAGCACCCTGCACGTCCTGGGCAAGTGCCTCGACGTCAACGGCGGCGGCACGGCCAACGGGACGCTGGTCGATCTCTACGACTGCAACAACACCGGTTCGCAGGTGTGGATACCGCAGTCCAACGGGTCGTTGTACAACCCGCAGTCCAACAGGTGCCTGGACGACACCGGTTGGTCGACCACCGCGGGCACCCAGGTGGAGATCTGGGACTGCACGGGCGGGGCCAACCAGGCCTGGCACCTGCCGTCCTGACGGTATTTCAGCTCTTGACGACCTGAGGCCCCGACGGCCTACGGCACTCCAGGCCCCAGGTCCTGACGTTCTTCCAGGCAGTCCCCCCACGCGAGCCGCCGCCCCGACGCACCGACGGCGACGGCCCGCCTGCCACCTCCAAGGAGGAGTACGTGGTCTCCAGACGATCCTTCGTCACCGCGGTCGGCGCGGGCGCCGCCGCCGCGAGTTCCCCGCTGTGGGCGCGCGGCCTGACGTCGCGGGCCGCGGCGGCCGGTCCGTCACTGCCCGTCTCGCTGAAGAACAACTCGGGCAACGGCACCGTCTACGCCTACATCAGCGGCTCCGACAGCTCCGGCTGGCCCGGCTTCGTCACCTCGTCCGGGCGCTTCCAGCGGCTGCCCAGCCCCTCGTCCGTCCTGACCCCGATCGCCGACTTCTCCCTCCAGTTGGGCGCCTCGGGCTCGGCGGCCACCACCTTCACGCTCCAGGACTACGTGATCGGCGGCCGGGTCTGGTTCTCGGTCGGCAAGAAGATCCAGTTCTACGTCAACCCGCCCGGCGGCAACGGCGGCGTACCCGGTCTCGTACAGCCCGGTTTCACCAGCAGCGACCCCAACTGGCTGACCAACTGGACCTTCTGCGAGTTCACGTACAACAGCGCCAACCTGTACGCGAACATCAGCTACGTCGACATGGTGGCGCTGCCCGTCTCCATGGCGACGACCGGCAGCGGCGGTTCGCAGTCGGTCAGCCCGCTGCCCTCGGGCGCGCTGGCCTCCATCGCCTCCGGGCTCCAGGCGCAGCACGCCGCCGACGGGGCGCCGTGGGACAAGCTGGTCGCCACCGACTCCTCGGGCGCCGCGCTGCGCATCCTGGCGCCCTCGCACTCGCCGACCGACTTCGGCGGGTACTGGAACAACTACCTGAACAGCGTGTGGAGTTACTACCAGTCGCACACGCTGACCATCAACGGGCAGGGCGGCATCGGCTCGTACTCGGGCACCGTCTCCGGCAACACCCTGGTCTTCTCGGGTCTGAACACCAACGGCGTGCCGTTCACCAAGCCCAGCGCCGTCGACATCTTCGGCTGCGCCAGCGGCCCGCTCTACAACTCCGGCGGCGACGCCCGCGGCGCGGTCGCCGCCCGGCTGGCCGCCGCCCTCAACCGCAGCTCGCTGCTGGTCGGCGGCGGCAACAACCAGCCCGACGGCGTCGCGCCCTCCGCGTACTACACGGACGCGACGACCAACCACTACGCGCGGCTCGTCCACAAGTACGCCAACGTCGGATACGCCTTCCCGTACGACGACGTCGGTCCCACCGGCGCCGCTCCCGTCGACGGTCACATCCAGGACGGCGCGCCGACCTCCTGGACGGTCTCGCTCGGTCCCGGCGCGGGCTCCGGCACCACCCCGCCGCCCGGCGGTGGCGGCACGGGCGCCTACTCGACCGTCCAGGCGGAGTCCTACAGCGCCCAGAGCGGCACCCAGACCGAGGCGTGCACCGACTCCGGCGGCGGCCAGGACGTCGGCTACATCTCCAACGGCGACTGGCTCAAGTACGCGGCCCTCGACTTCGGTTCGTCCTCGCCCCTGCAGTTCACCGCCCGCCTCGCCTCCGGCGCCGACCCCGGCGTCAGCGGCGCCCTCCAGGTCCGTCTCGGCAGCACCACCGGGACCAAGATCGCCGAGATCGACTTCGGCAACAACGGCGGCTGGCAGAACTGGCAGACCGTCCCCGCCAACGTCACCGCCTCCGTCACCGGCACCCACGACGTCTGTCTCGTCTTCTCGTCCGGCTCCTCCGCCGACTTCCTCAACATCAACTGGTTCACCTTCACCCACTGATCCGGGTCCGTCCCTCAGCCTCCGCCGGGTCCGGGCCGCGCGATGTGCGGCCCGGCCCCAGCGGGTGGGGAACGTCAGATCAGGACGTCCTTGTAGTAGACGCTCGCGTAGCGGGTGGAGCTCGTCATGGAGGGGCGGGAGGCGAAGCCGAAGCACAGGCGCGGGTTGTCGTTGACGGTCCGGTAGACCATCATCCCCTCGGGCTCGCGGTAGAAGAGGGTCTTGCCTGCCGCGGTGAAGGAGCGCTGGACGACCTTGCCGGTGTTCATGTCGGTGGCCGTCACGTAGGAGTTGATGTCGGCGGGGTCCTCGTGCCCTGTGCCGTCCAGCGTGTAGAGGTAGTTGTCGAGGAACGTGTAGCCCTGGAAGGTCACGGAGCCGTTGCCGAGGGTGGGTTGGGCGAAGTGCGCCAGCGGGCTGGAGAACTTGCCCGCGGCGGCGTCGGCGAGCGAGAACAGGCTGTAGTGCATGCCGCCGCTCTCGCTGCGGCGGACCAACAGCCGTTTGTTGACCGGGTCGGTGGCGCAGGAGATCGTCTTGCTGCCGGTGAGGAACTTCTTCACCGACGACGGGGTACCGCCGTTGACGAATTTGAAGCGGGCGAGCGCCGTGCCGCGACCGGCGTCACTGTGCTGGTCGGAGTCGCACTCCATCCAGATGTAGGACGCGGTGCCGACCGGCTCCACCCCGATCGACACACCGTGCCCCGCGTTGCTGACGTGCATGTGGCCGGTCAGCTCGCCGCTGATGCTCAACTGGTTGACGCACAGGTCGTCGCCGTCGCTGCCGTTCTGGATCTGCGCAATGTACAGACGCCGGTTGACGTTGTCGTAGGCCATGCCCTGCATCGCGTGGTGCGTCTCGTGCAGCGACACCCCGCGGAACCGCTCGTACGACGGTTGCGACAGGTCGAACCGTTGGGAGGCCGGGACGTCGGCCGATGCCAGTGACTCGCTCAGCGCGACGCCCGCGCCGACTCCGAGCAGGCCGGTACCGGCCACTTTTAACGCCGTGCGGCGCGAGAGGGATCGCGACAGTGATTTCGACATTGCGCCACCCTGGCACCACCCTTCACACCCCGCAATGCCCAGGGCGGAGGCGGGGCGGGGGGTCAGACGGCGGCGGGCGGCTGCACGGGGCGGGCGCTGAGTTCCTTGGCCGCCTCCGTGAGGTCCTTGGCGGTGTCGATGGCCCGCCAGTAGGCGCCCTGAGGGATCGGGAAACCGGCCAGCCTCCGCTCGCGGGCCAGCCGCGGGAAGGTGGTGCGCTCGTGGTCGCCCCGGTCCGGGAGCTGGGCGGTGAAGCCGGGCGCGAAGACGTACACGCCCGCGTTGATGAGGAAGGGCGAGGGCGGGGCCTCGATGAAGTCCAGCACCTGGCCGAACTCGTTGGTCTCGACGGCGCCCCACGGGATACGGGGGCGGGCCAGCGCGAGGGTGGCGATCGCGTCGCGCTCACGGTGGAAGGCGGCCATCTCGCGGAGCGAGAAGCGGGTCCAGATGTCGCCGTTGGTGGCGTACCAGGCTTCGTCGGGCCGGGGCAGCGAGGCCGCCGCGTACTTCAACCCGCCGCCGCGGCCCAGCGGTTCGCGCTCGACGACCGTGGTCACGTTCAGCGGCTGCGGGGTGCCGTCCAGCCACTCCTGGAGCACCTCGGCGAGGTGGCCACAGGACACGACGGCGTCGGTGACGCCCTCGGCGGCGAGCCACGCGAGCTGGTGCCCGATGATCGGCGTCCCGGTGCCGGGGATCTCCACCATCGGCTTGGGGCGGTCGTCGGTGTACGGCCGCAGCCGCGAGCCCTGGCCGCCGGCCAGGAGCACGGCCTGGGTGACCGGCGCGGCGTCGTGGCGCGAGGCGTCATCCGGCGCGGCGGCGTGGCGCGAGGCGTCATCCGGCGCGGCGGCGTGGTGCGTGGCCTCGGCGCGCGAGGCGTCGTGGGCGGTCGAGGGGGAACGGTCGTCGGCGCGCGTCATGCAGCGCACCCTATGCGAAGGCGGCGTACGTCCCGCACCGGGCGGGCCGTACGCCGCAAGGGGTTCCTCGCGCGTGCCGGTGGTGGGAGGCGGCCGGAGAGGCCGCCGTCAACAGCGATGTCAGCCGACCGAGGCGACGCCCGTCGCGAAGGCGGTGTCGCACACCGGGCGCGACCACGCCTGGGCGCGCTGCGTGGCGCCGTCGTACTTGGCGACGGCGGCGCGCCCCAGCGACCGGGCGATCGACGCGCAGTACCGTGCGAGCGACGGCTGACGCGCCATCTCGACCTGCAACTGGGTCAGAGCGGCGCCGGGGTCCTTCTCCTGGAGTTCGTCCAACAGACGGCGGCGCAGCACCTCCTGCGGTGCCTTGGAGGCATCCTGCGCGGCAACCTGCTCCTTCGTCTTCGCGGATGCGGTGAGCACCTGCGAGTCGGAGGAGGAGTCCGCCCACGGGACGCGGGTGACGGCGAGCGTTCCCGACAGCACGAGAACGACCGGAAGAACGAGCGCGAATGTCTTGCCGAGACGGCGAGCTACCTGGTTCACGCATCGGATCGTAGCGACTGGTGATGATTTGGCGACATTTAGTCACCCTGACGAGGGAGTGAAAATCTCGGAGAGGGTGTTCGGGTGTTGACGAACACACCCGAAAGGCCGGATATGCGTATGTATTTGTCGACAACGTGTACGGATGGCGGGGGTGGGGGCGAGGCGGGGGGCGAGGCGGCGACGCGGCGGCGCGGCTCAGGTAGCGGCGGGGCACGTACTGGCGGGACACGTACCGGCAGGGCACGTACCGGTGGCACACGGCGACGGCCCGCCGGTACGTGAGGAGTCACGTACCGGCGGGCCGTCGGCGTGGAGGAACCGGTGGATCAGCGGTTGTCGGTCAGGCGCTCGCCGGAGGAGGTGGCGAAGACGTGCGTCTCACCGGCGCGCGGCACGACGTGCAGCACGGAGCCCTTCTCGGGGATCGCGCGGCCGCCGACGCGGATGACGACGTCCTTGTCCTCGTCGCCGACCTTGGCCGAGCCGTACACGTAACCGTCGGCGCCCAGCTCCTCGACGACGTTGACGGTGACAGCGAGACCCGCCGGGCCCTCCTTCGTCAGCGCCTTGGAGCTGTCGTTCTCGGAGACGATGTCGAAGTGCTCGGGGCGGACGCCGACGGTGACCGTACGGTCGCCCTTGTCGGACGCGGCCTGCACCGCTTCGCGCTCGACGTTCACGACCGCGTTGCCGAACTTCACGCCGCCGTCGGTGATCGGCACCTCGATGAGGTTCATCGCCGGGGAGCCGATGAAGCCGGCCACGAAGAGGTTCGCGGGGCGGTCGTACATGTTCCGCGGGCTGTCGACCTGCTGGAGGATGCCGTCCTTGAGGACCGCCACGCGGTCACCCATGGTCATGGCCTCGACCTGGTCGTGCGTCACGTACACGGTCGTGACGCCCAGACGGCGCTGGAGGCTCGCGATCTGCGTACGGGTCTGGACGCGGAGCTTGGCGTCGAGGTTCGACAGCGGCTCGTCCATGAGGAACACCTGCGGCTCACGGACGATCGCGCGGCCCATCGCGACACGCTGGCGCTGACCGCCGGAGAGCGCCTTCGGCTTGCGCGCCAGGTACTCGGTGAGGTCCAGAATCTTCGCGGCTTCCTCGACCCGCTTGCGGATCTCGGCCTTGTTGACGCCCGCGATCTTCAGGGCGAAGCCCATGTTGTCCGCGACGGTCATGTGCGGGTACAGCGCGTAGTTCTGGAACACCATCGCGATGTCCCGGTCCTTCGGCGGCAGGTGCGTGACGTCCCGCTCACCGATCCGGATCGCACCCGCGTTGACGTCCTCGAGACCCGCGAGCATGCGCAGGGAGGTCGACTTGCCGCAACCCGAGGGCCCGACGAGAACCAGGAACTCGCCGTCCCCGACCTCGATCTCCAGGCCGTCCACCGCGGGCTTGTCGCCACCGGGGTAGATGCGGGTCGCCTTGTCGAACGTGACAGTTGCCATGACTGATTACAGTCCCTTCACCGGCAGGAACGTGCCGGACGATCCGAGTAAAGGAAGGATTGGTCCAGTCCACACTGTGTGAACCTTCCCGTGACGCTACCTTGCCCCCCGCCCCTTGTCACCAGCCCCCCGCCCCCCACTTTCCCTCCCACCCCCCGATCCGTGCCCGCTACACTTCTCCTGCGCCTCCTTAGCTCAGCTGGCCAGAGCACCGCTCTTGTAAAGCGAAGGTCGTCGGTTCGAATCCGACAGGGGGCTCTTCGTCTGTGCTGGTCAGGTGCCCCGCCGCCCTTGTGAGCGGTGGGGCACTTCCCGTCCGGCACACATTCAGCACACATCGTGTCCCGGACGGGGTGGGGAGGAGGCAGCCGGTGCCTCCCAAGGACGAGCTGGCGAAGCGGCGGTACGACAAGCTCGTGGACCGGGTCGAGACGCTGGTGCGCGCGTCACTGAAGCCGGAGTACCGGGGGTACGGCGGTCAGCTCGTCCTGAACGCCGAGGACATCGAGGAGCTGGGCAGCTCGCCCGACGAGATCCGCCGAGCGGCGCGCGACCGACGCTCTGGACGCCTTCCTGGGCCGAGACGACTGACTCAAGGCTGTCCCGCAACTCCCCACGGTCACACCGCTTGAGCGACGGGGTTGCCTTGGAGGTTGTGGTCGGCGCAGGGCCATGTGCTTGCGGCGAGCGGGGCGAGCGGTGTCGGTACGAGGTGCAGTTCCTTGCCGAGGGTGAGGGCGACCATGCCGTTGTCCAGAATGAGGACGCGGCTGGTAACGCCGGTGCCAGGAAGTTCTGCAAGTGTGTGGGCCTTCAGGCCGGCGTCGATGGCGGTCAGTTGGTCGTTGCGCCAGTAGACGGTGGTTCCTTCCTGGTCCACTGCGGCGGGTGCGGTGTAGTAGCCGGGCAGGCCCGGGCCGCTGGTCAAGGTGTCGTCCGGCGCAAGTCGCTGATATCTGGAGTGAGAAGGCAGCCGGTTCTCCATTTCGACAATCGAGACGACGCCGTCAGCACCGATCGCGAGCGTTCCGTGGCTAGGCCAGGTGGCGACGCGGGCGCCTTCGGAGGTCCAACGCGTTGTCTCCAGGGCTCCGTAACCCTGGGCGCCGATGAGGAAGCCCCGGTCCCCGTCGATCGCTTTGTGCCCGCCGGGCGCGGCTGCCGTCGCGGCCGATGTCTTGCCCGTGCGTAGATCGAGAAAGAACGTGCGGCCGAGTCCGCTTCTTAGGTCTTCGAAAGACGCGGCCACGCTGTCCCCGGCAATCATCAGCGGCTCGTGGTAAGCCACGCTGACCTCACCTGGCGCCCACGCGGGTTTCTGCCGCGCCTGCCAGCCGGAGTCCTCGCTGATCTCGACTATTCCGGGATACGAGATGTCGCCGAAGCGGATCGGGGTCGACCATACGCGGGTGCCGTCTTCGCGGTGGCGGGAGATCCGCGGTTCGCTCATGGGCCCCTCGCGGCGAAGGGGTCCGCGCGCCGCAGTCCACAGGATGCAGAAGCCGTCGGGCAACAGGGCGAAGGTGCCGATGTCCTCGCCGGGCCAGCTGGGCGGGACCACGGAGTTGACGGTCCGGCCGTCCGCGTCGATCTCATCCAGAACCCGCCAGGTCGATTCAGGGCGGGACACCCAGACGGTTCCACGGCCGGTGGCCCGCACCCACGGGTGACCGGTTCCCGGGAACGAGCGCTGCCACTCCGCACGTCCCGTCTGGCTGACGGCGGTGAGGACGGTCTCCATGGGATTCGCGCCGTAGCCGATGACGAAGAGCAGACCGGCCGGATCATCGGCCACGACATTCCACGCCTGGCCAGGCAGGACGACGCGCAGAGGAGCATTCATGGACGTGCATCCTGCCCGGCCGTCCAGAGCGACGCCACCACGAGTGCCGGCCATGAGAACGCTCACCCGTGACCGGGCGTGCAGCCGTTGACGCCGCCCCGCTCGGAAGCGGGGGGACGACATCCAACGGGAGTCCGGCCGTTGCCAGGCCGGTAGCGCGTCCTCTGGCGAGGACCATGGCTCGGCGTTTGTGCATCTTCTTGGAGACCTCGTCCAGGCGGTCGGGGAAGAGGTGGCCGTAGACGTCGAGGGTGAGGGTCGCGGACTTGTGGCCGAGCATGGTCTGGACGACGTCTCGTGAGGTCCTTTCCCGGGGGGATGATCGGCGTGGCGTGAGGACCGCGTCCTCTGGGGCGGGGGCGCGGTCCTGGGGGTGGGGAAGGGTCAGGAGGTGCGGGTGGGGGACGGGGCGGAGGGGTCTCCGAGGACGTGGAGGCCGAGGAGGCCGCCGATGGCGCCCTGGGTGGGCTTGGGGGCCGGGGCGGACGGGGCGGGAGCCTCCGGCTGGGAGGGCGGGGCGGGCGGCGGGGCCTGCGAAGTCCCGCCGGAGGAACCGCCGCTGGAGGAGGACGTCGAGCCGCTGGTCGGGCGGGAGCCCGCGGAGTGGCCGCCGCCGGTCGACGAGGAGGACGTGGACGACGAGGACGTCGGCGCCTTGGACGTCGGCTGCCCCTTGGCCTTCTTCTTGTCCTCGCCCTTCTTCTTGGACTTCGGCGACGCCGACGGCTTCGGCGACGCGCCCTGCGGCCCGCTGCCGCCCGAGACCTCGGGCAGCGGGGAGCCGGGCAGATTGTTGGTCGGAATGACCGTCGGCCGCTGCGGCCTGTCGTCGTGCGTGCTCGACGCGCGGACGGCGGCGCCGAGCACCGAGCCGATCAGCAGCGTCAGACCGGCGATCACGGTGGCGAGCACCGTGCCGCGCCGCAGCACCCGGCGGCGCAGGTCCCACACCGTGACGCGCGGGCCGAGCCGCCGCCAGGCGTCCCCTGCGAGGTGACCGTCGATGGAGTACACCGGCGCGCCCGCGATGATCAGCGGGCTCCACGCGGCGAGGTAGATGAAGTCCGGGGCGTCGTACACCGGGACCGTCCGCCAGCTCACCGTCACCAGTAGCGCGATCGACAGGCCCGCGCCGAAGAAGGCCGCGACACGCTGCCACAGACCGCAGACGGTCAGGACGCCGACGACCACCTGGAGGAAGGCGATGCTCAGGCCCGCGCCCACCGGGTGGTTGAGCGCGGCGTCGCGCAGCGGCTCCGCGAGGGCCCACGGGTGCAGGGAGTTGAGCCAGGTGACCATCGAGCCGCGCTTGCCGCCGTCGAAGTAGACGGGGTCGCAGAGCTTGCCCATGCCCGCGTAGATCGACACGAAGCCGAGGAAGATCCGCAGCGGGAGCAGCACAATGCCGAGGTTCATCCGGCGGTCGGGGTACCAGGCGTGCTTGGCCGGTTCGCCGTTGCGGGTACGCGGCCTGCGCTCGGCGCCGTCGACGGACGAGGAGTCGCCGACGTAGCCCACCCGCTGCTCGTCGGAACCGCCGTCCGCGCCCTCGTCGTACGCGCCGGTCGCCGGGCGTACGCCGCTGAGCAGGCCGGTCGGGGACTGCGCGCCGCGCTGGCCCACGACGGTCGGCACGGGGGGCGCCGCCGTGGTGTCGTCGATCCGCGGCAGCACCTGGGTGGCCGCGCCGGAGGAGTTCGCGCCGCCGGCCACGCCCGCGCGGCGGACCGCCTGGAGCAGTTCCCCGGCCGCCGGGTCGCCCGGCGTGGAGCGGCCCGACCACACCACCGGCGACAGCTTCCGCCGCCCGGCCGCGCCGGGCCGCGCTTGCGTCACGACGGGGATCTGCGCGGTGTCGTCGAGGCTGAGGGCACGGCCCGGGGTCGCGCCGAGCTGCACCCGGAAGCTCGCGTGATTGACGATGACCTGGGCGGGATCGCTCGGCACCCTGGCCATGCTCAACGGAGCGGGCTCGTCGAAGCCGGGCAACCCTCCCCCCGTAGGAGTGCGGGGTGTTCTGGTGTCCACACTCATCTAACCGAGTGACGGACGTTTAGGACACTGCCTCCGCGCCCCCACGATGTCCGAGACCCGTCAACGCCCGGTCAGCGCCCCGGCGATGACATTTCGAAGACGCGTCCGAGAACGCCTCAGGAAGGGTCACAGGGCGGCTCAGAGCCTGCGCCGCGCAGGCTTTTCAGACCCGGCGCCACGACCCGCCACCACGAGCCGCCACAGACGCGGCGCCACAGCCCCGGCGCCACGACCCGCCACAGTCCCGGCGCCACGACCACGGCTCAGGCCCGGCACCACGACCACCGCTCAGGCCCTGCGCCGCGACGCCTCGTACAGCACAACACCCGCCGCCACACCGGCGTTCAGCGACTCCGCCGCGCCGCCCGGCATCGGAATCCGCACCAGCAGGTCGCACGTCTCGCTGACGAGCCGCGACAGCCCCTTGCCCTCGCTGCCCGCGACGATGACGACGGGCCCCGACAGGGCGTCCAGCTCGTGCAGTTCGAGGTCGCCGTCCGCGGCCAGGCCGACGACGGTGAGCCCGGCCTTCTGGTACGACTCCAGGGTGCGGGTGAGGTTGGTGGCGCGCGCCACCGACACCCGCGCCGCCGTACCCGCGGACGTCTTCCACGCACCGGCCGTCATCCCGGCCGCGCGCCGCTCGGGCACGACGACGCCGTGCCCGCCGAAGGCCGCCACCGAGCGGACGACGGCGCCGAGGTTACGAGGGTCGGTGACACCGTCGAGCGCGACGATCAGCGGGTCCTCGCCCGCGTCGTGCGCGGCGGCGGCCAGATCGTCCGGGTGCGCGTACTCGTACGGCGGGATCTGGAGCACCAGGCCCTGGTGGTTCAGGCCCGCGGTGAGCCGGTCGAGCTCGGGGCGCGGGGCTTCGAGCAGCGGTACGCCGCGGTCGGTGGCCAGCCGCAGCGCCTCCCGTACCCGGTCGTCGTTCTCGATGAACTGCTGGACGTACACAGCTGTGGCCGGGATGTCGGCGCGCAGCGCCTCCACCACCGGATTGCGGCCGACGACCAGCTCGGAGGTCGACTTGGAGCCGCGGCCCGACGGGCGCCGGGACTGCGAGGAGACGGCCCGCTTGGCCGCCGCGTTGGCGACGCGGTTCTTCTTGTGGCCCTTGCGCGCCTCCGCGGGCGGCGTCGGGCCCTTGCCCTCAAGGCCCCTGCGCCGCTGCCCGCCGCTGCCGACCGTGGCGCCCTTTTTGTTGGATGTACGGCGGTTCCTGCGCTGGCTGTTCCCGGCCATGGGGCACTCTCACTTCGCTTCGGTCATGCTCGCCGGACATGGGTCCGGCGTACGGATATACGGGTCGGGTCGGGTCGGGGCGACGGGTCGGGCCCGTCGACCGGGGCCGCGGAGGCGATCCGCCAGGAGGCGGTCCGCCACGGAGGCAGTCGGCCGCTGAGGCGGTCGGCCGCGGGATCGGTCAGCCGCGCAGCGTCCAGCGCGAACCCGTCGGTGTGTCCTCGATCTCCAGACCCGCCTGTACGAGCTGGTCGCGGATCGCGTCGGCGGTCGCGTAGTCCTTGCGGGCGCGGGCCGACTGCCGCTGTTCGAGGACCAGCCGGACCAGGGAGTCCACGACGCCGTGCAGGTCGTCGCCGCGGTCGGCGCCCGTCCAGTGCGCGTCGAGCGGGTCGAGGCCCAGCACTCCGAGCATCGCACGGACCTCGGCCAGACGCGCGACCGCGGTCTCCTTGTCGTCCGCCGTCAGCGCGCTGTTGCCCTGCCGGACGGTGGTGTGGATCACGGCGAGCGCCTGCGGCACTCCCAGGTCGTCGTCCATCGCCTCGGCGAAGGCGGGCGGCACCTCGGCGGCGGGCTCGACCGGCCCGGCTTTCTCGATGACCCGCTGCACGAAGCCCTCGATCCGCGCGAAGGCGGACTCCGCCTCGCGCAGCGCCTCCTCGCTGTACTCGATCATCGACCGGTAGTGCGGGGTGCCCAGGTAGTAGCGCAGCACGATCGGCCGCCAGCGCTGCACCATCTCGGAGACCAGCACCGAGTTGCCGAGCGACTTGCTCATCTTCTCGCCGCTCATGGTGACCCAGGCGTTGTGCACCCAGTAGCGGGCGAACTCGTCGCCGTACGCCTTGGCCTGCGCGATCTCGTTGTCGTGGTGCGGGAAGATCAGGTCGATCCCGCCGCCGTGGATGTCGAAGACGCTGCCCAGGTACTTGTGGGCCATCGCCGAGCACTCCAGGTGCCAGCCGGGACGGCCGCGGCCCCACGGGGTCTCCCACGACGGCTCGCCGGGCTTGGTCGACTTCCACATCGCGAAGTCCCGCTGGTCCCGCTTGCCGGTCTCGCCCTCGCCCTCGGGCTGGCGCAGATTGTCCAGCTCCTGGTTGGACAGCTCCAGGTACTCGGGGAACGAGCGCACGTCGAAGTACACGTTCCCGTCGGCCTCGTACGCGTGCCCGCGCTCGATGAGGCCGCGCATCATCTCGATCATCTCCGGTACGTGGCCGGTGGCGCGCGGCTCGTACGTGGGCGGCTGGCAGCCCAGCGCGTCGTAGCCCGCGGTGAAGGCGCGCTCGTTCTCGTACCCGATCGCCCACCACGGGCGGCCCTGGTCGGCCTCCTTGGCGAGGATCTTGTCGTCGATGTCCGTCACATTGCGGATGAACGTGACGTCGTAGCCGCGGTAGCGGAACCAGCGCTGGATGATGTCGAAGTTGAGCCCGGACCTGATGTGCCCGATGTGCGGGGCCGCCTGCACGGTGGCGCCACACAGGTAGATCGAGACGCAGCCCGGCGTGAGCGGGACGAAGTCACGGACCTGGCGCGCGTTGGTGTCGTACAGGCGAATAGTCACTCCACAAGGGTAGTGGCCCGGAGCGGGTGCCTTGTGCGGTCTGACACAGGGCACACACAACGGTGACAATCGGCTGTACGGCGACCCCCGCGCCCCGGCCCCGCCCGGCTGGACGGCGGCCCGGCCGTACGGACGGCGGCCCCGCGCGGCTCAGCCGTGCTCGACGATCCGGTCCGCGCTCACCCGTACGACGACACGCACGTCCCCGGGCTCGTCGTTGCCGTACTCCTCACCGGTGTACTTCCGGCTCAGCGCGTTGATCAGGTCGTCGCCGCCCTCACGGGTGAGGGTCGCCGTGCCCCGGATCTCCAGGTACTTGTACGGGTTGTCGACCGGGGTCACCAGCACGGTGGTGCGGGGGTCCTTGAGCAGATTGAGGTGCTTGCGACGGCCCTCCTTGGTGGAGACGAGCACGTCGTCACCGTCACGCGTCACCCACACGACGGACAACTGGGCCTGGCCGTCGGGCTGGAGGGTGGCGATGGTCGCGAAATTCTTGCCGTCGATCAGGGCGCGGGCGGAGTCCGGGAGGGCGGCCATGAGCGGGTCCTTTCACATGCCGGGGCGGTGATCTTCCGGCTACGCAACGTGCCGGACGGGCGGAGAATTCCCTCACCCGCCCGTGGGTTTTCCTCGCTCACTCGTGCGGGTGAGCGCGGACCACCAGTGCCGTCGCGACGGCCGCGAGGCCGTCGCCGCGGCCGGGGAAGCCCAGGCCGTCGCTGGTGGCGGCGCTCACCGAGACGGGGGCGCCGACCGCCGAGGTCAGGACCTTCTGGGCCTCGTCGCGGCGGCGGCCGATCTTGGGGCGCTTGCCGACGACCTGGACCGCCACGTTGCCGATGACGAAGCCCGCGTCGCGCACGATCCGGGCGGCCTCGGTGAGCAGGGCGGTCCCGGAGGCGCCCGCCCACTCGGGCCGGTCGGTGCCGAAGTGGGCGCCGAGGTCACCGAGCCCGGCGGCGGAGAACAGGGCGTTGCAGGCCGCGTGGGCGACGACGTCGGCGTCGGAGTGCCCGGCGAGCCCCGGCCCCTCCCCCTCCCAGAGGAGTCCGGCGCACCACAGCTCGCGCCCTTCCTCGAAGGCGTGGATGTCGGTGCCGATGCCGACCTGGGGAAGCACGTAGCCGGGCGGCAGGCCGGAGCCGGGCAGACCGGACCCGGACGGATCGCCGCCGGGCAGATCGGACCCGGACACCCCGTGCCCGAGCGGGCCGTCAGTAGCCATCGGTGGCCCTCCTGCGGGCGAGTACGGCCTCGGCGAGTACGAGGTCCAGCGGGCGGGTGACCTTGAACGCCTCTTCGTGGCCCGGCACGACCAGCACCGGTACGCCGAGCTGTTCGACCATGCTCGCGTCGTCGGTGACATCGCGGGTGACGGTGGCGTGCGCCTTGGCGAGCGTGCCGCGGTCGAAGCCTTGCGGGGTCTGGACGGCGCGCAGCAGGGCGCGCTCCGGGGTGCCGGTGACCAGATGGGTGACCGCGTCGACGCTCTTGACGGTGTCGGCCAGCGGCAGCGCGGGGACGACGGCGGGGGCGCCGCCGCGTACCGCCTCGACCACGCCGTCCACGGTCTCCACCGGCACCAGCGGGCGGGCCGCGTCGTGCACGAGGACGACGTCCACGTCGTCGGGGAGCGCGGCGAGGCCGAGCCGTACCGACTCCTGCCGTACGTCACCGCCGGGGACGACCCGTATGTCGGTGGACTCGGGCAGGCCGTGGGCGTCGAGCAGCGCCCTGACCTCGGGGACGCCCTCGGGCGGGGCGACGACCACGATCACGTCGACGGCGCGGGCGCGGGCCATCGCGCGGACGGCGTGCACCAGGATGGGCACCCCGCCGAGGGTGCGCAGGGCCTTGGGCGCGCCGGGGCCGAGCCGAAGTCCACGGCCGGCGGCGGGAATGACTGCTGCGGTACGCAGGTTTGTGTCCTTGTATGAGGTGGGTATCGGCTGGGAGTACCCCCAGCCGAGGTTGGGGACAGTGCCGGGCATGCGCTCACCGCGGACCCCTTCCGTGAAGTCCGCGGGGATGTGCCACGCCCGGTACCGCCTGGTGAGCGGTGCCGTATGTCTCCGGCCGTATGTCTCCGTACGCGGGCACAAGCATGCCGCGGCACCCGGTCGTCATGCCCGACCGGGTGCCGCGGTAATTCCCTCGGGTGGTGTTTCCGGGGGCAGTGCGTCGCCGTACGTCACGGTCGGCGTGGCCACGCCGATTGAGACGAGAAACGAGAACCTCGATGGCACGTGGTGGGCGCGCGCGAGGATCTTAGGACGCGAGAACCTCGTCGAGCAGCGCCTCGGCCTTGTCCTCGTTGGTGTTCTCCGCCAGAGCGAGTTCGCTGACCAGGATCTGCCGGGCCTTGGCGAGCATGCGCTTCTCGCCGGCCGACAGGCCGCGCTCGCGCTCACGACGCCACAGGTCGCGGACCACTTCTGCGACCTTGATGACATCGCCGGAAGCGAGCTTCTCCAGATTTGCCTTGTATCGCCGGGACCAGTTGGTGGGCTCCTCGGTGTACGGCGCGCGCAGCACCTCGAAGACCCGGTCCAGACCCTCCTGACCGACCACGTCGCGTACGCCGACGAACTCCGCATTGTCCGCGGGCACACGTACCGTCAAGTCGCCCTGGGCGACCTTGAGCACCAAGTAGGTCTTGTCCACGCCTTTGATCTGGCGAATTTCGATTGCCTCGATCAGCGCGGCCCCGTGATGGGGATAGACCACGGTGTCGCCAACCTTGAACGTCATGTGACAGGTACCCCTTCCGTGGCTATCCAGGGTAACACGGGAACGCCCTCATCTGAATGGCGTTTTCGCAGGTCAGAGCATATCTCAGGGCTTGACAACGGCCCCCGGGACGTGCTGGAGCATGCCTCCCGCGCGAGGTATCCGCAGGTGGGAGCAGGTATACGGGGAGGCTGAAACGCCGCCGTTACAGGCTCTACCGCCGCCGAACAAGGGGCAGTACGTCCCTATTTGTCGCTCCCGGACGAGTGGATCATCGCTACTCCGTTCGGGAACCTGCCCGCAGATGATCCAATTTTGCACAGTCGTGGAACAACGGCGGAACACTCGCGGAAAACCGGCCGCGCCGATCATGAACGACGTCGGGTAATCACGTCGGGGGAATGCGGAATGCAATGGGTACGCGCACCCGGCCCGCCACCGGGCGGGTGAACCGCGCGGGTGAGCCGGGCTCCCAGGGGCCACCCGGTGCGCGGGCGCGTCAACGGCTCGGTAATCTAAGGCCGCTGGAAGATCTTCCGAACCTGATCTAGGAGATGCCGCCGCCGTGGTCCGCAGCTTCCGTCGCGGCGCCCTCGCCGCCGTTTTCGCGCTCTCGCTCGCCCCGCTCGCCGCCTGCGCGGCCGGGAACGACGCGCAGACCCTGAAGGTCCAACCGGACAGCGACTCCGTGACCCACGGCGTGATCAAGGTACAGAACGCCGTGGTGCTCACCCAGAGCGCCGGCAACGGACCCGCGACGGTCTCCGCGCGCCTGTTCAACAACGGCGACGACGCCCAGACCCTCCAGTCCGTCCAGCTCGGCTCGACCAGGGTCACGCTCGCGGACAAGGACGGCGGCCAGACCGTCAGCGTCCCCGGCCACGGCACCGTGCTCCTCGGCGGCAAGGGCAACCCGTCCGCCGTCGTGGACAGCGGCACCGAGGCGCTGCGGGACGGCGACGTGCAGAACGCCGTGTTCGAGTTCAGCTCCTCCGGGCCCGTCGCGATCCAGCTCAACGTGATCCCGGCCACCGGCGACTACCAGCAGTTCGGTCCCAGCTCGCTGCCGACCACCCAGGCGCCGACGCCGAGCACCACGCCGACCGGTTCTGCCACGCCCACCGGCTCGGCCACGCCGACGGACACCGCGACCCCGACGGGCACCGCCACCCCGACCTCCTGAGGTCGGTTTTCGGACAACCTGAAACGGCCCGGTGGCACGCTCGCCACCGGGCCTTTCCCGTATACGAATCCGGGACGCACTATGCCGTCCGCGCGCTGTGTCAGGGCCCGGGTCCAAGGCCCGGACCCGGGTTTACGGCTCGAACTTGTAGCCCAGGCCGCGGACCGTCACCAGATAGCGCGGCGCGCCCGGGTCGGGCTCGATCTTGGCGCGCAGCCGCTTGACGTGCACGTCGAGGGTCTTGGTGTCACCGACGTAGTCGGCGCCCCAGACCCGGTCGATGAGCTGCATACGGGTCAGGACGCGGCCCGCGTTGCGCAGCAGCATCTCCAGCAGGTCGAACTCCTTGAGCGGGAGGTCGACCTTGCCGCCGGAGACGGTGACCACGTGCCGGTCGACGTCCATCCGGACCGGACCGGCCTCCAGGGCGGCCGGGGAGATCTCCTCGGGCTCGCCGCGGCGGCGGAGCACCGCGCGGATGCGGGCGACCAGCTCCCGCGAGGAGAACGGCTTGGTCACATAGTCGTCCGCGCCTATCTCCAGGCCGACGACCTTGTCGATCTCGCTGTCCTTGGCGGTCACCATGATGACCGGGACATTGGACTTCAGCCGGAGCTGGCGGCAGACCTCGGTGCCGGGCAGGCCCGGCAGCATGAGGTCGAGCAGCACCAGGTCGGCGCCATTGCGCTCGAACTCGTCCAGCGCGTCGGGCCCGGTCGCGGATATGGCGACCTCGAAGCCCTCCTTGCGGAGCATGTACGACAGCGCGTCGCTGAAGGACTCTTCGTCCTCGACGACGAGTACGCGTGTCACGGAAGGACCTCCGGGGCGGGGATGTGTTCGGGGAGAGAGCGGAAGAGCTGTTCGTCCGACGGCTCGTCCAGCGACTCCTGGTCGGAATCGAGATCGGAGTCGCGGTCGGAGTCGGGATCGGAGTCGGGGTCCGCGTCCGCCTCGGCCACAGGATCGGTGCCGGGCGGCAGTGCGCGGTCGCGGGCGATCCCGGCTTCGGGAAGCCGCAGTGTGAAGGTGGAGCCCTGACCCTCGGCGCTCCACACGGTGACCTCCCCGCCGTGCGAGGCGGCCACGTGTTTGACGATGGACAGCCCGAGCCCGGTGCCGCCGGTGGCCCGCGAGCGCGCCGGGTCGACCCGGTAGAAGCGCTCGAAGACCCGGTCGCGGTCCTTCTCGGAGAGGCCGATGCCCTGGTCGGTGACGGAGATCTCAATGAGATCCCCGCCGGGTGCGTTGATCCTGCGCCCCGCGATGCCGACCCGCGTACGGGCCGGACTGTAGTTGACAGCGTTCTCGACGAGATTGCCGAGGGCGGCGGCGAGCTGGCCCCGGTTTCCCCATATGTGCAGGTCAGGGGTGGTTCCGGTAGCCATGGTGATCTGTTTGGTATTGGCCTGGTGACGGCAGCGGTCGACGGCCTCGGCGACGAGGTCGTCCACGGCCACCGGCTCGGCGTCGTCGAGCAGGTCGTCGTCCTGGACCCGGGAGAGGTCGATGATCTCCTGGACCAGGCTGGTCAGCCGGGTGGCCTCGATCTGCATCCGGCCCGCGAAGCGGATGACCGCCTCGGGGTCGTCGGAGGCGTCCATGACGGCCTCCGACAGCAGGGAGAGCGCCCCCACGGGGGTCTTCAGTTCGTGGCTGACATTCGCCACGAAGTCACGGCGGACCGCCTCGATCCGCCGGGCCTCGGTGAGGTCCTCGACCAGCAGCAGCACCAGCCGGGAGCCCAGCGGGGCGACCCGCGCCGAGACCGCGAGACCTTCGCCGCGGCTCACACCGCGGCGCGGCAGGTCCAGTTCCACCTGCCGTATCTCGCCGTCCCGCCGGGTCTCGCGGGCCATCTGCAGCATCTGGTCGACGGCCAGCCGGCCGCCGCGTACCAGCCCGAGGGCGTACGCCGCCGAGCTGGCCTTGACCACCGTGTCGCCCTCGTCCAGGACGACGGCGGAGGACCGCAGGACCGAAAGGACGGTGTCCACGCCCGGCGGCAGCGCGCCGGTCATGTTGTCGGGCCGCATGGCCGTACGGGTGGGGCGGGCCTGTTCCCGCTCGCTCCAGCGGAACGCGAGCACGGCGATCACACCGGTCAGCAGACCGGCTATCGCACTGGCTGCGGCGACTGCCGCGTTCACGTCCATAGCCCCAGGTTAGGTGGGTCGCGCAAGCGATCCACAACCCCGGAAGCTACCTCTCGGATGCTCGTTGCCAAGAGTTCACCTTCACGTGGGGAGTGGTTCACTCAGGGTGTGCGGTCGGTACGCGTACGCCCATCAGCGTGGCAGCGTGGAGGAGAAACCTCTGTTCGGACGGAAGGAAAGCGATGCGGGACGCATATCACGAGGAGCTGGACTCGATCGGTGACGGTCTGGTCGAGATGGCCCGGCTCGTCGGCTCCGCGATCGGCCGCGCCACCACCGCGCTGCTCGACGCGGACCTGAAGGTCGCGGAGAGCGTCATCGCCGCCGACGAGAAGGTCGACGAGATCCAGCGGGAGCTGGAGAACCGGGCGATCACCCTGCTGGCCCGGCAGCAGCCGGTCGCCACCGACCTGCGGATCGTGGTCACGTCGCTGCGGATGAGCGCGGACCTGGAGCGGTCCGGCGACCTCGCCCGCCACGTGGCCAAGCTGGCCCGCCTGCGCTTCCCCGAGTCGGCCGTGCCGCGCGACCTGCACAGCACCATCCTGGAGATGGGCCAGCTCGCGCAGCGCCTGGTCGCCAAGGCCGGCGAGGTCATCGTCAGCAAGGACGTGGACGACGCGCTCCAGCTCGAAGCGGACGACGACCGCATGGACGAGCTGCACCGCACGCTCTTCCAGCACCTGCTGGACGACCGCTGGAAGCACGGCATCGAGACGGCCGTGGACGTGACGCTGGTCGGCCGGTACTACGAGCGCTTCGCCGACCACGCCGTGTCGGTCGCCAAGCGCGTCGTCTACCTGGTCACCGGTGAGCACGCGGACGAGATGACGCCGCAGACGCCGTCGGCGGTGGAGGGCGCGTAGCGCCGTCCGGCGGGGGCGGGGGGCTTGGGCGGCGCGCGGGCCGGTGGCGGCACCGAGGTCTCTCGCGGCGCGCGGGCCGGTCGCCGCGCGTAGGGCGCGTAAGGCATTCGGGGGAGGCCGGAGTGCGCTCGTGCGCCGGGGGTGCGCTATTGAAGGGCGCGGCCGACGCGGAGTTCACTGGTGGGTAGGCAAGCCTGAGGAGGGTGTACTGATGCAGGAATCCCCCATCACGCCAACTCCCGTACGCGACCAGCCGTCTTCCGACCACGCCCCGCGGCCGCTCCGGACCCCGCTGCCGCTGGTCGCCGCGTGCGGCTGCGGCTCGGGGTGCGGCTGTGGCTGTCAGTCCGGCGGCGCCTGCCAGTGCGGAGGCTGCACCGGCTGACGCCCCGTCCGTCCCGACTCGTCTGATCCGTACCGTCCCGTCGCACCAACCGTTCACACGGACGACGGCCCGCGCTTCCTGACGGACGCGGGCCGTCGTCATGCCCGGCCAACGACAACGCCCGCGCCCTCGGACCGCCCTTGTGAAGACTCGGAAGGCTCCGTCGAGGTCCTGCCGGCCGACGTGCTGCTCGGCCGCCGACCCGCTGTCGACCCGTGAACGACAACGCCCCCCGTCTGCGGGAAAACCCGCGGACGGAGGGCGTGGCGGTGCGAGAGGACTACTTCTTGCCCTGGTTCTTGACCGCCTCGATGGCGGCTGCCGCGGCGTCGGGGTCGAGGTAGGTGCCGCCCGGGTTGAGGGGGCGGAAGGAGGCGTCGAGCTGGTAGGAGAGGGGGATGCCGGTGGGGATGTTGAGGCCGGCGATGTCGGCGTCGGAGACGCCGTCGAGGTGCTTGACCAGGGCGCGCAGGGAGTTGCCGTGCGCGGCGACCAGGACGGTGCGGCCCGCGAGCAGGTCGGGGACGATGCCGTCGTACCAGTACGGGAGCATGCGCAGGACGACGTCCTTGAGGCACTCGGTGCGCGGACGCAGCTCCGGCGGGATGCTCGCGTACCGCGCGTCGTCGCTCTGCGAGAACTCGGCGCCGTCCTCCAGCGGCGGCGGCGGGGTGTCGTACGAGCGGCGCCACAGCATGAACTGCTCCTCGCCGAATTCGGCGAGGGTCTGCGTCTTGTCCTTGCCCTGGAGCGCGCCGTAGTGCCGCTCGTTGAGCCGCCAGGAGCGGTGGACGGGCACCCAGTGGCGGTCGGCGGCCTCCAGGGAGAGCTGCGCGGTGCGGATCGCGCGCTTCTGGAGGGAGGTGTGCACCACGTCGGGGAGGAGACCGGCGTCCTTGAGCAGCTCGCCGCCCCGGACCGCCTCCTTCTCGCCCTTGTCGTTGAGATTGACGTCCACCCAGCCGGTGAACAGGTTCTTCGCGTTCCACTCGCTCTCGCCGTGGCGGAGCAGGATCAGTTGGTACGGAGCAGCAGCCATGGGCCCGAGCCTAATAGAAATCCCCTGGCGCC
This sequence comes from Streptomyces sp. NPDC008079, assembly GCF_042957385.1. Classification (NCBI taxonomy): domain Bacteria; kingdom Bacillati; phylum Actinomycetota; class Actinomycetes; order Kitasatosporales; family Streptomycetaceae; genus Streptomyces; species Streptomyces sp. NPDC008079. The sequence continues at coordinate 89,718 of NZ_JBIBIC010000014.1, forward strand.
ACCCGACCGCCCTCTGTAATATTCTCCAGCCGGTAGAGGTCATTACACAAAGGGGTCGCGGTGACGGCGTTCAGTCGGGCGGTACGGGAGACGGTGAGCGGTCTTCCCCGCCAGTTCTGGTGGCTGTGGACCAGCACCCTGGTGAACCGCCTCGGCGGCTTCGTCGTGACGTTCCTCGCCCTCTATCTCACCGTGCAGCGCGGCTACTCCGCCTCGTACGCGGGCCTGGTCGCGGCCCTGTTCGGGCTCGGCGGCGCCGGGGGCGCGGTGCTCGGCGGGGTCCTCGCCGACCGGATCGGCCGCCGCCCCACACTGCTCGCCACCCAGCTCGGCGCCGCCGCCACCACCGCGGTGCTCGGCTTCGTGACCAACCCGCTGGCCATCGCCGCCGTCGCGACCCTCGTCGGCCTGACCAGCAGCGCCTCCCGGCCCGCGCTCTCCGCGATGATCGCCGACCTCGTACCCCCGAAGGACCGGGTGCGTGCCTTCTCCCTCAACTACTGGGCGATCAACATCGGCTTCGGCGTCTCGGCCGCCGCCGCGGGCTTCATCGCCTCCGAGGGATACGTGTGGCTGTTCGTCGGCGACGCGCTGACGACCGTGCTGTGCGCGGTGGTCGTGTACGTCAAGGCGCAAGAGACGCTGCCGGTGACGGCGAAGGTGACGTACGTGGACGGGAGGACGGTGAACGGGAAGGCGGTGAGCGGGAAGGCTGGGAGTGGGACGACGGCGAAATCCCGTCCCCGTAAGGCGACTTCGCGGCGCGCTGCGGACTCCACCGACATCCGGCTCTCCGACGTCCTGCGCGACCAGCGCTTCATGGCCCTGGTCGGCCTGACCTTCCTGCTCGGCTCGGTGATGAACCAGGCCAACTCCACACTCGCCGTCGACATGGGCGCGCACGGCCTGTCCGCCCGCCAGTTCGGTGTCGTCATCGCCATCAACGGCCTGGTGATCGTGCTGCTCCAGATCCCCGTCACCCGGCTGGTACGGCGGTACGGCAACGCGGCGCTGCTGGGCGTCGGTTCACTGCTGATGGCCTGGGGCTTCGGCCTGACCGTCCTCGCGGGCTCGGTCGCCCTCTACTCGCTGACCGTCGTCGTATGGACCCTCGGCGAGATCGTGCACGCCCCCGCCTCGATGTCGGTGGTCGCCGACCTCGCCCCGGCCACCGCCCGTGGCCGCTACCAGGGCATGTACACCCTGTCCTGGTCCGCCGCGGCCTTCGCCGGTCCCCTGGTCGGCGGCGTCACCCTCGACCAGCTCGGCCGCACCACCGTCTGGCTGGGCTGCGCCGTCCTCGGCACGCTCGCGGGCGCCGGTTACTACCTGCTGCTGCGCGGCCGTCCGGCCGCCCCGGTCCTCCCCACCGCCCCTGTGGCGGCCGGAGTCGAGGCCCAGGCCCCGGCTCCCCGCGACGCCCCGGAACAGGTCGGCGGCTGAGCGCCGCGGGCCGTTCGCCGACCGGGACACCAGCCGGGACGCCGACAGGGCCACGAAGGCGCTCGGCCGGAAGCCCCGGTCAGCGGCGGAGCCGCAGAGCGCGCTGCGCCTCGTAGAGGTTCGGCGGGTCGATCCCCGGAGTGCCGTAGGACTCCAGGCGCGAGTGCAGCGGGCCCGTGAAGTCGGGGACGTCGATCTGGCCGAAGGGGGTCACCGTGGAGATGCCGACGGTCGCGCTGTAGGGCGCGATGTCGTCGATCTTGACGCAGCCCGCGCGGCCGTTGGTGACGGTGACGTTCCAGTGGGTGAAGCGGGCGCCGTACAGCGGTCCGGCGGAGGCGTCGCCGCCGTGCTGACCGTCGTTGGAGACGGTGATGTCGGTACGGACGCAGGCGAACGGCAGGCCGCGGTGGGTGTCGAAGGTGCCCATCTCCATCCGGCCGCGCGACCAGACGTTGTACGACGACAGGCCCTCGGCGTTGATGCCGTGGAGCTGCGTGCCGGACGGGGCGGGCACGGTGCGCCGGTCGATCGCGAAGTCCTCGACGAGGTTGTCGTGCGAGCCCTCGCGGCAGGCGTACGGGTGGTGGCTGCCGCGCCCCGAGACGCGGGTACGGCGGAAGGTGGTGGCCTTCGCCGCGACCATCAGGAAGCCGTTGTCGACGTCGACGGCGTGCACGTCGTCCACCCAGCAGTCCCAAGTGCACTGCGCGACCAGCCCGTTGTACCCCTTGTCGAGCAGGTGCGGCGACTGCGGTGTGGGCGTCATTTGGATGGTCAGGCCCTCCACACCGGAGTTGATCAGCGGCTCGACCATCGTGGTGATCCTCGGCCGCCACAGCAGCCGGGTGTCCAACGGCATCGGCCGGTCGAAGGTGACGCGCCGTCCCCGGACTTCGGTGATCAGGGCCGGCCATTCGTAGGGGACGTACGAGAGCAGCTTGCTCTTGTCGGACCAGTCGTACGTGGCCGCGCCGTCGACGTCGCCCGCCATGTGGTCGAGCAGGCCGTGCGCGGGGTCGTCGGCGTATTGCAGCAACACGCGTGCGCCGGGTCGCAGTTGGCGGGCGCTGTCGACGGTGACGCTCCAACTGCCCTGCGCGGCCTCCTCGGTGACGGTCGCGAGCGTCCGCCACTGGTCGCGCTTGTTGCCGGTCCAGCCCTCGAACGGCCAGTCCTTGGCGCGGATCGCGTCGGTCAGGGAGGCGTAGCGGTCGGCCGGGCACATCCAGACCAGGCCGCCCGCCCAGGACCACGACGACTTGTCGCCGCCGTACCGGCTGCCGTACGGGCCGATGAGGTCGGTCAGCGACCTGGTCGCGTACAGCACGGTGCGTCCGCTGCCCGCGCCGCGCAGGGTGGTGTTGCTCCAGCCGAGCCGGATGACGTCGTCGATGCGGTACGTGCCCGGCGGGAGGTGGACGGTGCCGCCGCCCGCCCGGCCGACCTCGCGCAGGGCGCGGTTGATGGCGGGGGCCGCGTCGGCCGAGCCGTCCGCCTTGGCGCCGTAGCGCAGGACGTTCGCGCGGACGGGGTGGCGGTGGAAGCGGCGGGAGCCGCCGTCGTAACCGGCGCGGGCGACGTACGGGATCTGCGGGTGGGTGTACGGGGTCGCGGTGAACTCCCGCCAGAGGGTGAGGGGTTGGCGGCTCCCCTGCCCGGACGGGTCGACGGCCGCGTCGGCGGCCTTCGCCGTACCGCCGAACGCCGTACCGCCGAACGGCGTGCCGCCGAGCGCCGTCGCGGCTGCCGCCGCCGAGGTGACCTGGACGCTCGCGGTCAGCAGCTTCCTGCGGCTCATCGCCATGCTTCCACCCTTCACACGTAGGCCGCTATCACGTATCTGAACGTGGTTCAGATTTACGACTGACGTGAGGGTGTCATGTGGTACGGACCAAGGGGAAGGGGTCGTGCAGTGATTCTTAGGACTGACCTTCGGTCAGGTGAGTGAACGCGTCCAGATTCCTGGTGGACTCGCCGCGCGACACCCGCCACGCGTACTCCTTGCGGATGGAGGTGGCGAACCCCAGCTCCAGCAGCGTGTTGAAGGAGCCGTCCGCGTTCTCCACGACCGCGCCGAGCAGCCGGTCGACCTCTTCCGGCGTGACGGCGGCCAGCGGGAGGCGGCCGTTGAGGTAGACGTCACCGAGCCGGTCGATGGCGTAACTCACCCCGTACAGACGGAGATTGCGCTCCAACAGCCAGCGGTAGAAGGCTTCCTGGTTCTCGTCGGGGTGGCGGACGACGAAGGCGTTCAGCGACAGGGTGTGGGCGCCGACCAGGAAGGAGCAGGTGGTGGAGAGCTTGCGGGTGCCCGGCAGTTGGGTGACGTACGTGTCCGGGCGCGGCGACTCCCACGGCAAGTCGGCTTCGCGCAGGGCCTGTTCGAGCGCGCGGACGGCTCGCGCCCGGAGGTCGCCGCGCGGGGCGTCGGGGGTCGCGCCGCCATGGGCACCGTCATGGGCTCCGTCGTCGGTGTCACCGTTGACGTCCACCGGGGTCTCCTCAGCCATGCGCCGATCGTAGGTGACGGCGGTGTTCGGCCTGCGCAGCCGCGTACACCTCGGTGGTGTCGGCCGCGGCCTTCCCCCAGCCGAACTCCCGCGCGTGCCGGGCCGCCGCCGCGCCCAGCGAGTCGCCGAGCGCCGGGTTGTCGATGAAACGGCGCAGCACCCGCGCGTAGTCCCGGGGGTCGTGCCCCGGTACGAGGAAGCCGGTGCGGTCGTCCGCCACCGCGACCGGCAGCCCGCCGACCGCCGCCGCGATCACCGGCGTACCGCACGCCTGCGCCTCTATCGCGACCAGCCCGAAGGACTCGTTGTACGACGGCATGACCAGGACGGTCGCCGCCCGGTACCAGTCCGCGAGCCGCTCCTGGTCCACCGGCGGCTGGAACCGTACGACGTCGGACACGCCGAGCCGCGCGGCCAGCTTGTGCAGCGCCTCCGGCTTGGCCAGGCCGCTGCCGCTGGGGCCGCCGACGATCGGCACGAGGAGGCGGTGGCGCAGCGTCGGGTCCTCGTCCAGCAGCACCGCGACGGCGCGGATCAGCACGTCGGGGGCCTTCAGGGGCTGTATCCGGCCCGCGAAGAGCGGGATCACCGCGTCCTGCGGCAGCCCGAGGCGCCGACGGGCCGCCGCGCGGCCCGGCTCCGGGCGGAAGCGGTCCAGATTCACGCCGGGGTGCACGACCGCGACCTTCGAGGCGGTCGCCTCGTAGTACCGCACCAACTCGTCTGCTTCCTCGGCGGTGTTGGCGATCAGGCGGTCGGCCGCCGCCACGACCTGCGTCTCGCCGATCACCCGCGCGGCGGGCTCGGGACAGTCGTCCTCGGCCAGCGCCGCGTTCTTGACCTTGGCCATGGTGTGCATGGCGTGCACCAGCGGCACGCCCCAGCGCTGCGCCGCCAGCCAGCCGACGTGGCCCGAGAGCCAGTAGTGCGAGTGCACCAGGTCGTAGTAACCCGGGCGGTGGCCCGCCCACGCCTGCATCACCCCGTGCGTGAACGCGCAGAGCTGCGCGGGCAGCTCTTCCTTGGCCAGGCCCTCGTACGGGCCCGCGTCCACGTGCCGCACCAGCACACCGGGGGCCAGCTCGACCGCCGGGGGCAGCGCCCCCGTGGTGGCCCGCGTGAAGATCTCGACCTCCACGTTCAGGTCGGCGAGGCGCTTGGCCAGCTCCACGATGTAGACGTTCATGCCGCCCGCGTCGCCGGTGCCCGGCTGGTGCAGCGGTGACGTGTGCACGCTCAGCATCGCGACTCGGCGTACGCGGCGGCCTCCGGTGCGGCGACCCCTCATCCCCAGCGCGTGCTTGTGCTTCTGCGCACCGCGCAGCGCGGCGAGCCGGGACGACGTCTGCTGGGTCACCATGCGTTCCTTCCGAAGGCCGTACCCCCGCGTTCAACCATGGGGAACGCCGGAACTGGCGGTTCCATTTCCTTGTTGCCGAAGCGTGACCTTGGGGGGTGGGTGGTGTCTTGGTCTTTTTGTCTTTTTTTCCCGCCCGCCCACCCGTGCGGGTGCTTTCTTCGTCTGCGGGTGCCGCCCGTGCCTCGTCGGTCCCGGCCCGGGGCACCTCCTCGGGCGACGAACCTGCGGCCACCTGCGCCTGCTTCTGCCCCTGCCCGTTCGTCCCCCTGCGGGGGCACCCCGCACCGACCCCTCCCGGTACGTCGGCGCCCGCCTGTCCGCTGTGGCTGAGGAAGGAGGGGGTGGGTGGGCACCTTGGCGCTCGCTCGTGGGGGGCGGGGAGGAGGGCGGGCGCAGGTAAGCCTGGCGGCGGTGGCCCACCCGTGGGGGGCGGTGGGTCAGGGCATGCGGGCGGGGTCGGCGGACTGGCTGGAGGGCACCCCAGGGGGGCCGGGCGGTGACGCAGGGCGGCTCGCCGAAAGAACCCCCCTCCCCCGGCACCCCCACCGGACAGGCGGACGCCGACGAGCGAGGAGGGGACGGGCCGGGGTGCCCCCGCAGAAATACGTCAACAGGAACGGCACCGGATACACAGGACCAGGTGAGACGGATTTCGAGGAGGTACCCCGGACCGGCACCGACCAGGCACAAGCGGCACCCGCAGACGAAGAAAACACCCGCACGGGTGGGCGGGCGGGCAAAGACTAGAGTCGAGGAATGCGCGGCATGGTGGGGGTGGTGACCAGAGGAACCACCGGGCCCAACCGGCTGCGCCGGATGGACCGGTGGATCGCCACCGCGCTGGAAGCGGAACTGCGGCGAGCCGACCACCCCGTCGTCGTCGACCTCGGATACGGCGCCGCCCCCTGGACAGCGGTGGAACTCCTCAGCCGCCTCCAGGCGGTAAGAGAAGACGTCCAGGTCGTCGGCGTCGAGATCGACCCGGCCCGCGTCGCGGCAGCGAAACCGTACGAGCGCGACAACCTGAGCTTCATACACGGCGGCTTCGAGGTCCCCCTCCCCCACGGAAGCCGCCCCGTCCTGATCAGGGCGGCGAACGTCCTGCGCCAGTACGACGAAAGCGAGGTCGCCGCCGTATGGACCCGGCTGCGCGGCCGGCTCGCCCCCGGCGGCCTCCTCGTGGAAGGCACCTGCGACGAGATCGGCCGCCGCCACGTCTGGGTGGCGCTCGGCCCCGAAGGCCCCCGAAGCGTCACCTTCGCCACCCGCCTCGGCTCCCTCGACCGCCCCTCCGACCTGGCCGAACGCCTCCCGAAGGCGCTGATCCACCGGAATGTGCCCGGCGAATCCGTGCACGCGTTCCTCACCGCCTTCGACCGGGCCTGGGCCTCGGCCGCTCCCCTGTCCGCCCTGGGCGCGCGCCAGCGCTGGATCCGCGCCGTCACCTCGCTGCGCGCGGACGGCTGGCCGGTCGTGGACGGCCCCGCCCGGTGGCGCCAGGGCGAGGTCACGGTCGCCTGGCCCGCCCTCGCCCCGCACGCGTAACGCCCTCTCGCCCTTCCCCTTTACGGCTCGCCGTGCCACCATCCGCCAAGATGTGACGGCCCGTCAGATAAACCCTGCGTTCAGCGGCGCGAGGAGCCGCGCGAACAGCCACCGCGCCCGTGACGTGAGGGAGGCTCCGATGACCCGCGGAATCCGAAGCGGTGCCTGCGCGGCGGCGCTCACGGCGCTCACCGCCACGGTCGCGCTGACCACCGCCACGGCCACGGCCCCGGCGCAGGCCGCACCCCCGCGCACCGTGGCCCAGGTCAGAGCCGAGGTGGACGCGCTGTACCGGCAGGCGGAGGCGGCGACGGACGCGTACAACGCGGCCGGGGAACGCGTACGGGCCCAGCAGCACGACCTGGTGGCGCTGGCGGTGGCCATCGACCGTACGCAGACACGCCTGCGCACGCTCACCGCGCAGGCGGGGGCGCTGGCCCGCGCGCAGTACCGGGCCGGCGGGGTGCCGGACACGCTGCGGCTGGCGATGTCGGGGGACCCCGACACCTTCCTGTCGGACGCGGGACTCGCCGCCCGCGGCGCCCGCGCGGCGAGCGCCACGATCGACGCGCTGGCCGACACGCGCGGGAAGCTGGACGGCTACGCGCACGCCGCCACCGAGCGGTGGCAGCAACTGGTCGACGCGCAGCGGACGGCGGCCGGGGCGCGGCAGCGCGTACGGGCCAGGCTCGCCGAGGCCACCGCGCTGCTGGCCACGCTCAAGGAACAGGAGCGCGTCCGGCTCGCGCGGCTCGAGGACGAGGCGGCGTACCGCGCGCAGAGCGACTGGCTGGCGACCGGTGACGCGAAACGCCTGGTCACCGCCGCGTCCACGGCGTCCTCCGCCGCGGGCCGCCGCGCCGTGGCCTTCGCGACCCGGCAGATCGGGAAGCCGTACGTGTGGGGCGCGGCGGGCCCGTCCTCGTACGACTGCTCCGGGCTCACCTCCCAGGCGTGGGCGGCGGCGGGCCGTCCCATCCCGCGCACTTCGCAGGAGCAGTGGGCGCGCCTCCCCCATGTGCCCGTGGACCGGATGCGCCCCGGCGACCTCGTCATCTACTTCTCCGACGCCAGCCACGTCGGCATCTACGTCGGCGGCGGCGCGATCGTCCACGCGCCGCGCCCGGGGCGGGACGTGGTGGTGGCGGGGGCCGGTTCGATGCCGATCCTGGGGGTCGTACGACCGGGTTGATGACGGTTCGCGTACGTCTGGACGGAGGGAGACGTGGGGCGCGGAGGGATACGTGGGCGGGTACGCGTACGGGCGGCGGGTACGCGCGACGGGCGGCGGTCCGGATGCGGGCGGCGGTCCGGATGCGGGTCGCGGCGGGGGCGGGGTTGTGGCCGCCACGCGTGACCTTGGTCATGTGCGGATCAACACATCCACCGCGAAATCCCCTGCTGACCGCCGCATATGACGCTGACGGTTCACTCTCTGCCCTCCCGTCACCTTGCCTCCAGCCACTAGGGTCTCCGGAGATCCTCGGGGGAGGGAAGGAGTCGCTTGATGTCCGCAGCCCAACGCGGCACCGATCGGCCCTCAGCCACCGACGAGACGCGCGGGGCCGAGGGCCCCGCTGCCGTACCCGGTTCGGGGACGGCTTCCACGGCCGGGTCCTCGCCCCTTTCCGTACCGCCGTCCGTACCGACATCGGTCGCCGTGCCGGGGTCCGTCCCCGTACCGCCGTCCGTTCCCGTACCGGCGTCCACCGCCGTACCGCCGTCCGTCCCCGTGCCGGGGTCCGTCCCCGTACCGGCGTCCACCGCGCCGTACACGGAGTCCGGCGCCCTCTCGCTGCCCCGGCAGCGGCAGGATCCGGGCAGCGGTCCCGCGATCTTCACGCTGCTGGTCATCGGCGAGGACGCGACGGACGCCTTCACCGCGCCGTGGTTCCAGGAGGGCGGCGGGCCGCGGATCCGTATCCTGCGGGCACGTAATCTCACCGCGGCCGGCCGTCTGCTCACCGACGACGTGCACTGCATCCTCCTCGACCTGCCCGACGTGCTGGACGGCCTGCGGCAGGTGCTGCGGCTCGCGCCCGGCACCGCCGTACTCGTCCTGACCGACGGCGCGGACGACGGGCGGGCCGCGGAGGCCGTACGGGTCGGCGCCCAGGACCACCTCGCGCGGCACGAGGTCGACGCCGGGACCGTCACGCGCGCCGTCCGCTACGCCGTCGAGCGCAAGCGCGCCGACCTCGCGCACCGGCAGCTCACCGAGACGAAGCTGCTCGCGCAGGAGAACTCCCGGCTGGAGCGCGGCCTGCTGCCGACCCCGCTGCTGGACGGCGCCAGCCTGCGTTTCGCGGCGCGTTACCGCCCGGGGCGCAGCCGCGCCCTGCTCGGCGGCGACTTCTACGACACCGTCCGCGCCCCCGACGGCACCGTCCACGCGATGATCGGCGACGTCTGCGGCCACGGCCCGGACGCCGCCGCTCTCGGGGTCCAACTCCGCATCGCCTGGCGTGCGTTGACCTTCGCCGGGCTCGGCGGCGACGCGCTGTTGCGTACGCTCCAGCAGGTGCTCGAACACGAGCGGTCGGACGACGAGATCTTCGCGACGCTCTGCACCGTCGACATCGCGCCGGACGCGCGCAGCGCCGATCTGCATCTGGCCGGACACCCGGCGCCGCTGCTCTCGACCCCCGGCGCTCCCGGCAGCGTGCCGGAACTGCTGCCGTACACGGAGGGCGGCCCGGCGCTCGGCCTGCTCCCGGACGCCCGCTGGCAGCGGATACCGGTACGGCTGCGCGGCGAGTGGAGCCTGATGCTCTACACCGACGGCCTGATCGAGGGCCGGATCGGCCAGGGCACGCAGCGGCTCGGGCAGGACGGGATGGTACGGATGACCGCCCGGCTGCTGGCCGAGGGCCTGCGCGGCGAGGAACTGCTCGACGCGACGCTCACGGAGGCGCGGGAGCTGAACGGCGGGGAGCTGACGGACGACGTGGCGGTCGTACTGCTGGAGCGGCCGAAGCGGATCTGAGGCCGGTCCGCTGGGGGGCCGGTCCGCTGGGGGGCCGCCCGCCCGGTGGATACGGCCCGGTGGGTATGTGCCCCGGTGGATACGCCCGGCGGGTACGCGTCAGCCGTTGTACGGGCCGTACGGGCCGTCGCTGCTGCTGCCACCGCCGCGGCGCCGCCGCAGGCCCCCGCCACGGCGGGGTCCGGTGATCTGCCGTACGGCGGGGCGTACGTCCACCATGTACACGATCACGGCGACCAGGCCGATGACCGGCAGGAACGACAGCACCGAGAACAGCTTCATCACCACGGCCGCGATGCCGAGGATGATCAGCCAGAACGCCTTGGTGTTCTTGTCCGCCGCCCGGTACGCGTCCTCACGGCGGATCGCCGCGTCGACGAAGGCGAAGGCCGCGAAGAGGAAGAGCGCCCACGACACCAGGCCGAGCACCCCGAAGAACCCCGTGATCAGCACGCCGTCCACCGCCCTTGTCGCTGTCGGCCGGCACCGTGCCGACCGTCCGCTTGTCGCCCGCCCAACCGTACCGGCTCCTGTACGAACAACGGGCCGGGCTCGCAAAGCGTGCCCGGCCCTCGCCTCACTCCGCGGACTTGTCGGTCGCCTTCTTCGCGCCACTCGGCTTGCGGGGCGTGGTCTTGCGGGCGGCCGGCTTGTCGCCGGACGTGTCGGCGGGCTTCGCGGCCAGCCGGTCGCCGATCGACTCGGTCAGCGGCTCGTCGGCCGGGATGTCCGCGAGCTTCACGGCCGGCGGGATCTCCATGATTTCGTCGGCCGCGCCGCCGCGCCACTGAGCGACCGCGCCCTTGCCGCGCTCGGCCAGCTCGTCGTACGTCTCGCGCGCCTTGACCGCGTACTCGGCGGCCCGGCCCACGCCCTGGAGCGCCAGGTCCTGCACGGACCCGCCGATCTTCTTCAGGTCCAAGTCGATGCCGCTGATCGTCTCGTTCAGCCGCGTCTGCGCCTTGGTCGACGCGTCCTTGGCCTGCGCGGTGACCCGCTGCTGCACGTCCTTGGGGTCGGTGCCGCGGATCTTCTCGATCCGCTCGGGCGCCTGGTCCTTCAGCTTCTCCAGCAGCGCGGGCACCTCGCGGAGCTTCGCCGCGGCGAGGTCCGCCGTGCCCGCGACCGCGTACAGCGGGGTCGGGTTGCGCAGGCTCTTGACGATGTCGTCGGTGATGGTCATTTCTCGGATTCCTCCCGTACGAGTGTCGGAGACGAATCCGCCTCCACGTTCTTCCGCTCTTCTTCGGCGTTCTTCTGTTCTTCTTCGGCCTGTCGTGCGGCTTCCTCGGCCTTGGCGGCCGATTCCGCGGCGGCGTTCTCTTTCCTGAAGGACTCGTAGATCTGGATGAGCACCTGCTTCTGCCGCTCGTCGATCGACGGGTCCGACATGATCACCGCCGGCACCTCCAGCTCGTCCCGCTCCCGCGCGTCGAGCATTCCCGCCTGCACGTAGAGCGTCTCCGCCGAGATCCGCAACGCCTTCGCCAACTGCTGCAGGATCTCCGCACTAGGCTTCCGCAGCCCGCGCTCGATCTGGCTCAGATACGGATTCGACACACCGGCCGCCTCCGCCAACTGCCGCAGGCTGAGCCGCGCCCCCCGCCGCTGCTCCCGCAGGTACTCCCCGACGTTGCCCACCTTCAGCGAAGCCATGCCTCCACCTTCCCCCACCCCGCTAACTTTTGCAAGCACACCGCTTGCAACAGTGACCCTCCCAGCCTCACCGGCCGGCTCTCCCGAACTGACGGTCGTATCGGCGGTCGGTGCCTACGATGAAGGGTCGGGGCGGTGGATGAGGGGGACGGTGTGATCGAGCTGTCGGCCATGATTCGGGAATTACGGCGGGAACTCGACTCCGCGATGACCGACGGAGAAGGAGAACGCCTGCGATTCGAGCTGGGGACGGTCGAGGTGGAAGCGACCGTGACCGTCGGCAAGGAGGCAGGCGGTCAGGGAAAGGTCAGGTTCTGGGTGGTCGAGGCCGGAGGCGACGGAAAAGTCACCCGCTCGGACGTTCAGAAGATCACGTTGACACTTCAGCCACGGCTCGCCGGTGGTGGGGCGGCGCTGATTGCCGGGGATGAGATTCCCGGGGAGCGGTGACAGAGGTGGCGGGCGGTTTCGACGCCGCCCGGGTGGCCGAGATCCTCGTGACACGGGACGGGGCAGCGGGACGTAGGGGTTCGGGCTACGTGGTGGCGGCCGGTCGGGTACTGACGGCCGCGCATGTGGTCGCGGGGGCGAGCACGGTCCGGGTGCGGCTCGATGCCGGCCTGGCCGCTGAGCGCGTGTTGAACGCGGAAGTCCATTGGGCGGAAGCGCACGTCGACGTAGCCGTGCTGTCGGTGAGCAAGGAGGGCCAGGAGGCCTTCACGCCGGTGGAGTACGCCCGGGTGTCAGCACGTAGCGCGCGGTTGACGTGCGCCGTGATGGGCTTTCCGCTGTTCAAGGTGCGTGACGAGTGGGGCGGTGCGCCGTTCCGGGACGCATTCCATGACGCCCAGTGCACCTGCGACGTGCTGTCGAACCGCAAGGAGGGCACCCTCGACCTGCGGGTCGCGCCGCCGGCGCACTTCGCGGATCCCACCCGGTCGCCGTGGGCAGGCATGTCGGGCGCAGCGGTGTGGTGCCGTGACCGCGTGATCGGCATCGTGGGCCATCACCATCCGACCGACGGGCTGGACCATCTTGCGGTGCTGCGTGCCGACGCCTGGCACGCGCGGCTCGGAGACGCCGCGCACCTCCTCGAGGAATCGGTCGACGTGACCTTGGACCCCGGGCAGTTGGTGGACGTCGTGCCCACAACCTCCGTGGAAGACCTGCCCAGGGAGGGGGAGTTGGACATGCGCTTGCGTAGCTACCTCGACGACGCCGGACACATCTCCGTACGCCATCCGTACCGTTTCCCTTCGTTGGTGGAACCGCCGCTGAACGAGGTGTATTTGACACAGCTGGCCAGCAGGCGCGGGGGCCGGGCAGCCGGCGGCGACACTGAGCCGCCCGGGACGGAACGCGTCACCGCTGAGAGCCTCGTCGGCCGCCACCGCGGCGTGCAGGTCGTCGGCGGTCCGGGCGCGGGCAAGTCCAGTCTGCTGCGCAGCATCGCGGGCGACTCCGCTCGTCAGTGGCTCGAAGGCGGCGGCGGTGCCGCCGAGGGGGTGCCGACGGTCCTACCGATCCTGGTACGGGCCGAGGACCTGATCACGGAGCCCGGCGGCATTCCCGACCGGCTCACCCGCGCGGTCCAGCGTGAGCTGGGCGGCACCACTCTCGGCACCGATGAACTGAACGCGCTGTTCCGACGCGAACCACCTGCTGGCACAAGGTGGTTGGTGTTGATCGACGGCCTGGACGAGGTGCCGTCCTGGCGCCGTATCGACGTACTGCACGTCATCGGAAGGCTCCGCGACCGGCCCGGCTGGCAGGTGATGGTGGCCAGCCGTCCGCTGCCCGACGGCATCCTGAACCGGATCGGTGACGACGAGCACCCCACATACGCCATCGAGCCCTTCCTCCCTGAGGAGTTGCCCGCCTTCGCCGAGAAGTGGTTCCGCGCGGTGGGCAAGCCCGACCCGGTCGCGACCGCCGCCCTCTTCACCAGGGAGGTGGAACGCAACCCGCGGCTGCGGGAGTTCGCCCGGATTCCCCTGATCGCGACCATGATGTGTGTGGTCTACGCCGAGGATGTCGAGGGTCCCGGCAAACAACTGCCCTTCAACCGATCGGAGTTGTACGAGCGGTTTATCGACATCCTCGTCCAGCATCGCAATACGGCGGATGCCCGGCAGCGGCACCGCAGCCTCATCGACGAGGGCGACGCCGAAGCGCAGCAGGGTGTCACGGACCTGCTGCGTGAGGTGCTGCCGCTGCTGGAACGGCTGGCTCACGACCGGCTGGTGTTCGGGGGCACGGGCAGCGATCTGCTGGACCGGGCGACAGCTCTGTCCGTGGTGCCACGTCCCGCGTCGGTCACGCCTCACACCTGGAGGCAGATCCTTCGCGGCGTGCTGGAACACAGCGGCCTGCTGGAGCAGCGCGAGGGGAGTCTGCGCTTTCTCCACCCGTCGATCGAGGAGTATCTGGCCGCGCTCTACCTGTTCGGGCATGGGGGCCCGCGACGACACCTGGAGCGGCGGCGTTGGCCGTGGGAGGACCTGGAGACCAAGGTCTTCCTGGCCGGTCTCCAGGCGGCAGCCGACCCTGCGGGGCTGGAAAAGCCGCTGGCCAGGCTGCTGAGGTGGCCGGATCGGGGCACTCACCGCTTCGTCGTGGAACTCGTCGCCAACGGCATCCCCGTACCGGACCGGATTCTACGGCGCGCCGCGGTGATACTGCGCGAGGTGGTGATCCGCTTCGACCGCGGGCAGTCCGCCGAGGAGTGGGAGGCGGCGTGCCGTCAACTCGCGCTCCTGGACAAGCAGGAGCTGATCAGCGCCCTGGAACGGCTCGGCGGCAAGAACCGCAGGGACGGCAACGCCCGCTCGCGGGTGGCCGAGACAGCGGCGGCGTACGACCGGGCGCTCGGGCTGCGGCTGATGTCCGCCGTCGTCACGGACCGCGGCCTGGACAGCGGTGTGCGGTTGCACATGGCGAAGACGCTGGGCCGGTACGCCCCCGACAACACCGTCGCCGTCCACGAAGTACTGGCCGCTGACGAGACGATGGGGGATCACCGGGCCGAAGCGGCCGAAGCGGTGGACCGGCACGACCCCGCGCGGGGCCTTGTGCTCTTCCGGCAGTTGACGAGGGTAGGGCCCGCGGCCGACGGCCCGGACCCCCTACGGGTGGCCATGGCCTACACCCGGTGTCACCTCGGTGAAGGGCTGAACTACCTGGAAGAACTGGCCAACGGCAGATGGGGGCTCGGTGGCGAGAGGCGCGTTGCCGCCGCGCGTGCCTTGATGGGGTACGACACGGGACGGGGAGTGAGCACCGCGTACCGTCTCGTCGACGATCGTCAGCTCCAAGGTGCGGAGGAGACCTGGCGGATCGAGGCGGCAGGGCTGCTCCCCATGTTCGGCCAGGACACCGCCCTGCGCTCCCTCTTGAGACTGTGCGCCGACCCGAGCCTGTCGGACCGGGGCCGTGTCACGGCGGGGCGGACGGCAGGCCGGTTCCACCGGCAACTTGGCGCAGAGGCCTTGGTGCGACTGGCCGACTCATGGACTCCGGCCAGCGGTGCCATGGCGGTGGAAGCCGCGACGGCGGCGATCGACTTCTTTCCGCGGTTGGGCGCGGAGGCTCTGGAGCGGATCGCGCGCGGAGGCGCGCACGAAAGCTTCCGGCTCCAAGCGGCGCAGGCGTTACCCGCGACCGTCTACCCGGGCCACGAAGTCCGGGAGGTATGGCGAGCGCTGTGCTGGGACCGCGCGCTGACCGACTCGACCAGACTCACGGCTGCCAGAGAAGCCGATCGTCGAGGGGACGCGGGACGCGCGGAAGCCCTGCTGCATCTGGCTTACGAGGACAGTGTCACACCTGAGTTCCGCTTATGGGCGGCGAAGTCGGCCGCTGAACGCGGTGATCCCTCCGCTGCCAGTGCGTTGTCCGCCCTCGCGCTGTCGGAGTATCTGGCCAACGACGTACGCCGTGCCGCGGCGGAGGCTGTGCCCGACCCGGCGGCCCGGGCACACCTGCTGTACCAACTCGGCCCGTAGACCGGGTCCGTCGGGAACGGACGCGTGGGAGACCGACCCGAACTGAGCAGTCTTGCAGCCTGGTTCGGGCCGGGCCGGGGTCACGGAGTCCGGGCGGGGCGGGAGTTGCCGGGAAGAAGGAGGTAGGCGAGGAGGAGGGTCATGACGGCTACGCCGGCCCACATGGCTTGTTGCCAGCCGTCGACGAAGGACTGCTGGGCGGCGCGGACGAGGGCGGGGGCGGTGGGGCCGCCGGTGGCATGGGCGGCTTCGACGGCGTTGGCGATGCCTTCGCGGGCGGTGGCGGCGGTGGCCGGGGGCACGCCGTCGAGGCGGGGGCCGATGGCGCCGCGGTAGCCGGAGGAGAGGAGGGCGCCGAGGAGGGCGACACCGAGGGCGGTGCCGAATTCGCGGGTGACGTCGTTGAGCGCGGAGGCGACCCCTTGGCGTTCGCTGGGCAGTGAGCTGGTGATGGCCTCGGTGGCGGGGGTCATGGTGAGGCCCATGCCGATGCCCATGGCGAGCATGCCGGGCAGGACGGAGAGGTAGCCGCCGTCCACGGAGACGAGGGTGGCCATCAGGGCGAGGCCCGCGCCGCCGAGGAGGATGCCGAGGGCCATGGTGCGACGGCTGCCGACCCGTTCGGCGAGACGCGGCGCGAGGCCCGAGGTGGCCATCATCAGGACGGCCATCGGCATGAGGGCCAGCGTGGACAGCAGGCCCGACCAGCCCAACACGGCCTGGAGGAACGGGAAGAGGACGACGAAGATCCCGGCCTGGACGCCGAAGACGGCCAGCAGCGCGACGGAACCGCCGGCCAGGCCGCGCTCGCGGAAGAGGCGTACGTCCAGCAGCGGGCCGTGCCGCCGCAGCTCCCAGACCACGAAGCCGGCGGCGGCCAGGACGCCGACCAGCAGGCTGAGCAGGGTCACGGGCGCGGCCCAGCCCCGCTCGGGCCCTTCCTGGAGTACGAAGATCAGCCCGACCACCGCGACCACCGAGGTCAGCGCCCCGACCGTGTCGAAGGAGTGCGTCGCCGCGTCGCGCGAGTCGGGCACGGACCGCACCGTCATCACGGCGGCCACGAGCACGAGCGCCACGGGCAGGACGAAGAGATAGCGCCAGCTCGCCACGTCGACCAGCGCGGCCGACAGGAACATGCCCAGGATGCCGCCGCCGCCCGCGACGCCGGTCCACACCCCGATCGCCCGCCCGCGCTCCTCGGCCGGGAAGGTGGAGGTGATGACGGCGAGCGTCACCGGCATGATCATCGCCGCGCCCACACCGCTCAGCACCCGCGCCGCGATCATGACCTCGGCCGACGTCGCCAGACCGGCGACGACGCTGGCGCCGCCGAAGACGGCAAGTCCCGTGAGCAGTACGGGCTTTCGGCCCCATCGGTCGCCGACCGCGCCGAGCGGCAGCAGCAGCGCCGCCAGGCTCAACGTATAGATGTTGATGATCCACAGGATCGTGCTCTGCGAGGCGTCGAACGCGACGGCCAGGTCCGGCTGCGCGACGTTGAGGCCGGACACCGAGGCGATGACGGCCATCAGCGCGACGCAGACGGAGATCAGGATCGCGCGGCGCCGACGCGGGTCGTCAACACCCGCCGCGTCAGGGGCTGTTACGTCGACCGGTACGTCAACGCCCGTGCCCACGGCTGCGGCTTCGGCACTGACCCGCGCGGGCCGGTTCGGACTCTCCCTCATCTGGACGGACCTTTCACCAGGGACGGTCAACAGGGGAAACGCGGGAGCGATCGTCGCCACGACCGGCCCCGATGTGCAAAATTGTTTGCCGATCGGCAAACTGGGCTCCATGGATCACGTAGACGGCATGGCTGGCGCGGGCGGCACGGCTGGCGCGGCTGGCGCGGCTGGCGCGGCTGGCGCGGCTGGCGCGGACGGCACCGACGACGAAGTGGGCCGCACCCTCGACGCCGTCGGCCCCCGCCTGAAGAATCTGCGGCTCGGCCGGGACCTGACGCTGACGCATCTGGCGGCGGCGACCGGCGTCTCGGTCAGTACGCTGTCGCGGCTGGAAGCGGGCCTGCGCCGCCCCACGCTGGAGCAACTGCTGCCGCTGGCAAGGGTGTACGGCGTCACCATCGACGAGTTGGTCGACGCGCCCCGCACCGGCAACCCGCGCCTCAACCTGCGCCCGATCGCCTGCAAGGACGGCTCGACCGTGCTGCCGCTGACCCGCAGGCCCGGCGGCATCCAGGCGTACAAATTCGTCCTGCCCGCCCCGCCGCGCGGCCCCGTGGAGCCCGTCCTGCGCACCCATGAGGGCTACGACTGGATCTACGTGCTCAACGGCACGCTCCGGCTGGTGCTCGGCGAGCACGACCTCGTGCTGAAGCCGGGCGAGGCGGCCGAGTTCGACACCCGTACACCGCACTGGTTCGGCTCCACCGGCTCGGGGCCCGTGGAATTCCTCAGCCTCGTCGGCAAGCAGGGCGAGCGCGCGCACGTACGGGCGGCGCCGGACCCCGCCGCGTCAGAGCGCTCCTAGGGCGCGTCCGCCGCGGCGAGAGCCGCCTCGGTGTCGGCGGCGGCCAGGTCGGCGTTGATGTGCGCACCGGCCAGGGCGCCCGCGGCGGCGGAGGCGCCGACCTGGGCCGTCAGGTCGGTGGCGTTGCCCGCGACCCACACGCCCGGCACCGATGTGGTGCCCGCGGGGCCGGTGGCGGCGAAGCGGCGACCCATCCCGCCCGGCAGCTCCTCCATCGGCAGACCGAGCCCGGCCAGTCCGTCGGTACGGGCCCGCATGCGGGTCGCGACGGCCAGGACGCGGCGCGGTACGAACCGGCCGTCGGTCAGCCGTACGCCCGCGATGTGCCCGCCCGCGGCGGACCCGGAGCCCTCCGTGGGCCCAAGGCTCTCCGTGGACCCGGAGGCCCGCGTAAGCCCGGCGCCCTCCGTGGACCCGGTCGACTCGACCGCCGCCACCGGGGTGTCCTCGACCCGGATCGCGCGGGCGGCGAAGCGCGTACGGGTCTCGTCGTCCAGGTCGGTGCCGCGCGTGAAGTAGACCAGGTCGTCGGTCAACTGCCGGAAGAGCAGGGCGTGGTGGACGGAGGCGGGACCGACGGCGAGTACGCCAATGGGCTCGTCGCGCACCTCCCAGCCGTGGCAGTACGGGCAGTGCACGAGGTCGTGCCCCCAGTGCCGGGCGAGGCCGGGGATGTCGGGGAGTACGTCGCGCAGGCCGGTGGCGACCAGGAGGCGGCGGGCGCGGAGGGTGGCGCCGTCGGCGAGGGTGACCGTGAAACGCGGGTCGGCGCCGGGGACGGCCTCGGCGGCGGTCACCTCGCCGACCAGCACCTTGCCGCCGTACCGCCGTACCTCCTCCCGGCCCCGGCGCAGCAGCTCCGCCGGGGGGATGCCTTCGAGGCCGAGGAGGCCGTGGACGCCGTCGGCGGGCGCGTTGCGCGGGGTCCCGCTGTCGACCACGGCGACGGAGCGGCGGGAGCGGGCGAGCATGAGGGCGCCGTTGAGCCCGGCGGCGCCACCGCCGATCACCACGGCGTCGAGGGTCGGGGCGAAGGCGTCGGCCCCAAAGGCGTCGGCCCCATCGGCGGGATCGGTCACACCGGCCGGATCGGTCGCACCGGCCGGATCGGCCGGATCGTTCACGTGCGCGGGAAGCGTCGCGGGCATGGGCGTACCTCTCTATACGTGTCGGCTCTCTACGCGTCGGCTTGCGTCCTTGCGCTGAGCGGGAGCCCCGTCCGGGGCCCGGTACGACCACGCTAAGCGGACTTTGCGCGCGAGGCATAACATGTTGCCTATGACGCAAGACGATGGAGATCTCGACAGCCTGGTGCGCAAGCGGATTCGCGCGCTGCGGGTGGCGCAGGGCTGGTCGCTGGACGAACTGGCCGGCCGCGCCCGGCTCAGCCCTTCCACGCTCAGCCGGATCGAGAACGGTCAGCGCCGCCTCGCGCTGGACCAGCTCGTGACCCTCGCGCGCGCCATGGACACCACGCTCGACCAGCTCGTCGAGACGGCCACGGAGGACGTCATCTCCAGTCCGATGATCGACTCCGCGCACCAGACGATGCGCTGGGCCGTGAAGGCCGACCCGGGTATGACGGTCGTACGGCAGCGCCTGACGAATCCGCCGCCGGACAGCCCCTCCCGGCTGCGCGCCCACCCCGGGCGCGAATGGCTCGTCGTCCTGTCGGGCACGGCCGTGCTGCTCCTGGGCAATCGGCGCTTCCGCGTGGAGACCAACCAGTCGGCCGAATTCCCGACGATGCTGCCGCACGCCATCGGCGCGGAGGGCGGGCCCTGCGAACTGCTGGGCATCTTCGACCGTGACGCGCGGCGCGGGCACCAGCGCGGCGACGAGAAGAGCGGCGGCGAGGGGGACGGGGTCTGAGCCCGTTCGGCGAATCGGGTACGTCGGAGCCCGCGCAGGCCGGGGCCCGCGAATCGGGTACGTCGAGGCCCGCGACTCGCGCGGGCCAGGGCGCGCGACTTGCGCCGTCGGCAGCCCGGACGCCCACCGTCTTGCCGTTCCCGAAAGCGACCGGGCGGCCCGCCCACGGCCCTCATACGGTGGGCGCCATGACTCACGCAGCCCCGCACGCGGCCCACGACGCCCATGGTCACGCCCATGGCCACGCCCCGCACGACCACGATCACGGCACCCCAAAGGCCAGCGCCTCGCACCACGACGCCGAGGCCGACAGCCAGGCGGACATCCTCGACCTCGACGCGGAAGTCCTCGCCGAGCACACCGCCTCGATCACCGCGTGGCTGCCCGTCGAAGCCGCCCCCCGCCACATCGTGGACCTCGGCTGCGGCACCGGAGCCGGGACCCTCGCCCTGCTCCGGCGCTTCCCCGAGGCCGAGGTCATCGCGGTCGACACCTCGGCCGACCACCTGCACCGCCTGCGCCGCAACGCGGAGGCGGCCGGGGTCGCCGGGCGCGTCCGTACGGTCCAGGCCGACCTCGACACGCGGTGGCCCGACCTCGGCTCGCCCGACCTGGTCTGGGCGTCGGCCTCCCTGCACCACATGGCGGACCCGGAGCGCACGCTGCGCCAGGTCCGCGACACGCTCGCGCCCGGCGGGCTCTTCGCCGTCGTCGAGTTGGCGGGCTTCCCGCGTTTCCTGCCCGAGGACGCGCCCGCGGAGCGCCCGGGGCTCGAAGAGCGCTGCCACGCCGCGCTCGACCACCACCACGCCGAGCACGTGCCGCACCGCGGCGCCGACTGGGGGCCCATGCTGAGCGCCGCGGGCCTGACCGTCGTGGGCGAGCGCGTCGTGACCGTGAACATCGGCCCGCCGCACGCCGAGGCCGTCGGCCGGTACGCGCTCACCAGCCTGACCCGTATGCGCGGCGGCATCGCCGGGACCCTGGCGCCGGAAGACCTCGCCGCGCTCGACCGGCTCCTCGACGCCGAGGGCCCGGACAGCATCGCGCGCCGCGACGACCTGACCGTGCGGACCGAGCGGACGGTGTGGGCGGCGCGGCGCGCGTGAGTACGACCGTGGCCAGCGCCTGATCCGGGACGTTCGTCCGTACGACCATCCGCCGGTACGCCCCGCCGTGGACCGGCACCGCACGGCCGCGGTGCGGGCCGTGCGGCGCGGGGGCAGCGGGCGGTGCGGGTGACCGGGCGGACAGTCGAGGCGCCAACGCCCTTGCCCGTCAAGGCCCTTGCCAGTCAAGGCCCTTGCCCTCGACTGCCCTTCGGCCAGAGTTCACCCGCCACCGGTGGGCTTGTCCGCCGCCCCGCTGCTCCAATGGATGCCGCCGATGGCCAACTGGCCTTGTCAGCGGTCGACATGGAGGTTCGGGCTGATGAAGATCTGGCGAGCGGGAAGCACGGTGGCCGTCGCGGCCACCCTGGCGCTGCTGCCGCAGGCGGCGTACGCGACGACCTGGCAGCGCCTTCCCGCGTACTCCACCTGGACGGGCATCACCGCCCTGGAGCGCGGGCAGGGCATCGCCACCGACGGCACGTACTTCTACTACTCGGGCACGTACAGCCTCGACAAGGCGACGGTCGAGGGGAACCACGAGACGGCCTCCAACGCCCTTGCCATTCCTGGTGCGTTGAGCGGCGCCTACGGCTCCGACCACATCGGGGACATCGACGTGTACGGGGGCTACGTCGTCGCCCCGATCGAGGACGGCAACGGCTACCGGAATCCGCTGCTCGCCCTGTACTCCGCCCACGACCTGAGCTGGACAGGCCGTTACGTACGCCTGCCCCTCGCGCTGCTGCCCGGCGGCGTCCCGTGGGTGGCCGTCGACCCGGCCACCGGCCTCGTCTGGACCGCCCCCTGGAACCAGGACAGCGCCCAGGGCACCGACGAACTCGTCGGCTACCGCCTCAGCGACCTCCTCTCGCTCCCCGCCGGAGCCGAACTCCCCGTCGCCACCACCGTCCGCCTCTCCCGCCCCCTCAGCCGCATCCAGGGCGCCACCATGCTCGACGGCTCCCTCTACGCCTCCGTGGACGGCGACGGCGACAAGGCCGTCTACGCCATCGACCCCGCCACCGGCACCGTCACCCGCGCCTTCACCCAGGACGTCCAGCCCGACGACGAGGTCGAGGGCATCACCGCCCTCGACCTCGGGCCCTCCGGCGGCCGGCTCCACGTCCTCAACGTCGGCAGCGGCTGGAAGTCGATCTTCCTCTACCTCCAGCACTACCAGCCGGTGGGCTGACGCACCGGCGCCGTCCGACCCGCCTCAGCGGGCGAGGCGGGTCGGAACGGGGCCGAGGCGGGTGAGTTTCTCGGGGTTGGCCACCGTGTGGATGTGGGTGACGCGGCCGTCGCGGACGACGAAGGTGGCGGCGGCGACGCGACCGTCGACTTCGACGCGGGCGGCCGGGGCGCCGTTGAGCCAGACGGCGGAGACCGGGCGGCCGGGGCCTGCGAGGAGGGCCGCGGCGCGGGCGTCCCCGTGCACGGGGACGCGGGAGGCGGGGGCCGAGCGGCCGACCTCGACCCGTGGCCGCCGGGCCGCCACGTGGTCGCGGGCGCGCGCCGGGCGATCCGGCGTACCGCGGCCACGGACTTCCCGACCGCCTCGGCGATCTCCCCGTACGGCGTCCCGAAGGCCTCGCGCGGCACGAAGACCGCCCGCTCGGTCGGCCCGAGCGTTTCGAGGACGGTGAGCAGCGCCATCGAGACGCTGTCGGCGACTTCGACGTCCTCGGCGACGTCGGGGGCCGTCAGCAGCGGCTCCGGCAGCCACTCGCCGACGTACTCCTCGCGGCGGCGCGCCAGCGTGCGCAGCCGGTTGAGCGGCTGCCGCATGACGACCCGTACGAGGTACGCCCGCGGGTCGCCGACCCGCGACCGCGGACCAGATCTCCCCCGTGTACGGGGACCTGCACACCCACCGCGACCAGGCCGAACGGATCTTCACCGTCTGACCGTCGCCGGAGCCGGAAACCGGCGGCACCGCACCCCCGACGGGCACGGGTCCCGTCGGGCCGCCACGGCCCGCCACGCGTCCCCGACCGCGTCGTGTTCCGGCGGGCGGGCCTCCGGATCAGCGGGCGAGGAGGTCGCGGAGGGCCGTGACGACCGTCGCCGGGGACTCCTCCGCCATGAAGTGGCCGGTGTCGACCGTGGTGTGCCGGAGGTCGGGGGCCCACGCGGACCACAGCGCGGCGGCGTCGAACCCGAGCGCCGCGCCCCAGTCCTGCTGGAGGACGGCGACGGGCATACGCAGCCGGTTGCCCGCGGCGCGGTCGGCCGCGTCGTGGGTGACGTCGATACCGGCCGAGGCCCGGTAGTCCGCGACGATCGAGGGGATCGCGGCCCGGCAGGCGGCCAGGTAGACGGCGCGCACGTCGGCCGGGACGGCCTCGGGAGCCCGGACCCACAGGTCCAGGAAGTGGCCGAAGAAGAGGTCGGGGTCGGCGGCGATCATCCGCTCGGGCAGACCGGGCGGCTGCGCCATCAGGTAGAGGTGGAAGCCGACGGCGGCCGTGGTGCCGTGCATGGCGTCCCACATGTCGAGGGTGGGCAGGACGTCGAGGCAGGCGAGGTGCGTGACCGTTCCCGGGTGGTCGAGGGCGGCGCGGAAGGCGACCAGGGCGCCGCGGTCGTGGCCCGCGAGCGCGAAGCGGTCGTGTCCGAGGGCGGCGGCCACGGCCACGATGTCGGCGGCCATGGTGCGCTTGGCGTAGACGGCTGGTGCCGTCCCGGCGGGGCCGGCCGTGTCGTCGGCCTCGGCCGGCTTGTCGCTCGCGCCGTAACCCCGCAGGTCGGGGCAGATCACGGTGTGGTCGGCGGCGAGGTCGACGGCCACGTGCCGCCACATCAGGTGGGTCTGCGGAAAGCCGTGCAGCAGGACGACGGGCGGCCCGGAGCCGCCGACGGCGGCGGTGAGGGTGACGCCGTCGGCCGCGGGGACGCGGCGGAGGTCGAAGCCGGGGATGGCGGGTGGCATGGGGTGCCCCTTTCGGTGGGTGGACGTACGCGGGCCGTGCCCCGTACGCGGCGGTCCCGGTCGGTCCTACGCGAGCCGGGCGCGTAGGCGGTCCTGGTCCGTACGCGGGCCTGGTCCGTACGCGATCTGTGCGAGTACGCGGTCCGGGTCCGTACGCGGGCCTGGTCCGTACGCGATCTGTGCGAGTACGCGGTCCGGGTCGTACGCGGGCCTGGCGCGTCAACGGGCTCGTGCTTCCAGCGTGTGGGCGGCGGATGAGCAGCCGATGAGCGCGCTACCGTGACCTGGGGGAACTCCCGGAGAGGCGGTACGCGGTGCGGGTGGCGTTCGGCGTGCTGGGGCCGGTGGCGGCCTGGGCCGAGAGCGGGGACGGCCCGGACGAGGCGGTACGCGGTGCGGCCCTCGCGCTGAGGGGGCCACGGCACCGGGCCGTACTGGCCCGCCTGGTCATCGCCCGCCGCCGCGTCGTACCGGTCGCCCGGCTGGTCGAGGACCTGTGGCCGGAGCGGCCGGGGAACGACGGCGCGGGTCCCGGCCACTCCCCCGCACCGCCCGCCGATCCCGTCGGCACCCTCCGTACCTTCGTCGCGGCCCTGCGCCGCACCCTCGAACCCGACCGGCCGCCGCGCGCGCCCGCCCGGCTGCTGGTCACCGAGGGCCCCGGGTACGCGCTGCGCGCCGCGCCCGACACGGTGGACGCGTGGCGCTTCGAGCAGGCCGTGACCGAGGCCGCCGGGCTGCTGCCGAAGGACGTACTCGCCCTGCTCCAGCGGGCGTTGGGGTGGTGGCGCGGGCCCGCGTACGCCGAGTTCGCCGACCAGCCGTGGGCCCGCACCGAACGCTCCCGCCTCGCCGAACTGCGGCTGCACGCCGTGGAACGCCGGGCCGAGGCCCGCCTCTCCCTCGGCCTGGCCGCCGAGGCCGCCGCCGACCTCGACGCCCACGCGGCGGAGCACCCCTGGCGCGAGGACGCCTGGCGCCTGCTGGCCCTCGCCCTCTACCGTTCGGGCCGCCAGGGCGACGCCCTGGCCGTGCTGCGCCGCGCCCGCGCCCTCCTGGTCGAACAGCTCGGCGTCGACCCCGGGCCCGGCCTGCACGCCCTCGAAGCCGACATCCTCCGGCAGGACGACGACCGCCTCGACCCCGGCGCGGGCGGCGCCGAACGCGTCTGGGCCGAGGCCACCGCCGCCTACGACCGCACCGTCCCCACCGGCGCCCGCGCCCGCCTGGAATCCACCGTCACCCTCCTGCGCGGCCTCGCCGTCACCGGTGGCGACGGGCTCCGGTCCGCCCGCCGCCACCGCCTCGCCGCCGTCTCCGCCGCCGAAGAACTCGGCGACCCCCACCTCTGCGCCCGCGTCATCGGCGCCTACGACGTCCCCGCCGTCTGGACCCGCCTCGACGACCCCGCCCAAGCCGCCCAAGTGGTGGCCGCCGCCGAACGCACCCTGACGGCCCTGCCGCCGGGCCCCGCCGAAGAGGCCCTGCGCGCACGGCTGTTGGCGACGATCGCGCTGGAGACGCGGGGCGCGGACGTCGGCGGCGCGAACGTCGGCGGCGGGCGCGGTGGCGGCGGGCGCGGGGCGCAGGCGGCGCGGTTGGCGCAGGAGGCGGCGCGGCGGCTGGACGATCCGGTGCTGCTGGCGTTCGCGCTCAACGCGACCTTCATGCAGACGTTTCAGCGGGCGGGTCTGGCGCCGGAACGCGATGCGATCGGCGCGGAGCTGGTCGAACTCTCCGCGCGGCACGGCCTGTTCACGTCCGAGGTGCTCGGCCGGCTCATCCGGCTCCAAGCGGCCTGCGCACGGGGCGACTTCGGGGCGGCGGACGAGCACGCCGCCGCCGCCGACCGGCTGGCGGAGCGTCATGAGCTTCCGCTCGTCGGGGTGTTCACCCGGTGGTACGGGGCGCTGCGGCTCGCGGAGACCGGGACCTTCGAGGCGGCCGAGGCCGCGTACGGGGATGCCGCCGCCGAGCTGACGGGGGCCGGGATGCCGGGGCTGGAGCGCGGGCTCCTCCCCCTCGCCCTTCTGTGCCTGCGGCTCCGGCACGGCCGCGACCTGCTCGTCCTCGCGCGGACCGACGCCGACTGGGGCCCGTACGCCCCGTGGGTCCGCCCCCTCCTCCTGCTCGCCGAGGACCGCCGCCCCGAGGCCGCCGCCGCCCTCCGGGGTGCCCCCGCGCCCCCGCACGACCTCCTCTACGAAGCCATGTGGACTCTCACCGCCCGCGCCGCCCTCGCACTCGACTCCCCGCCAGCCGCACGGCGTGCCCACGCCGAACTGCTGCCCGCCGCAGGTGAGCTGGCCGGCGCCGCCAGCGGACTCCTGAGCCTCGGCCCCGTCGACAGCCACCTGCGCGACCTGGCCGCCGCCCTGCGGACCCCCTGACCGAATTCGACGTGCCCCGACCCGCCTTCCCCCGCCATCATCAGCGCATGGTCCACATCGAGGTCGTCCAGGGCGACATCACCAAACAGGCCGTCGACGCCATCGTCAACGCCGCCAACGAGTCCCTCCAGGGCGGCGGCGGAGTCGACGGCGCCATCCACTGGGCCGCCGGCCCCCGTCTCGCCGAGGCCGGCGCCGCCGTGGCGCCCTGCGCGCGGGGGGACGCCGTCGCCACCCCCGGGTTCGACCTCGACCCCCCGATCCGGCACGTCATCCACACCGTCGGTCCCGTATGGAAGGGCGGCGCCTCCGGCGAGGCCGACGTCCTCGCCTCCTGCTATCGCCGCTGCCTCGAAGTGGCCGACACCCTCGGCGTCTCCACCCTCGCCTTCCCCGCCATCTCGACCGGCATCTTCGGCTTCCCCGCCGACCAGGCGGCTCGCATCGCCGTCGCCGTCCTCACCCACGCGTCGACTCGCGTCGAACACGTACGCCTCGTGGCCTTCGACCGCCCCTCCTACGCCGTCCTCGCCGAAGCCTGACCCCTCCCCGGGACCCGTGGCGACACTCAGCCCCGTCGTGCCGCGTCGCACCCACGCGGCACCAGCCGCCAATAACACACAGCCCCGCGCCCCTAAAAACCTCGACCCACCCACCCCGCACGAGTCCGAACCCCGCAGGGGCGCGGGGAACGGCGCGGGCAACCCCCACCGGGCTTTCAGCCCGGAAACAACAGCATCTGCCCCGCTGGGGCCGGTTTTCAAAGCCGCGCCACCGCGGTGGCTGACCGCGCAGTTCCTCCCCCGACCTTCGGCCGGGAGGTGCCCCCAGCGCCCTGAAAGCACGGCCCTGCGCGAGGGCGGTGGGGTGGGGGCGCGCCGCGGAGGGGGGTCAGGTCTCGTTGAGGAGGCGGAAGGCGGCGAGAACTGTTTCCGACTGAAGGTCAACCTGGTCGGGGACCGGCACCCACGTCAACTCATGACCGGCGGCCAACTCGGCCGCCCAGCGGGCGTGCTGGGCGGAACAGACGCCGTGGAGGGTGCGCGCGGCGGAGCCGCCGCGGCCGTCGAGGAGGCGGAGCATGATCCCGGTGGCGCGCAGGGAGATGCGGCGGGCGGCGATGTCGAGGGCGTTGAGGTGCGCGAGGGTGAGGGGGACGGGGGAGGGGTGGAGCCCGTCCCAGTCGTCGGCGACGCTGCGCATGATGGCGGGCATGCCGCCCGTGATGCGCAGGAGGGGGCGGGTGGCCGGGGAGCCGGGGTCGGGGACCAGCGGCCGTACGGCGTCGAGCAGGGCGTGGGTACGGTCGGCGTGGCGGCGCAGAAGCGCGGCGAGAGCCGCGAGCGCGCGGGCCGGGTCCGGGTGCGCCGTGGTGTCGGCGACATCGCGGCTGGCCCACATCGGGACCTCGAAGAGCGCGGTCATCCCGCCGTAGCGGTGCGGGCGGATCCAGGTCGAACGGTTGACGTCCTCGGGCAGGTTCTCGAACTGGGCGCGCTGGCCAGGCGCGGGCATCAGATAGACGCCGGGCCCCGACACCGTCCAGTACAGGGCGTCGTACGTGCCGGTCTGCACGGGCACGTCCCGCTCGGCGGAGAGCTTGCCGAGAGGCTCGGCCAACCCCGGTATGTCACGCGTGAGTTGGACCCAGCTGCCGCCGAGGTCGTTGCCGTGCAGCGAGCACTGCAACTCCGGCCGCAGCTCGTCGATGAGGCTCACCAGCGCCTGGGATTCGGGGAGTTGGTCGTCCGGCGGCCGGATCGACGGTGCCCACTCCGGCTGTTCGTCGGCGGGCGGACGGTACGCGTGCCGGAAGTGCTCGGCGGGCGTGCGCCGCACCGGCGGCCCGGCCTCGCTGCGTACGGTCCCGTCCGGGTCGAGACAGAGCAGGAAGTGCCAGGAGGCGCCCGCCCCGGAGTGCAGGCGGCTGTCGGCGGCGACCCGGTGCGCCAGCCGCAGCGCGGTCGCGGGCCCGACGCGCTCGTCGGAGTGCGGGCCCGCGACGACCAGGATGTGCCGCCGGCCGCGCCCGACGGTCAGCAGATGCAGCGGACGCCCCTGCCGGGACCGGCCGACCACCCGCAGGGTGCTCAGCACGGGCCGCGAGTACGCGAACGCGGAGGCCGCCGCTGCGACCTCCGCGACGCTGGGATAGGCGTCGGCGTCCGACGTCACGTGCCGTTGGAGTTGCTGTCGCCGGTGGTCTCTTCCTTGTCCAGCCGTCGGATGACGAGAGTGGTGTTCGCCACGGTGACTCCTCTCTGTCCAAGCAGGGTGCAGCGCTGAGGAGTTGAACGGTTTGGCCCCTGGATCCCCCACTGATTCCCCCGCACCTTGCCAAGGCTCCGGCGGCCCGGCGACAGTGTCAAGGTCCGTACGTACTCATGCGTACGGGCGGAGCACGAGGGGGTCGGCTGATGACGGCACCACCGCACACCGAACCGCACACCGATGACTCCGAGGCGCTGCTCAGGCCGCGGATCAAACCCGAACACCAGCCCTATCGCACCGCCGACGGCAACGTCAGGATCGGCAGTGTGATCTACGGGATCGGCGCCGAGATCGAGGACCCTGACGGCTGGATCTGGACCCTTACCGAGGCGATGGACGGCACACGCACCGCGGCGCAGATCGCCGCCGAAGTCGCCGCCGCGCACCCCCGCTTACTTCTGTCCGCCGCCACGATCGGCTCCGCGATGGCGGACTTACGGGAGGCGGGTTTCGTGGACGACGCGGCGGCACCGCTGCCCGCGGGGCTCGTCGACCGCGACCGCGTACGGCACGCCCGCGGTGTCGCGCTGCTGCGCTGGATGGACCTCAGCTCACGGGCCAGCCCGTGGAACGCCCAACTGCGCCTGGCCGGCGCCCGCGTGCTGGTCCTCGGCGTCGGCGGTACGGGCGGCATGGCCGCGCAGGCGCTGGTCGCCTCCGGTGTCGGTCACGTCCACACCGTCGACCCCGACGTCGTGGAACTGTCCAACCTCAACCGGCAGACGCTCTACCGCGAGGCCGACATCGGGCGGCCGAAAGCCGACGCGGCGGTGGCCGCGCTGCGCGCCCTCAACTCCGATGTCACCGTCACCGGTGAACGGCGGGAGATCCGCGGCCCCGACGCCCTCGCCGCGCTCCTCGCCCCGGACGGCGGCGGCCGGTCACCGTACGATCTGCTGGTCCTCGGCGCCGACCGGCCGCCGGAGATCCGCCGTTGGGCCAACCGCGTCTGCATCGCCCTCAATCTGCCCTGGGTGGA
Organism: Streptomyces sp. NPDC008079; assembly: GCF_042957385.1. Lineage (NCBI taxonomy): Bacteria > Bacillati > Actinomycetota > Actinomycetes > Kitasatosporales > Streptomycetaceae > Streptomyces > Streptomyces sp. NPDC008079. The sequence continues at coordinate 119,277 of NZ_JBIBIC010000014.1, forward strand.
AGGCGGTTACCGCGGCCCGCTGGTCACCGCGGGCGTCCACGTACCCGGCGACGGGCCCTGCTGGGAGTGCCAGCGCGCGGGCGAGGACGCACGGCGCGATCTGCGGCTGCGCCCCGGCCAGAGCGAGGACGCCGCCTCGCCCCGCATGCCGTGGAATCCGGCGAGCGCCGTCACCGCCGGTCTGTCCGGCACGCTCGTCGCCCACGCCGCCATCGCCCTGCTCACCGGCGTCCCGCGGATGCGCCCCGGCTTCCGCTACGGCATCAACCTCATGGCGCTCGGCGACCCCGTACTCCAACGCCACCCGCGCCGCCCCGACTGCCCGGCCTGCGGCCCGCTCGACCACCCCACGTAAGGGCCCAAGGCCCCATCGGCGGGTGGTGACCTGCGGAAGCGTCGTGCCCGAGCGCGCCCCACTGACCGGCTCGCCGCCCGGACGAAAGGCGGTGCGCCCCGTCAGGGGTGCGAGCGATCCCCACCGGCGGGTGGCCCGGACACCACCGGGCTGCCCCCCGGGGGCGGGTGGTGACGTACGGGAGCGTGGCGGTCGGGCGCGCGGTTCCTCGGCCTTCGACCGGGAGGTGCCCCCGGCACGGTGAGCCGATCTCTCCGGGGTGCGGGCGGGGTCCTTGAGGGGGCGGGTCACCGCGTCGAGGCGAGGTCGACGGTTGCAAGGACGGTCCTTGCCTGGAGTTCGGCCTGGTCGCCGACCGGCACCCAGTGGGCGTCGGTCGCGGCCAGCAGGTCACGGGCGCCGGAGTCGATCCGGCGCTCCAGCCGGCCGCGCAGGCGGCCGTGGTCGCCGCCGGGGTCGCCCTCGCCGCCGCGCTCCTCGTCGAGCAGCCGCAGCAGCATCCCGGAGGCGCGCAGCGGCATACGGCGGGCGGCGATGTCGAGGGCGGCGACGTGGGCCATGGTCAGGGGGACGGGGGAGGCGTCGGCGAGCGTCTCGTAGTCGTCGGCGAGGCCGGAGAAGGCGCCGACGGCCTGCTCGACACCGCGCAGCAGCGGGCTGTGCGCGGCCTGCGGGGAGAGCAGGCGCCATGCGCGGTCCAGCGCCGACGCGGTGGCGGCGCCGTCCTTGCGCAGCCGGGCGGCGAGGGAGGCGACGGCCTGGGCGGGGCCGGGGTGCGCGTCCTGGTCGGCCACGCGCCGGGTGGCCCACATCGGGACCTCGACCACGGCGGTCAGCCCGCCGTGCCGGTGCGGGCGGGCCCAGGTGGAGCCCGCCGCGTTCTCCGGCTCGTCGGTGAACCGCCCGGGCGTGCCCGCGGGGGGCCGCACGAAGACGCCGGGCCCCGACCCGGTCCAGTGCAGCGCGTCGTAGGCGCCGGTCTGCACCGGGATCTCCAGTTCGGCCGCGTATTTGCCGAACGGCTCGGCCAGGCCCGGCACATCGGCGGTCAGCCGCACCCAACCGCCGCCGACGTCGGTGCCGTGCAGCGTGCACTGGAGGAACGGCTTCAGCTCGTCGATCGCCGCCAACAGGGCCATCGTCTCGGGGAGTTCGTCACCCGGCGCGCGGAAGGCCCCGGCCCGCTCGGGCTGATCGGCCGGCGCCGGGCGGTAGGTGTGCCGGTAGTGGACGGCGGGCGGCCGGGGCCCGGCCGGACCCGTCTCGTTGAGCACGGTGCCGTCGGGGTCGAGGCAGAGCAGGAAGTCCCAGGTCAGATCCGCGTCGGCCTGCCGCTGCCGGTCGGCGACCGCGTGCTCGGCCAGCCACAGCGCGCTCGCCCCGCCCGTCTGCTCGTCCGGGTGCGCTCCGGCCACCACCAGCACGTGCCGGCTGCCGTGTCCCACCGACAGCAGCCACAGGGGCCGCCCGGCCCGCGACTCCCCGGCCAGCCGCATCCGGCACAGGTCGGGATGCCGCCGGGTCAGTACGCGGGCCGCCGCCGCGACACCTGACACGGTCGGATACGCGTCTGGCCCGCGCATGACGGCTCCTCCTCGTCCCACATCCACGACCACGGCGGCGTCCACTCGCCGTGCCCACCCCCACCGCGCTCCGTACCGGCGCGCCGCGTATCGCACATCGCGCGCCACCGGCGGAGTAGCGGAGTTCGGGTGCCGTGGGCGCGCCACCCAAGGCTGTGCGGGCCGCCCCCGGGTGTCAAGAGCGCCCCGTGGCCCCCGAGTCGGCGCGCGACCGCCCGATGTCGGGCCCCCGGTAGAGGCGTTCGGGGATGGTGGCCAGCGCCGATTCCCGCAGCCGCGGGCCGAGCCCGTAGAAGTGCTGGAAACTCATCACCAGGGGCCGCCACATGTCCGGATCGATCCGGTCCCGCGTGCCCGCCGCCCGTACCTTGTCGTGCACCAGCACGCGCGTGATCCGTACCTCGAACACCACGATCCCGCCGCGCTGTTGAGGGTCGTCCTCGGCCAGCGGGTGGGTGGCCTCGACCACCGCCTCCAGCGCCACAGGGCACTCGGCGACGCGCGGCGCCGCGACCGTCTCCGACGCCACCGGGGTCAGCCCGGCCAGCTCGAACTTGCCGCCCTCGTAACGGTATCCGCGCCGCGCCTTCCCCTCGGGCACCGGATCGCGGCCGGTGGTCAGCGCCAGCCGGTCCACGGCCGCCGCCATCGAGTCCTCGGGCAGATTCAGTACGCACGCGCCGTCGCGCAGCAGATTGCGCGCCGTCTGCGACCGGGCCCCGAGCCCCAGCATCGCCCGCCACCCCAGCCAGAACACCGACGACATCGGCGCGAGATTCGCCGACCCGTCCTCGTTCACGGTGGAGAGCAGCACGACGGGCGTGCCGAAGTAGAGGATTCCGGGCTCGATGCGTGAGTGGACGGCGGGTGCGGTCGCCGCGGTGATCTCTGAGGTCATACGGCCAGTGTTGTGCGCGAGGCCGCCGGTCGCTGGCGGGTATCGGACGTCGCGTACGGGGACAGTAAGGCCCGGTACGGGGGCCCGTACGCCCCGGTACGGGGGCGTCGGCGGTCAGGAACCGGGCCGCTCGCGGGGGCCGTAGCGGGCGTGCGGCGCACCCGTGGCGAGCGCCCAGTAGCGGTCGCCGTAGGACCAGTGCCACCACTCGGTGGGGTAGTTGACCAGGCCCGCGGCGGTGAGCGCGGCGGACAGCGTACGGCGGTTGGCGCGGGCCTCGGCCGACAGCCCCGGCGCGTCGGTGTAGCAGGCGCCCGCGCTCTCCTCGGGGTTGGCGTTCACGCGGGTGCCCATGTCCAGTTCGCGGCCGTCCGCGACGAGGGTGAGGTCGACGGCCGCGCCCGCGCTGTGCGGCGCGATCTCCGGCGGGGACACGTAACGGCTGGCGGCCTCCCTGATCCGCGCGGGCGTCCACTCCGGCCGTGCGGCGCGCAGCTGCGCCGAGTACCCCTCGAAATAGGCGCGTTGGAGGGACGGCGGCCGGTAGCCCTCCACGAACAGCAGGCCGACGCCGTCGGGCAGCAGCGTGCGCGCGTGCGCGAGCCGGGTCAGGACGCCCTCGCGCAGGTGGGCGAAGCTGCCGTCGTCGTCCTGGCGGCGCGGGTCGACGGCGCCGAGCGGTCCGTCCGTACCGGGGCCGCCGCTTCCCGCCCCGCCTCGTACGCCACCGCCTCGTCCGCCGCCCCGCACGTCGCTCCGCACGTCGAGCAGCGGCTCGTCGCAGTCCTCGACGGGGATGGCCGCGATGCGCGGGTCCGACATCAGCACGATTTCGCTCATGGTCCGATCATCGCCTGCCGCCCGCCCAAGTGCCGCGCCCGGCCCCGCCACCGCCCCGGCTGCGCGGCCTTCGCTAGCCTGCGCGGGTCAGGGACAGAGCCGGGCGCGGGGCGTCGTCGAACGGGGCGGACGGATGAGCGAGCAGGAGCGGGACCGAGAGCGGGACCGGGAGCGGCTGCGGGCGGCGGTCGAGGCGCGCGTGCTGGCGGACTGGGGGTTCGAGCTGCCGGACTCGCTGTTCCGGTTCCACGACTTCATCGGGTCGCTCGACCCCGTCGAGGCGTCGGCCTTCGCGGACCTGGAGCTGTGGCCTTACGGCGTGATGGACCTCTTCGACGCCCCCGGCGCGCGAGCCCGCGACGGCGTCGACATCCGCGCGCACGGCCGTTACTACCGCGACCCGCCCGAGTTCCTGACCTTCCTGCACGGCGGCACCGACGGCCTGCACTACGGCCTCTGGTACGACGACGGCCGCACCTGCGCGGGCGTCGGCTCGTACTACAACAACGACGGCGGCGGCATCGACCGCACCTGCCGCACCCCGCTGGAGGCGGTGCGCGTCACGCTCGAACGCCACTGGTACGACCTGCACGAGGACACCGGCCGGGAGCCGGAGGAGGTCGCGGAGCGCGCGCCGGGGATGGCCCGACTCCGTTCGAAAATCGGCGAGTTCGAGACCGGCGACCGTACCGCGACCGGCGCGGACTACGTACGCGCCCACACGTACGGCTACCGGCGCCCGCCGGTCGAGCCCGGCCGGATCACCACGCTCGACGGCGGCGGCGCCCTCGCGGCGGGCGAGACCGCGCTCGGCCGTCCGCCGCACAACGGCGCGGACGAGCACGCCTTCGGCACGCACATGGCCGCGGTCTTCGCGGACCCCGGCGAGCTGGCGGCGGCCGTCGCCGAGGCGCGGCGGCGCCTCGTGGCCGGTGACCCGACGGAGGCGCTGGTCCTCGGCCGCGACCTGCACTGGGCCTCGGTCGGCGACGCGACCCGCGAGGGTCACGCCCATGAGCTGCTGGCCGCGGCCTACCGTGCCCTGGACCGGCCCGCGCTGGCCGCCGTCGCCGACGCGCACCACCGGCACCGGGACCTGCCGCGCGTGGACGTGCTGGAGCCCAAGTCCTAGGGCCCAAGTCCTAGGGCCCGTCCGGTGGATCAGCGGGACATGGGCGTCAGGCGGGCAGCTCCACGACGTCCGCGACCACGCAACTGACGTTGTCCGGACCGCCGTTGCGGTTGGCGAGGGCCACGAGCGCGCGGACCGCGTCGTCGGGGTCCGGGGTCGTCGCGAGCGTGGCGTGTACGTCGTCGGCCGGGACGACGGCGGACAGCCCGTCGGAGCAGAGGAGATAGCGGTCGCCGGGGCGGGCGTCCTGGAGCCGGATGTCGGCGCCCGCGCTCCCGTCGATGGCCGGGCCCGTACCCGACAACGCCCGTGCCAGCAGGGACCGTTGGGGGTGGGACTCGGCCTCGGCCGGGCTGAGGCGGCCCTCGTCCACCATCGACTGGACCATCGTGTGGTCGTGGGTGATCTGGAAGAAGCCGCCGTCGCGCAGCAGATACGCGCGGGAGTCGCCGATGTGGACGAGGGCGAGCTGGGAGCCGGTCCAGAGCATCGCGGTGAGGGTGGTGCCGACGTGTCCCGGCTCGCGCTCGGCGGCGGCGACGCCGCGGACGGCCCGCCCGGCCTGCTCGACGGCGTCCTCCAGGGCGTTCAGCAGCTCACCGGCGGGGACGGTGTTCGCGCCCGCGTCGAGGCGTTTCAGTACGTCGACGGCCGCGGCGCCCGCGGGGGCGCCGCCGGTCCCGAAGCCGTCGGCGACGGCGAGCAGGCGGGAGCCCGCGTAGGCGGTGTCCTGGTTGCTCTCGCGGACGAGCCCGGTGTCGGACAGGGCGGCGTAACGGATGCCGAGCGGTGCGGTGGCGGCTGACATGGCGGGGTCCTTCCAGGACAGGTAGTCGATGAGGAAGGCGGCCAGGTCCCGCCGGGCGGCGGTGTCGGCCTCGACACGGGTCCAGTACGCGCGGACCGACAGGGCCGCGTCCCGGCCCTCCTGGGCGCAGACCTCCTGGATTCCGGCCAGCGGCATCCCGAGGCGGCGCAGCCACGCCACCAGGCGGGCCTTCTCCAGTTGCTCCGGTGCGTACCAGCGGTAGCCGGTCGCCGGGTCCACGCGGGCGGGGGAGAGCAGGCCCAGCTCGTCGTAGAGCCGCAGCGCCCGCTGCGACAGCCTGGCCGCCTTCGAGAAGGCCCCGATGCCCATCAGGCCGGGTCCCGTGTCCCGCTCCATGCCCGCGCTCCTCCGTCCCTCCTCGCGCCGGGCCTCCGTCCGGCGCGCGTCCGATGCTGGGGTCTTCCCCGACGTGAGAGTCAAGCAGGTCCGCGGCCTTCCGCCTCTCCCGCCGTCCGCGCCCTCACCTGCCCGGCTTTACGGTTCGCTCTACGAACTAATATGGTTCGTAGAGCGAACGAGATGTCGAGGCGTGCGGGGAGTGGTGAACATGGCGGGTGCGGGTGCGGGTGCGGGTGCGGGTGCGGGTGCGGGTTCCGGCGTCGGTGGTGGTGCTGGTGCGGGTACGGAGGGCGCGGCGCGTGCGGCGGGTGCGGTGCGGACGGTCGCGGTCGTCGGCGGGGGGTACGGGGGCGCCGCCGTCGCCAAGGCGCTGGACCAGGACACGGACGTCGTCCTGGTCGAGCCGAAGGACGCCTTCGTGCACGCGGCGGGCGCGCTGCGCGCCCTGGTCAGGCCCGACTGGGCGGCGAACATGTTCTTCCCGTACGACCGGCTGCTGGCGCGCGGCCGGGTGGTCCGCGAGCGCGCGGCCTCGGTGGACCCCGGCGGCGTCACACTGGCCTCCGGCGCCCGCGTCGACGCCGACTTCCTCGTCCTGGCCACCGGCTCCGACTACGCCTTCCCGGCGAAGACCGAGACCGACTCCACGGCCGAGGCGCTGCGCAGGCTGCGCGTCGGTCACGACGAACTGGCGCTGTCCGAGCGGGTGTTGATTGTCGGCGCGGGCCCCGTCGGGCTCGAACTCGCCGGTGAGATCAGGGCCGTGTGGCCGGACAAGCACATCGTCGTCCTCGACCCGGCCGAGCGGTTGCTGTCCGGTTTCATGCCGGAGCTTCGGGACGACCTGCTGCGCCAACTGGACACGCTGGACGTCGAATTGCGGCTCGGTACGACCCTGGCCGCGCAGCCGCCGACCGAGCCGGGGCAGGCGAAGACGTTCACGGTCGCCACGTCCTCCGGTGACCAGGTCACCGCCGACATCTGGTTCCGCTGCTACGGCGTACGCGTCAACAGCCACTACCTCGCCGACGGCCGCCTCACCGCCCGTACGCCCAAGGGGCAGGTCCGCGTGACCGACACGCTCAACGTCCATGGCAACGGCGGGACGTACGACCGCGTCCACGACCACGTCTACGCGCTCGGCGACCTCACCGACCTCGCCGAGGCCAAGATGGCGGGGTACGCCATGAAGCACGCCGCCGTCGTCGCCGAGAACATCCTCGCCCAGGTGCGCGGCGAACGGCCCTCGGCCGTCTACCGGCCCTCGCCCGTACCGTCCGTGCTGCTGCCGCTCGGGCCCGGCGGGGGTGTCGGCCAGACCCTGTCCGACGACCGGCCGACCCCCGTACCCGTGCTCCTGCCGGCCGAGCGGGTGGCCGCGTACAAGGGGCGGGATCTGCTCGTGGGGCGATTCGCGGCGCTCTTCGGCACGGGCTGAGCCCTCGGGTACGGGACGTGGCGCGCGCTCAGTGCGCGACGGGGCCCTCGTCCAGTTCGAGGAAGACGGCGGGCACCTTGTTGTCGCGGACCACGCGGCTGAGCAGACCCGCGAGCGTGACCCGTTCCGCCTCGGTCAGGCCGGACGGCAACTCCTCGACGCGGCGGCAGGTGTCGGCGTAGAACGCGTCGACCAGCGACCGCCCTTCGGCGGTGAGCGCGACCCGTACCGCGCGGCCGTCGCTCGGATCGGCCTCCCGCCGTACCAGCCCGCGCTGCGCGCAGCGGTCCACAAGACCGGTCAGGCTCGACTTCGCCAGCCCCAGGATGCTGCCCAACTCGCCCATCCCCAGGGGCTGTCCCATCAGCACGCACAGCAACTGCCCCTGCTGCGGCGTCAGTCCGTACCCCCGGCCCGCCTCCGCGTACACGGCGTTCACCAGGAAGGAGGAGCGCACCAATGCGGTGACGACTCCCATATGCTCGCCCGCGTCCTTCCCCATACGGCCAGCCTACGGGATAGGGGCGATCGGGTGGTGGTTCGTGACGCGAACTATGGAAGGGGTGGGAGGGGGAGGAGGGGAAATAGGGAACGCGGTGCGTTCCCGTTCGGACCCGTCCTTTCCCGTGCGTTCCCGTTCGGACCCGTTCGGACCCGGCCGGATTGCCGCCGGGGTGCGGGCGTCGGACGATCGAGACCGGCGGTCCGTCCGGCGAGGGAGTGATGCGATGAGCGCGCGGCGGCTGGCCGACCTCGACCGCCCCGAGCGGCGCCGGGCGATGGCCGCGAGTGTGGTCCGCTGCGTGCTGTCCACGGCGGCGATCCTGGTCCTGTACTACTTCCTGCCGCTCAACGGCGGCCGTCCCGACGCCGCCGCCCTGATCCGGCTCGGCATCGGCGCCGTCGTCTTCGTCGCGGTCATGCTCCTCGAACTCCGCCGCATCCTCCACGCCGATCTTCCTCAGCTCCGCGCCGTGGAGACCCTCGTCGTCACCTTCGCCTTCTTCCTCGCGCTCTTCGCCAGCGCCTACGTCTCCCTCTCCCACCTCTCACCCGGCAGCTTCACCGAGCCGGTCGACCGCACCGCCGGGCTCTACTTCGCCATCGTCACCCTCGGCACCGTCGGCTACGGCGACATCGCCCCCACCAGCGATTTCGCCCGCATTCTCGTCAGCGTCCAGGTCCTCATCGACCTCGTCTTCCTCGCCTTTCTGCTCCGCCTGGTCATCGACCTCACCCGCCTCACCCTCCACCGCGACCAGCCCCCCTGACGGGGGTCCCGCCCCCTCCCGGCCCGGCCCCCACTTTCCCGCCCCCCGGGTCCGGCAGGGCTTGCCCGCGCCGTTCCTCCCCCAACCTTCGGCCGGGAGGTGCCCCCAGCGCCCTAAAAAGATCGGCCCACCGCCCCGGTGGAGGAACCGGACCGGGCCGCGCGGCTCCTGGGGGCGTACGCCCGCGGGGGTCTAGAGCGCCGCGGTAGCGGCAAGCTCGGCGGCGACGAGCTCGGCCACCTGAACGGCGTTCAAAGCGGCCCCCTTGCGAAGGTTGTCGTTCGAGACGAAAAGCGCGAGCCCGTTCTCGACGGTCTCGTCGAGGCGGATGCGGCCGACGTACGACGGATCGCGCCCGGCGGCCTGAAGCGGCGTGGGAATGTCGGAGAGCTCGACGCCGGGTGCGGACCGCAGAAGGTCATAGGCACGGGCGACGCCGAGCGGCCGGGAGAAGCGGGCGTTGAGCTGGAGGGAGTGGCCGGAGAAGACGGGGACGCGTACGCAGGTGCCGGAGACCTTGAGCTCGGGGATCTCGAGGATCTTGCGCGACTCGTTGCGCAGCTTCTGCTCCTCGTCGGTCTCGAAGCTGCCGTCGTCGACGAGGTTGCCCGCGAGGGGGACGACGTTGAAGGCGATGGGCCGGGCGTAGACGGCGGGTTCGGGGAAGGCGACGGCGTCGCCGTCGAAGGTGAGCTGGTCGGCGGATTCGACGACCTTGGTCGCCTGGCCGTGCAGCTCGGCGACGCCGGACAGGCCGGAGCCGGAGACGGCCTGGTAGGTGGTGGCGACCAGGGCGGTCAGCCCCGCCTCGGCGTGCAGCGGGCGCAGCACCGGCATCGCGGCCATGGTGGTGCAGTTCGGGTTGGCGATGATGCCCTTGGGGCGGTGGGCGATGGCGTGCGGGTTGACCTCGGAGACGACCAGGGGGACGTCGGGGTCGCGCCGCCAGGCGGAGGAGTTGTCGATGACGACCGCGCCCTGGGCGGCGACCTTCTCGGCGAGGGCGCGGGAGGTGGCGCCGCCCGCGGAGAACAGCACGATGTCCAGGCCGCTGTAGTCGGCGGTGGACGCGTCCTCGACGGTGATCTCGCCGTCGGCCCACGGCAGGGTGCTCCCGGCGGATCGGGCGGAGGCGAACAGCCGCAGCTCCGTCACCGGGAACGCGCGCTCGGCCAGCACCTTGCGCATGACCGAGCCGACCTGTCCGGTCGCTCCGACGATTCCGATCCTCATCCGGCTCTCTCCGATCGATGTGTGCCGTTCCGTACGGCTGCGTGCCGTTCCGTACGGCTGCGTGCCCGCCCGGTCGAGTATCCCCCGAGGCGGGAGCGGGGCGGCGGGGCATTTCAGGGGACGAGACGCAGCCTGGTCAGGGCGTCGTCCACGACGGCGGGCGGCGGGGGCAGCAGCGGCAGCCGTACGTCGGGGGTCGGGATGCGGCCCTCCGCGTGCAGCACGGCCTTGATGACGGTCGGGTTCGGCGCGCGGAAGAGGGCGGCGGCCAGGGCGGCGAGGCGGTGGCCGAGGGCCGTGTCCCCCTTGGCGTCCCCCGTGGCCGCGGCCTCCGCCAGCCCGGCCCAGCGGGCGGTGGCCAGGTGCGCGGAGGCGAGGATGCCGCCGGGGGCGCCGAGGGCGAACAGGGCGGGCGCGAAGACGTCGTCGCCCGCGAGGATCTCGAAGCCGTCCGGGTGGTCGCCGAGCAGGTCGACGGTCTCGGCGTCGATGCCGCCGGTGGCGTACTTCACACCGGCCACGCCCGGCAGCGCGGCCAGCTCGCGCAGGGTGCGGGCGGTCAGCGGCTGCCCGGTGCGGTACGGCACGTGGTAGACGATCAGCGGTACGGGACCGGCGGCGGCCAGCGCCGCGAAGTGGGCGAGGACCCCGGCCTCGCCCGGCCGGGAGAAGGACGGCACCGTGGCCAGTACGGCGTCCGGCACCACCGGCCCCCCGGCGAGCGCCCCCAGCTCCCGTACGGCCGCCGCCGTGGCGCCGCCGGCCACGCCGAGCACGAAGCGCGCGCCGTGCTCGCGGCAGACCCGGCCGACGACCGCCGTCACCTCGGCGCGTTCGCCGGGGTCGAGGGCGGCGGCCTCCGCGGTCGTGCCGAGCGCCACGAGCCCGGCCGCGCCGTCCCGCAGCACCTCGTGCGCGAGCCCTTCGAGGGCGCCCACGGCGACCCGGCCCTGTGTGTCGAACGGCGTGACCAGCGGTACGAGGATCATGTCCGCGAGTCTGACCCGAGCCCATGGCGAAGGTCCAGTTAATTGTCGTGCACGGAACCGTTAAGCAGCGCTACTCTCCCGCGCATGTACGAGATCTCCGCGGACCCGGCCCGCCTCGACGTCCCCCGTATCCACGACTGGCTCTCCACCGACGCCTACTGGGCCCTGGGCCGCACCCTCGCCACCCAGCAGGCCGCCATCGACGGCTCCCTCAACTTCGGCGCCTACCACCCCGCCACCGGCGCCCAGCACGCCTACGCCCGCGTCGTCACCGACCTCGCGACCTTCGCCTACCTCTGCGACGTCTACGTCGACCCCGCCACCCGCGGCCAGGGCCTGGGCACCACCCTCGTCACCGCCATCCGCGACCACCTCACCCCCTACGGCCTGCGCCGCGTCGTCCTCGCCACCGCCGACGCCCACGCCGTCTACGCCAAAGTCGGCTTCACCCCCCTCACCGACCCCGACAACTGGATGACCCTGGGCCTCCAGAACCCTTCGGTGCGGGAGCCGCGGAACCGCTGACGCGGCCTCAGCGACGCAGGCCGCCCGCACCGCCTACGGGGATACGCGGCTCACGGGGACCGCGGGCATACGCGGCCTACGCGGCCTCGGCGATGTCATCGCGCAGCGGCGGGACGCGGACGCCGTCGCGCTGCCGCTTGCGCACCCAGTCCACCAGCGCCCGCTCGACCTCCGTACGCGTGGCCACCCGGCGCAGCCGCAGCGGCACCGCGGCCAGGTGCAGCGCCGCCCGCACCCGGCTCACCCCGGCCCCGACCATGCCAGGACCCGGATGCGCGTCGAGCGCGAGCGCCACGCGCATGGTGTCGGCGAACAGCGACTGGGCCCGTTCGTAGGCGGTGTACACCGGCAGGTCCCGTTCGAGCCCGGCGGCGGCCTCCGGGTGTACGCGGAGCACCGCACGCCGCCAGCGCTCGATGACCTCGGGCCGCTGGTCGGCCGGGTACCGCATCCGCACCAGGTGGATGGCCAGGTCGTGCAACGGGTCGCCCCACATGGCGAGTTCCCAGTCCACGACGGTGAGGCCGCCGTCGGCGCGGACGATGAGATTGTGCCGGTGCAGATCGCCGTGGAGCAGCGCGAAGGGCCGCCGGCGCAGCGGCGGCATCCGGTCGCGGAACCAGCGCAACGCGTTCGCCGGGACTTCCAGCGCGGCGAAGAGCGGTGCGAAGTCGGCCCAGTTGGCGGCGCGCACATCGTGCTCGGCGAAGTCCGCGCGGGCTCTGAGGAAGGCGTTGGAGTCGCCGTCCGCGGCCCAACCGGCGGGCAGCGGGGGCAGATCGGCCGCCGACACCCGGGTGAACCCCGCCATCTGACCGACGATGGCGTCCACGACGAAGGGATCCACCGGCTTGCCCGGCGCGCAGACCTCCGCCAGCGCCTGCCCTGGCACGTACTCGTGGACGGAGAATCCGCCGAGTCCCACGTAGTGCCGGGGGGTGTTCTCCACAACCGCCGTGCGCTGCAAGGCGTTCAGGATCTCGCCCTCGTCGGGCCAGACGCGCTCCACGACCTTCAGCGAACCGTCCAGCGGCACCCGCACCTTGACCGGGGTGTGCGCCTCGAAGCGCAGACGCTCCGCCATGCCGGGCGCCAGATCGATGACGTAGTTGCTGTTGTGATGACCTGTCAGCCGCTCACCGAAGCGCGTGGCATCCTGTCGGACCGTGTCCCAAGCGGCAGCAAGGCTCTGCTCCCGGCCGGTCGTCAGGACGCCCAAAGCATCGCTCCCACGCGCTCGCGCACTCACGAGACCGCCGAAGGGCGGCCAGTGTTTGGCACGAACATTAGTGGGTAGCGGCAGCCCCCGCCATCGGAGAGCCGTTAAGACCCGGTTACGGACCGCGACGCCTCACCCGTTCGGGCGACGACTCAACGCGCTCGCGGCGACGACGAGGTCACGCATCCCGACGACCACCGGATGGGGCTCGATCTCCTGGAGCCGCGCCACCCGGCTCCTGGACCGCGCGTAACCGAGGAAACGTACCCGCGCCGCCCGCGCCGCCTCCGCGTCCCGCGGCGAGTCACCGATCATCAGGCACTGCTCCGGCCGTACCTTCAGCGCCGTCATGGCCCGCAGCAGGCAGTCGGGGTCCGGCTTCATCCTGGCCGGGTCGTACTGGTCACGGCCGTAGATCCGCGACCCGAAGACGCTCTCCAGCGAATGGCTCTTCAGATACGTCTCGACGGCCTGGGGCGAGTTGTTGGTGGTGATGGCGAGCAGTCGGCCACTGAGCGCCACGGCCCGTACGAATTCGTCGGCGCCCTCTGTCTCGCGCGCGGACGGTACGGCCGACTCCTCGCCGTGCGCGAGTATCCGCTCGAGCTCGGCGGCCACTCCGGGCGGCCAGGGCTCGCCGAGCATGGCGTGCGGGTCCTTGCTGCGCGCCGTCGCCGGATTCGGGGGACGTATCCCGTGCCGGTCGAGGTACCGGCGCATCTCTTCCGCTATCAGGCTGGCCGGATGCCTCGCGAACAGTTCGCAGACCGGTCCGTCGAAGTCGAGCAACAGGCATTCTGCCGCGTCGAGCAGGGCGAACGGGCTGCTCTCAGGTGATTCGAAGTACGTAGGAGTCACTCAAGGAGTGTCAGCGGCTCGGCGATCGTTGACCAGAGTGAGTCAAACCACTCCTGGGACTCGGTGACGAACTGCGAGTCCCGCTCCTTGGGCTTGTCGGTGTTCAGGCCGAACGAGAAGAGCGTCGCGGTGATGCCGAGGACGTCGTAGATGTTGCCCTTGCCCCGCTGGCCGAACTCGACCTCGCGGTCGATCACTTGATAGTGGCCGAACAGCGCGGTCCGCCCGTTGATGAGGTAGAGCTTGTGCATCGGGGTGATCGGTACGGTCCGCACCTCGACCGACTGCTCGACGTCGGGCTGGAATTCGGCCAGGGCCGCGAAAGCGGCGCGCACGGTGAGGACATGGGCGCGGACGAGTTGTCGTAGCCGCCACAGCGGGCGCTCGTCGGAGGCGTCGGCGACCAGCCGGGGAATCGCCAACTGCGCGGACAGGCTGGGCATCATGAGGCGGAGGCGGATCGACTCGGGCTTCAGGTCGCCGTCCTGAACCCGCGTCAGAGGTACGACCAGCGCGCGGCTGAGGGTCTCCGTGGTCAGCGAGTAGGCGTCGATGGTGACGTGCTGGTGCGTGAACGCCTCGTCGATGTGCGGCCGGAGGGCCTTGGAAGCACGTCCCGGCTCCTGGAGCCGAGTCTGCGAATCCGGGCGGTCTTCCTCCCAGCGCAGCACCTCGGACGGGCGTCCGCGCTGATTGTCGATGTAGCCGTCGTCGCGGAGTACGCCCAGCGCACGCTGGATCGTGGGACGGGAGACGTTGAAGCGCTCTTCCAACTCCGCCTGAGAAGGTATGCGTCCGCCGACCGGGTAGCGACCGTCGACGATCTCACCGCGGAGTACGTCCGCGATGTAGCGGTATGGGGGTCGGGAACCGTTGGTTCCGGCGTCTTCCTCGTCCACAAGACGACGTTACAACTTCCGGCGGGACAACGGTGCTTACCTGACCCGAGTTTATCGATCTCGGCCAACTGGGCACACCCTTGATAGAGGCAGCCTCTCTCAACTTCTCATTCGGGTAGGGAAGTTGAATGATCCAGCCTCATCGGGGGTCGCCAACTTCCCGTCCGATGGCGTGCGGGACATCGCAGCCACCCGCCTTCTGCAAAAGCGCGGAGTCGCGAAGGAGGGATCGGTCATGCTCGCTCTCAGTTTGTGCGCATATGCCTTCGAAGAGATCATCCAGTGGCGGTACGGTGCGGCAGGGGCCATCGCCGTCGGGCTGGTGGGACTCGGTCACAAGATGCGGAACACCACGTTCACCTGCATAGGGATCACCGCGATAGCGCTGCTGCTGGCGCAGTGACGGGCCGCGGAAAAGCGGGCAACCGGGTAAGCGGGTAACCGGGTAACGGGTCAGCGCGGGGATCAGAAGACGTCGGGGCACCAGGGCCGGCGTGGGGTGCGGAACAGGGCGTCGGCTGTCCTGGCCGCACCCGTTCGGTGTTCGGAGACACGGCCGAGGGCGGCGAGGCGGACCGGGGACTCGTCGCCGAGGTAGAGGCAGCCGAGGTCGGCGACGGACAGGGAGAGGTCGGCGGAGGCCGAGGTGGGGGTGCAGGAGGCGGCGCCCGAGGGCGAGGTCTCCAGGAGGAAACGGCCGCTGGCCAGGCCCGCGGGGTCGTGGACATCGAGCACGAGGGCGGCGGGGCCGCCCGCGTAGGTGCGGGCGGACAGGGCGGCGGGCACGTCGAGCATCCGCAGCCACATGAAGTCGGCGTAGGTCTCGGTGCGGGCGGCGCGCGGGTCGCCGAGGAGCAGCGGCAGGAGGTCGTCGGGCGCGCGGTGGCCGGACTTCAGCAGCGTCACCCAGTCCAGCGCGAGCAGGAAGCGCCACAGCGCGGTCTCGGCGGCCGGGGAGGCGGCGATCAGCCCGTGCACGCTCAGCTCGACCTTGGGGAACTTGCCCGGCCAGTGCTCTTCCTTGGCGGCGTACGCGGCCAGGCCGTCGACCCGGCCGTCGGCGTCGCGGTAGACGACGAAGAAGGGCTCGGTCCACGGCTGGGAGTCCAACGGCCGCTGTCCGGTGTTGACTTCCCACCAGTAAGGGGTGCGGTTGATCGCGCCGGGCGTCACCGCGCGGACCCGCTCGTGCAGCGCGGGGCCGACCTTGCGTACGTCCTCGACGGTCACGAGGTCCACCCGGCCGCCGTCGGTCGGGCCCGCCCAGCGCCGGTCGAGGCCCGCGCGCGGCACGTCGATCTCCCAGTCCGTCACCCAGGTCGCCGCGCCGAAGCCGTACCGTCCGTAGATCGGATATTCGGCCGCGACCAGGATCGACACCGGCTCGCCGCGCTCCTTGGCGGCGGCCAGGTCGGCCGCCATCATCCGGCTGGCCAGGCCGCGGCGGCGGTGCGTGCCGGTCACGGACACGTTCGTGACGGCGGAGGCCGCGACGGCCGCGCCGCCGGGCACGGTGAGCTGACGCGGCATGCTACGGAAGGTCGCCACGCAGCGGCCCTGGTCGAAAGCGCCCTGCGTCCGGCTCAGGTCGAACGCGGCCCTGCGGGCCTCGACCTCCGCGGCGCTCACCGAGGGCGCGAGATGGAAGCCGGCGAGCTTGGCTCGCACCCAGTCGGCGACGTCGGATTCGGCCAGCGTGCGGATCTCAGGGCTCGAGGTCATACGCGCACGCTACGGACGCTCCCGGCCGTCCGCACCCGAATTTCGGCCGGGGAGCCGCCGGGCGCGCCGACCCGCCGTCACCCCGCGCCCACCCGCCGCCACCGCGCACCGAACCGCCCTCACCCGTCCGACAGCAGGTCGTCCACCTTCGCCTCGCCCTCCCGGTACCGCCGGGTGATCTCCGCGCTGCACCCGTCCACCGTCTGCTGGAGGGCCTGGCGGCGGCGTGAGACCTGCTGCTCGTTGCGGACCAGGCGGCCCATCGCCGCGTCCAGCTCCGGGTCGGTGCGGGCGTCGAGGTCGGACAGCTCCACCTCGGCGAGCATGTCCTCGGCGAGCTGCCGCACCCGCTCGGTCAGCGGGGTGCCGAGCGTGACGTGACGGGCGGAGGAACGGACCCGCGAAGGCCCGTCGGTCAGGATCTCCGAGAGCCGGTCGAGCACGGGCGACGTACTCGGCGCGTCGGGGCCCTGCCCCGCGGCCGTACCGCGCGCGTCCCGCCCGCTGCGCCTGGCCTGCTCGGCCTGGAGGATGTCGATCCTGCCGTGCAGCATCCGCCGCAGATACGACAGGTCGGCCTCCTCCTGCTGCGCGTCCCTGCGCAGGGCGCGCAGCGCGCCCAGGTCGAGCGCGCCGAGGTCGGGCGCGGGCAGGTCGGCGAGCGGGTTGCGCGGCGCGGGCGTGCGCAGCGGACCCCGTGAACCCAGCGGACCAGATCCGTCGGCCTTCAGCATGCGGTGGCCCTTCGTGGTGGGCGCCGTCGGTACGGCAGTGCCGGAAGTCTCTCCAGCGCCGGAAGTGGTCATGCCTGTTGTCCCCTCCGTGGCGGCGCCTGCGCCGCCACCCTTCCGATGCTGCCACCTGCCCCTGTCACCCCGCAGCGACTCTGCACCCGAACGGCCGTCGCAACTGTTGTGCGAAGCCGCCGACCGGGCGTACGTTCCCCTCCCCGCGCTCCCCCTCACCCGTGTGGGTGGCGTGGGGGCGCGGCAGGCCACAATGGGCGCATGCGAGCGGTGGCCCAGCGGGTGAGCGAAGCGGAAGTCGTGGTCGACGGGGAGAGCGTCGGTGCCATTACGGGGCCCGGCCTGTGCGTCCTGGTCGGCGTGACGCACGACGACACGAAGGAGAAGGCCGCGGCGCTGGCCCGCAAGTTGTGGACGCTGCGGATCCTGCCCGACGAGCGGTCCTGTTCCGACATCGGCGGCCCGCTGCTCGTCATCAGCCAGTTCACGCTTTACGGTGACGCCCGGAAGGGTCGCCGCCCCACCTGGAACGCCGCGGCGCCCGGCGACCTCGCCGAGCCTCTGGTCGACGAGGTCGTCGCCCAGCTCAGGGCGCTCGGCGCGACCGTCGAGACGGGCCGGTTCGGCGCGGACATGAAGGTCTCGCTGACGAACGACGGCCCGTTCACAGTGGTCATCGACATGTGAGGCGGCACCCGCGCCCCGAATTGCCACACGCGCCAACGGACCTACGGCGCCACGACCGTCT
Organism: Streptomyces sp. NPDC008079; assembly: GCF_042957385.1. Taxonomy (NCBI): domain Bacteria; kingdom Bacillati; phylum Actinomycetota; class Actinomycetes; order Kitasatosporales; family Streptomycetaceae; genus Streptomyces; species Streptomyces sp. NPDC008079. The sequence goes on from NZ_JBIBIC010000014.1 coordinate 136,901, forward strand.
CCTGCGACGCCGCCGTCTGCTCCGCCATCAGCACCGCGTCCTCCGGCGTGTTCCGCTTCACCAGGGCCAGTGCGATCGGCCCCAGCTCCCAGTGCCGGGCCGAGGACGTGACGAAGCCGATCGCGCGGCCGTCCTCGCCGTCCGAGGCGAGCCGGACCGGGGCGCCGTGGCCCGGCAGCCGCACCTCGCTGCCGTCCAGGTGCAGAAAGACCAGGCGGCGCGGCGGGCGGCCGAGGTTCTGAACGCGGGCGACCGTCTCCTGTCCGCGGTAGCAGCCCTTCTGGAGGTGCACCGCGGTCTCCAGCCAGCCCAGCTCGTGCGGGATCGTACGATGATCGGTCTCCAGGCCCAGCCGCGGCCGGTGCGCCTCGATGCGCAGCGCCTCCAGGGCCAGCGCGCCGATCGGCGGCGCGGCCTTCGCGGCGAAGGACTCCAGCTCGGCGCGCGGCACGAAGACGTCCCGGCCGTACGCGGTCTCCCGTACGGCCCACTCCGACGGCACCGCCGTGATCGAACCGGCGGGCAGGTACACCACCGCGTAAGCGTCCGTGGCGTCCGCGGTCTCGACGCGGTAGAAGAACTTCATGCTCTCCAGGTAGGCGAGCAGCGCGCCCTGCGTGCCGGGCTCGACGTGCATCCAGGTCGTGGTGCCGTCGTCCACCAGGTACAGGGCGTGCTCGATGTGGCCGTTCGCCGACAGGACCAGCGCCTCGGTCGCCTGCCGGGGGGGAAGTTTCTCGACGTGCTGGGTGAGCAGCAGGTGCAGCCAGGACAGCCGGTCGTCGCCGGACACCGTCACCACACCGCGGTGCGACTGGTCCACGAAGCCGGTGCCGTCCGCGAGGGCGCGCTGTTCGCGGAAGAGGTCGCCGTAGTGCGCGGCCACTCCCTCGTCGGGGCCCTCGGCGAGGACAGCGCCGGGCAGCGACAGCAAAGGACTCTTCTTCACGCCGGTGGTCGCGCCGTCCGTCATGTTCACGCCGTCAGTCATGCCGTCAAGACTACGACTCCGCGCCGGTGCTACGACTCCGCGTCCGAACGCCTGTCCGCGCAGTCCCGGCAGCGGCCGAATATGGCGAAGTGCTTCATGTCCGTCTCGAAGCCCAGCTCCGCGCGCAGCCCGTCCTTCAGCGGCTCGGCCAGCGCGACCGGCACCTCCGTGACGGAGTCGCAGTCGCGGCAGACCAGGTGCATGTGGTCGTGCCGGTCGGCGAGGTGGTACGTGGGGGCGCCGTGGCCGAGGTGGGCGTGGCTGACCAGGTCCAGCTCTTCCAGCAGCTCAAGGGTCCGGTAGACGGTGGAGATGTTGATCCCCGAGGCGGTCTTGCGGACCTCGCACAGGATGTCGTCGGGCGTCGCGTGCTCCAGTACGTCCACGGCCTCCAGCACGAGCTGGCGCTGGGGCGTGAGCCGGTAGCCGCGCTGCCGCAGATCGGTCTTCCAGTCGATGGTCACCACACGGCCAGTGTAGGACCGTCCCGGAAAGCCGACCGTCCCGGAAAGGCGACCCTGGCTTCCCCGGCGTACGCGGGGCGCGGACCCGGGCGTACGCGCGATGCCGGGGCGTACGGCCGGCTCCGCCTCCGTGGAGCCCGGCCTACTTGAAGAAGGCGATGCCGTCGTCCGGCAGGTCCTTCAGGTCGGCGGCCCACTCCCGCGGGTCCACGACCTTCTTCAGGTGCGCCGACATGTACGCGCGCAGCGGCACCGCGGGGGTGGCCTTCTCGCCGACCCACATCAGGTCGCTGTTCACGTACCCGTACAGCCGCTTGCCGCCGCTGTAGTCGGGCGCGCCCGCGAGCCGTGCCACGGCGTCCGTGACCAGGTCGATCTGCGGCTTGCCGTCGGCCAGCTCGCCGGTCCAGATCTCCACGACGCCCTCGTCACGCGTGGTGGTGACGTCGACCTTGCGGTCCTTGTCGATCCGCCAGAAGCCGCTCTCGCTCTCCAGCGGCCTGACCTTCTTGCCCGCTTCGTCCAGCACCCACGAGTGCGAGGTGTACTCCAGGAACGGGCGGCCGTCGTGCGTGAAGACGACCTCCTGCCCGAAGTTGCACTTCTCGGAGCCCGGGAAGTCGTGGACGCCCGCGCCCTCCCACCGGCCGAGCAGGAACACCAGCGGTACGAGGTCGGGGTGCAGGTCGGACGGGATCTCGATCATGTCAGCGCTGGCCCTGGTAGAGCTTCTTCACCGCGTAGAACGCGAAGAGCGCGACGCCCAGGCAGACGAGCACGAGCAGGGCGTCGTAGACATACTCAATTTGCACGGGACGTGCTCCTCGGACGGATCATGCGGACGGGCCGCGCACGAGTCTAGTGCGCCGCCCGTCCGAAGGCGCGGCCAGGCCGCGTGACGTGCGCCCCAGCGCCCCGCCCCGCCGCCCCGCCGCCCCGCCGCTCAAGCGCTCAGGCGCTCAGGCGCTCAGGCGCTCAGGCGCTCAGCCGAGCAGTTGCGCCTGGAGCCGTACGGTCTGGCGGAACGGCACCGCGGGTGTGCCCCGCTTGACGCCCGCCTGCCGGCCGGTCGACTGCACGACCAGCGCCAGCGTGTCCCCGGCGTGGACGAAGGCGTACCGCGTCGCCGTGTCGTCGTACGGCGGGGTCTGGGCGTACGCGGAGACGGTGACGGGGACGGGCAGGGAGTCCGACTCCACGGAGTTGTCGCCCTCCTTGCTGTCGACGCCGGTCAGCGTCGTGTACTCGGCGCTGGTGGCGTAGTCACCGGCGTAGGCGGTGCTGACGAACTGCACGAGGTAGATCTGCGTACGGGTGCCGTCCGGCATGGACCAGGCGCGGCCCGCGATGTGCCGCAGGCCCTGTGCCGTGAGCGTGGTCCCGGCGGCGGCGCGGTCGCCGACGTCGAACCGCCCGACGTAGTCCTCGGCGGGCACCCAGCCCTTGACGCCGGGCAGCATGGTGTCCTCGACGGCGCCTTCGGGCAGCGGCAGCAGCAGTGACCTGAGGTCGGCGTAGTGGCGGCCCGAGGGGTTGACGCCCGTGTCCAGCGCGCCCGGCTTGCCCGCGGGCAGCTTCGGCAGCGCCAGCGGCGGAAACGTCCACCGTCCGTCGTCCGGCGTCTTGAGCCCCGGCACCTTCGTCCGCTCCGGCTGCGTCACCGCGTACGCCGTCGCCCCGCCGAACGCCGCGAAGACCAGAACGGCGGCCGTCCACCGCGCCAGCGCCCGCAGCCGCCGCCTCGGGCGGCGGGCCACGGGAAGGAGGTGCGGCTCGACGGCCGGTGCGTCGCCGGGCCCCTGGGGTGCCGACCAGGACTCGGAAAGCCGCTCCGGCTGAGACGGCGGCTGCGGCGCGAGGGGGGTGGCGGGCTCAGCCGCAGGCGAATTGTCGGGCATCAGACGGCCTCTCCCGGGTCCTTGATGCGGTCGAGTTGCTGGGCGAGGAGTTTGGCGGCCTCGTTCTTCTGGAGCGGGACGACACCGGAGGCGGTGACCGTGACCATGAGGTCGCCCTCGGTGGCCTGGCAGAGCATCTCGTCGAGTTTTTCGCCGGGCTCGGTCGGCGGCAGCACGCACGTCGCGCCGGGGTGGCCGTCGATCGTGGGCCCGTTGCGGAAGACGCCCAGCGCCTTGGTGAACTCGGTGAAGTAGTCGGTCTGGGCGTGCGCCGCCGTTTTGTTCTTCATCTGGACGATCTCGATCTCGACGATCAGATTCTCGATCGACCGGTACGTCCGCATGCCCGCGCCCTCGATGTGCAGCTGCGCGAGAGCCTTCTCCGTCTTCGCGCGCTGCTTCTTCGTCAGCCCGCCGAGGTCGCCCTTGACCAGGTCGGCGGCCTTCGTCGCGTTCAGTTCCACGTCGTTGCCGAAGCCCTCGACGTCCGGCCCCGGCCCGTAACCGGCGGGCATCGGCAGCAGCAGCTCACTCAGCCTGCCGTAGTGGCTGCCGCCGGACTTCGCGCCGAACTCCTCGGTGGCGGTCGGCGCGGGCGGCGTCCAGGGCGTGGCCACGGCGGGCTTGGCCGACGTGCCGTCGTCGCGCTGTTTCAGCACCGCGTAGCCGATCCCCCCGCCCGCCGCGACGGCCACCAGGGCGCCGACGGCGATCAGCGCGGGCCCGCGCCGCGACCGTACGGGAGCGGGCACGGGCGCGGGAGCGGGCACGGGTGCCGGAGCGGGAGCGGGAGCGGGTACTGCCGGGGGCCCGAAGGGGGCGGCGGGGACGGACGGCGGTACGTTCTCGGGCTCGTCGGTCACAGCCGCTCCAGTTGCCGCTTGATGAGGGACAGGACGGTCTTGACCTTGACCGGGTGCTCCGAGTCCAGGACGACCTCGACGAAGAGGTTGCCGACGCGGGCGAATCCGATGCCCCGGTACTGGGGCAGATAGCCGTCGCTCTCGTACGGCATTCCCGAGCCCCACGCCTGGCCGTCGGCGGTGCCGGGCACGGGCGTGTTGTGGGCGAAGTGCGGGTTGGTGCCCGCGGCTCCCACCTGCTCGGTGAGGTGCCTGCCGGTGTACAGGGTCGCCTCGTCACGGAACTGCACGACTTCCACATGGGAGAAGTCGTGGCGGGCGTCCGTCCAGCCGGCGCCCGCCACCCGGCGGAAGTCGTTCTGGGCCAGCCGGGTGAAGGCGATGTCGGGGCGGCCGTAGCCGTCGGCGTATTCGACCAGCGACTGCCAGCCGCGTTCCAGCTCCTTCGTACCCTTCGTCTTCGGCGTCGGCACGAGCAGTTTCAGCAGGTCGCCGTCGTAGACCGCGTTCCGGTCCTGGGCGACGGGGAGGGCCGGGACGTCCGGGCCCGTCCCCTTCGGCTGGGCCAGCGCGGGGCCGGTCAGCGGGGGCAGCGGCGTCGGCTCACGGTCGTGCTGGATCTTGTAGCCCACGCCTCCCCCGGCCAGCACGCCGAGCACCAGCGCGGCGGCGATCAGCAGCGTCGTGCGCCCGCGCGGGCGCGGCGGGTGCGGCGGGTGCGGCGGGTGCGGCGGCGTGGGCGGGAGGCCCTGCGCAGGCGGCGTGGGCGGGAAGTCCGGCGCGGGCGGCGCCTCGGGCTCCGGCTCGGGGCCCCGCTCCTGGGCAGGGGTGTCTTCGGACAGGGACAAGGGGATCTCCACGAGATGGTTCGGAAGGAGAAGGTCGCGCGGCGGGACCCGAGGTCAGTGACCGGTCTTCAGCCGCTGGAACTGGGCGTCGAGCAGGCGCTGGACCAGCGCGGCGGACGGCGCCTTGCCGCCGGTCAGGGTGATCGTGATGTGGACGTCGCCCTGGTGGGCGACGGCGACCACGGCGCTGGTGCTCTCGGCCGAGGAGGACTGGAGGTTGTAGGCGCGGGCCGGATAGGCGGTGGTCAGCGGAATCCGGGCACCCTGGTACGAGTGCTGCGCGTCGTACGCGGCGGTCTGTTCCGCGCTGCCGAAGCGGATCAGCCGGGCGCTGACCTCGAAGGCCCCGTCCCCGGTGAGGTACGTGCGGTAGGCGCCGGACCGGAAGCCGTACGTCTTCAGGGCCGCTCGGGCGTCGGACGGGTCGGAGGCGCTGCCCGCGATGTCGTCGGCGGTGTACGGCGAGCCGTCCGGGTCGCCGTAGACGTCGGCGTCCGAGGGCGCGGGGAGCAGGAAGAAGCGCAGGTCACCGGTGTGGACGCCGTGCGAGACCCGGCCCGGGACGCGCGCGGCGGCCGTGGGGGCTGCCGAGGAGGGCGTGGCCGCGCCGGTCGTCGGGGCCGCTGCCGCGGCGGAGGGCCTGGCGGGCGGGGCGACGGACGCGTCGGCGTGGCCGGAGGAGGAGCCGAGGGCGACGACCGCCCCCGCTGTCACGGCCGCCACGGCGACCAGTCCGGCCACGGCGCCGAACAGCGCGCCACGGCCGCGGCGGCGTACGCCACCGTCGTTCAGTTCCACAGAAGCCCCCCCGGGCGTACACGCGTGCGATGCACGCGGACTCGCATTATGTCGAGACGACACAGCGGCTTCACAACGAAATTTGCCGACGCCTGCGTGACGTACGACACAACCGGAGGACAGAGGTGCCACCGGTACGGGTGCGGTGCGGCTCCGGGACGGCTGTGCGGCTCCGGGACGGCTGCGCCTACGCTGGCCGGATGGCGAAGAAGCTCGTGATCAAGGTGACGGCGGGCGCCGACGCGCCCGAGCGGTGCTCGCAGGCGTTCACGGTGGCGGCGGTCGCGGTGGCCAGCGGAGTGGAGGTCTCGCTCTGGCTGACCGGTGAGTCCGCGTGGTTCGCGCTGCCCGGCCGCGCGGCGGAGTTCGAGCTGCCGCACGCGGCGCCGCTGCCGGATCTGATCGACGCGGTGCTCGCCGCCGGGCAGGTCACCTTGTGCTCGCAGTGCGCGGCCCGCCGTGACATCAAGGAACAGGACGTCATCGCGGGCGTACGGATCGCGGGCGCGCAGCTCTTCGTCAGCGAGATCATGCCGGACGGCGTGCAGGCGCTGGTCTACTGAAGGCGCGGGCGCTACGGCGGACCGCCGCGGTCCAGCTCGTCCCACCACCGGTCGGACTCCGGGTCGCCGGACGAACCGTAGCTCTGGCGCTCGGACCGCGCCGGGGTCATCCTGCGGTGCTCCTCCATCGAGGTCGCGCCCGGCGGGGGCGGGTCATCGCGCTCTTTCCCGGTCGGCTTCCGCTCCTCGGGCCGCAGCGGCTCCTCGTCCCACCACCGGTCCTCAGGGCCCTTCCGGTTCGCCACGATCGCCGCGACCGGCGGGATCACCATCGCCACCAGGCACATCGCGATGGCCGCCGGCACCGACCAGATGCGGACAACCGACCACGCCATGACGAACAGCACCACGCAGGTGCCCATCATGGCGAAATACCAGTGACGGCGACGCGCGTTCACCCTTCAACGGTACGTCCGCCACGCCGGATCAGCACCCGCCGAGCACCCCCCGCCGGACGGAGTCCGGCACAGCGAAGGGCCGCGCCCCCTTGCGCGGGGTGCGGCCCTTCACGGCGGGGTCAGACCGCGATGGCGACCTCGGACGGGGCGCCCTGCTGGGCGACGACGGTGCGGTCGACGGTGGCGCCGGGGACGAGGGCGCGGAGCGTCCAGGTACCGGGGGCCGCGAAGAAACGGAACTGCCCGGTCGCGGAGACCGGCACCTCGGCGGTGAACTCGCCGCCGCCGTCGAGCAGCCGGACGTAACCGGTGACCGGCTCGCCGTCGCGGGTCACCGATCCCTGGATGATCGTCTCTTTCGCCACGTCAACTCCTGCCAGATCGGGCCCACCGGCCTTGGCTCCACACATAACGTTCAGTCCTCCGGGGTCAGTTGGAGCCGAGCTCGATCGGAACGCCGACCAGCGAGCCGTATTCGGTCCACGAGCCGTCGTAGTTCTTGACGTTGGCCTGGCCGAGCAGCTCGTGCAGCACGAACCAGGTGAGCGCGGAGCGCTCGCCGATGCGGCAGTACGCGATGGTGTCCTTGGCCAGGTCGACCTGCTCCTCGGCGTACAGCGCCGTCAGCTCGTCGTCCGACTTGAAGGTGCCGTCGTCGTTGGCGTTCTTCGACCACGGGATGTTGCGCGCGCTCGGCACGTGGCCGGGGCGCTGCGACTGCTCCTGCGGGAGGTGCGCCGGGGCGAGCAGCTTGCCGGAGAACTCGTCGGGCGAGCGGACGTCGACCAGGTTCAGCGAACCGATCGCGGCCACGACGTCGTCGCGGTAGGCGCGGATCGAGGTGTCCTGCTCCTTGGCCTTGTACGTGGTCGCGGGGCGCTCGGGCACGTCAACGGCCAGGTCGCGGGAGTCCAGCTCCCACTTCTTGCGGCCGCCGTCGAGCAGCTTCACGGAGTCGTGGCCGTACAGCTTGAAGTACCAGTAGGCGTAGGAGGCGAACCAGTTGTTGTTGCCGCCGTAGAGCACCACGGTGTCGTCGTTGGCGATGCCCTTGGCGGACAGCAGCGCCTCGAAGCCGGCCTGGTCCACGAAGTCGCGGCGGACCGGGTCCTGGAGGTCGGTCTTCCAGTCGATGCGGACGGCGTTCTTGATGTGGTTCTTGTCGTAGGCCGAGGTGTCCTCGTCGACCTCGACAATGACCACCTTGGGGTCGTCGATGTGGGCCTCGACCCAGTCGGCGTCCACCAGGACGTCACTGCGGCTCATCTTGTTTCTCCTCCGGGGCAGTACGGATGTGCGGTGCGCGACGGGCGCGCGGGGCTTGCGAGGGATACGCGATGCGCGTGATGCGCGGGGATTCGCCTGGCAGGCAGGGGAGGCAGGCTGCGCCGGGGGCCGTTACGGCCGGCATCGGCACGGAGGAACCGCCACCCCTAGGGCATGCGACAGAGCATGGCGGCGACGCGGCACAGGTCGACTGCCCGCCGCTTCGTGAGATCCGCCTGTCGCTTCATGGTCCCGATCGTAGGGATATCAACCCGTAGGTGTCACCGTTGTGTCATATACCGAGACAAGATTGTCCGCATGGCGGAATCACCATGCCACGCAACCCGTGTCTCGGCCCGTCCGGCGGCCTGCCGACGGCGTACGAGCGGCTTGATACCCCATGCCGGACCGTTCCGAACCACCCGATCGGGCGATACGGTCACCCCGCCCACCTGCGGAGGACTGCGGTACGGACACCGCCGTCTCAGTTGGCGAGAACGACGTTCTTGCCGCCCGCCGCCACCGACAGCCCGTCCGGCGTGCTGGTCACGGACGTCAGCGCGATCCCGGAGGGCAGGTGGGTGAGCTGCCGGGTGAAGTCGATCTGCTGCCGCACCTGGTCCTCCAGGCCCAGCTCGGTGAACGCCTTCGGCAGCTCCGCCGCCTGGAGGCCGATCTCGTCGGCGCCGCGCACCGTCACCTCGCTGAGCACGCTCAGCCTCGCGCCCATGAACTCGCCGGTGATCTTGACCAGCGCGCCGCCGTCCTTGCTCTTGGCGTCGCCCGCCGACGAGACCGTGATCCCGGTGGGCGCGGCCTTCGTCAGGTCCTCGTAGGTGAGGAAGGCGATGCCGTCGGCGGTGTCCGCGACCGCCCGCCGGTAGCTGTCGGAGAGCCGTACGCCGTGCAGGTCGGCGTGGAAGGAGTCGATCCGCAGGGTCTGCTCGCCGTTGCCCGCCGCGATGTCCTTCGCGGAGATCTTGACCTCGTCCAGCTTGCCGCCGGCGGCCTGGGTGAGGAACGGGAAGCCCTCGATGGACACCTTGGGCTTGGTGGTCAGGCCCTCGGTGAGCGCGGCGCGGTCGGCGGCCTTGTTCTGCGCCACCGACACCGTGATCCGGTCGGCCGCGACGAAGAGGCCGCCGAGGATCACCAGGACGATCAGAACTGTCCGCGCCACTCGCATGTGCTGTCGCTCCCCGCTCGTTCCCCGCTGATCTCCCCTCAGCCCTGACGGCGGGGCAGACCCGACGGTTCCCCGCGCGGCCAACCGTTACCGCGGCTCAATCCGCCCTTCACACGGTGCGCACGTGACCTGTGCGCCGCCTGTGCGAACAATTCACCGCCCACGGGGACGGACCACCGCCCGGGCAGACGGATCACCGCCCGCGCGGACGGATCACCGCGCGGGCGGATCGAGCCGGTGGTCGCCGTCAGCCCGTGAGGACGCGGCCGAGGATGTAGACGGCCGGGGCCGCGGCGGTCAGCGGCAGCGCCACACCCGCGGTGAAGTGCACGAAACGGGACGGGAAGTCGTAGCTGGCGACCCGCAGGCCGATCAGCGCGCAGACACCGCAGGCCGCGGCGAGCAGGACGGCGTCCCCGCCGCTCATCCCGGTGGCCGGTCCGGTGGCGAAGCCGGTGGCCGCGGCGGCCAGCAGCGCCACGACGACGGAGGCGGCGCCCGGCAGCGGGAGGGCGCGGACGAGGGCCGCCAGGGCCACCGCGACGGCGCCGACCACGACCGGATCGGACCCGGCGTCGGAGGCCGCGGTGGCGAGGTAGCCCGCCGCGACGACCGTGAGCAGCGTGGACGCGGAGGTCGCCGTCAGCGAGGACATGCGTTCGTCGGCCGAGCCGTGGTGCCGCAGTTGCAGGACGAGCACGAGGAGCAGCCATACGCCGAGGGTGCCGATCAGCACCGCGGGGCCGTGGTCGTCACCGGCGATCAGCAGGCCGATGTCGGCGGTCACGCCCGACAGGAACGCCAGCGCGATGCCCTGCCGGGCGGGCCACATGCCGTTGAGCCGGAACCATCCGGCCGCCGTCACCGCCTGGAGCACCACCAGCAGCACCGCGAGGCCCGGCTTGCCGAGCGCCGCGCCGCCCGCCATCAGCAGGCCGAGCGCCGCCGTCAGCGCCGCGGGCTCCAGCCCGGGGGCGATGATCGGTGAGCCGGTCCTGACCGGTGCCTGCGGCTGCCCCTGGGCCGGGGACTGGCCCTGGTCCTGGTCGCCGTGCCTGCCCGGCGTCTGCTGCGGCAGGCTCTCGACCACCGGCAGCACGGCGGTCTGCTCGACCCCGCCCGCCTGCGGGTGCGGGTGCGCCGCCCCCTGGGCCCAGTCCGCGCCTCCCGCGTGCCCGCCCCACGCGTCCCCGGGCGTCGGCGGCGCGTACGGCGCCCCCGGCTCCGAGTACGGCGGCATGGGCCCGGCCAGCGGCTCCGGCACGTACGTCCGGCCCCCGTCCGGGTAGTCCCCGTATTCGCGCGCGCCATACCCCTCGTCGTGGCCGCCGACCGGATAGACCCCGGCCCCCTGACCGGCGTGCCGGCCGCCGCCGTCCTGACCGTCACCGGCGTACGCGCCACCGGGCGCCGCGTATCCCTGGCCCGCGTATCCCTGACCCGCGGGCCCGCCGGGTGCCTGGCCGCCGTACGAACCGCCGCCGGTTCCGCCGTACCCGGCGTCCTGGCCCGCGCCGTGGCCGCCGCCCGGATACGCGGTCCCGCCGTTGTCCCCGGGCGCTCCGTACCCCGCGGCCGGGTAGCCCTCGGGCGCCTGGCCGCCGTACGGGCCCCCGTGGGTGCCGTACCCGGAGTCGTGTCCCTCGGGTGCGTAGGAGCCGGGTCCGTAGGAACCGGGGCCGTGGCCCTCGGCCGGGTACGTGCCGGGGAGCTGACCGCCGTAGCCGGGGTCGTAGCCACCGCCGGTACTCGCGTCACCCGGGGCTCGGTGCCTGGCGTGGTTCGGGTCGGACGGGGAGCGGCCGTCGTGGTCGCCCTGGGCGGTGTCCGGGTCCGCGGGCCGCCGGCCGGATTCGTCGCCGGGCTGGAAGCCGTGCCATTCGTTGGTCATGTCATCCTCCCGCGAACGGTGGGAGGACCTCCACCGTGCCGCCGTCGGCCAGTGCGACCGAAGTGTGGTCCCGGGTGCCGACGGGGTTGCCGTCGACGAGGTAGGAGCTGCGCAGCAGGACGCGGGCGAACTCCGGGCGCTGGGCGTGCCGTTCGCGTGCGGCGGCCAGGGCGTCGGCGAGGGTCGCCGCGCGGTACGGCTCCTCCGCCGTGCCCGCGGCGGCCTTGGCGGCGGCCCAGTAGCGGATCGTGCCCGCCGCCGGGCGCGCGGCCGTGTCGGGTGCGGCCATCGCGGCTCCGTCCTTCGTTCTGTCCTGTGCTCGCCGTGCGTGTCACTCGCCGTACGTGTCACTCGCCGTGCGTGTCTGACGTGTGGTGCGGCGTCCATCATGGCCCGTCCACGTCACCTCGCGGGAACGCGGCCCGTCAGCCAGTCGCCGATCCGGCGCAGCAGCGCGTCGTCCGCGGCGTTCTCCGCGTGGCCGAAACCGGGTTCGATCCACAGCTCCGCCCGGTCCCGCCCGGCCGCGTCGGCCAGCGAGAGCGGGTGGTCCAGCGGGAAGTAGCCGTCCCGGTCGCCGTGCACGATGAGCAGCGGGATGTCCGGGTCGATCAGCGGGACGGCCTCGACCGGGGAGAGCGGCACCGGGTCCCAGTCCGCCGCGCGGATGCGGGTCTTCAGGCCGAGCCGCGAGACCAGGCGGCCCGCCGGGCGGGTGATCGCCCAGTGCACGCGGCGCATGGGCGCGGTGCCGCGGTAGTACCAGCGGGCGGGCGAGCTGACGGAGACGACCGCGTCCACACGCGCCGGTGAATGCGCCGTCGTGCGCCCGTCACGCGCCGGGCGCACGACCCCCCGCCCGTCCACCCGCGCGTTCCGTCGTACGTCGCCACGTACGCCGTCCCCGCCTGCGTCGTTGCCGCGTACGTCATGAGGCCCCGCCGCCGAGCACACCGCCGCGTGCACCGTCTGTCCCGCCGCGTGCCGCAGGACCACGGAGCCGCCCATGGAGAAGCCGACGGTGGCCACCCGCCGGTAGCCGAGGCGGCGGGCCCAGGAGACGGCCGCGTCGAGGTCGAGCACTTCGAGATCGCCGACCGTGGACAGGCCGCCGGACCGCCCGTGACCGCGGAAGGAGAAGGTCACGACACCGGCCGAACCGCCGAGGACACGGGCCGCCCTGCGCACCGCGGGCCGCTCCAGCGCACCGGTGAATCCATGGGCCACGACGATCGCCAATTCGCGCTCTTCGGCCATCGATTCGCGCACTTCGGCCGCCGATTCACCCCTCGAATCGGCGGCCGATTCACGGGTCGTTTCGACGCGCCGGACATCACCTGTCCGGTCCGCCGTATCGACCGCCGATTCCGTGTCCGCGGGCCGGTGTTCCGCCTCGATCCGTACGCCGTCGGCCGTCAGGAGCGTTCTCCGCCCAGCGGCATTACCGTCGCCGGAAGTGATCGGTGCTACACGGAAACGCTGGTCATCGGTCTCGGCAGGGCTGTCCATGTGGGCTATTCTTCCGTGCAAGAGGACCTGGGCAATGTCGCCCCCGGGTCCTTTCGTGCTTTCCGGCACGAGGTACGTCCTCGCAGGGACCGAGGAGGGTTCGGAAATGAGCAAGCGCACCGCGTGCGGAAACCGCGCACAGCCACGAGCACACCGACGAAACGTCCGGACGACCGACGGGAGCTGCCGGTGAGTTCTCTCCTGCTTCTGACCAATGCCCTCCAGCCCTCCACCGAAGTGCTGCCCGCGCTCGGGCTGCTGCTGCACAGCGTCCGCGTGGCGCCCGCCGAGGGCCCGGCCCTGGTGGACACCCCGGGCGCCGACGTGATCCTGATCGACGGCCGCCGCGATCTGCCGCAGGTGCGCAGCCTGTGTCAGCTCCTGCGCTCGACCGGGCCCGGCTGCCCGCTGATGCTGGTCGTCACCGAGGGCGGACTCGCCGCGGTGACCGCGGACTGGGGGATCGACGACGTGCTGCTGGACACCGCGGGTCCCGCCGAGGTGGAGGCCCGGCTGCGGCTGGCCATGGGCCGCCAGCAGATCACCACGGACGACAGCCCGATGGAGATCCGCAACGGCGACCTGTCGGTCGACGAGGCCACGTACAGCGCGAAGCTCAAGGGCCGGGTCCTGGACCTGACCTTCAAGGAGTTCGAGCTGCTGAAGTACCTGGCGCAGCACCCGGGCCGGGTCTTCACCCGCGCCCAGCTCCTCCAGGAGGTGTGGGGCTACGACTACTTCGGCGGCACCCGCACGGTGGACGTGCACGTACGGCGGCTGCGCGCCAAGCTCGGCGTGGAGCACGAGTCGCTGATCGGCACCGTCCGCAATGTCGGCTACCGCTTCGTGACCCCGGAGAAGGTCGAGCGGGCCGCCGAGGAGGCCGCCAGGAGCGAGGCCGCGCAGGGCCGCGGGCCGCAGCGTTCCGACGAGCCCGCGGACGTCCCCGTCGAGCGGCTGAAATCCGCCGAACAGACCGTATGACGAGCCATGTGACGACTGGATAGACACGCGTAGACTGCGCGACGTGCCCAAGGTGACGCGTGACGACGTGGCAAGGCTGGCGGGGACGTCCACCGCGGTCGTCAGCTACGTCATCAACAACGGACCCCGGCCGGTAGCCCCGGCCACCCGCGAGCGCGTGCTCGCGGCCATCAAGCAGCTCGGCTACCGCCCGGACCGTGTGGCCCAGGCGATGGCGAGCCGCCGTACCGACCTCATCGGTCTGATCGTGCCCGACGCGCGCCAGCCGTTCTTCGCGGAGATGGCGCACGCGGTGGAACAGGCCGCGTCGGACCGCGGGAAGATGGTGCTGGTCGGGAACTCCGACTACCTCGACGAACGCGAGGTGCACTACCTGCGGGCCTTCCTCGGCATGCGGGTCTCCGGGCTGATCCTGATCAGCCAGGGCCCCAGCGAGAACGCGGCGACCGAGATCGACGCCTGGGACGCGCGTGTGGTGCTGCTGCACGAGCGGCCCGAGGCGATCGACGACATCGCCGTGGTCACCGACGACATCGGCGGCGCGCAGCTCGCCACCCGCCACCTGCTGGAGCACGGGCACGCGTACGTGGCCTGCCTCGGCGGCATGGAGAAGACGCCGGTGATCGGCGACCCCGTCACCGACCACGTGGTCGGCTGGCAGCGGGCCATGCAGGAAGCGGGGCGGTCCACGGAGGGCCGCCTTTTCCAGGCCCCGTACAACCGGTACGACGCCTACGAGGTCGCGCTGGGCCTGCTGGCCGGGCCCGACCGGCCGCCGGCCATCTTCTGCGCCACCGACGACCAGGCGATCGGCGTGCTGCGCGCCGCGCGTGAGCTGCGGATCGACGTGCCGGAACAGCTCGCGGTCGCCGGGTTCGACGACGTGAAGGAAGCCGCGCTCGCCGATCCGCCGCTGACCACGGTCGCCTCCGACCGGCAGGCGATGGCCAGGGCGGCGGTGGACGCGGTGCTCGACGACTCGCTGCGAGTGCCGGGCGCCCGGCGCGAGCGGCTGCGGCAGTTCCCCTCCCGGCTCGTGGTGCGGGGGTCGTGCGGCTGCCACGGGTAGCCGCGGGAGCCGGGGCGCACGGCCGCCGCGCGTAGCCGTACGCGCGGCGGTGCACGGGCGGCGGTGTACGGGCGGTCGCGGGCGGGCCGCGGTGTACGGGCGGTCGCGGGCGGTCGGGACCGGGCGTTCCCGATCTTGTTTATATGGGGCATACCCACTTCTGCCGGGCTTCTCAGCGAGTGCTCAGGAAGCTCTCATCTTCCGGGCACAGAGTCATTGTCATGACCGAGAGCAGCCGCACCGGCGGCGAACACCAGAACCCGGACGAACCGCAGCTTCCGCTCTACTTCGGCAATGAGGCCCCCCAGGTCTCCGAGCCGGAGGCCCCGCAGTACCGCCAGGCCCCCGACTACGACGCCCCCTCCGCGACCGGCTTCCCGCCGCCGCCCCCGTACGACCCCGCCACGCCCGCCGTCGCCGGGGCGTCGCCCGCTCCCCGCCGCAAGGCCCGCAAGCCCGTCGCGCTGTTCGCCGCCGTCGCGCTCGCGGCCGGTGTGATCGGCGGCGGCGCGGGAGCCCTGATCGGCAACGCGACGCACGACAACGGAACGACGACGACGGCCAGTTCGGCGGTCAACGCGAGCGTCGTGAACGGCAGCGTCAGCAGCGTGGCCAAGGCGGTCAGCCCCAGCGTCGTCGAGATCAACGCGACGTCCGGCGCGGGCAAGTCCACCGGCGCCGGTGTCATCATCACCAGCGGCGGCGAGATCATCACCAACAACCACGTGGTCGCCGGATCGACCTCGGTGTCCGTGACGTACAGCAACGGCAAGACGGCCACCGCGACGGTGGTCGGCACCGACTCCGCCAAGGACCTCGCGCTGATCAAGGTGCAGGGTGCCAGCGGACTGCCCGCGGCCACGCTCGGCGACTCCTCGAACATCGCCGTCGGCGACTCGGTGGTGGCCATCGGCTCCCCCGAGGGCCTGACCGGCACCGTCACCAGCGGCATCGTGTCCTCGCTCAACCGCGACGTGACCGTGTCCACCGACGAGAACCAGGGCCAAGGCCAGGGCGGCCAGGGCAACGGCCAGTGGCCGTTCTCCTTCGGCGGCAACCAGTACAACGGCGACACCGGCAACTCCACCACCACGTACAAGGCGATCCAGACCGACGCCTCGCTCAACCCCGGCAACTCCGGCGGCGCCCTGATCAACATGAGCGGCCAGATCATCGGCATCAACTCCGCGATGTACTCGGACGCGTCGTCCTCGGGCAGCAGCTCCGGCAGCGTCGGCCTCGGCTTCGCGATCCCGATCAACACCGTGAAGTCCGACCTCGCGAGCCTGCGCGCGGGCGGCACCAGCGGCAGCGGCACGACCGACAACAACGGCAGCAGCAGCGGGAACGGCAACGGGAGCAGCAGCGGCGGTAACAGCGGCGGCGGCTTCGGCGGCTTCTGAGCCGACGGGACCGCGGGCACGCGGAACCGCTGAGGGGCCGCCCTCGCCTCTCCGCCCCTCCGCCTCACCGACCCTCCGCCTACCCAACCGTCCGTCCCCCCCGCCCCTCCGGAAAGAACGGCACCACCCCGAACCACCCTGGGAGAACGCCATGAGCAGCAGCACCCTCACCGTCAGCGCCAACCGGCTGCGCCGCGCCCTCAGTGCCGCCGTCTCCTGGAGTCCGCACAGCGCGGCCGTCGCCACCGGGCCCGCCGATCTCGACCTGCCGCTCGCCCACATCGCCGCCGGCGCGGCCCGCGACGCGGCGGCGGACCGGGCCGTCCGGCGGGAGTCGGCACCGCGCCCCGCCGAGGTCTCCGCCTCCGCGAAACCCGTGAGCCGCGCGCACCGCGGGACCGCACGACGCGGGACGCGCGCCGTGCGACGCTGAGAGAGTTCCGGCACCATTCCGATGTCCATCAGTGAGGTACCCGACACCATGAGCCCCGGCGACAGCGGCGAGGCCCCCGCCCGCATCCTGATCGTGGACGACGAGCCCGCCGTACGGGAGGCCCTGCGCCGCAGCCTCGCCTTCGAGGGGTACGACACCGCCCTGGCCGCGGACGGGCTCGCCGCCCTCGACCAGGCGGAGGCGTACCGCCCCGACGCGATCGTGCTCGACGTCCTCATGCCGCGCATGGACGGCCTCACCACGGCGCGGCGGCTGCGCGCCACCGGAGTGACCACCCCGATCCTCATGCTCACCGCGCGGGACACCGTCGGCGACCGCGTCACCGGCCTCGACGCGGGCGCCGACGACTACCTCGTCAAGCCCTTCGAGCTGGACGAGCTGCTGGCCCGGCTCAGAGCCCTGCTGCGGCGCAGTTCCTACGCCACCGTCGGCCACGAAGGCGACGGTGGCGGCCACGCGCTCACCTTCGCCGATCTGCGGATGGACACCACCACCCGCGAGGTCACCAGGGACGGGCGCCCGGTCGAGCTGACCCGGACCGAGTACACCCTGCTGGAGCTCTTCCTCACCCACCCGCGCCAGGTCCTCACCCGCGAGCAGATCCTCAAGTCCGTCTGGGGCTTCGACTTCGAGCCCTCGTCCAACTCCCTCGACGTCTACGTCATGTACCTGCGGCGCAAGACCGAGGCGGGCGGCATGCGACGGCTCGTCCACACGGTACGAGGAGTGGGGTACGTCCTGCGCGCCCCGGACGGCGGCCACGCGTGAAGCGGCTCCCCCTGAGGTCCCGGCTCACCATCCTCACCGCGGCGGCGGTGGCCGTGGCGGTGGCGGTGGTGTCGCTGGTCTGCTGGCTGCTGGTGCGCGACCAGCTCATGAGCGAGCTGGACAAGTCGCTGCGCCAGCCGGACATCGTGCCGGTGCAGCAGATCTCGCGCACGCTCAACACCCAGGGCTGCCAGTCGAGCGTTCCGGCGATGAACAGCACGCAGGGCGCCAACGGCGGCTCCGTCGGCTTCATCACCACCAACACCCTGGCCCAGGTGGTGCTCTCCGACGGCACGCCCTGCTGGGTGCAGGGCCGTACGACCATCCCCGTCGGCCCCGCCGACCACGCGGTCGCGGACGGCCAGCGACGCGACGCCCTCCACACGGTGACCGCGCCCAACGGCCAGAAGCTGCGCGTCTACACCTCACAGGCACGGATCAATCTCCAGCCGGCGGCGATTTCCGTGGCCCGGCCGCTGAGCGATGTCGACCGCCCGCTGACCACCCTGGCCTGGGTCCTGCTGGCCGTCGCCGGGATCGGCGTGGTCGGCGCGGCGAGCGCGGGGCTGTGGATCGCGCGGACGGGGCTGCGGCCGGTGGACCGGCTGACCGAGACCGTCGAGCACATCGCCCGCACCGAGGATCTGAACGTCAACATCCCGGTGGAGGGCGAGGACGAGATCGCCCGGCTCAGCGCGTCGTTCAACGCGATGACGGCCGCGCTGGCGTCGTCGCGCGACCGGCAGCAGCAGCTCATCGCGGACGCGGGGCACGAACTGCGCACGCCGCTCACGTCGTTGCGGACCAACATCGAGCTGTTGGAGCGCAGTGAGGCCACCGGCCGGGCGATCCCGCCGGAGGACCGGAAGGCGCTGATGGCGTCGGTGAAGGCGCAGATGACCGAACTGGCCTCGCTGATCGGCGACTTGCAGGAGCTGTCCCGGCCGGACGCCGTACCGACCCTTGAGGTGGTGGCGCTGCACGAGAGCGCGGAGACGGCGCTGGAACGGGCGCGGCTGCGCGGGCCCGACCTGAAGATCAGCGCGGAGCTGGCGCCCTGGTATGTGCGGGCGGAGCCCGCCGCGTTGGAGCGGGCGATCGTCAATCTGCTGGACAACGCGGTGAAGTTCAGCCCGCCCGGCGGCGGGATCGAGGTGCGGCTGGCCGACGGGCAGCTCACCGTACGCGATCACGGGCCGGGCATCCCGGAGGACGAACTGCCGCATGTCTTCGAGCGGTTCTGGCGGTCGCCGTCCGCGCGGTCGCTGCCGGGCAGCGGGCTCGGGCTGTCGATCGTGGCGCGCACGGTGCAGCAGTCGGGCGGCGAGGTCGCGCTGACCCGGGCGCCGGGGGGCGGCACGCTCGCCGCCCTCCGGCTGCCGGGAGCGCCGACCGCGCCGCCCGAGGGGCCCGCCGTGTCGTCCGGCGGCTCGACCGTATTCGCCGGTTTCGACGAATGACCGTGCTCTGAGCCCTACTTGATGACGGTGACCCGGTCGGCGGCGGGCGGGGCGAGGGGCGCCGCGGCCGTGGAGTGGGCGGTCAGGTAGGTGGCGAAGGCGGCCAGGTCGTCGCCGCCGATCAGCAGGGACGTGCCCTGGGCGAGGACGGGGAAGCCGTCGCCGCCGCCGGTCAGGAAGTTGTTCATCGCGACGCGGTAGCTGGCGGCCGGGTCGATCGGGGCGCCGTTGAGCTTGACGGAGTCGGCGACGACGCGCGCCGCGCCGGACTTGGTCAGGTCGAGCGTGTAGGTGAGCCCGGCCGAGATCTGGAGGATCTTCGTCGCCGCCTCGTTCGGCCCGCTGACCTGCTGCTGGAGCGCGGTCACGAGCTGCGCGCCGGTCAGCGTCTCCAGGTTCACGGTGTTGCTGAACGGCTGTACGGCGAAGCCCTCGGCGTAGGTGACGACGCCGTCGCCCTCGCTGCCGGAGGCCGCGTAGACCAGGTCGGTGCGGATGCCGCCGGGGTTCATGAACGCGATCTGCGTGGTCGGGTCGAGGGTCTTGGCGTATTCGAGCTGCGCGTCGGCGATGAGGTCGCCCAGCGGCGTCTCGTTGGTGCCGGTGCGGGCGATGTCGCCGCTGATCCAGCCGACGGTGCGGTTGGCGATCGGGGCGGCCAGCGCGTTCCAGCGGGTGATCAGCGAGGTCATGTCGGCGGCCTTGGGCTGGACGCGGTCCACGACGTGGTTGCTGCCCTTGACCGAGGTGCGCACGATGTCGCCGGTGCGCTTGTCGACCTTCATGTCCAGCTCGGTGTAGAGCCGCCCGAAGGACGAGGCGCTGGTGACCAGCCGGGGCTTGCCCGCCGGGTCGGGGATGGTGCAGACGTACGCGTTGTGGGTGTGACCGGTGACCAGCGCGTCGACGTCCGGCGAGATCTTCTTCGCGATGTCCACGATCGGGCCGGAGATGCCGGTGCCGGGACCGCCGCTGTCGCAGTCGTAGTTGTAGCTGCCGGAGACCGGGAAGCCGCCCTCGTGGATCAGCGCGACGACCGACTTGACGCCCCGCTTGCGCAGTTCGGCCGTGTACTTGTTGACCGTCTCCGCCTCGTCGAGGAACTTCAGGCCCTTCACACCGGACGCGGTGACGATGTTCGGGGTGCCCTTGAGCGTGACGCCGATGAAGCCGACGCGGACGCCCTTGACGTTCTTGATCGTGTACGGGGCGAGCAGCGGGCGGCCGGTCTTCTCGTTGACGACGTTCGCCGACAGGATCGGGTAGTCGGCGCCCTTGAACTTCTTGCCCTTCTCGTAGCAGCCCTCGACCGGGTGGCAGCCGCCGTTCTGGAGACGGAGCAGTTCGTCCTTGCCCTCGTCGAACTCGTGGTTGCCGACGCCGGTGACGTCGAGGCCGATCTTGTTCATCGCCTCGACGGTGGGCTCGTCGTGGAAGAGGCCGGACAGCAGCGGGCTCGCGCCGACCAGGTCGCCCGCGGCGACGGTCAGCGAACGGTCGTGGCCCTTGCGGGCGTTGCGCAGGCTGGTCGCCAGGTACTCGACGCCACCGGCGTCGATGGTCTTGACGGTGCCGTCGGCCTGCTGCTCGGTGACGCGGCCGGAGGAGCCGGCCGGGGGCTCCAGATTGCCGTGGAAGTCGTTGATCGTCAGCAACTGGAGGTCGACCGTGTTGCCGGACTGCCCGTGGCCCGGCTTTCCGGGGTGGCCGGGCCGGTCGTGGCCGCCACCGTGCTGGGCGGGCCCGGCCGCGACAAGCGCGCCGACGGCCACGAGCCCGACGGCCGCGACGGAGATTCTGCGCGTCAGAGACATGGATCCCCTCGGATCAAGGACTGGCGTCGGCTGGGGTCAGCCGCCGTCAGATGAAGTCAACAACTGGTCAAATACGGGTCACGCGGAGGGCAGCATAGAGTCAACGCGCGTAGCGCGGCAGGGGGGCGGGGGTTAAGACCCGGTTACCGCCCGGTGGGCCGGGATCGTCCGGGTGAGGTCCGATGGCGCGATGTCGCTCTAGCGAGTCTCACGATGCGAAACGAACTGTCTCAAACTGCGGAGCAGCCGCCATAGTTGGATGCACCACCCACTCACCGAGGAGGTGCTTCCGACGTGCGTCGTTGGATCATGCTGGCGCTGGGAACGGCCGCGCAGACCGCGGCCTGCGCCTTCGTGTACGGGGTCCCGTATCTGGCCGACGAGCTGCGCGGACAGCAGGGGCTGAGCCTCACGCGGGTCGGTTTCCTGGTGGCGTGCCCGACCGCGGGTCTGGTGCTCGCGCTCTATCTGTGGGGCGCGGCGGCCGACCGGTGGGGCGAGCGGGTGGTGATCGCGCTCGGCCTCGGCATCGCGGCCGGCGCTCTCGGCGGGGCCGCCTGGGCCGCGCACGGCATGGTCGCGCTCGGCGCGCTGCTGGTGCTGGCGGGCGCGTCCGGCGCCTCGGTCTACTCGGCCAGCGGACGCCTGGTGATGGGCTGGTTCTCCGCCGAGGAGCGCGGGCTGGCCATGGGCATCCGGCAGACCTCCACCCCGCTCGGCATGGGCGTGGCCGCCCTCGCCATGCCGCCGCTGGCCGCCGCGCACGGGCTGCGCGGCGCCTTCGGCTTCCTCGCCGCGATCTGCGCCGTCATCGCCGTGCTGATCGCGGTCTTCGCCGCCGACCCGGCGCGCGCCGAGGCCGCCGCGGCAGGACCCGCGCCGAACCCGTACCGCGGCTCGCGGCTGCTGCCCCGCATCCACGGGTCGGCCGCGCTGCTGGTGATCCCGCAGTTCACCGCGGGGGCCTTCGCGCTGGTGCTGCTGGTCGACGTACGCGGCTGGTCGCCGGTGCACGCCGGGCAGCTCATCGCCGTCGCCCAAGGTCTGGGCGCGGTGTCCCGCATCCTGGTCGGCCGCTGGTCGGACCGGGTCGGCGACCGGCTGCGGCCGATGCGGCAGCTCGCCGTCCTGACCGCCGCCGTGGTGGCCGCCACCGCCGTGAGCACCGCCTTCCCCTCCCCGCTGACCCCCGTGCTGCTGGTCGCCGCCATCGCGATCACCTCAAGCACCAACGGCCTGTCCTTCACCTCCACCGCCGAGCACGCGGGCCCCGCCTGGTCGGGTCGCGCCCTCGGGGTCCACAACACCGGCCAGAATCTGACCGCCGCCGTCGTCCCGCCGGTCATGGCCGCCGTCATCTCGGCCACCGCCTACTGGCCCGGCTTCGCCCTCGCCGCCGCCACGACCTGCGTCTCCGCCGTCCTCATCCCGATCCCCCGCCGCGCCGCCCCCGCCGACGCCGAGGCCGCCCGCCGTACGGTCTCGGCCTGACCGACGTCCTCGGCTCCGCGGGCACCCGCCGCCGCCGATGCCGGGGGCACCCGCCGTACGATCTCCGCATGACCGACGCGCGGATCGAGGCCCTGACAGAACTGCCCGCTGACACCGCCGAAGCGGTGCTCGGCCTGATCGGGGCGGCGACCGCCGCGGACGGGCAGCCCGCCGTCTCCGAGAGCGGACGGCTCCATGTGCGCGGCGGCGCGCGCGAGGGCGTACGGCACCTGCTGCTGTGGACGCCTGGACAGGACGGGGCCGAGGGGGGCGACGGCGCCGGGGCCGACCTCACCGGATACGCGCAGATCGACGGCTCGGACCCGGTCGAGGCGCCCTCCGCCGAACTCGTCGTCCACCCCGCGCGGCGCTCCCGCGGCCACGGCCGCACCCTGGCCGCGGCCCTTCTGGACGCCACCGGCAGGCGCGTACGCGTCTGGGCCCACGGCGGGCACCCCGCCGCCCGGCACCTCGCCGTCCAGCTCGGCCTCAAGCTCTTCCGCGAGCTGCGGCAGATGCGGCGGCCCCTGACCCCCGACGCCGCCGACCTCCCCGAGCCGCGGCTGCCCGACGGCATCACCGTCCGCACCTTCGTCCCCGGGCGCGACGACGCCGCGTGGCTCGCCGTCAACGCCGCCGCCTTCGCCCACCACCCCGAGCAGGGCTCCCTCACCCAGCGCGACCTCTCCGACCGCCTCGCCGAGCCCTGGTTCGACCCCGCCGGCTTCTTCCTCGCCTTCCGCGGCGACGACCTCGTCGGCTTCCACTGGACCAAAGTCCACCCCGAAGGGCTCGGCGAGGTCTACGTCGTCGGCGTCCTCCCCGCCGAGCAGGGTTCCGGCCTCGGCCGCGCCCTCACCGCCGTCGGGCTCCGCCACCTCGCCCGTGACCGCCGCCTTCCCGCCGCCCTGCTCTACGTCGACGCCGACAACCCCGCCGCCCTCTCCGTCTACGAACGCCTCGGCTTCACCACCCACGAGGTCGACCTCATGTACCGCACCGAAACCTAAGCCCCCCCCCGCAGGGCCTGCCCTTCCGGGGGCGCGCCCCCAGTGCCTCCACCCCGCGCACGGCCTGTTTTTTTAGGGGCGCGGGGAACTGCGCGACCAGCCCCCACCGGGCTGTCAGCCCGAAAACAACCGCATCTGCCCCGCTGGGGCCGGTTCCTCACCCGCGCCACCGCGCGGGCTGAGCGCGCAGTTCCCCGCGCCCCTAACTACACGGCGTGCCGCCTCGGCAGAAGAACCGCCCCAGGGCGCGCCCCTAAAAGATCGGCCCACCTCCCGGCAGAAGAACCGTCCAGGGGCGGCCCCTGAAAAGATCGGCCCCCCGGCAGGGGACCCGCGGGGGGCCGCGCCCGTGGAAAGGGGCTCACCTGCGCGAGGTGGAGGTGGAGGGGGCGGACCGGAGGGTTCGGACGGGGCGCGGGCCGAGATTCGAAGGCACCCCCGCTGGAAGCGTCCCGCTTGCCTGACGGCAACGCTCTCGTTACCGGCGATTCAACCTCGCTTGCGAGCATCGCAGGATGCAGCCCGCTGCCCCCGCACCCCCTCCCCCGCCCGACCTGCCGAAACCCTCGGGTACACGGGACAATGGACCGACGGCCCACGGTCGCCCCGAGCCGGCCGCAGGCCGCCCCGTGCCGGACCAGGAGGAGGGCTCGCATCCCATGGCCCAGACGAATCACCCCAGTTTTCCCGCCCAGCCCCAGCAGTCGTTGGCGTCCGGGACGTTCCGCCCCCGCGTCGTACCGAATCCGGACCCGGGATCGTCGAGCCTGGGCGAGGCGAGCGAGGAATTCGGTGAGGAATTGCCGCAGGGCCGCTTCCTGGACCGCGAACGCAGCTGGCTGGCGTTCAACGAGCGGGTGCTCGAGCTGGCCGAGGACCCGGCGACCCCGCTCCTCGAACGGGCTAACTTCCTGGCGATATTCGCCAGCAACCTGGACGAGTTCTTCATGGTCAGGGTCGCGGGCCTGAAGCGGCGTATCGCGACCGGTGTCGCGACCCGCTCGGCGTCCGGCGCCCAGCCGCGCGAGGTGCTGGACCTGATCCTGACCAGGTCGCGGGAGCTGATGGCCAGGCACGCGGCCTGCTTCCAGAACGACGTGGCGCCGCAGCTCGCGGACGAGGGCATCCACGTCATCCGCTGGCACGAGCTGACCGAGAAGGAGCAGGCGCGGCTGTTCACGCTGTTCCGGCAGCAGATCTTCCCGGTGCTGACCCCGCTGGCCGTCGACCCGGCGCACCCGTTCCCGTACATCTCGGGTCTGTCGCTGAATCTGGCGGTGGTGGTACGGAATCCGGTCTCGGGCAACGAGCACTTCGCGCGGGTGAAGGTGCCGCCGATCCTGTCGCGCTTCCTGGAGGCGGGCCCGCAGCGGTACGTGCCGCTGGAGGACGTGATCGCCGCGCACCTGGAGGAGCTGTTCCCCGGCATGGAGGTGCTCGACCACCACATGTTCCGGGTCACGCGCAACGAGGACCTGGAAGTGGAGGAGGACGACGGCGAGAATCTGCTCCAGGCGCTGGAGAAGGAACTCATGCGCCGCCGCTTCGGCCCGCCGGTCCGCCTGGAGGTCGAGGAGTCCATCGCCCCGCGCGTGCTCGACCTGCTGGTGCACGAGCTGAAGATGAAGCACAACGAGGTGTACCCGCTGCCGGGTCCGCTGGACCTGACCGGGCTGTTCGCCATCGCGGGCCTGGACCGCCCCGAGCTGAAGTACCAGAAGTTCGTGGCGGGCACCCACCGCGACCTGGCGGAGGTCGAGTCCGCGTCGGCGCCCGACATCTTCGCGGCGCTGCGCCGCCGGGACGTGCTGCTGCACCACCCGTACGACTCCTTCTCCACCTCCGTGCAGGCGTTCCTCGACCAGGCCGCCGCCGACCCCGACGTCCTGGCGATCAAGCAGACGCTGTACCGGACGTCGGGCGACTCGCCGATCGTCGACGCGCTGATCGACGCGGCCGAGGCGGGCAAGCAGGTGCTGGTGCTGGTCGAGCTGAAGGCGCGCTTCGACGAGCAGGCCAACATCAAGTGGGCGCGCAAGCTGGAGGAGGCGGGCTGCCATGTCGTGTACGGCCTGGTCGGCCTCAAGACGCACTGCAAGCTGTCGCTGGTGGTCCGCCAGGAGGACGACACCCTGCGCCGCTACAGCCACGTCGGCACCGGCAACTACCACCCGAAGACGGCCCGGCTGTACGAGGACCTCGGTCTGCTGACGGCCGACCCGCAGGTGGGCGCGGATCTGTCGCACCTGTTCAACCGGCTGTCCGGCTACTCGCGCCGCGAGGTCTACAACCGGCTGCTGGTCGCGCCGCGCAGTCTGCGCGACGGCCTGATCTCCCGGATCATGGAGGAGATCGCGCACCAGCGCGCCGGGCGTCCCGCGTATGTCCGGCTGAAGGTGAACTCGATCGTCGACGAGCAGATCATCGACGCGCTCTACCGCGCCTCGCAGGCCGGGGTCCCGGTGGACATCTGGGTGCGCGGGATCTGCGCGGTACGGCCGGGCGTCGCCGGTCTGTCCGAGAACATCAAGGTCCGCAGCGTGCTCGGACGCTTCCTCGAACACTCGCGGGTGTTCGCGTTCGGCAACGGCGGCGAGACCGAAGTCTGGTTCGGCAGCGCCGACATGATGCACCGTAACCTCGACCGCCGCATCGAGGCGCTGGTCAGGGTCGCCGACCCGACCCACCGCGCCACCCTCAACCGCCTGCTGGAGGACGGGATGTCGGACACGACCTCCTCCTGGCACCTGGCGGCGGACGGTAATTGGACCCGGCACAGCACCGACCCGGACGGGAAGCCGCTGCGCAATGTCCAGGAGATGCTCATCGACGCCCGGAGGCGCCGGCGTGGCCCAGCAGCAGCTACCTGACAGCCCCCCGCTGACCCCCGCGGGGAGCGGCGACCCGGGCCCACCGGCCGCCGCCCCCGCACCGGGCGGCACGACGGGGACACGTACGACGCAAGCGCGTACACCGCAGTCGCGGACGGCCGCGGCGCCCACGGCCGACGCGGGCCCGGCGCCCGCGGGCCCGCCCGGCGGTACGGCGGGCGGCACCCTCGCGCGCTATCTGCACGACCAGGCCACCGCCTTCCTGCGGGCCCTGAGCCTGCGGGGCGAGCACGAGGGCGACGCCGACGAACTGCTGCGGGCCAGCGCCCGGCGGATCGGCGGGGTCCTGCACATCTACGCGCCGCTGACCGATCCGGTGTGGGCCGAGTCGCTCCGCGCCGAACTGGGCTGGCTGGCCGCCACCTTGGCCCGCGAGCCGCAGTACACCGCCCGGCTGGCGCGGCTGCTGGAGGCGCTGCGGCGACTGTCGGCCGCCGCGGACCCGGACCCGGCCGCCGGCGGCAAGGCCCCCGCGGACACCGGCGACGTCCCGGGGCCGCCCGCGCCCGCGGTCCCGCCGCCCCCGGCCGGGAGCGGTCCGCTGGCGCTGGGCGCCGCGCGCGCCGGGGCGCTCCTGGAGCGGCAGCTCACCCTGGCCCGTACCCGGGCGCACTCGGCGACGCTCCAGGCGATGGGCTCCTCGCGTTTCCACGCGCTCGCGGACAACATCGCCGTCCTGGCCTCCGAGGTGCCGCTGACCGCGGCGGCCGAGGGACCGGCCGCGACCGTACTGCCGCCGCTCGCCGCGCAGGCCGACCGGCGGCTGGCCGACGCGGCGGGCGCGCTGCCGCTGCTGCGCGCGGCGCACCCGTACAACGCGGAGGCCGTCCAGGCGGCGCTCGGCACCGAGCTGACGGCCGACCTCCAGGACTCCCCCTGGCACCAGGTGCGGGTGCTGCTGCGGCTGAGCCGTTACGCGGCCGAGGTCTGCCGGGGCATCGACCCGGACGGCGAGGCGGCGGCGCAGCGGCTGGCCGAGGCGGCCGTGCTGCTGGCCAGGCACCGCGAGGCGGCCGAGTGCGCGGCGGCCGTCGCGGCGGCGGCCCGCACCCCGCGCATAGCTCCGGCGACCGCGTACGCGCTGGGCGTGCTCCACGCCGACCAGCGGCACGAGGTGGAGGCCGCGCGCTTCGCCTTCTCGCGGCTGTGGCAGCCGGGCTCCGGCGCCTCTCGGCCCGGTCCGCCCGGTCCCGCAGCGAGCGCCGCGCCGGGGTCCGCACCGGGACCCGTACCGGGCCCTGGGCCGAATTCCGTACCGGGGGCGCGCACGGAATGAAACGCGCGGGCGACAAGAGCGGAACGACCGTACGGGCGGCGGGCGTCGTGCTGTGGCGCGTCTCGCCGTACCACGGCGGGATCGAACTGGCGCTGGTGCACCGGCCGCGTTACGACGACTGGAGCCTGCCGAAGGGCAAGCTGAAGCGCGGCGAGGAGTTCCCTGCCGCCGCGCTGCGCGAGACCCGTGAGGAGACCGGCCTGGGCTGCTCACTCGGCGCCCCGCTGCCGACGTCGCGCTATCTGGTGGACGGCCGCCCCAAGGAGGTCCGCTACTGGGCGGCCGAGGCGTGGGAGGGCTCCTTCGTCCCCAACGACGAGGTGGACCGGATGATCTGGCTGCCGCCCTCCGCTGCCCGCCGCAGGCTCACCCACGACCGCGACCGGCCCCTCGTGGACGCGCTGCTGCACGCGCTGGCGGGCTGACGGCGGTCGTCGGAGCGGTCCCACAGCGGGCTCACCGGGCCGGCCGTACCGGCTCGCGGGGCCCGAGCGGGGGCACGAGCGGACGCCCGAGCGGGTGGACGGCCGGTGAACCGACGTACCACCGCGTGCCGATCGGCCCGCCCGGCGGCCGTAACCGGCCCGTGTCACCCCCGTGACCTGCCCGTGTTCCTTTGTGACACAACGACAGCCCCGGATACCACTTCGTCACCACGGCGCGCGTAACGCGCGTAGCGGCACCACCCTGATAGACGAGGTTCACCTGGCGTTCACTCCCTTCCGTCGGTCGCTTCACTTCATCTGCCTAATTTCGGGCTTACCGGTGAGCATCACGCGACGCCGGGTGGATGCAGAACCCATAACCCTCTGCTTCGCCGTCCACCGGCGGGCTTTTGGAAGGAACACACGAAGGTGAAGCTTCAGCGTAAGAACGGGCTGCGGGCCCTGACCGTCGGCGCGGTCGCGATTACCGGCGCGCTGGTCCTGAGCGCCTGTGGTTCGGACAACAACAACGACTCCACGTCCACGCCCAGCGGCAGCGCCTCGGCCAGCTCGTCCGGCAGCAGCGCCAACGCGAGCGGCATCGCCTGTGAGAAGGGCCAGATCCTGGCCTCCGGCTCCAGTGCCCAGCAGAACGCGATCGAGTCGTGGGTCAAGGACTACCAGCAGGCCTGCTCGGGCGCGACGATCAACTACAAGACCTCGTCCTCCGGTGAGGGCATCGTCGACTTCAACCAGGGCACGGACGCCTTCGCGGGCTCCGACTCCCCGCTGAAGCCCGAAGAGGTCACCGCCTCGAAGAAGGTCTGCACCAACGGCCAGGGCATCAGCATCCCGATGGTCGGCGGCCCGATCGCCGTCGGTTACAACCTCTCCGGTGTGAGCAACCTGGTTCTGGACGCGCCCACCCTGGCGAAGATCTTCAACTCGAAGATCACCAACTGGAACGACGAAGCGATCAAGAAGCTCAACCCGGGTGTCACCCTGCCGAGCTCCAAGATCCAGACCGTGCACCGCCAGGACGAGTCCGGCACCACGGACAACCTGACCAAGTACCTGAAGGGCGCCGCTCCGGCCGACTGGCCGTACGAGCACGCGAAGGCGTGGATGGGCAAGGGCGGCCAGGCCGCCGCGAAGTCCGCCGGTGTCGCCGCGCTGGTCAAGCAGACCGAGGGCTCCATCGGTTACTTCGAGCTGTCCTACGCGACCGCCAGCACCATCCCGACGGTGAAGATCAACACCGGTGCCTCCGCGCCGGTCGAGGCCACCTCGCAGAACGCGTCGGCCGGTATCGCCTCCGCCAAGGTCGTCGGCACCGGTTCCGACCTGTCCCTGGACCTGGGCGCCGCGTACACCACCAAGGCGGACAACGCCTACCCGATCGTCCTGGTGACGTACGAGATCGCCTGCGACAAGGGCAACAAGGCCGACACCCTGCCGCTCACCAAGTCCTTCCTGACCTACATCGCCAGCGACGCCGGTCAGGCGAAGCTCTCGGCGGCCGGCTACGCCCCGCTGCCGACCGAGATCGCCACGAAGGTCCGCTCCACCATCACCGCCCTGTCCTAGTCGAGTCGGCGGGCCCCGCGGTCCTGGCGACCGCGGGGCCCGCCGTACATCCGGTGCACCGCCGCCGGGGGACCGAACGTCCCCCACCCAGACCGGAGAAATCCCTATGACCACCACCGCCCCTCCCCCTACCGCGCCACCGGTGGAGACGAAGACCGTCACCCGGCCCGGCGACCGGATCTTCGCGGGACTCTCCCGCGGGTCCGGCATCTTCCTCCTCGTCGTGATGGCGGCCATCGCCATCTTCCTGACGGTCCGCTCGGTGAGCGCGATCTCCAAGGACCACGGCAACTTCCTGACCACCTTCGAGTGGAACGCCAGCCTCAACCCGCCGGTGTTCGGCATCGCCGTACTGGCCTACGGCACGGTCGTCAGCTCGGTCATCGCGATGGTCATCGCGGTCCCGATCGCCGTCGGCATCGCCCTGTTCGTCACGCACTACGCACCGCGCCGCCTGGGCGGTCCGATCGCCTACGTGATCGACCTGCTCGCCGCGGTGCCCAGCATCATCTACGGCCTGTGGGGCGCGCTCTTCCTGGTGCCGCACCTCAAGGGCCTCAACCTCTGGCTGGACAAGTACTTCGGCTGGACCGTCATCTTCGAGAAGCAGGACCCGAACTCGGCCGCCCGGTCGCTGTTCACCGTCGGCATCCTGCTGGCGATCATGATCCTGCCGATCATCACCAACGTCAGCCGCGAGGTGATCCGCCAGGTGCCCAAGATGCACGAGGAGGCGGCGCTCGCGCTCGGCGCGACCCGCTGGGAAGTCATCCGCCTGTCGGTGCTGCCCTTCGCGCGCTCCGGCATCATCAGCGCCTCGATGCTGGGCCTGGGCCGCGCGCTCGGCGAGACCATGGCGGTGGCCACCGTGCTGTCCGCCTCGCCGCAACTGTCCGCGCACATCCTGGACCCGCTCGGCGGCACCTTCTCGCAGAACATCGTCGCCAAGTTCGGTGAGGCCGACGAGTTCGGCCGCGACGCGCTGATCGCCTCCGGCCTGGTGCTCTTCTTCATCACCCTGCTGGTCAACGGCGCGGCCCGACTGATCATCGCCCGCCGCAAGGAGTACTCGGGGGCCAACGCATGAGCGACCTGATCGTGGACGACAAGCCGCCGGCCCCGGCGGAGGCTCCCGCCACGCCGCCGCTGGCCTCCCGTCAGCTCCCCAAGTGGGCCCCGCTGGCCATCGCGGCCGGAGCCGTCGTCGTCGCCGGAGCGATCGGCGCGGGCTTCGGGCTCGACAGCAAGATCCAGTGGGGCCTGATCGCGCTGCTCCTCTTCGTCGCCGGTTCGTACGTCATCACCGCGCAGGTCGAGGGGCGCCGCCAGGCCAAGGACCGGGTGGCCACCAGCCTCGTCTGGTCCAGCTTCATCCTGGCCGTCATACCGCTCTACTCGCTGGTCGAGACGACGATCAGCAAGGGCGTCAAGGTCCTCGACGTCAACTTCCTGACGCACTCGATGAACAACGTGCTGACCATCCAGCCCGGCGGCGGCGTCTACCACGCCATCATCGGCACCCTGGAGCAGGTCGGCATCGCCGCGGTCATCGCCGCGCCGCTGGGCATACTCACCGCGATCTACCTGGTCGAGTACGGCAAGGGCGCGCTCGCGAAGTGGGTCACCTTCTTCGTCGACGTCATGACCGGCATCCCGTCGATCGTGGCCGGTCTGTTCATCCTCTCGATGTGGTTCGTGCTGATCGGCAAGGCCCCCGCGACCGGTTTCGCCGGCTCGCTGGCCCTGGCCATCCTGATGATGCCGATCGTCGTCCGCTCCACCGAGGAAATGCTCAAGCTCATCCCGAACGAGCTGCGCGAGGCCTCCCTCGCCCTGGGCGTCCCGAAGTGGCGCACCATCGTCAAGGTCGTCATCCCCACCGCGATCGGCGGCATCACCACCGGCGTCATGCTCGCCATCGCCCGCATCGCGGGCGAGAGCGCGCCGATCGCCCTGCTGGTGTTCGGCAGCAACCTGATCAACACGGACCCCTTCAAGGACCCGCAGTCGTCGCTGCCGTTCTTCATCTACCAGCAGTACGGCAACGGCAACGAGCCGAGCTACGACCGCGCGTGGGCCGCGGCTCTGGTGCTCATCGCCTTCGTGATGATCCTCAACCTGGTGGCCCGCGGCATCGCCCGCTGGAAGGCCCCGAAGCATCGATGAGCGGCTCCGCCGCGTGGCAGGTCGCTGACGCGGCCGACATCAGACGACCTTGAGAAGAGAAGTGATCCCCATGGCCAAGCGAATCGACGTCAGCGGCCTCACCGCGTACTACAGCGCCTTCAAGGCCATCGAGGACATCTCGATGACCGTGGAGCCCCGCACCGTGACCGCCTTCATCGGCCCGTCCGGCTGCGGCAAGTCCACCTTCCTGCGCACCCTGAACCGCATGCACGAGGTCACCCCCGGCGGCCGCGTCGAGGGCAAGGTGCTGCTGGACGACGAGAACCTGTACGGGACGGGCGTCGACCCGGTGACCGTACGCCGCACGGTCGGCATGGTCTTCCAGCGGCCGAACCCGTTCCCCACCATGTCGATCTACGACAACGTGGCGGCCGGTCTCAAGCTCAACGGTGTCCGCAAGAAGGGCGAGCTGGACACCATCGTCGAGAAGTCCCTCAAGGGCGCCAACCTCTGGAACGAGGTCAAGGACCGGCTCAACAAGCCCGGCTCCGGCCTGTCCGGCGGCCAGCAGCAGCGGCTGTGCATCGCCCGCGCCATCGCGGTCGAGCCGCAGGTGCTGCTGATGGACGAGCCGTGCTCGGCGCTCGACCCGATCTCCACCCTGGCCATCGAGGACCTGATCGGTGAGCTGAAGACCCGCTTCACGATCGTGATCGTCACGCACAACATGCAGCAGGCCGCCCGTGTCTCCGACCGCACCGCGTTCTTCAACCTGGCCGCGGTCGGCCAGCCCGGCAAGCTCATAGAGATCGACGACACCGAGCGCATCTTCTCCAACCCGTCGGTCCAGGCCACCGAGGACTACATCTCGGGCCGCTTCGGGTGACAGGACCGCCGCGCGGTGCTGCATGGCGGTGCCACCGCAAGGCGCAGGCCCCGCTTCCCGGTGACGGGAAGCGGGGCCGAACCCATGTCAGGGGGCGTCGCCTTGATGCGCGCGACGGGTCAGCCGAAGACCAGCCGGGGTCGCCCGACGGGTCAGCCGAAGATCAGCCGGGGTCGCGCGACGGGTCAGCCGAAGATCAGCCGCACCAGGTAGAAGCCGATGGCGGCCACGAGACCGGCGGCGGGCATCGTGATGAACCATCCGGCCACGATGTTCTTGGCCACCCCCCAGCGCACCGCCTTGACCCGCTTGGTCGCGCCGACGCCCATGATCGCGGAGGTGATGACGTGGGTCGTGGAGACCGGCGCCTGGAAGATGTACGAGGTCGCGTAGAGGATGCCCGCGGACGTCGTCTCGGCGGCGAAGCCCTGCGGCGGGTCGAGGTCGATGATGCGACGCCCCAGCGTCCGCATGATCCGCCAGCCGCCCGCGTACGTACCGAGCGACATCATCGCGGCGCACACGAACTTGACCCAGATCGGGATGCCGTACCCGTTGCTCGGGTCGTGGATGACCAGGGCGAGGACGACCACGCCCATCGTCTTCTGCGCGTCCTGGAGACCGTGGCCGAGCGCCATCGCCGCCGCGGAGACGGTCTGCGCGATACGGAAGCCGCGCTTGGCCTTGTGCGGATTGGCGCGGCGGAAGAACCAGAGGATCGCCAGCATCACGAGATAGCCGACGACCAGGCCGACCACGGGCGAGACGAACATCGGGACGATGACCTTGTCGACCACGCCCGACCAGTGCACGGTGACGCCGCCGGCCAGCGCGGCGCCGACCAGACCGCCGAACAGCGCGTGGCTGGAACTCGACGGCAGACCGAAGTACCAGGTGACCAGATTCCAGATGATCGCACCGGCGAGCGCGGCGAAGAGGATGCCCATGCCGTTGCGGCCGGTGGGGGTCTCGATCAGCCCCTTGCTGACGGTCTTGGCGACGCCGCTGCCCAGGAACGCGCCCGCGAGGTTCATCACGGCGGCCATGGCCAGCGCGGCCTTGGGGGTCAGCGCGCGGGTCGACACCGAGGTGGCGATGGCGTTCGCCGAGTCGTGGAACCCGTTGGTGTACGTGAAGAAGAGCGCGACCCCGATGGTCGCGACCAGAGCGAAGGTGTCCACGTAGGTCAGGACTCCTTGACCGCGATGGTCTCCACCGTGTTCGCCACGTGCTCGAAAGCGTCCGCGGCCTCTTCCAGTACGTCCACGATCTGCTTGAGCTTGAGCACCTCTATGGCGTCGTACTTGCCGTTGAACAGGTGCGCGAGCAGCTTGCGGTGGATCTGGTCGGCCTGGTTCTCCAGCCGGTTGACCTCGATCCAGTACTCGGTGAGGTTGGACATGGTGCGCAGGTTCGGCATGGCTCCCGCGGTCAGCTCGGCCGCCCGTGCCAGCACCTCGACCTGCTGCTCCACGCCCTTCGGCAGCTCCTCGACCTTGTAGAGGACGACCAGGTCAACGGCCTCCTCCATGTAGTCCATGATGTCGTCGAGCGACCCGGCGAGGGTGTAGATGTCCTCGCGGTCGAAGGGGGTGATGAAGGAGGAGTTGAGCTGGTGGAAGATCGCGTGGGTCGCGTCGTCCCCCGCGTGCTCCGCCGCCCGCATTCTCTCGGCGATCTCGGTCCGGGTAGCCGAATCGGCCCCGAGCAGTTCCATGAGGAGCTTCGAACCGGTGACGATGTTGTCCGCGGACGCGGCGAACATGTCGTAGAAGCTCGTCTCCCTGGGGGTCAGACGAAAGCGCACGTGAGGTCCTCGGTGTGCATCGGATTCGGTCTCGTTGATGCTAGGCGCATCATCCGGCCACGGCTAATGGGCGTCACCCAGTGTCGCCCATCCAGAAGTGTCCCCCTCACCGGGGATGCGTCGCACAAGGTGTCGATTCGGTACGATATACCCGGCAGGGGTATAACGGGACAGGAAGGGCGGGGTTGACGATGACGACGGAGGCCAGGGAACCGGCCGGGGTTGAGGCGGAGATCACGCCGGAACAGTCACCTCGGGACGCGGGGGCGGACACGGGTTCCGGCCCATCTTCGCGCCCCCAGGGGCCGCATGGATACAGCCATGACAAGGAGTCCCACCTCAAGCGGCTGCGCCGGATCGAGGGGCAGATCCGCGGCCTGCAGCGGATGGTCGAGGAGGACGTCTACTGCATCGACATCCTCACCCAGGTGTCGGCGAGCACGAAGGGCCTCCAGTCCTTCGCCCTCCAGCTCCTGGAGGAGCACTTGCGGCACTGCGTGGCCGCGGCGGCGGTCGGCGGCGGGCCGGAGATCGACGAGAAGGTGGCGGAGGCGACGGCGGCCATAGCGCGGCTGCTGCGGACGTAGGCGGGGTGGCTCTTCCGGGGGTTCCAGGGGGGTCGGGGGTTCCAGAGATTCCAGGGGTTCCGGGAGCGGCTTCCCGGTCGTTCCGGGGGGCGTACGGGCGGCGCGCCCCGGTGTCAGCCGGTTGCGCGGTCGGAGAGCGGGGCGCGCACCAGGAGCGCGGGCATCGACTCGCGGTCGCGCGCGACCCCCAGCACCTCGTCGATCCGGGCGAAGCTCAGCCGCTCCTCGTCGGCGGTGGACGCGGCGATCATCAGCTCACCGCAGAGTTCGATCTCCGCGAGGGCCACCGGATCGTCCTGGACGACCAGCATTCCGGGCGACGGCGCCATACGCGCACCACCTCCTCGTCCACGAGTGCCTGGCTCTTGGCTGTCTGCCACTGCCTCAAGCCAGGGTAGGGACCGGCACCCGGTCCGCGCATGGCACGGATGGACCATTTCGACAACGCCCTTTCCGGTGAGGGCCGTTACCGCGAAGACCCCTTACCCCTGCTGGGAAGAAACGATCTTGCCCGTCCAGATGTCGGCAGCTCGGGGCATGGTGACGGGGACGGCGCGGCCGAAATCGTCGAAGCGAGTGGTAGAGACCACGGTGACGTCGGGCGCGGCGGCGGTCGTCGTACGGCCGCCGGCACCGGTCGTCGTACGGGGGGTGTCGGGGCCGCCCTTGCCGTTCTCGCCGGTCTGCTTGTCGTTCTGTCCGGCCTGCTTGTCGTCCCTCTTGTCGATCTTCTTGTCCTTCTGGTCGTCCGAGCTGAAGGTGAACCGCTGGCTCACCTGGCGCAGCCGCCCCGCCTCGTCCAGCCACGCGTCGAAGGGCACCCGGGTGACCGTGAACCCCTTGGCCGCCGCCTGCAAGGGCCCGCGTACGCCGGGCGCGGCGGCCTTCGCCGCGCGCCCGATGTCGGCGGTCCCCCGGTAGTGCCACACCTTCGTACCGCGCAGGGTCTCGACGCCGACCAGTTCGACGTCCTGGGCGCCGCGCAGCAGTTCGGCGGCGGCCAGCGGCTCGGTGGCGCCGCCGGTCACCAGATTGCCGTCCGGCAGCCGGTCGGTGTCGACGCGTACCCACTTCCCCTCGGGCACGCCCTCGCCGCGGTCCTTCATGTAGAGGGCGCCCGGCGTGAGCAGTTCGATGATCGGCTTGTGCTCCTCGGCGCCCGCCGCGTCCCTGGGCAGCAGCAGCCGCAGTTCGCCCTGCCGCTTCACGTAGTCGAATCCGCCGGTGCCGGTGATGGTCAGCCAGGTGCCGCCGCTGGCCATCCGCATCGAGGTGTCCACGTGCGAGCTGCCCGCCCGTACGAGGACGTCCGCGGCGCCGCGTACCGCCTGCGCCGGGTCGTGCCCCTTGGCGTCTTTGCCGCTCTCGGCCGCCGCGCCCTGCCCGACGCAGCCGGTGAGCAGGGCGGCCCCGCAGGCGCAGCCGAGCGCCGCGGCCATGGCGGCCTTCGTACGTCCTCGGCGTCGCCGTACTGCCGTCGCGCGCCGTACCGTCGCTACCCCCGGGGCCATCGCCGCCACCATCCCTGAGCCATTCCTGGAGCATTCCTGGACCGGCCTCGACCGGCCGGGGCCTTATGGCGTCTAACGACTGTCGGAAGTGCCCCGTCACGCCCGCTACGGTGGTCTCGTGCTCAACTTGCGTGCCGAGCAGGATTCCGCCAGGGCCTCCGTCACAGCTTCAGCCGGAACTCCATCGGGAACTCCGGCCGACGCTCCGGACGGTGGCCACCGGACGTCGATCGTCGAGCGCGGCTCCTTCGCCGTCGCCCGCTGCTCGTGTGGCTGGAAGGGTCCGGCCCGGCGGGCCAGGGACCGCGCGAGACGCGATGCGGAGGAGCACATCTCCGGCTGACGCGCGCCGCGTTCCCGCCCTTCGCGCCGGTCGCGCCGGTCGCGCCCGGCTGTACTGCGCTCACCCGGCCGTACCGTTCCCGCCCCGCCGTACTGTGCTCACCCCGCCGTACCGTTCCCGCCCCGCTGTAGTCTTCTCGCCCCGCGCCTCGCGCTCCGCAACCGGGCTCATGATTCGCACGTCTACGGATAGGCGAAGGCGGTGGGGCAAGTGAGTCGTGTGGAGCCTGCGGTCCTGACGGACCCGGAGGACCGAAGTGACCGGGGTGACCGTATGGACAAGGGCGACCGGGTCGAGCGCAGGACCGCGCTCAAGGCGGGCGGGGCCGTACTGGCCGCCGCCTGGCTGACCGGCTGCGGACCCGACAGCGGCGACGACGCCAAGGACGGTACGTCCGCGCCCTCGTCGTCCTCCGACGGTTCCGCCACGCCGACCGCGGCCACCACCGCGCCCCCCGTCAAGCCCGACTGGCCGGCCCTCGCCACGTCCCTGGACGGCGGCCTCGTACGCCCGGACGACAGCGCGTACGCCGCCGACCGGATCCTGTACAACACCCGCTTCGACGGCCTGCGTCCGGCGGGCATCGCGTATGTCACCGGCACCTCCGACATCCGTGCCTGCCTGGACTTCGCCCGCCGCACCGCCACCCCGCTGGCCATCCGCAGCGGCGGCCACTCCTACGCGGGCTGGTCGAGCGGCGACGGCCGCCTGGTCATCGACGTCTCCCGGCTCAACTCGATCCGCCTCGACGGCACCACCGCCACGGTCGGCGCGGGCGCCAAGCTCATCGACGTCTACTCCGCGCTCGGCAAGCGGGGCCGGACGATCCCGGCCGGGTCCTGCCCGACCGTCGGCGTCTCAGGACTCGCGCTCGGCGGCGGCCACGGCGTCATGAGCCGCTCCATGGGCCTGACCTGCGACAGCCTCGTCGGCGCCACCATCGTGACCGCCGACGGCCGGGTCCTCGACTGCTCCGCCGACTCCCAGCCCGAGCTGTTCTGGGCGCTGCGCGGCGCGGGCAACGGCCAGTTCGGCGTCGTCACGTCACTGCGCTTCGCCACCCACCCGATGCCCGACGGCGTCGTCACCGGCTACCTCACCTGGCCGTGGAGCCGGGCCGCCGCCGTGATCCGCGCCTGGCAGCGCTGGGGCCCCGACCAGCCGGACCACATCTGGTCCGCCCTGCACCTCGACTGCGACGCCGGCGGCTCCCCCACCGTGGCCGTCCCGATGCTCTCCACCGGCTCCCGCGACGACCTCGCCGCCGCCACCGACCGGCTCGCCGCCGCCATCGGCGCCGACGCCAGCACCGTCTCGCTGCGCCCGCACAGCTACCTCGACGCGACCTTCTCGTACGCGGGCTGCGCCGGTCTGTCCGCCGCCCAGTGCCGTCTGACCCCCGCCGGGCACCTGCACCGCGAGACCTACACCGCGCGCTCCGACTTCTACGACAAGGACCTGCCGGACGCGGGCATCTCCACGCTGCTCTCGGCCGTCGAGCGGCTCTCCGCCCAGTCCGGCGACGGCGCCGGCAGCATCGCCCTCACCGCCCTCGGCGGCGCGGTCAACCGCCCGTCCCCCACGGACACCGCCTTCTGCCACCGCACCTCACGCGTCCTCACCCAATACCTGGCCTCGGACGCCCTCTCCACCACCGGCTGGCTCGACACCACCCACAAAGCCATGTCCCCCTACGCCTCGGGCGCCGCGTACCAGAACTACGCCGACCCCACCCTCCCCACCTGGCGCACCGCCTACTACGGCCCCAACGCCCCCCGCCTCACCACCCTCAAATCCCACCTCGACCCCCACCGCCTCTTCACCTTCCCCCAGGCCCTCTAGCTCCCCGGGGGAAACCCGAGCAAAGGTGAAGCGACCCACCGCGATTCAGCGGTTGACAGCCTGAATCTCCTGCACGGTGACGTCCTGCGGCAGGTCGAAGACACCGGGGGCCAAGGTCCCGCCTGTGCCTCCGCTCCCAGTCCACGTGATCGCCCAAGTGATGGTGGCGGTCAGGGTGAACGTTCCCTGCCCCGACGACCTCCGGTACGTCAGCCCGCAGGGCGGCTCGGCATTCCCGTAGCCGGTTTGATATGCCTTGCCGACCGAACCGTCACCGTTCAAAGGGCAATCGCCTGAGGATGGGAAATACTTCGCATCCGGTGTCCCGGCATCGAGATGCAGCCCGGCAGGCTTCGCTGTGACAGTCGCCCAGATCCCGAGTGAGTTCAAGCGTGCGGTGACGGAGACTGGCGGAATGTCCGCGCTTGCCAGCCACGCCCAGATGTTGAAGTTCACCGTCTGCGTATGCTGCGCGTCCGGCGACAAGGTCACCACCTTGTCCGGAATACGGATTCGATCGTAGGCCGATTCCGCGAGCATCTGGGGCGTCACCGCCGGGCCGGTGGGCGGAGCATCGCCGTCCAAGACCCAATCATCACGCTCTTTGTCGCAGGACAGTGACGCGGGATCAGCGATCCTGTTGGGATTGGGCTGTCCGTTCCACCAAAAGCCCTTGTCCGCGTTCGCGATCTCAAAATCCTTGTGCGGATGTCCCTCGACGTAATACGCCCGCTCCGCCGCGTCCCACTCGTACCCCGTGGATTCCAACGCCCACGTGGCCTCCCGTTCCTTCTTCAACTGGTCCGGTGTGGCCACAGGTGCCATCCAGCAGGGGGGCGGGGTCCATCCGCTCGCCGCGACCACGGGATGCCCCGCCGGCGGATTCGCCGGCTCGTACTTGACCTGGAAGGCACTGGCGTCCAGAGTCCGGCCCTGATGCTCGACTTTCGTCCCCTGTCCGGGCGTCTCGTTCGCCGACGCAGGGGCGATCGACGGCAGCAGCAGGGCGAGAGACGCGGCCGCGACCATTGCGGCGCTCACCATCGAATGCGTTACCTTCGGCACTGCTTCGCCCCCTCGATCACGGTAATCTGCGAGGACTGCCAAACGCCGTTCGAGGCGGCGTCCTTGGTCAGGAGAAGGTTGTACAGAATGAAGCTGTCGTCGTTGGGCGCGCTGCGAAGCACCTCACCGGTCTTCACCTTCTTGCTGAACACCTTGCTCTGATCCCGGCAGAAACTCAGCGTCGCGGATCCGGACCGCACGATGCTGACCTTGGCGCTGTAGTAGTGGTCCTCACCGGTGGGCGCGAATCCGCCGTCGACATTCGCCTTGATCTGGTCATGGGCGTAGGTCAGGGCGGCATTGCGCGAGTAGAACTGGTAAGCGGGGTCCTTGAGATCGTCCCTGGCGCTCGCACGCTTGAGGGCCCTCAGATACTGCTCGCCGTCGTTCAGGACCGCGTCCTTCGTCGCGTCACCGGTCTTGGGCCACTCGAATGCCATCGTCAGGTCCTTCGGCAACTCTGTCGACGGCCGATTGACGCCGTCTCCCGCCGCCTGCGTAGGCGAAGCCGTCGTCGCCGTAGGCGCCGCCGTCGTCACTGTCTCAGACGGCTGAATCTTGTCCGAGCTGTCCGACCCACCCCCACCGCAAGCGGTCAGCAGCAGGCCCGCCGACGCTGCGAGGGCGACGGCGATGGGCAGGGATGAGCGGGTCACGATGAGAT
This sequence comes from Streptomyces sp. NPDC008079, assembly GCF_042957385.1. NCBI lineage: Bacteria > Bacillati > Actinomycetota > Actinomycetes > Kitasatosporales > Streptomycetaceae > Streptomyces > Streptomyces sp. NPDC008079. Next base: position 177,040 of record NZ_JBIBIC010000014.1, read on the forward strand.
CCCCCGTGAGTCGTCCAGTTACCGAGTCAGTTGCGCGTAGCCCTTGACATTACCGGCGCGCGTCGTGGGGCTGTAGGGCCCTCCCGTGATCGGTACCGGTTCGCAGCACACTTCACACACCCTTCACTCCCGGAATCGCGCCCACCCCAGGGGCCCCACTTGTCACGTCGATCACCGTACGTATAGCGTCGATCACTCGAACACCAGAGCTTCGGGCGGGGCGGGGAGGGTGGGTTCGATGGGGGACGCGCGGGCGGGGAAGTTCCCGCTGCTCGGATTCGATCCGACGCCGGGGGACGTGGACAGGACGCGCGCGCTGGCGCGCCAACTGGGCGATCTGCACGGAGAGTTGACGGCGACCGTCACCGAGCTGGACCGGCTCGACTGCGGCTACTGGAAGGGCGAGGCCGCCACGGCCTTCGTCTCCCACATCGACAGCGACGTCGCGCCCCTGATCAAGAAGGCGCACGACTCCTTCGGCCGCGCCTCCAGCGCCCTGTCCCGCTGGGCTGACCAACTCCACGGTTACCAGGCCGAGGCCGACGCCCTCGAAAAGGAAGCCGCCACCAAACAGGGCTCCCTCGACCACGCGAAGTCCGCCGCCGACCCACCCCACCCCCCAGGCGACCGGCCCGCCTTCGTCACCCCCGCCCAACTCGGCAAGGACGCCAAAGCCCAACAAGCCGTCACCGACGCCACCAACGCCCTCGACGGCGTACGCCACCGCGCCGAAGAACTCCACAACCGCTTCACCAGCGCCGCCACATCCATCAGCCACGACCTCGACAAGGCCGGCGACATCGCCCCGGACAAACCGGGCCTTTTCAGCCGTATCGCGCACGGCGTCGAGGACGCCTGGAACGACACCCTCCAATGGGTGAAGGACAACGCCGACATCATCAAGACCATCGGCGACCTCCTGGGCGCGGCCACCGCGCTGCTCGGCGCCATCGCGATCTTCACGGCACCGTTCGAACCGGTCGGCGCCTTCTTCGCGGCTGCGGCCATCACCTTCGGTGCCGCGACACTCGCCACACACCTTGTGGCCAAGCTCGCCGGAGCGGACGTGAGTTGGCTGACGCTCGGTCTCGACGTCGTGGGAGTGCTGCCGGGCATTCAGGGGTTCACCACGGGCGCGAAGGTGGCAGAAGTGGGCTCCGAGGCGGCGCGCTTCTCCGAATCGGCGGTGAAGGGGCTCTCGCTGACGGTGAAGGCGGTCAAGCCGTACGTGCTGTTCGGGGAACGCGTCGAGCAGGAGTTCATCAAGGGCTCAGGCGTGGTGGGGCGCAGCCGTGCCGCGCTCGAAGGCGTCATCCAGTTCAACCGTACGAATCAGCTCATCGGCACGAAGGTGCTCAACCCCGCGCTCAAGGTGTTCGGTGGCGCGCCGATAGAGGCCCTGTCTCCGGCGGCGCGCGCCATCGACGGCGGCATCAAGCTCACCACCCACGCGGTGACGGTCCCGCTGGAACTGGCCAAGGACATGAGGACGTTGGACAAGACCCACCCGCAGGTAGCCGAGAACATTCGAGTAGCGGGCAAGGCCCTTGCCTGGGCCGCGTCATTCTGACCCGGCAGACCGATCCAGCCGAGGAGGGCGGACATCCATGTCAACGACGACCCAGGACACCGAACAGAACATTCCGCCCTTCTTCTTTGAACTCCCGGACGGGTTCCACCCGTTGCCGCTGGATACGGCGGCCGAAGGCGAGGAGCGGCGGGAAGCGCTGGGACGGCTGGTGCGGGAGATCTACCCGAACGGCGACGACCGGATCTGGAACGGCTTCGCCCCGGTCTACGACGGCGTCACGGACGCGATGCTGGGTGCCGGGTTGGAGTTCGCCGCCATGGGATTCTTCGACACCGGCTCGGGCGGCGTGGCGCAGTGTTCGTTCACGATCGCGGTCGTGCCCTCGCAGCACGCTTCGCCGGAGATCGCCGCCAACGGCATTCAGGAAGTGCTGACCCGTACCGCCACCGGAGTCGACGTCCTGCGGCTCGATCTCGCATGCGGCCCGGCGGTGGCCGGCATCTCGGTACAGGAAGTCACCTTCAACGGCGCCTACACGGCGACGGGCAAGGACGCGCCGCTGCGCATGGGCCGACTGCAGGCGTACGTCCCGTTCCCCAACGGACCGTGCCTGGCCGTTCTCACGCTGGAGACCGCCGCCATGGAGTACTGGGAGAACTTCTCGGTGATGCTGGGAACCGTCCTGAAGAGCGTCGCGTTTCCTACCGTGGACGCGCACGCGGCGGGCGAGGCAGCGGGAACTACTCCGCCTGGTCAGGCGTGACTTCGGGGCGGAGCGACGCCAGGTGCCCGCGCAATTCGATGTCCTTGTAGTCGGTCGTGGCGAGCCGGATCCACGATCCGTCCGTGAACGTCAGCACAACGTCCGGAATCAGGTTGTTGAGCCTTCGCAACGACGTGGCCTTGAGCTTGCTCCGCGACACCTCCCACAGCGGCTCACCCACGGGATCGGTGAACACCACGCGCCGCTGCGTCAGCCAGACGACAGCCTGTGGCTTGTCCGTATTGCGGCCAGGGTCCAGTTGCCAGGGGGCTCCGTACGCGACCGTGCCAGGGTCCGCCCACAGCACGGGGAAGTCGTCGTATTCGTTCGCCCGGTCCAGGTTGGCGGGAATGGCATTGCTGTCCCGGCTGACGACGGCAAGGGACATGACCAACGACAAGGCGGACTCGGTGAAACGACCGGCCTTGCGCAACGCCGTCTGTCGGGTGTGCTTGACAGGCACTTCGGTCGGGGCGTCACTCGGTGGCCAATCCGGCAGGCTCTCCGAGATGTCCCGACGTTGGAAGTCCCGAAAGAAGCGCAATCCGTCGACCATCCCGAAGTGCCCGGTGGCGAATTTGACGCCGCCATGGGCAATCAGGCGCTCACCTGGCTCAAGGTCGATCCCGTCGACCCACACATCGTCGGCCACGCTTCGTTCCCTCCCCTTCGGCGGCAGGCTTCACACGGCCCCACACGTTCCGCCCGCGACACTGCCTAGGCGGCGAGGTCCTTGTCGTGGGCGCTTTGGTGGGGGTAGTGCTGGCCGCGGCGCGGGGGTGCGGGGGTGGTGGTGGCGAGGCGGTGGCGGGAATGGATGAGGGAGGCCGCGCGGGAGTGGGAGACCGCGGTGGTGAGTGAGGTGAGGAGGGCCAGGGCGAGGGGGGCGAGGAGGAGGGCGGTGGCGGCGCCGAGGGCGAAGCCGCCGATGACGTCCGTGGGGTAATGGACACCCATGTAGACGCGGCAGAAGCCCTCGCCGAGGGCGAGCAGTATGGCGACGGTGCCGACCTTGCGGCTGACCATGAAGAGGGCGACGGCCATGGCGGCGGTCAGCGTGGCGTGGTCGCTCACGAAGGAGTAGTCGGTCTTGCCGTGGACCAGGACGTCGATGCCGTCGTGGTCCACGAAGGGTCTTGGCCGCTGGACCAGGGCGCGGATCGGGATGTTGAGCAGCAGGGCGATGCCGGCGGCGAGGCCGGACCACAGCACACCGGCGACGGCGGCCGGGGCGTCCGGGACCGGGGCGCGGCGGGCGACGCGCCACCAGCACAGGGCGGCCAGCAGTACGGTGAGGCCGATCAGCCCGTACTCGCCGATGAACTCCACGGCCCGGTCGACACCGCGCGGGGCGTGCTTGGCCAGGTCGTTGATGTCGCGGAGCAGGCTGATGTCGGGGTTCACGCTGTCATTGGCGACCGCTGCCATGGGTGGTGCCCCTTACCTAGCAACTCACTGACTGTGCCTGTACGGCTCGGCTCGTCTGCAACCCCCGTCGCTTGCGTCCCGCGCCATTCTCCCCCGTACAACGACCGACACGCTACGTAGCGTTCCGGTCTTCGCCAGAAGATCACCATGCCGTTATCCAAGGGTGACCGGAGAGGACGATCTGGCCCATTTGCGGCCCGGCGCACAGGCCAGAGCCTTACGCAGAGCTGACACGAAAGCCGCGTCGGGCGGCGGGGACTTACAGAGCCGTCGGCAGCGCCGCCGCACCGTCGCGCGTGACGCGGGTCGCCCCGATGTAGTCCGCCGAGCCGATCGGGTCGAAGCGGATCTTGGCCCCGGTGTGCGGCGCGTCGATCATGTAGCCGCCGCCGACGTAGATCCCGACGTGGTGGATGGTGCGCGGGTCGGTCAGGTCGGTGGCGAAGAAGACGAGGTCGCCGGGGAGGAGTTCGGCCCGTGACGGGTGCGCCCCGGCGTTCCACTGGTCGTTGGCCACGCGCGGCAGTTCGATCCCCACCGAGTGGTACGCGGCCTGCGTCAGCCCCGAGCAGTCGAACCGCCCGCCCTGCGCCGCCGTACCCTCACCGCCCCACAGATAGTCGGTGCCGAGCCGCTGCTGCGCGTAGTAGATCGCCCCGGCCGCCTGCTGCGACGGCGCGACCCGGCCGACCGGCGCGGCGAAGCTCTTCGACAGACTGGTGATGATCTTCACGTAGTTCTGGGTCTCCGCGTACGGCGGGACACCGCCCGCCGTTATCACCGCGTACGCGCCCGCGTTGTATGACGCCAGCATGTTCGCCGTCCGGTCGCCCGGCACGTTCTTCACGTACGACGCCAACTCGCAGTCGTACGAGGCGGCCGACGGGATCGCGTCCTCCGGGTCCCAGACGTCCGCCTTGCCGTCACCGTTGGCGTCGATGCCGTGGGTGGCCCAGGTGCCCGGAATGAACTGCGCGATACCCTGCGCGGCGGCCGGACTCTGCGCCCGCGGGTTCCATCCGCTCTCCTGGTAGAGCTGCGCGGCCAGCAGCGCCGGGTTGAGCGCGGGGCAGAGATTGCCCCACTTCTGGACGAGCGACTGATATATGGCCGGAACCGATCCCTTGGCGAGCGTCACCGTCCCGCCGCCGCCACCGCCCGCGAGCCCGGCCGCGGCCGAGTACGTGCCCACCACGAGCAGCGCGAGGAACGAAAAGCACAGGCCACAGCCGATAATGACGGGGAGCCAGATCTTCCGCGCCACAGGGCGACCCTTCCTCTCGGTTCCCGAACACGCACTCGTACGGTCTCGTACGTTCCTATCGTTGCCCTACGGTGACGCTCGTGATACACAGAGTAGTCGTCTACGTCCTATCGAACACCGGTCCGCGCACTATTTTGACGGCTACGGGCCGGATCACACGGACGATCCGCCGAGAAAGTCGTTGAGTCGACATGCAACAGCGTCATCCTCGGCCAAGATAGACCCTGGACCCTTGCGCCCCGGCGAGGGAGCCAACTGATCGAGCGGGGTGGTGAGTTACATGTTCGTGGCAGCCGCTAAGGGCGACATCAACACCATCATCGGTGGCATCGCACCGGACTGGGGACCCTTCGGGTCCCTCGGCAATGAAGCACGCGTGATGATCGAAGTGGTCATGGCGGTGGCGATCCTGCTGTGCCTGGCCATCGCGATCTGGGGCGCGGCGAAACAGAGGATCGGCGCGACCGCGCTGCGCGACACCTTCAGCGCGGAGCAGGGCAAGGGATTGATCATCGCCGGGCTGACCGGCGTGTTCATCATCGGATCACTCGGCACGCTGTTCACCATCGTGTACGGGATGGCCGTCTAGACCCGAGACCCGAAACCCGCTGGAAACAGCCGCCCGTCCCACTTCGTATCCGCTTCTCCGTCGACGTCCCTGGAGCCCGTCCCAGGCTCCACCTTCCCACCTGAGGCTGCGTGCTGATGCCCACTCAACCAAGCAGCGGTGCCGTCCGTGCCACACGCCGCTCCGGCGTGCCCGCGGCGCGGGCGCCCCAGGGGGCGAAGGCACGATGAGCCTCGGCCAGGACGGACCCCCGACCAGGACCCGGATGCCGGAGGGCCACGGCGGCCACGGCGGCGGTGGCCGCCGCCCCCAGCCCCGGCGCGCCCTGGTCACCGTCGTCAGCATCATCGCCCTCCTCGTCGCGGCCCTGGCCTTCGCCAACCGCGGCTCCCACCCGTCCTCCTCCGGCTCCGCCGACAACGGCACGGCGGCCGGTTCCGGCGCCACCGCCGGCTCCAGCGGCGGTGGCGGGGGCGGTGGCAAGACCGGCACGGACGCCCCTACCGCCCCCTCCGGCCAGAAGCCGGTCACCGGCAAGAGCGGCGGCATCCCCTCCGGCTTCGCGCACAGCGGGGAGGGGGCGCAGTCGGCGGCGGCGAACTACGCCGTCTTCCTCGGAGGCGACGGCATGTACTCCGCCGCCCGCCGCCACGAGATCGTCGACACCGTGTACGCGGCCGACACCGCCGCGAAGGTGCAGAGCGATCTCGACAAGGTTTACTCCGACGCGGCCTTCCTCCAGCGGATAGGGCTCAAGCCCGACGGCACGGCACCGGCCGGGATGACGTTCATCTCCCGGGTCAACCCGGTCGGCGCCAAGGCGGAGAAGATCAGCGGGGACACGGCCACCGTGAGCGTCTGGTTCTCGTCGCTGTTCGGTCTGGCAGGCGAGGGGTCCACCAACCCGGTCGCCGAGAGCTGGTACACGAATACGTTCGAGATGAAGTGGGTCGGCAACGACTGGAAGATCGTCTCCTTCCAGCAGAAGGACGGCCCCACTCCGGTAGGACGTGACCAGGCCGCCTCGTCGGCCCAGGACATGACCAACGCAGTGAACGGGTTCGGAGGCTTCACCTATGCCCGGTAGTCGTCGTGTCCTGACCCTGGCCGCCGTTCTGGGCAGTGTTCAGGTCTCCGCGGTGCTGCTCGCCACGCGCGCGCTGGCCGATCCCTCGCCCAGGGCCACGGCCCCGGGCTCGGGTACGGCGACCAAAGACCCCTGCGCGCTCATCCGCGGCCCGGCCAAGTCGTACTGCGAGAACGGCGCGCCCTCCACCTCCACCAAGGGCGGGACCGACTCCAGCACCACGCTCGACCCGCTCACGTCCCTCGGGCGGGGCTGCGCCGACGCCGCCGCGTGGACGATCGACAAGCTGTCCCAGGCGGTGACGAAGACGACGCAGGTCGACTTCACGAACACCGCGTTTCTGCGGCAGTACGCGGTGGTGTTCGCGGCGTCGACGATTCTGACGCTGGTGCTGTGGCTGCTGGCGGTGGCCAAGCGGGCGGTGCGCGGGGTGCCGTTGACGGAGGCGCTGACGGAGGCCGTCGGGTTTCTGTGGCTGACGGTGCTGGCGTCGGCGTTCACACCGCTGGTGTTGTACACGGTGGTGACGGCGACGGACGCGGTCACGGAGGTGATCTCGTCGGGGACGTCATCGAACACGGATGTGTTCTTCGGGTCGTTCTCGGGGGCGCTGACGAAGGGCAAGGACATCGGCGGCGGCCCGATCATGCTGATCGTGGTGTCGATGGTGTCGATCCTGGCCGCCGGTGTGCTCTGGCTCGAACTGGTGATCAGGGCGGCCCTGCTGTACGTGGGGGCGCTGCTGGGCACCGCGGTGTACGCGGGTCTGGTGGACAAGAACATGTGGGGCCACGTGCGCCGCTGGGCCGGGATCATGATCGCGGTGATCCTGGTAAAGCCGGTGATCGTGATCGTGCTGGGTCTGGCCGGCGCGCTGTCGTCGTCCAAGGACGGACCTGACGCGTTCTCAGCGGTGGTGTCCGGCCTGTCGATCATCCTGCTGGCGATCTTCGCGAGCGCGATGATCTACCGCTTCGTGCCCGGCTTCGGCGACGACGTGGTGAATCTGCGGAACAACCGCAAGGCCAGCGGCCAGAGCCAGGCAGCCGCGGTGATCTCGTCGCCCGCGGCGCTGGTGCGGCAGGGCATCAACACGCACAGCGCGCGCGGCGGCCCGCAGGAGCAGGCGCAGGGCGGCGGCTCTCAGCCCTCGAACCCGGTGGCAGGCGGGGTGGCCGCGCACAGCAGCCGTACCGGCAGTCCGGGACCGTCCGGCGGGAGCGGCGGCTCCGGCGGTGGCTCACGTACCGGTGGCAACGGCTTCGGGGGCGGAAACTTCGGCTCGAACTTCGGCAGAGGCTCGGGCTCAGGATCGAACAACGGCAATTCGCAGGGAGGTGATCGCCGGTGACGACCCAGCCCTTCACCCAGCCGCGCCGTACGTATCTGATCGGCAAGGCCCGGCCCAACGCGATCGTGGGCAAGAACCGGGAGACCGGCGAGATCGCGCTGATCGTGGCCGGAGCGGGCCTCGGCATGCTGTGCGGCCTCCTGGTCCCGGTGCTGCTGCTGCGCATCGTCGGCCTGGTCGGCTGGCCGATGCTGGCCCTGGCCGCGGTGTACATGCCGTACCGGCGGCGCACGTTCTACCGCTGGTTCGAGATCAACCGCACCTTCCGCCGTACGCTGCGGGTCTCTCCCACCTACCGGTCGGGGATCGAGGAGGCCGGGATCGGGCTCGACGGGCGCGAGGTCGAGGTCGGGCCGCCGCCGGGGATCGGGCGGATCAGTTGGCTGGCGGCGCCGTTCGGGCCCGACGAGATCGCGGTGCTGTTGCACGTCGACCGGCGTACGGTGACGGCCGCCATCGAGATCGAGGGACCCGGCGTCGGGCTGCGCGACAGCGAGGACCAGGAAGCCCTGGTCGAGCGGTTCGGCACCCTGCTGAAGCATGTGGCCAACGGCGACGGCTTCGTGACCCGGCTTCAGATGCTCGCCCGCACCCTGCCCGCCGACCCTGACGCCCACGCCAAGGACGTCGCCCAGCGCGGCGACCCGGCGGCAGAGAACTGGCTCAAGGACTCCTACGACCAGCTCCAGTCCATGGTATCGACCTCCTCCGAGCAGCACCGCGCGTATCTGGTGGCGTGCATGCACTTCACGCGCGAACTGGCCGCCGAGGGCAACGCGATGGCACGCGCCACCTCGGGCCGCGGCGTGAAGGTCGACAAGGACGCGGGACTCGCCGCGGTGATGGCCCGTGAGCTCAACGACATCTGCGCCCGTCTCGCCGAAGCGGACATCCGTGTCAGGCAGCCGCTGGGCCAGGCCAGGCTGTCGTCGCTGGTGCACTCGATGTACGACCCGGACCACCCCATCGACCACATCCAGGCGATGACCCGCCGCAACGCCTGGCCGGCCGAGCTGGACGCGACCGAGCCGACGTACTTGCAGGCCAAGACCCGTGAGTCATCGACCCGCGCACCCTGGAACCACTCCACCGCGTGGGTCAAGGAGTGGCCCATGACGCCGGTCGGCGTGAACTTCCTGGCGCCGCTGCTGGTGCACACCCCTGATGTGATCCGTACGGTCGCGGTCACCATGGACCTCGAACCCACCGATGTGGCCATCGAGCGGATGCTGACCGAGAAGACCAACGACGACGCCGACGCCAGCCGCGCCGCGAAGATGAACCGGGTCGTGGACCCGCGCGACGTCGCCCACCACGGGCGGATCGACCAGCGCGGCGAGGACCTGGCGAGCGGCGCCGCCGGCGTTAACCTCGTCGGCTACATCACGGTGTCCTCGCGCTCCCCGGAAGCGCTGGCGCGCGACAAGCGCACCATTCGCGCTTCCGCCGGTAAGTCGTATTTGAAGCTTGAGTGGTGCGATCGTGAGCACCACCGGGCATTCGTTAATACGTTGCCGTTCGCGACCGGCATCCGCCGCTAGTCCGCCCGTACGAGGAGGCCACCGCCATGCCCATGCTGGACCCTCTTGCGGCGCTCACGGACGCCTTCACGAGCTTCCTGTTCGGCCGGGTCGAGTCGACGCGGCTGCCGGTGCGCACCTCCACCGGCCAGGCCCAGGCGGTGTACCTGCCCACCGCCGCCCCCGGCCTCGGCGACTCCGGCGTCATCATCGGCCGCGAGGTGTACTCGGGCAAGGGCTACATCTACGACCCCTTCCAGCTCTACGGCCAGCAGCTGCCAGCCCCGCACTGGCTGGTCCTCGGCGAGTCCGGCAACGGCAAGTCGGCGCTGGAGAAGACCTACGTGCTGCGCCAGCTCCGCTTCCGCGACCGGCAGGTCGTGGTGCTCGACGCGCAGGGCGAGGACGGCGTCGGCGAGTGGAACCTCATCGCGAAGTCGCTGGGATTAACTCCCATCCGGCTGGACCCTATGGCCGCGCTGGACGGCGGCATCAAGCTCAATCCCCTGGACCCGGCGATCACCCTCACCGGTCAGCTCGCGCTGCTCCGGACGATCATCGAGGTCGCGATGGGCCGCGGTCTCGACGAGCGGTCCGGCTTCGCGCTGAAGGTCGCGCACGCGTATGTGATCGAGACGATCACCGACCGGCAGCCGATCCTCACCGACATCGTGGAACGGCTGCGGCACCCGCTGGAGGAGTCGGCGGAGGCCATGAACGTCGACCTGGACGACGTCCGCGCCTGGGGCCTGGACGTGGCCCTGGTGCTCGACCGGCTGGTCGACGGTGACCTGCGGGGCATGTTCGACGGGCCCACGACCGTCGGCATCGACCTGGACGCGCCGCTGATCGTCTTCGACCTCTCCCACATCGACCGCAACTCGATCGCGATGCCGATCCTGATGGCGATCGTCGGTGTGTGGCTGGAGCACACCTGGATCAGGCCCGACCGGAAGAAACGCATCTTCCTGGTCGAGGAGGCCTGGCACATCATCAACTCGCCCTTCGTGGCCCAGCTCTTCCAGCGGCTGCTGAAGTTCGGCCGCCGGTTGGGCCTGTCCTTCGTCGCCGTCGTCCACCACCTCTCGGACGTCGTCGACGGGGCCGCGGCGAAGGAAGCCGCCGCCATCTTGAAGATGGCCTCCACCCGCACCATCTACGCCCAGAAGGCCGACGAGGCGCGCGCCACCGGGCGGGTGCTCGGCCTGCCGCGCTGGGCAGTGGAGATCATCCCGACGCTCACCCCCGGCATCGCCGTCTGGGACGTCAACGGCAATGTGCAGGTCGTCAAGCACCTGATCACCGAGGCGGAACGGCCCCTGGTCTTCACCGACCGCGCGATGACCGAGACCTCCCTGGAGCACGAAGCGGAGGTCGAGGCCGAAGCGGCGTCGGAGGCGGAGGCCGAGGCCCGTGCCGAGGCACACGCCGCCGCCGAGGTGGCGCTGGCCAAGCAGTTGGCCGACGACGCGGTGGCATGAGAGGTGGGGTGACATGGCCGGGAGGAAACGCGAGTCCTCTGGGGGCCTGCCGGACGGCCTGATCGTCGGCGTCCTCGGCTTCCTGCTGGGCGTGACGCTGCTGGTGTGGACCGCCACCGGCATCGCGGGGGTCCTCTCGCACGGCGGCTGGCCCGCCGAGGTGCACTTCACCCGCACCCCCCAAGCCATGCGGCACCTGATCGCGGAACCGCACGACGTCGCCGCGGCCTGGCCCGACTCGCCTCCCGGCCAACTGCCCGGCTCCGGGCTGTTCTGGGGCATCTTCATCAGCCAGTTCATGGTGCTGTTCGTCCTGACCGTCTTCGTGCTGAACGCGGTGGCCCGTACCCGCGCCCGCCTGAGGGCACCCCGCCAGGCCCCGCCCGCCCCGGCCCCTGAGGCGGCGCCCGCGCCGGTGGAGCGCACCCCGCTGCCCTCGCCGCGCCGCCGCCGCGGCCAGCCGGTCGGGTCCAAGGCCGCGGGCGACGACGGCCTGGACGCCTGGTTCCGCTCCGTGCCGGGCGCGGCAGGCCCGCGCGAGGACGCGCCGACCACGGCCTTCGAGCCGATCCCCGCCACGGCCACCGAAGCGACCGGGCACACCGCCGCCGGAGCCACCGGCACCGCGGCCGCGGCCCCGATCCCGCACCCCGTCGCCGACCCACTGCCCGGCGGTGAAGTCACCCGCACCTATGCCCTGTTCGCCAGCCCGCGCGGCGACAAGTCCAAGCGCATCGTGCAGCCCGCCGTCCTGGCCGCCGCGGGACCCGCCGTGGTCACCACTGCGGACCCGGACACCTATCAGCAGACCGTCGGCAACCGCAGCAAGCTCGGTCCCGTCCACGTCTACGATCCGGCGCACCTCCTCGATGTGCCCGGGCGGCTGCGGTGGGCGCCGCACGGCGGCTGCGAGCGACCGGAGACCGCCGGGATACGCGCGGGCGCACTGCTGGCGCCACTGCGGCCCGCACGCGCCAACGAGGCCATCGTCCACGACACCGCCGTGACGCTGCTGCGCTGCTGGCTGCACGCGGCGGCCCTGGACGGCGGGCCATTCCGCCAGGTGCAACGCTGGGCGGCGAGCGGTTCAGCGGCCGGTGAGGCGGTGCGGATCCTGCGTACCGACACCGAGGCCGCCTCCGGCTGGAGCGGCGAACTGGAATCGGTGCTGCACGCCCACCCCGAACGCCGGGACGCGGCGCAGGCGTTGATCCGCCAGACCCTCGAACCGCTGAACGCGGTACACATCCGCGACGCCTGCAATCCACCGCGCTCAGGTGGCCTCGACATGGAGTCATTCGTCGCGGAAAGGGGCACACTTTACGTAGTGGGTGAGCGCATCGAGGATCCGCGGACCCACTTGGGTGCGATGCCCCTGCTCACCGCACTCGCCTCCAGCGTGGTCGAGCACGGCCGGCGCATGGCCGCAACGTCATCCGCCGGTCGGCTCGACCCACCACTGACCTTCATCCTGGACGACGTCGCCGCGCTGGCCCCGCTCCCGGGCCTGTCGGACCTGCTGAGCACCGGTCACCACTCCGGTCTGCCCACCCTCGCCGTCCTGCGCTCCCCCGAACAGGCGCTCGCGCGCTGGCACGCGCCGCTGTGGCAGCACGCCGACATGCGCCTGGCCCTGGGCGATGAGACGGCCGACACGCTCCCGCCGTCGATCCCGGACGCGGTCCGCATCCGCTGATTCCGCGCGCGGGCGCCCGGCCGCACGCCCGCGCCCACGCGCCCGCCCGCGTGTGCGCACACGCGGGCGAGAACGCACGGGAGAGATGCCCCCGGCGGGAACGCGCGGCGCCCGCCCGCCCGGCCGGTTCGCGCCCCTGCTTCCTCTGCTCCCTGTTGAGTTGTCAATGTCCGCTTGTCACTGATCATCAGTATCCGCTCCACACCGTCCTCGTGGGGCAACTGATTTCCAGCCTGTGGATAACTCATTCGCCGAAAGTCGCCCTGTGGAAAACTCCGCGAGCGAATCCGCCGACCCTGTTACCGTTCGAGAGTCGACCGCGGGACTCCGTCGCGACTTCCGGAACCTGCCTCTGAAGCAATGATTCGCAGCTCGCGCCCTCATTCCCCGGTCGACGCCGAACACCTCGAACACACCAGCAATCGACGCCCCAACACACCTACGCGAGAACAGGAGTCACCTCATGCAGCCAGAAGGACTGATCGCCGCCGAGGACGTCCTCCTGTTCGCCAATGCCGCGACCACATCCACCGCCCAACGCGAATTCCACTCCGACGCCGACACCCAGCACCTCTCGCTCGACTTCCTGCACGCGTACATGCTGGGCAACTACCGCGATCTGTACGCCGCCGCGCTCGCCCTCGACATCAACGACCACAACGCCGCGCTGATCATCCGCCGGCTGCTGGAGAGCGCCACCGAAGCGACCCCCGAACAGCGCCGCACCGAAGGCCGGTTGATTGCCCGACGGCTGACCGCACTGCCCCCGCAGCGGGTCTACGCCCTCTTCGCCGCGCTGCGCCGGGCCAAGGTCAACAACCGCCGCACCCGCGCGATCATGCGGGACTGGCTGGCCGCCCGCCCCGACCCGGCGTTCGACGCCGTCAAGTACCGGACCGGGGTGAAGACGGCGCTGCGGCACGCCCACCTGCCCGCACGAGAAGCCGAGTTGGGTGACTTCCTGTTCGCCCCGCGCCGCCGCACGCGCTACGGGACGCCGCTGCTGGAGACCTGGCGCCGCGCGCACTACGAGCAGACAGCGGTCTACGAGCTGCCGTTCACCGTCGCGGAGGGCTTCGCGGCCCGGCACGGCATCGCACGCGCGGCATTCCTGGAGCGGATCGCGCCCCGGATGACCCGGCTCGAACGGCTCCGTTTCCAGGACTCGGCGCGCCGCCACGGCGCGACCGCCGTCCGGACCGACCTGACGCGGATGCCGCTGACCCGGCTTGCCTCGTACGTCCTCGGGCTGTCCCTGGACGAACGAGCCGGGCGGCGGACGGAGTTGACAGCGGCGCTGCGGGCCGCCGCGCGCCGGGCCGCGCGCGGCGAGCGCGGCTGGGGCCGGGTCGCGGCAGTCCTGGACGACAGCTTCTCCTCCTACGGCTCCGGCCAGAAGCGGCGCCGCCCGCTCGCGGTGGCGCTCGCAGCCCACCACCTGTTGGAGGCACTCGCCGACTCGTACACAGCCCTGTGGACATCGGGACGGAGCGATCCGCTGCTGGCGTTCCCGCACGGGGCGACCCCGCTCGGCGAGCGGATTCTGGACGCACTGGAGACCGGCCCGGACCGGCTGCTGATCATCTCCGACGGCTGGGACAACGCACCGCCGGGGCTGGCCGCCGAGGTGCTGCGCGTATGGCGGACCCGGCTCGACCCGGACGGGCGGGTCACCGTCGTACACCTCAACCCCGTGTACGACGCGGACGACTTCGACGTGCGCCGCCTGGCCCCGACCGTACCCACCGCTGGCATCCGCGACGCCGAGGATCTGCCGTCGCTGGTCGGCCTGGCGCGGTTCGCCACCGGCCGCACCGGCCTGCCCGAGCTGCGCGCCCACCTGGACAGCCGTATCACCGCGTTCCTGACCGCACCCGAGGAGGCCCGATGACCGCCACCGGCACCCTCCGCCTCGACCTGGCCGGACTCACCACGCGCCCCTCGCAGGTCTGGGGCGGCATCCGCCTCGTCCCGCTGGTCCGCGCCGAACCGCTGCCGGGCCTGCGGCTGCACGCCGAGCTGTACGGGGACGGCATCGGTGTGGTGACGGTTGGGCCGCGCACCACCTACACGTCGTACATCCCGCACGGCTTCGTCGCCGACTGGGGCGCGGACAGCGGTCATGCGGGCGCCGCGGCGGCGTACGGGACACAGTTGCGCGGCGACCGGGACGCCGAGCCCGTGATCGCGATGCCGCTGCGCATCCACCGCCGGATGGCACGCCGAGAGGCCAAGCACCGACTGCGGTTCCTGCCGCTGCACCTCGCGCTCGACGGTTATCTGGCGCTGCACTTCGGCGGCCCGACCATCGCGTGGGAGGAGTGGTCGCAGC
The DNA here is from genome assembly GCF_042957385.1 of Streptomyces sp. NPDC008079. NCBI lineage: Bacteria > Bacillati > Actinomycetota > Actinomycetes > Kitasatosporales > Streptomycetaceae > Streptomyces > Streptomyces sp. NPDC008079. The sequence continues at coordinate 192,061 of NZ_JBIBIC010000014.1, forward strand.
GGGCGCTGCGGCAGGGCCTGTCGCCTCGGGTGGAGGAGGCGTACATCGGCGTGACCGTGCGCGGGCTCGGGGACGCGCTGAAGGTGTTCGAGATACACCCGGGCCAGTGCGGGGTACTGCTCTACACGGCCGACGCCCTCGCCGCGGCCTTCGTCGTACCGCACCCGGAGGACTACCGGGCGCTGCACGCCACGCTCGTCCAGGATCTGTACGGGGAACTCATCTACCAATACGCCCTGTTGAGCGCGGCCGTGCCGGACTTCGTGCCGAGGATCGACGAGACGCGGGTGCGGACGACGGCGGATCTGCGAGCGGCGGTGGCCGCGGAACAGCGGGCGTGGGCGGAATTCCACGACGGGACGATGGCGGCGGGGCTGCTGAATACCGAGTACGCGACGCGGAAGGTGTACCGGGCGGGCGGGTTCACGCTGTCGCGATTCATACCGGCCTTTCGGCCCCGCGAGGAGAACCACATAGGTGAGGTCATCACCGCGGCGGACGGTCGGCTCGCGTATCTGAAGACCTTTCGTCTGTCCGAGACGCAGATTCGGCGCGGACACCTGTTGGAACGGTTGGCAGCGCACGACTGGCACCTGGGACGGACGGCGGAGGAATTCGGGCTGGACGAGAGGGAATTCGCTTCGCGCCTGCGGGCGGCGGGATTCGGTTCACTGCTCCGCCAGGGATGAGGACGCCTCTGCGGAGGGCCGCCTCCGAGAAGAACTCGGGGACCGCCCACCGCGGGAGCGAACGCGAAGGACCGCGCTCCTAAAGCGCTGACTCCTCCGCCGTGAGCCGTCGCACGGACTCCCGCAGGACGATGTGCGTGCCCAGGAGATGGCGGGTCTGGGCGGTGCCGCGGGCGGAGCCGGGGAGGCCGGCGTCCTCTTCGGCGAGGGCCAGGCGGACGGCGGCGCGGCCGAGCTCGTAGGAAGGAATGTTGACGGTGGTCAGGGGAGGGTTGAGGTCTTGGGAAACATCGTCGTTGTTGTAGCCGACCACCGAGATGTCCTCGGGGGTGCGGAGCCCGCGCTCGCGCATGGCGGCCATAGCGCCCGCGGCGACCAGATCGTCACCGGCGAAGACCGCGGTGAAGTCGGGGTTGCCGTCGCACCGCGCGAGCAGGTCCCGCATGGAGTTGTAGCCGTTGGTGCGACCGAGGCCGATACCCGCGATCCGCTGGTGCTCCGGCCCGAGCCCGTGGTCGGCCAGCGCACGCTGGTAACCGCGCACGCGCGGCTCGGCCGTGCTGTGCCCCGGCATCGTGCCCAGGTAGAGGATCCGCCGGTGCCCGGCGGACAGCAGGTGGCTGACGGCGGCGTACGCACCGGCCTCGTTGTCGTACTCCACCGCGATAACCGGGGTGTCGGGGCTCGGCGCGGGGCGCCCGCACAGCACGAGCCGGGAGCCCGCGGCGGCGAGCCCGTGCGCGTACTCGGTCAGCCGCACGCGGTACGCCTCGTCCTCGACCGCGCCGCCGACCAGGATCACGATCTCGGCGCGTTGCTCACGCATCATCTGCACCAGCGCCAGCTCGCGCGCCTCGTCACCGCCGTGGCTGCACACCATGCACAGCCGGCCGCGCGCGGCGGCCTCCTGCTCGACGCCCTGGGCGACGGCGGCGAAGAAGTAGCTGTCGACCGACATCATGATCACCGCGACCGTCTTGGGCCCCGTCCCGGCCAGCGCCCGCGCCCGGCCGTCGATCACGTAGTCGAGGTCCTTGACCGCCCGCAGCACCTTGGCGCGCGCGGCGGCCGACGTCGGGTAGTTCCCGGCCAGCGCCCGCGAGACGGTGGCGACCGAGACACCCGCCCGGACGGCGACATCGCGGATGGTGACGCGCCGGCTCCCGCCGCCCGCACCCGCCGCGGTCCCCGCACCCATGGGGCTTCCCACGCCCTGCCCGTTACCCGGCCCCGGCTCTGGTGCAGTCTCCGCCATCCCCGCCATCCGATTCCTCAGCGGCCCGCGGCTCCGGATCCGCGACGGCCAACACGCGACGCAAGGACCGACCCACGGCCCGGCGCCTGGCTCAGCGCAGGACCGGGTCCCACGCCCGACGCTTCGTTCGACACATCGTTCGACGCGGCGCCCGGCGCCCCCCGCGCTGCCGCCCAGCGTAGTAGTGCGGGGCCGGGCGGCAGGCACAGGGCGTCAGTGGTTGGCCGCGTAATCCGCCGCGTACTCGTCGGCGATCTTGTTCAGGCCGTCGCCGCGCATCTTCTTCACCGCCTCGTCCCACGCGCTCAGCGGCTTGCGCCCGGCCACGATCGCGCCGATCGTGTCGAGCCGGTACTGCCCGATGGTGGCTCCCGACCGGGTGAAAGTCTCCGACTGGAGGCCGAACCGCGGATTGCGTACGAGCATCGGCGCGATCTTCACCTGCCAGGCGTGGCTGCGCTTGACGTCGTCCGGCCGCCCCGGCAGGTAGAGCACCTGCGGCGCGTCGGACAGGTACTTGATCGGAAGATTGACGGTGCTCTCCACCAGACCGAGGTCCGTCGGTATCGGCGAGCCCTCCGCGTCCCGCGTGAAGTGCGTGCCCTCGATGCCGAAGTGCGTCAGCTCGTACTCCTTGGTGCCGAACGGCGCCGCCAAGTAGTCGAGCACCCGCAGGATCAGCTTGATCCGCTCGGGCGCGGCCTTCTTCAGCACCGTGTAGCCGAAGATCCCACGCGCCCGCTCCATGCCGGGCTTGCCACCGCCCGACGGCGTGTACGGCACCGCGCCGTCCAGGACGAAGGCGTCCTTGATGCTCGGGATGCTCGTGGTCAGTGCCCCGAAGCCGTCACCCATCGACGCGACCGTGCCGTTGTAGAAGAGCGTCTTGCAGTCGACGGTGGAGGTGCTGAGCGCGTTCGGCAGGTACGTCCCCGCCTGCCGCAGCTTCAGCATGAACTCCAGGCCCGCCTTGTACTCGTCCGTGCCGTACGCGTCGACGAAGTGCCCGCCGTCGAGCTTCCACTCCTGCGGCGCGCCGAACGCCATCGTGTGCACCGCGAAGCCGAAGCCGGTCTGCTGCGCCGCGCCCAGCGCGTACTTCTTGCCGTGCGTCGCCTCCTTGGCGACGGCCATGAAGTCGTCCGACGTCCAGCCGTCCTTCATGCCGGCCGCGCTGAAGATGTCGTTGTTGATCCACAGCGTGGTGCCGGGCGCGGACCGCTGCACCGGAATGCCGAGGATCCGCCCGCTGATCCGGCCCATGTCCTCCCACGCGTAGGTGGGGATGTTCGCCAGATTCGGGTAGTCCTTGACCGCGTCGCCCGCCAGGTACTCGCTCAGGTCCGCGCACTTGGCCTGCACGAATTGCGCCTCGCGGGGCAGTACGTGACCACCGCCGAGGTTGATGACGTCCGGCAGGTCGTTGCCCGCCATCAAGGTGGCCATCTTGTTGTCGTAGTCGGAGTCCGGCACGACCGTGAACTCGATGTTCACCCCCAGCGCCTTGTTGACCGCCGCCCAGAACTTGTTCTCCGACGCGGGCTTCGGCGGCGTCCCGTACGAGATCGTCATCACCTTGATCGTCTCGCCGTTGCCCGGCTTGTCGGCGACCGCGCTGACCAGGTTCTTGGGATACGTCAGATAACCCGGCTGCACCCCGTCCGCCGTCCCCGGCAGATCGGGCGCGGGCCCGTTGACCGGCTTGTACGTCGGCCAGGGTGCGAGCTTCTTGCCCGCGTTGCTCACATCGTGGCCGCCGGACGAGGAGGACGAGCATGCGGCGAGAACGGATGGGGCGGCCAGAGCGGCGCCACTTGCGGCGATCGAGCGCAGCAGCGTACGCCGCGAGAACGACGAGGTGCTCACGGTCAGTCCTTTCAGGGGTACGGGTGCGATGCGGGTGCGGTGATACGGGTACGGCGGCACGGTCCGCGGCCACTCGGCCGCTCGGCCGCTCGGCCCGCGTACGGCTCAGCTCTTGATGGCGCCGGTCAGCACGCCCTTGGTGAAGTACTTCTGGAGGAAGGGGTAGACGACGAGGATCGGCACGGTCGCCACCACCAGCACCGCCATCTGGATCGTCTGGGGCGACGAGACCATCCCCGCCTCGCTGGCCCCGGAGTCCGCGAGCTGCGCACCCCCGATGACATACGTGCGCAGCACCTGTTGGAGCGGCCAGTGGTCGGAGTTGAGGTAGATCGACGCGTAGAACCAGGCGTTCCAGTACGAGACCGCGTAGAAGAGCCCGACGACCGCGAGGGCCGCCTTGGACAGCGGGAGGACGATCCTGCGCAGGATCAGCCACTCGCCCGCGCCGTCCAGCCGGGCCGCCTCGTACAGCTCCTCGGGGATCGACTGGAAGAAGCCGCGCAGTACGACGAGGTTGAACACATTGATCAGGACGGGTGCGATCAACGACTCGTAGCTGTCGAGCATGTTCAGGCCCTTGACCAGCAGGAAGCCGGGGATCATGCCGGGCGGGAAGAGGAAGGTGAACAGGATCAGCAGCAGGATCGGCTTGCCGCCGAAGACCTGGGGACGGCTGAGCGCGTACGCCAGACCAATCGTGCAGGCGAGGCTGAGGGCCGTGCCGATGATCGTCACACCGGCGCTCACCCACAGCGCGTGGGTGACGATGCTGCCGTCGAAGATCTCCCGGTAGGCGCGCAGGGTGGGGTGTTCCGGCCACAGCACCCAGCCGCCGTTGGCGACCACGTCCTTGTTGGACGCGAAGCTGGTCGACACGATGATCAGGAACGGGACGGTGACCAGCAGGACGACGGCGACCAGGGCCAGCGCCTTGGCCGCCTGGGTGACGGGCTTCGGCTTCTCCATCCACGAAGGACGGACGGGACGGACCGGGCGACTCGAACGACGCGGGCGGACCGAACGGAACGGGCCGGTACGAGGCGTGCGACCGGCGGACTGAACGGCGCTCATCGGTAGACCCCCTGCTCGCCCAGCCGGTGCGCGACCTTGTTGGCGGTGAAGACGAGTACGGCGCCCACGACGCCCTTGAAGAGACCGGCCGCGGCGGCATAGCCGAAGTCGCCGCCGATGATGCCCTTGTAGTAGACGAAGGTGTCGATGATCTCGGCCGCCTCGGGCCCGACCGCCGGCCGTTGGAGCAACATCTGCTCGAAGCCGACCGACAGGATGTCACCGAGCCTCATGATCAGCAGAAGAACGATGATCGGCCGCAGCGACGGCAGGGTGACGTGCCAGAACCGCCGCCACGGACCCGCACCGTCGATCGCCGCGGCCTCGTACTGCTGCTCGTCGACCTGTGACAGCGCGGCGAGGAAGATGATCGTGCCCCAGCCGCAGTCCTTCCAGATCACCTGGGCCACGACCAGCGGCTTGAACGCGTCGGGGTTGCCGATGATGTTCACGGTGTGCAGGTGGGCGTCGCCGAGCACGCTGTTGAGCAGCCCGGTCTCGCCGAGCACCTGCTGGAAGAGGGCCACCACGATGACCCACGACAGGAAGTGCGGCAGATACGCCACGCTCTGCACGAACCGCCGCACGCTGTCGCGGGTCAGGCTGTGCAGCAGCATCGCCAGCGCGATCGGCACGGGGAAGAAGAAGACGAGCTGGAGCAGCGCTATCCACAGGGTGTTGACGACCGCGGCCCAGAAGTCCGGGTCGCCGAACATCCGCTGGAAGTTCGCGAAGCCCACCCACTGGCTGGCCCAGAGCCCGTCGAAGGGCACGTAGTCCTTGAACGCGATGACGTTCCCGACCATCGCGCCGTAGTGGAAAAGCAGGAAGTACGCCACGCCGGGCGCCATCAGCAGGACGAGGGCGGCATCCCGGCGCAGCCGCTTGCGGCGCGAGCCGGGCTCGGGCTTCACACGGTTCGCCCCGCCCCTACGGGCCAGGCGTTTCGCGCGTCTCACGCGTCGTTCGGACGCGCCCACCGCATCGGCGCGGCTGGTGGCGTCCTGTTCGGCAATCGCCATCGCGTCCTCCTCGACGCTTAAGGTGGGACGGAACCTAAACCGGTTACTACGACAGGTCAACCCCTCGCGCAGCCCAAGACGTTGACCTCTGATGGCGTCGGCCCTAATCTCAGAGCCAGAGAAAGAAACCGATTACACCGTGGTGCGCGCACAGCGGCCCGCACGCACGGCGCCGCACACGCACGACGACGAACATGAACACGAGCAGGACCACGAACACGAGCACGTCACCGTGCACAGACCCACGCAGACCTGCGGACACGTGAGGGGCAGACATGGCGGAGCGTCCGAATCTGGTGCTGGCGATGCGTCCGGACATCCTCGACCTGGTACTTCCGGCCCCCCTGCGCACCCGGCTCGACGCCCTCGCGGCCGTCCACCCCGCCCTCGTCACCGACACCACGACGCCCGCCGCGCGGGCCGCGCTCGCCGACGCCGACGTGCTGCTCACCGGCTGGGGCGCGCCCGCCGTCGACTCCGCCGTCCTGGCCCTCGCGCCCCGGCTCGGCGCCGTCATCCACGCCGCCGGCACCGTCAAAGGCCACGTCGGGCCCGAGGTCTGGCAGCGCGGCATCGCCGTCTCGTCGGCGGCCGACGCCAACGCCGGTCCCGTCGTGGACTTCACCATGGCCACGGTCGTCCTCGCCGCCCGCCGCGCGCTCGGCACCGCCGCCGAGTACACCGACGGCCAACTCCTCGGCTACCGCGACCGGCGCGGCGCGGACGGCGCCGTCGTCGGCGTCATCGGCGCCTCCCGCATCGGCCGCGGCGTCATCGCCCGGCTCCTCGCCGCCCCCTCCGACTTCCGCGTCCTGCTCGCCGACCCGTACGTCTCCGCCGCCCAGGCCACCGCTCTCGGCGCGGAACTCGTGGACCTCGACGAGCTGTGCGCGACCTCCGACATCGTGACCGTGCACGCACCCGATCTGCCCGAGACCCACCACCTGCTCGACGCCCGCCGCCTGGCCCTGATGCGCGACGGCGCCTCCGTCATCAACACCGCGCGCGGCCGGCTGGTCGACACCGCGGCCCTCACCCGCGAATGCGCCGCGGGCCGCCTCGACGCCTACCTCGACGTCACCGACCCCGAACCACTCCCCCGCGGCCACCGGCTGCACAGCCTCCGCAACGTCCTGCTCACCCCGCACATCGCGGGCTGCCAGGGCACGGAGGTCCAACGGCTCGGTGCCTACGCCGTCGACGAGGTCGAGCGCTGGACACGCGGCGAGGCCCTCCTGGGAGCCGTGCTGGCGGACGACTTGGCGCGCATCGCGTAAGGCGGCGCGCATCGCGTACGGCGGCGTGCAGCGGTACGGCGGTACGGTGCCGGATTCGTCGTCGTCCGGCGGCGCGGTGCCGGATTCGTCGTCGTCCGGCGGCGCGGTCTAGCGGTCCCTGAAGAGCACCATCTCGTACTCCGTCTCGGACGGGTTCAGCGGATACTTCATCGTCTCGCCGGTGCGGATGAAGCCGAAGCGCTGGTAGAAGGACTCAGCACGGCCGTTGTCCTGGTGGACCCACAGGTACACGCGGTCGGTACGGTCCCAGGCCCAGGCGATGGCGGCGGCGAACAGGCGCTCGGCCAGACCGGTTCCGCGGGTCTCGGGGACCAGATAGACGGCGTTGACGGAGAAGTAGTCGGGGCGCTCCACGACGACGGTGAGCATGCCGACCCAGGCGCCGCCCTGGTGTCCGTCGGTCTCGTCGGGTTTGCGGACCGCGTCACGGTCGATGGCGACGAACTGCTGGGATCCGGCACCGGACGCCCGTCGCTGCCAGACCGTGTCGCTCAGCGCGGCCTCCTCTTCGAAGGTCCGCGCGAAGGCCATGCTGCTGACCGGGTCCTGGAGCGCTGCCAACCGCAGTGCCCGGATCCGCTGCCACTCCGCCGGTGCCACCGGCCGTATCTCGTACCGCATCATCCGACGGTACAACGCAAAAAAGCTCGGGTCCTCCGAATTAAATTCGGAGGACCCGAGCTGAAAGATTGTTCGGCGGTGTCCTACTCTCCCACAGGGTCCCCCCTGCAGTACCATCGGCGCTGAAAGGCTTAGCTTCCGGGTTCGGAATGTAACCG
>NZ_JBIBIC010000015.1:0-188206 GCF_042957385.1 Streptomyces sp. NPDC008079
GCCCCCGCCGGTGCGGGGCGGTTGGCGTCAGCCGCGTCCAGAGGCTTCCCCACCCCGGAGCCGCCCCCTGCCTTGTCGACCACTAACGCGGGGGGGGGGCCCCCCCCCCCCCCGCGCCCCCACCCCACTGCGTTCCCCGGACGGCCCTAGCCGGGCCGCTGATTGCGGCGGCGCGGCGCCCGGCCCGGGGGCTGCGAGGGCTGCGGGCGGTGCTCGATCTCCGGCAGGTCGCGGCTGACCGGGTGCTCCGCGGTCAGCATGAAGGACTTCTCGTAGTGCAGGACCTCGATCGGCTCGCCCTCCGCGAGGGTGTACGTGGCCTCGCTCCTGGTGACCTCGACGTGCAGCCGGCGCCCGCGGAAGGCCAGCCGGAAGGCGATCCGGCTGAGCGCGTCGGGCAGCCGGGGCGCGAAGCGGATCGGGTCGCCGTCGAAGAGCCGCATCCCGCCGAGCCCCGACACCAGCGCCGTCCACGTACCGGCGAGCGCCGCGATGTGCAGGCCGTCGCGCGAGTTGTTCTCCAGGTCGCCGAGGTCGATCAGCGCCGACTCGCCGAGGTAGTCGTAGGCCAGTTGGAGATGGCCGACCTCGGCGGCGATGATCGACTGGCAGTACGCCGACAGCGAGGAGTCGCGGACGGTCAGCGGCTCGTAGTACGCGAAGTTCCGTACCTTCTGGGCGTGTTCGAAGGCGTCTCCGCGCAGGAACATCGCCAGCACCAGGTCGGCCTGCTTGACCACCTGCTTGCGGTACAGGTCGAAGTAGGCGTAGTTGAGCAGCAGCGGATAGTGCGCCGGATCGGTCTCGGCGAAGTTCCACACCTGGTGCCGGGTGAAGCCCTTGGACTGCTCGTGGACCCCCAGCTCCTCGTTGTACGGCAGGGACATCGCCGCCGCCGCGTCCCGCCAGGCCGCCGTCTCCTCGTCGGTGACGCCCAACTCGGCGGCCCGGCGCGGATGGCGCTCGGCGGCGTCCGCCGCCGCGACGAGATTCGCCTGCGCCATCAGGTTGGTGTACGCGTTGTCGTCGCTGATCGCGCTGTACTCGTCGGGCCCGGTCACGCCGTCGATGTGGAAGGCCCCCGCGTGGTCGTGATGACCCAGGGACCGCCACAACCTGGCGGTTTCCGCGAGGAGTTCGAGGCCGATGTTCTCCTCGAAGTCCCGGTCGCCGGTGGTCGTCACATAGCGCACCACCGCGTCGGCGATGTCGGCGTTGATGTGGAAGGCCGCCGTGCCCGCGGGCCAGTACCCCGACGCCTCGGCGCCGTTGATTGTCCGCCACGGGAACGCGGCACCGGCCAGGCCCAGTTGATGGGCGCGCTCCTGGGCCGCAGGCAGCGTGTTGTGGCGCCAGCGCAGCACCTCCGAGGTCGCGCGCGGCGCGGTGAAGGTCAGCACCGGCAGCACGGCCGTCTCGGCGTCCCAGAAGGTGTGACCGTCGTAGCCGGAGCCGGTCAAGCCCTTGGCGGGGATCGCCCGTTCCTCGGCCCGCGCACCGGCCTGCAGGACGTGGAAGAGCCCGAAGCGCACCGCCTGCTGGATCTCGGTGTCGCCGTCGACCTCCACGTCCGCCCGGTCCCAGAAGTCGTCCAGGTAGGCGCGCTGCTGCTCCAGCAGGCCGTCCCACCCGGTGTCGCGGGCGCCGACCAGCGCCGCGTCCGCCTGGTCGCGCAGCGCGGGCAGCGACCGGGTCGCCGACCAGCCGTACGCGACGAATTTCTCCAGCCGCAGCCGCTGCCCGGACTCCAGTACGGAGGTGATGGTGAGCCTGCTGACGTCGTCGTCGGACTCCGAGGAGACCTTCGTGGTCGCCTCGGGGCCGTCCACGCGGTGATCGGCGGCGGCGGCCAGCCGCAGTCCGCTGCGGGCCGTGGAGTGCACCAGCCGCAGCCGGGTGCCGGACGCGAAGTTCTCCTCCGGCACCAGCGGGTTCTCCAGCGCGGCGGCCCGCCGCGGGTCGCCCTCGCTGCGCGGCACCTCCTCGTTGGCCACCAGTTCCGATTGCACGACCACCCGCAGGCTGCCGTCCAGCGGCTCCACCTCGTACGCGACGGCGGCCACCGCGCGCTGCGTGAAGGACACCATGCGCGTCGAACGCACCCGCACCGCGCGGCCCGCGGGGGAGACCCACTCGCACACCCGGCGCAACACCCCGGCCCGCAGGTCCAGTTCACGCTCGTGCGAACGGATCGTGCCGTACCGCAGGTCGAACGGCTCGTCGTCCACCAGCAGCCGGATGATCTTGCCGTTGGTGACGTTGATGACGGTCTGCCCGGACTCCGGGTCGCCGTAGGCCGCTTCGGCGTACGGCAGCGGGTGCGTCTCGTGCAGCCCGTTGAGGTACGAGCCGGGCAGGCCGTTCGGCTCGCCCTCGTCGAGGTTGCCGCGCCAGCCGATGTGCCCGTTGGAGACGGCGAAGACGGACTCGCTCTGCGGCAGCACGTCCAGATTCAGTTCGGACTCGCGCAGGCTCCAGGGGGCGACCTCGTAGGCGGGGTCGGTGATCACGCGGTCACTCCGATCAGGTCGGCGAGATCCTTCACGACGGTGTCGGCGCCGTGCTCGCGCAGCGCGTCGGTCTGTCCGACCCGGTCCACGCCGACGACGAAGCCGAAGTGCCCGGAGCGGCCCGCGTCCATGCCGACCAGCGCGTCCTCGAAGACCGCCGCGCGGGCGGCGTCGAAGCCCAGTTCCTCGGCCGCGGCCAGGAAGGTGTCCGGGTGGGGCTTGCCCGGCAGATGCCGCTCCTTGGCGACAACACCGTCCACCCGTACGTCCAGCAGGTGCTCGATGCCCGCGGAGACCAGCACGTCACGGCAGTTCGCGCTGGACGACACCACCGCCGTGCGCAGACCCGCCGCCCGTACCGCCTCCAGATAGCGCACCGAGCCGGGGTAGGGGCGTACGCCTTCGGTGCGGATCTTCTCCAGCACGACGTCGTTCTTGCGGTTGCCGAGGCCGTTGACGGTCTGCCGGTCCGGTGGGTCGCCGTCCTCGCCCTCGGGCAGTTCGATGCCGCGGGCCTGGAGGAAGGTGCGCACGCCGTCGGCGCGCGGACGTCCGTCCACGTACGCGTCGTAGTCCGCCTTCGCGTCGAAGGGGCGGAAACCCTCGCCGTCCCTGTCCCGCAGGAAGTCGTCGAAGGTCTCCTTCCACGCGGCCGCGTGCACTAGCGCGGTCGGCGTCAGCACGCCGTCCAGGTCGAAGAGGCACGCTCGTACGCCATGGGGCAGTCCGATCTCCGTCATGCCGCACAGGTTCCCACTGATAGCCGACACCATGCCGACCAGGGGGTGAAGACCCCCCGTGTCGCCGAACGCCGGGCGGGCGGGAGGCGCGAAGTCCGCGACCCCGCCCGCGTCGCGCGTGTCGTGCGCCGGGTCCGGGTGCCGCCCGGCGTGTCGTGCGCCGGGTCAGCCGGACACGGGGAGCCTGCGGACCTTCACGGTGTTGTCGGTACGCGTGGTCGGGCGCCCGTCGGGGTCGTTCTGGATCCGCTCGTGCTCCGCGCAGAGCAGCACCTCCCACGCGCCGTCCGCCAGTTCGAGGCAGGCCAGCACCTCCTGCGGCGAGGGCAGATGCACCTCGGGGTGCGGGTTCTTCTCCCAGGCGGGGAAGCCCGAGTGGCCGACGACGAGCAGGACGCCGCCGGGCGCGACGGCCGCCGCCGCTGTCCGCAGGATCTCCTCGCGCGGCATCTCGCCCGGGGTGTGCAGGAATTGGGCCGAGACGAGGTCGAACGCGCCCTCGGGGAAGGACACGCCGAGGTCGTGCCGCTGCCAGTCGATCCGGTCGCCGACGCCCGCCTCCTCGGCGTGCCGCGCCGCGCGGTCGAGCGCGACCCCCGAGATGTCGGTGGCGGTGACCCGCCAGCCCTGCCGGGCGAGCCAGATCGCGTCGCCGCCCTCGCCGGAGCCCAGGTCGAGCGCCCTGCCGGGTGGCAGCCCGGCCACCTCGCGGACCAGGACCGTATTGGGATCGCCGCTCCAGATCCGCTCGCTCCCGGAGTAGCGGGCGTTCCAGAACTCCTCGCCCTGGAGTTCCTCGGTCGCCGGAGTGTTGTCGGTCATCGGCCTGTCCTTGCCCTTCGTGAGTCTTGTGATCTTCGTGGAGCGTGCCCGCACGGGCGTGTCGCCGTCGTCCGCGCGGTGGCGTCGGCGCGCCGTTCCCTTACGGGTCGGTGCCGTCCTCGTACCGCTGGAAGCCGTCCTCGTACCGCTCGGTGCCGTCCTCGTACCGCTGGGAGCCGCGCGCCCTACGCGGTCGGCGCGGCACCCGCCGAAGCGCGGCGCGCGGCCACCGCGGCCAGCGTCTCCTGCTCGGTCAGATCCGCGTTGATCGCCGCGGCGGCCCTGACACCCGCCGTGGCGCCGCCGATGAGGATCTCGACAGGTGAGGCCACATTGCCCGCGACCCAGACGCCCGGCACGGCGGTGGCGCCGGTCGGATCGGCCTCGACCCGGGTGCCGATCGGCACCCCGCCGATCTCCTGCTCGACCGTGGTCAGACCGAGGTCCGCCAGCAGATCCGTCCTGGCGTCCAGGCGGGTGGACACCACCAGCGCCTGGCAGGGGATCACCCGGCCACCGGCCAGTGTCATACCGGTGAGCCGGTCGTCGGTCACCTCCACGGCGGCCACCTCGCCCTCGACCACGGCGATCCCGCGGGCGGCCAGCCGCTCGTACTGCTCGTCGTCCGGCTCGGGCGCGGTGTGCACGAAGAGGGTGACGTCCTGGCTCCACTGCCGCCACATCAGCGCCTGGTGCACCGCCAGCGGGCCGGTGCCCAGCACGCCGATCGCCTGGCCGCTCACCTCCCAGCCGTGGCAGTACGGGCAGTGCAGCACCTCGCGCCCCCACCGCCCGGCCAGCCCCCGCACCTCGGGCAGCCCGTCCACCAGGCCGGTCGCCAGCAGCAGCCGCTCGGCGCGCACCGCTGAGCCGTCGTCCAGCCCGACGCGGAAGCCGCCGCCGTCGAGCCGCGCGGCCGACACGGCCCGGCCCTCGGCGGTCTCACCGCCGTAGCGGGCCACCTCCTCCCGGCCGGTGGCCAGCAGCTCCGCGGGCGTCGCGCCCTCGCGGCCCAGATAGTTGTGGATGCCGTCGGCGGGCGCGTTGCGCGGCTCGCCCGCGTCGATCACCAGCACCGAGCGGCGCGCCCGGCCCAGCGTCAGGGCCGCGCTCAGCCCGGCCGCCCCGCCGCCGACCACCACGACGTCGAAGCGCCGCTCCCCGGCCGCCTCCGTACGCGCCGCCGCCTGCCCGTTTCCGTTCCCGCTCACCTTGTCAGTCATGGTGACCACCTCCGAGCACGGAGCATCGGACACCTGACGTGCGGGCAGCAAACATTGTTGCCGGAACAGCAATATTGATCCGGGTCGGCCGGGGTACCCGTGGACAAGGGGACCACGACGCGAGGAGACGGCATGGAGTACACCCGGCTGGGCACGACGGGCCTGAAGGTGTCACGGATCGCCCTGGGGATGATGAGCTACGGCGACCCGGCCAACCGGGCGTGGATGCTCGACGAGGAAGCGTCCGAGCCTCTGGTGCGGCGGGCCGTCGAAGGCGGTGTGACGTTCTTCGACACCGCCGACATGTACTCGCTCGGCCGCAGCGAGGAGATCACCGGACGGCTGCTGAGCAAGCTCTTCGCCCACCGCGACGACTACGTGCTCGCCACCAAGGTCTGCCTGCCGATGGGACCGGGCCCCAACGACGGAGGGCTGTCCCGCAAGCACATCCTGGCGGGCATCGACGCCTCACTGCGTCGGCTCGGCACCGACCACGTGGACCTCTACCAGATCCACCGCTGGGACTACGAGACCCCCATCGAGGAGACGATGGAGGCGCTCGCCGATGTGGTCCGCTCGGGCAAGGCCCGCTACATCGGCGCGTCCAGCATGTTCGCGTACCAGTTCGCCACCGCCCAGTACACGGCGAAGGCGGCGGGACAGCCGCGCTTCGTGTCGATGCAGAACCACTACAACCTCGTCTACCGCGAGGAGGAGCGGGAGATGATCCCGCTCTGCCGGGAGCAGGGCGTCGGCGCCATCCCCTGGAGCCCGCTGGCCCGCGGCCTGCTCGCCGGATCACGCGGCAGGGACGGCGAGCGCAGGACCGTACGCTCCGGCAGCGACGCCTACGCCGACGAGCTCTACACCGAGGCCGACTTCGACGTGGTCGACGCCGTCCGCTCCGTCGCGGACGAACGCGGCGTGCCCATGGCCCGGATCGCGCTCGCCTGGCTGCTCAGCCGACCGGCCGTGACCGCCCCCATCGTCGGCGCCACCAAGCTCGCCCACGTGGACGACGCCGTCGGCGCGGTCGAGGTGACCCTCACCGACGACGAGATCGCCCGTCTCGAAGCGCCTTACGTCCCGCACACGATCCGCGGCCACCGGTGACGTCCGTCGGCCGCGCGCGGGCCCCGGCCACGGGACCGCACGCGGTCCCGGAGCGGGCCGGTGCCTGAGGTCAGCGCGCGGTCCCGGAGCGGGCCGGTGCCTCAGGTCAGCGCGCGGTCTCCGGCTGCGACGGCTCGGGGGAGACCCGCGCGGCCGGGGCGGGGCGACCGCCGGAGCGGCGGAAGAAGAAGTACAGCGTGGGCACGAGGTAGACGCCCCAGGCGCAGACCTGGAGCACCGTCGGGTCCGGCTGGAAGTTGAAGACGCCCTTGAGCAGGGTGCCGTACCAGCTGTCCGGCGGGATCGTGGAGCTGATGTCGAAGGCCAGGCTGTTCAGGCCGCCGATCCAGCCCGCCTCCTGGAGGTCGTGCAGACCGTACGCGAGCACACCGGCCGCGACCACGACCAGCATGGCACCGGTCCAGGTGAAGAACTTCGCCAGATTGATCCGCACCGCGCCCCGGTAGAACAGCCAGCCCAGGATCACGGCGGTGACCAGACCGAGCATCGCGCCGATCAGCGGACGGACGCCGTCGTCGCTCGACTGCACGGCCGTCCACACGAACAGCGCCGTCTCCAGGCCCTCGCGGCCGACGGACAGGAAGGCCGTGACGACCAGCGCGGTCGTGCCCATCGCGAGCGCGGCGTCCAGCTTGCCGTGCAGCTCGGCCTTCAGATGCCGCGCGGTGCGGCGCATCCAGAACACCATCCAGGTGACCAGCGCGACCGCGATGATGGACAGCGAACCGCCCAGCGCCTCCTGGGCCTTGAAGGTCAGCTCCGACGAACCGAACTGGAGCAGCGCGCCGAAGCCGAAGCTCAGCAGCACGGCGGCGCTGATGCCGGTCCAGACCGGCGGCAGGCTCTCGCGCCGCTCCGACTTGACCAGGTAGGCGATCAGGATGCAGACGATCAGGCTGGCTTCCAGGCCCTCTCGCAGGCCGATCAGATAGTTGGCGAACACGGCGGTACTCCAGGGGCCGGGACGGGTGGGACGCTGGTCGGGGGGAGGGGCGGGGTCAGCCGAGCAGGGACTGCCCCCACCATTCGCCGGATTTCCGGACGCCGGGCGGGCAGGCGAAGTGTGCGGAACCGACGTGCTGGATGTACTCGTTGAGCGCGTCGCTCGCGGCGAGCCGCCGCTGCAACGGGACGAACGCCTTACGGGTGTCGCGCTGGTACGCGAGGAAGAAAAGCCCCGCGTCCAGCCGCCCCAGACCGTCCGAGCCGTCGGTGAAGGAGAAGCCGCGGCGCAGGATCATCTGCCCGGCGTTGCTGTCCGGATGGGCCAGGCGTACATGCGCGTCCTTCGGCATCAGCCCGAGGTCGGGCGTGTCGCGCTCGCGCTGCTTGCCGTACGGCGCGCCCTCGCCCTTGGTGCGGCCGAACACGTCCTCCTGCGCCTGGAGGCCCTCGCGGTCCCAGGTCTCGATGTGCATACGGATCCGGCGCGCGACCAGGTACGAGCCGCCGGTCATCCAGTCGGGACCGTCCCCCGGCCCCGCCCACACATGGCCGTCCAGCGTCGATGTGTCGGTGCCCGACACATTGTGCGTGCCGTCCTTGAAGCCCATCAGATTGCGCGGCGTCTGCGCGTCCGGCGTCGTCGAGGACGTCTTGCCGAAGCCGAGCTGCGACCAGCGCACCGACACCTTGCCCATGCCGATCCTGGCGAGATTGCGGATCGCGTGCACCGCGACCTGCGGATCGTCCGCGCATGCCTGGACGCACAGGTCGCCGCCGCTGCGGGCCGGGTCGAGATTGTCGCCGGGGAAATGCGGCAGGTCGATCAGCGCCGCAGGGCGCCGGGCACGCAGACCGAACCGGTCGGTGCGCGTGCCGTCCTCGGCGACCTGCTCGAACAGACTCGGGCCGAAGCCGACCGTGAGGGTCAGCCGGGAGGCGGGCAGGCCCAGCGCCTCACCGGTGTCGTCCGGCGGCGCCTCGGCCGGCCCGTCCACCGCGCCCGTGCCGACCTCGCGTCCCGCCGTCATCGCGGCGGCTGCGCTCGTCCACTCCTTGAGCAGCGCGGCCAGCTCAGCCTTGTCGTCGGTGAGGACGTCGAACGCCGCGAAGTGCAGCCGGTCCTGGACGGGGGTGGCGATGCCCGCCTGGTGCTCACCGTAGAAGGGGACGGAGCCGTCGGAGGACGCGGAGCCGCCGTTCGTACCGCTGGTCACCGCCGCCGCGACCGAGCCGCCGCCCGCCGCGCCGAGGGCGAGTCCGGCACCGGCCCAGCCCATGACCGCGCGGCGGCTGAGCGCCCGGTGGGTACGGTCGTCCGCGGATGTGTCGGTGCTCGTGCTCGTGTCGGTATCCGTGCTCGTGTCCGCGGTCGTGCCCTGTGGGGCGGTCGAGGCGGGCTCGGCGCCCTCGGGGTCTGCGGGGGTGGACTCGGTGCCGCCGGTACCGGCTGCTTCGTCCATGAACGGTGGCCCTTCTATCGGTTCTGCGTCGTGCGTACCGCAGCCGTGACCCTCCCTGTGCGGGAGTGCCACGGCTCGGTGAGCTGCGGTTTCGGCGCCCGGGCAGCCGGGCGCCGAGGGTTACTTGGCGGGTGCGACAGCCGCGGCGAGCTTGGACAGCGGCTCGGCGAGCGAGTTGACCGCGTCGGAGAACGCCTTGCGCTCCTTCTCGGTGACCTTGTCGTACGAGACGAAGCCGTCGCCCTGCCGGTACTTGTCCAGCAGCGTCTGGATGTCGGCGAATTCGGTGTCCAGGGTCTTGGACAGCGCCGGGTCCTTCTCGGCGGCGACCGGCTTCAGCAGCTCGTACGCCTTGCGGGCGCCCGCCACGTTCGCGTCGAAGTCCGACAGGTCGGTGTGGCTGTAGCGGTCCTCCTCACCGGTGACCTTGCCGGTGGCGACCTCGTCCAGCAGCTCCTTGGCGCCGTTGGCCATGCTGGTCGGCGTGATGTCGGCGGTGCCGACCCGCTTCTGCCAGTCCTTGAGGTCGGCCACCAGCGCGTCGGCGAGGGTGCTGTCCTCGGGGGTCAGCTTGCCGTCGGCCCACAGCGCCTTCTCCAGCCGGTGCCAGCCGGTCCACTTCTGGCCGTCCTCCAGACCGTCCTCGCGGGTGTCGGTCTTCGGGTCGATGTCACCGAAGCTCTCGGCGACCGGCTCGGTGCGCTCCCAGCCGACCCGCGACGGGGCGAAGGCGGCCTTGGCCGCGGCCACGTCACCGGCCTTGATCGCGTCGGCGAACTTCTGCACCAGCGGGATCGTCAGGTCGGCCTGCTCCTGCGCGTACTTGCGGTACGAGGCGACGGCCTCGTCGAGCCGCGGGTCACCGGGCTTGGGCGCGTTGGCGCCGGTCACGGTGATCTTCTGCCGGATGCCGTCGCCCTTCATGCCCGGCTTGCAGGCCACCTCGTACGTGCCCGCCTTGATCTGCGCGGTGATGGTGGCGCTGGTGCCGGGGCCGATGTTCTCCCGCTCGGTGACGATGCGGTCGCCCGGCGCGTAGACGTAGACCTCGGTGACCTTGGAGCCCTTGTTGTGCACGTCCAGGCTGACGGAACCGGCGGGGAACTCCGTGCGCGAGACCTTGCAGGAGCTGTCGGCCGCGTCCACCCGTATCGCGCCGTCGGACGAGGCGTCGTTCTTCTTCGCGCAGCCGGTGACGGCGGCCGTGCCGAGGACGACCAGGGAGAGCAGGGCGACAGCGGAGGCTCTGGGCACGGCAGGCATGGGTCAACAACTCCACGGGCGGGAAAGGGGCGAAGACGACGACGGGTGTGCAGGCAGGGAAAAACACACGGTTTGCCTTAGGCAAGGCAAACCTTAGTGAAAAGCCTGTGACGTGTCCATGTGATCAGCGTCGCTCCCCGACAGGCCGACAGGCCGACAGGCCGACAGGCCGGCGGACCGGCGGACCGACTGACCGACCGGCGGGCCGACCTGGCCGACGGGCCGGCCGACCGATCCGGGCCCGGTCCTCCGCGGCTCAGGCCCGGTATTCGGTCAGGTCGATCGCGTGCACCCGCACCGGGCGGCCGGACACCGGGTGGGTCGTCGTGCGGTCCGGGACCATGCCGAGCTTGCGCATCACGTTCTCGGAGGCGTCGTTGCCGAGCTGCGCGATGCTGATCACGCGGTCGAGGCCGCGGTCCTGGAGGGCGAACTCCAAGGTGGCGTGAGCGGCCTCCGACGCGTAACCCTGCCCCCAGAACTGGCGGCCGAGCCGCCAGCCGATCTCCACCGCGGGCAGTACCTCGGGCAGGAACGTGGGCACGGACAGCCCCGTGAACCCGGCCAGTTCGCCCGAGGCGAGGAGTTCGACGGCGAAGAGGCCGAAGCCCTCGTCGTCCCACTCCTCCTCCCACCGCTCGATGGACTCCGCGGTCTGCTCCAGGTCGCGGGGCTGCCCGTCGCCGATGTAGCGCATGACCTCCGGGTCGGCGTTGATCTCGGCCATCGGCGCGATGTCGTCCTCGCGCCAGCGGCGCAGGACCAGGCGGGGCGTGCGGATCTCGGTCATGGCCCCATCCTGTCGAAGTCCGCGGCCGGGTCACAATCGGCTTCCCCGGCGGACACGGCCGCGGCGCCCGCAGGGCTCAGGGCACCACCTGGATCTTCCGGCCCTTGCCTGCCTTGAACCGCTCGAGCGCCGACGCGTAGTCGACCAGCGGCAGCCGGTCGCTGATGAAGACCTCCGGGTCGAGCACCCCGCCCGCGAACAGCTCGGCGGCCCGCTCGTAGCTGTGCAGGACGGCCATCGAGCCGGTGATGGTGATCTCCTGGTTGTAGATGCGGTACGGCTCGATCGTCGCGCGCGCGGCGTAGTCGGCCACGCCGAACTGGAGGAAGGTGCCGCCCTTGCCGACCCGGTCCAGCGCGTCCTGAATGGCCTGCGCGTTGCCGGTCGCGTCGATCACGACGTCCCAGCCGCGCGGGCGGGCGATCTCGTCCGCGTTGGTCGCCACCTGCGAGCAGCCGAGCGACGTGGCCGTGGTCAGCCGCTCCTCGTTGATGTCGACGACGTCGACGGTCGCGGCGCCGGTCCGCTTGGCCAGCTCCAGCATCATCAGGCCCATGGTGCCGGAGCCGTAGATCAGTACGTGGCTGGCCAGTTGGCTGCGCAGGATGTCGTAGCCGCGTACGGCGCAGGACAGCGGTTCGATCAGCGCCGCGTCCACCGTCCGTATGTGCTCGGGGAGTTTGACGCAGTTGGCGACCGGGGCGACGGCGAATTCGGCGGCGCCGCCGGGGACGGTCACACCGATCGCGGCCCACCGCTCGCACAGATTGCTCCGCCCGATCCGGCAGTAGTGGCACTCGTGGCAGTACAGCGACGGGTCGACCGCCACCTGGTCGCCCACGGCCAGCTCGCGGACCTCGGAGCCCACGGCGACGATCTCACCGGCGAATTCGTGCCCCGGCACGATCGGCAGGGTCGGGGCGAACTCGCCCTGGAGGATGTGCAGATCGGTGCCGCACAGACCGCAGGCCGCGACCTGGACCACGACGTCCCGGGGGCCGGGAGCCGGGTCGTCGACGGTCTCGATGCCGACGACACCGGGGGAGCTGATGACGGCTGCTTTCACTTGACGGCTCCAAGAGAGAGGCCCTGGACGAGCTTGTCCTGGGCGGCGAATCCGGCGGCCAGTACCGGCAGGGATATACAGACGGCGGCGGCGCACACCTTGGCGAGGAACAGGCCCTGGCTGGTGACGAATCCGGTGAGGAACACCGGCGCGGTACCGGCCACCACACCGGTCAGCACCCGCGCGAAGAGCAGTTCGTTCCAACTGAAGATGAACGAGATCAGCGCGGTCGCGGCGATCCCCGGGGTGACGACCGGGGCGATGATCCGTACCAGGATGGTCGGCAGGCCCGCGCCGTCGATCGAGGCGGCCTCCAGGATCTCCACCGGGACCTCGGCGAGGAACGAGCGCATCATCCACACCGCGATCGGCAGATTCATCGAGGTGTAGAGCAGGATCAGCAGCCAGATGTTGTCCAGCAGACCGGCGTTCTTCGCGATCAGATAGACCGGCAGCAGGCCCGCGACGGCGGGCAGCATCTTGGTCGACAGGAAGAAGAACATCACGTCGGTCCACTTGCGCACCGGCTTGATCGACAGCGCGTAGGCGGCGGGGAAGGACAGCACCAGTACGAGGGCGGTGGAAACCGCCGCCGCTGTCAGGGAGTTGACCAGCGGTGGCCACGGGCTGACGCCGGTGCCGGAGCCGAAGAACTCCCGGTAGCCGTGGAGCGTCAGCGACGCCCCGAGCTTCGGCGGGTTGGTCGCCGCGTCCTGCTCGCTGTGGAAGGAGGTGAGCACCATCCACGCGAAGGGCAGGAAGAAGACGATCCCGCAAAGCCAGGCCAGCAGGCCGAGCAGTGAGCGGTTGCGCCGCTCCTTGCGGGCGGCGGGTGCCGTACGGCGGCGGGCGGTGGTCACGGAGACGGTAGCCATCACCGGGTCTCCTCTCGGAACAGCGACGAGACGGTGCGCAGCGCGAAGGTGGCCACGATGATCGACAGGATGACCACGATGACGCCCGCGGCGGACGCCTGCCCGTAGTCGTGCGCCTGGTAGAAGGTCGTGTAGACGGTGTAGGGGAGGTTGGCGGTGCCGAGACCGCCGGAGGTGATGGTGAACACGGCGTCGAAGTTCTGCACCACGTACACCGACCCGAGCAGGGCCGCCAGTTCGAGATAGCGGCGCAGGTACGGGAAGGTCAGATAGCGGAAGATCTGCCAGGTGCCCGCGCCGTCCACCCGCGCCGCCTCGGCGATGTCCATCGGCCGGCTCTGGAGCCCGGCGAGCAGGATCAGCATCATGAACGGCGTCCACTGCCACACCAGCGACGCCTCGACGGCCAGCAGCGGGTGGGTGGACAGCCAGTCCGGCTGCGGCGCGTTGTCGCTGCCGAACAGCTTCCACAGCCAGTTGAGCGAGCCGTTGATCAGGCCGTACGACGCGTTGTACAGCGCGTGCTTCCACAGCAGCGCGGACGCCACCGGTACCACCAGGAACGGCGTGATGAGCATGGTGCGCACGATGCCCCGGCCGAGGAACTTCCGGTCGAGCAGCAGCGCGAGGCCGAGGCCGAGCAGCAGGCTGACCAGGACCACGGAGACGGTCAGCACGACCGTGGTGGTCAGGGCGTGGCGCAGTTGCGGGTCGGTGAACTCTTCCTTGTAGTTCTGGAGGCCGGCGAAACCGCGGTCACCGGGGTCGAGGGCGTTCCACCGCATGAACGAGATCACCAGGGTGCCGACGAACGGCAGTTGGGTGACCACGATCATGAAGACCAGGGCCGGCAGCAGCGGGGCCCGCCGGACCCAGGCGCCGGGGGAGCGGCGCGCGGCGGGCGGCGCAGGCTCTTGCTCGGTCTGCGGCGCGCGGATGCGTCTGGTGAGGGATGGGGTGCTCATGGTGTCAGTCGTCTCTCTCCGCTTCGCGCCCCGGGCCCGCCGCCCGGCCCCGTCGTGCGGGGGGCCGGGGGCGGCCGGGACCGTCGGGTGGGGCGGTGGCGGTCAGTTGCCCGCGTACTTGTCGGCGACCTTCTCTGCGAGCTTCTGGCTCGCGGACAAGGCGCTCTTCACGCTGGTCTGGCCCGCGATGGCGGAGCTGATCTGCTGCGAGACCTGGGTGCCCAGATCGGTGAACTCGGGGATGCCGACGAACTGGATGCCGGGCGCGGGCCGCGGCTGGATGCCCGGGTTCGTCGGGTTGGCCGCCTCGAGCGCGGTCTCGGTGGCCTTGGCGAACGCCGAGGCGGAGGCGACGTAGTCCGGGTTCTGGTACGTGGAGGTGCGCTTGCCGGCCGGGACCCGCGACCAGCCCAGTTGCTTGCCGACCAGTTCCTCGTAGCCCTTGCCCGACGCCCACGAGACGAACTTCCAGGCGTCGTCCTGGTGCTTGCTGGCCTTCTGCAGGCCCCAGGCCCAGGTGTAGAGCCAGCCGGAGCTCTTGGTCTGGTCGACCGGAGCGGGCGCGTAGCCGAGCTTGCCCGCCACCGGGGAGTCCTTGGCCTCCAGCGAACCGGCCGCCGACGTCGCGTCGTACCACATGGCGACCTTGCCCTGCTCCAGGTCGTTGAGGCATTCGGTGAACCCGGCCTGCGGGGCTCCGGCCTCACCGTGGGCGCGCACCAGGTCCACGTAGAACTGCGTCGCCTTGGTGAAGGCGGGGCTGTTGACCTGGGCCTTCCAGTCCTTGTCGAACCAGGTGCCGCCCATGGTGTTGACCACGGTCGTCAGCGGGGCGATGACCTCGCCCCAGCCGGGCTGGCCGCGCAGGCAGATGCCCTTCATGCCGGACCGCGCGCCGTCGACCTTCGCGGCGAGGTCCGCGACCTGCGCCCAGGTCGGGTTGGCGGGCATCGTCAGGTTCTTCGCCGCGAAGACGTCCTTGCGGTACATCAGGAACGACGACTCGCCGTAGAAGGGCTCGGCGTAGATGTCGTTCTTGTACGTCAGCGACTGCTGGAGCGCGGGCAGGATGTCGCTCTGCGCGAAGGCCGTGTCGGACTTGGTGTGCGCGGTGAGCGGGGCGAGCCAGCCGTTCTTGGCGTAGATCGGCGTCTCGTAGTTGCTGATGGTCGCGACGTCGTACTGGCCGGCCTGGCTGGAGAAGTCCTGGGTGATCTTGTCCCGGACGTCGTTCTCGGGCAGCACCGTGAAATTGACCTTGATACCGGTGGACTTGGTGAAGTTGGCGGCGGTGAGCTTTTGAAGGTCCTCCATCTGCGGGTTGTTGACCATCAGTACGTTGATGGAGTGACCGCCGGAGCTTCCGCCGGAGCCGCCGGCGCCGGAACAGGCCGCGAGCAGGGTGCCGCAGACGGCGAGGGCAAGCGGGGGCAGAAGGCGGGGAAGGCTTCTCGTTCTCGGTGTCATGATTCGTCCCTTTCATGACCGGGGATGAGGGTGGGTGGAGCGGAGTCGTGGTGCGGGAGGGCAGGGGGTAGCCCGGATCGGCGTACCGGGGAGGTGCGGAAGGCGGGGGGAGCGCCGGGACTGCGGGGGGGGGCGGGGCCTGCGGGGAGCTCGGAGATCGCGGGGGAGGTGGGGGGAGGGGAAGGGGGGAGCGGCGCGGGGCGGGCCCGCGGGTCAGACTCTGAAGACGCGGGGTCCCAGAAGTGCGTAGCGGTGCGCCTCGGCGCTGGACAGACCGGTGTCGGTGACGATCGCCTCGAAGTCGCCGACCTGGGCGAAGCGGCAGAAGCTGCTCGCGCCGAATTTGCTGTGGTGGCCCATGAAGATCCGGCGCCGGGAGACCTCCAGCGCCTTGGCCTTGACGTCGGCGACCACGGGATCCGGTGTGGTCAGGCCGAGTTCGCGGGAGATGCCGTTCGACCCGACGAAGGCCAGGTCGATGACGAAGCCCGCGAGCATGTCGCAGGCCCAGGAGCCGACGGTGGCCAGCGTCCGGGCCCGGACACGGCCACCGAGCAGCAGCACAGTGGTGTTGGCGGAGTCCGCGACGGCCGCCGCGGTGGTCAACGACGCGGTGACCACCGTCAGCGGCCGGTCGCTGGGCAGCAGCGCGGCGAGCAGTTGAGGGGTGTAGCCCTCGTCCACGAAGACGGTCTCCGCCTCGCCGAGCAGCTTGACCGCCTCGGCCGCGATCCGTCGCTTGTCGGCGACATGCAGCGTCACCCGCTGGGCGAGGTCGGTCTCGAACCCCGCGCCCTCGACGGGATAGGCGCCGCCGTACGTCCTGCGGACCAGACCGCGGCTCTCCAGTACGCCCAGATCGCGGCGGATGGTCTCCGGCGCCACCTTGAGATCGGCGGCCATCACGGTGACCTCGACCTGACCCTGGTGGCGCGCGAGCGCGAGGATCCGATGTTGGCGTTCTTGTGCTCTCACGGTCACCACCTGTCTCTTCGCCGGTCCGGGCAAGGCGTGCCCGGTTTTGCCCGTGGAAGAGTTATACCAACGCCACTTTGACAGGGACCGGCCCATAACGGACAACAAACTGCCCGGTGTTGCCCGGACCGGTCGGCAAGAGTGCCAGTTCAGAGGGTGTGTTGGCGATCAGGTGGTGTGGTGGTTGGCCATACGGCCCGTGGAAGTGCCCGTTTCGGACGACGGGCAGGCAACGGGCGGCCGCGGGGCACGCGGCGTGCGCCGGACGTGCGAGCGGCGGGCGGCCGACGGGTGGTGGACCGCGGGCGGGCGGCGGCGCCCGGGACGGATCAGACGAGCGTGAGGACGCGCGGGCCCTGCTCGGTGATCGCGACGGTGTGCTCGATGTGCGCCGCGCGGCTCCCGTCGACCGTGCGCAGCGTCCAGCCGTCCGGGTCCGTACGGTATTCGTCGCGCCCGCCGGACATCAGCATCGGCTCGATCGCGAGGACGAGCCCGTGGCGGAGCGGGAAGCCGCGCCCCGGCCGCCCGCGGTTGGGCACGTGCGGGTCCTCGTGCATCTGGCGGCCGATGCCGTGGCCGCCGAAGTCGGTGGGCATGCCGCAGCGCGCCGTGCGCGCCACCGCGCCGACCGCGTGCGAGATGTCGCCGAGGCGGTGGCCGACGACGGCCGCCGCGATGCCCGCGTCCAGGGCACGCTGGGTGGCGGCGATCAGCTCCACGTCCTCGGGCCGGGGCGTGCCCACGATGAAGCTGACCGCGGCGTCTCCCGCCCAGCCGTCGAGCACCGCGCCGCAGTCGATGCTCACCAGGTCGCCGTCGCGCAGCCGGTAGTCGGTGGGGATGCCGTGCACGAGCGCGTCGTTCACCGACGCGCAGATCACCGCGGGGAAGGGGGAGGGGGCGAAGGACGGCTGGTAGCCGAGGAAGGGGGACGTGGCGCCCGCCTTGTCCAGGACGGCGTGGGCCGCCGCGTCCAGGTCCCGAAGCGATACGCCGACGGCCGCCGCCTCCCGTGCGGCGGCGAGCGCCTGCGCCACGACGCGCCCCGCCTCGCGCATCGCGTCGAGCGCCGCGTCGGTCTTGATCTCCACCATGTGCTGTGACTCCTCGTCGTGCGGGCGGCCGGACTCCTTCCGGCCGCGGCCTCGCCCAATACTTATACCGGTATTAGTATCACGGGCATGGTGAGAACACCCCTGACCCCCGAGGAGCGCGCCCGCGGCGAACGCTTCGGCGCACTGCTCCGCGACGCCCGCGGCGACCGCAGCATGGTGGACGTGGCGGCGGCCGCCGGGGTCTCCGCGGAGACCCTGCGCAAGATCGAGACCGGCCGGGCCCCGACCCCGGCCTTCTTCACCGTGGTCGCCCTGGCGGCGGCGCTGGGCCTGTCCCTGGACGTGCTGGCCACGGCCTGCGCCCCGGAGGAGATCGGGGAGGCGGTGCGGGCACTGTCGGCGTGAGGGCGCGGGAGGTGCCGTGGGCGGGCGGTACGACGGGAGCCGGCCGGTCGTACGGCCTCAGGTGCGGCGGGCGCGCCGCTCGCCGTGCCGAGCGGACGCGCCCGGCGCCGCGGGGACCCGGCCGGTCCGTGGCGCGACGGCCGTCAGGCCGGGGCCTCGGTGGGGTCGGCCGGCGCCGTGGCCGCCGCCTGCGCCGCGTGCGCGAGCATTTCGTCCACCGACCACTGGTCGTACGCGTGCTCGCCGTACTTCGCCGCGACGATCCGGCCGTCCGGTGCGATCAGGAAGTCGGCGGGCAGACCGAGGCTGCCGCCGGTCGGCACGACCGGGGCCGTACGGTTGCGGCGCCGGACCGTGCCCCACATCGAGCTGCCGACCGCGCGCGCGATGGCGGGCCAGACCCGCGGATCGGCCACCGCGCGGATCGAGGTCTCGACCCCGAACTCGCGGTAGAGCGTCTTGTCCGGGTCGCCCACCACGGCGAACGGCAACTCGGCCTCGTACTTGAGCAGTTCCTCGTCGGGGGCGTGGAAGACCACGACCTCGTGGATTCCGGCGGCCCTGATCTCGTCGGCCCGCCGGACGAAGGAGCGCAGGTGCAGATTGCAGACCGGGCATCCCGCGAACCGCCGGAATTGCAGGTGCACCGGATATCCGGCCTCGGGAACGGCGACGGTCTCCCCGGTCATCGTGGTCAGGACGTGTGACGGGGCTAAATCCCCCGCGGTGAAGGTCGTTTCGGTCTTCCGCACCGGCTTGTCTCCTGTCGGTAAAGCGTCGAGAGGCATCGGGAGGCGTCGGGAGGCGTCGATTCGGCGGAGGTGCCGCGAAGGTACGGCAGCGCTGTCGCGGACGGGCGCGATGAGTGGCGACGCTGCCGCTGTCGAGAATAGTCGGCCGAGCGGCGGCGCGTCCGGCCGAACGCTGGGGCCGATTGTCAGCCGAGATATTTGACGATGCCTGACACTATCTGAATCATCCCCTCCGACCTTTCGTGCCCGATACGGACGTTCAACGCGCCTTTCCTGGGCGCCATTCGGGAGAATTCCGGAGGAACCGTCAATCAGGTCTAGACCCTTGACGCACCATTGGATTCAGCAGTTGAATCGACGCGTGCCCGATACCGCTTGTGCACGGAAGATCGGCGTGAAGGCGCGTGTCAAGGGACTGTGCGCGCCGGACCCCACCGCAAGTCAGCGTAATTCGAGCGGAATTCACCGGGCTGGCCGCGCGCGCCCCGCGCGGCCCACCACGGAACACTGAGTTCATCTGTTGAACAGGCCAACAGCATGAACCCCCACACTCAGTCCACCGATACGCCCGGCGGTCCCGCCGCGCGTCGCCGTTCGGAGTCATCCATGGCAGTGTCACGTCGCAAGTTCGTGAGCGTCACCGCGGCCGGTACGTCCGCCGCCGCCCTCGGCGCCCTGGGCCTGGCCGCGAGAGCCTCGGCGTCCGCCGTCTCCCCGTCCGCGTCGGCCGCCCCCGCCGCGAGCGGGCCGGGAGACGTGGTCGGGAAGGTCACGGTCGGCTATCAGGGCTGGTTCGCCTGCATCGGCGACGGCGCCCCGATCAACGCCTGGTGGCACTGGAGCCCCAACTCCAGCCAGCCCCCGTCGCCGTCCAACACCGGCATCGTCGCCTGGCCCGACATGCGCGACTACACCAAGACGTACCAGACCGCCTACGCGAATCTCGGCAACGGCCAGCCCGCCACGCTCTTCTCGTCCTACGACCAGCAGACCGTGGACACCCACTTCCAGTGGATGCAGCAGAACAACATCGACACCGCCGCGCTCCAGCGCTTCAACCCCGTCGGCGGCGAAGGCCCGACACGCGACGCGATGGCCACCAAGGTGCGCAGCGCGGCGGAGTCGCACAGCCGGAAGTTCTACATCATGTACGACGTCACCGACTGGACCAACATGCAGTCGGAGATCAAGACCGACTGGACCAACAAGATGAAGGCCCACACGGCCTCGTCCGCCTACGCGACGCAGAACGGCAAGCCGGTCGTCTGCATCTGGGGCTTCGGCTTCAACGACGACAAACGCCCGTGGGCGCCCGCGCCCTGCCTGGACGTCGTCAACTGGTTCAAGTCCCAGGGCTGTTACGTCATCGGCGGCGTACCCACCTGGTGGCGGACCGGCGACCGCGACTCCCGCGCCGGATTCAGCGACGTCTACCACGCGTTCAACATGATCTCGCCGTGGATGGTCGGCCGGATCGGCAACGTCTCGGACGCCGACAACTTCTACAACGTGGCGACCGTCCCCGACCTCGCCGAATGCGCCGCCCACGGCATCGACTACCAGCCGTGCGTCCTGCCCGGCGCCGTCACACTCCGCCAGCGCGCGCACGGCGACTTCATGTGGCGGCAGTTCTACAACATGTGCCGGGCCGGGGTGCAGGGCATCTACATCTCGATGTTCGACGAGTACAACGAGGGCAACCAGATCGCCAAAACCGCCGAGTCCCAGGCTTTCGTGCCGACCAACTCCGGGTTCCTGGCGCTGGACGAGGACGGCACGGCCTGCTCGTCGGACTACTACCTGCGGCTGACCGGCGACGGCGGCAAGATGCTCAAGGGCCAGATCGCCCTCACCGCGACCCGCCCCACCCAGCCGACGACCACCACACCGGGCGGCGGCACCGGTACCGTGATCAGCCTGCGCGCCCGCGTGAACAACAACTACGTGACCGCCGAGAACGCCGGAGCCGCGGCCCTCATCGCCAACAGGACCGCCATCGGCGCCTGGGAGCAGTTCGACATGACCGACGCGGGCGGCGGCAACATCGCGCTGCGCGCCCACGCCAACAACCGCTACGTCAGCGCGGGTTCCGGCAATCTCATCGCCGACTCCACCACCGTCGGCGCCGCCCAGACCTTCACCCTTATCCACAACTCCGACGGCAGCGTCAGCCTCCGCGCCCAGGCCACCAACCAGTACGTGACCGCCGAGAACGCGGGCGCCGCGCCGCTGGTCGCCAACCGGGCCGCCATCGGCGCCTGGGAGAAATTCGACCTGATCACCGGCTAGGCCCTAACGGCAGCGGCTCGCGCACCTGGCGCCTTTCTGCCCGGCACCGCCATCCCCGGGCAGGGAGGCGCCCCGCCATGTCCGGGCCCCGGCGGCCCGCGCGGGCGGACGGTCCGATTCCGCCCGCCGCGGCGGCGGAGTCCGGCCGACCCGTCGGGAAACCCTCCCGGCGTGGCGCGCGAAACAGGGTGGCCGATCGCCGGAGCAGGTGATCTGATGGACGTCGGGGACTGCCGACGCGGGGGCGCGGCGGCACCGAAGAGCCGGTCGAGGACAGGGGCGGGTCGATGTCGCAGGGGGATCCTGCCGGAGCGGTGCCGGAGTTGGAACCGCGGTCGGGCGCGGGGACCGACGAAGAGCACAAGAGCCAGTTGCTCGTACGGGAAGCGCTCTCGGTCATCGGCGCGGTCGTCCAGACGCTGATGGGACTCGTCGCCGACCTCCAGGCGTGGTGCGCGGTCCTGGAGCGCCGGGCGAATGAGGCGGTCGGCATCGACGCCCCGCCGCGGCGCAGGGAACTGGCCGACCACCAGGACCGGTTGGTCGCCGCGGAGTCCCTGCTGGCCAGAGCCCGCAGGGAACGAGAGGCGGCGGAGGAGCTGGCCGTCGGCGTCCGGCGGTCGGCCGTGGAGCAGGGCCGGGCCCGTACGCGACCTGGCCCGTCCCGCACCCCGGTCGTGGACGACGGTCCCGGCTCCGGGGCCGACGAGGGCTCCCGGGTGGGCGCCGCGATCGCCCGGCTGCGGGAATTCGACCTCGCGCTGGAGAGCGCCGACGAACAGCTCGAGGCGTACGACGCCCGGGCCGCCGCCGTACGCGTACTCGTGGAGCCCGGCCCCGAACCGGGTCCGGCCGACGACACCGCCGACGCCGTGACCGGATCGGCCGCGACGCCGAAGACGGCGGACGGCCGCGCGGACGGCTACTCGAAGGACGACCGGGAGACGGACGAGGCGGACCCGCCGGAGGACCGGAAGCCGCCGGCCCCGGTCTGGACGACCTGGTGCACCGTCCTGACCGGCTGCGGCCTGCTGCTCGCGGCCATACTGGCCGGCACCAGCTTCACCTACGCGCGCTGGGAGCACCCGGGCGCCGAGGCCGTGACCTGGTACGCGATCGGTGACCTGCTCGCCCTGTGCGTCGTCGTCTTCGTCGGCCTGATGGTGCTCGGCACCCTCGTGGAGCGCTACGAGCTGTCCACCCTGGGGGAGACCTCACTCGTCCTGGCGATCCTCCTGGTGGTGCCCGTGCTCGGGGTGGGGATGTGGCACCCCGAGGCGTTCGGCCATATGGGCATGTGGGGACGGTCGTTGGCGCGCTCGCTGGTGTGAGGCGCAGGCGAGCGCGTCGCGGGCCGCCGTGACGGTCAGTCGGTGCCGAGCGCTGAACGCAGCACGGTGACCGCCTGGTTGATCGCACCCTCCGCGGCCTGCGTGCCGCGCAGCGCGTTGAGCATCACGAAGTCGTGGATGATCGCGGGGTAGCGGGTCGCGGTGACGGCGACACCCGCCTGCCGGAGCTTGTCGGCGTACGCCTCGCCCTCGTCGCGCAGCACATCGGCCTCACCGGTGACGACCAGCGCGGGCGGCAGCCCGGTGAGCTGTTCCGTGGTGGCGCGCAGCGGGGACGCGGTGATCTCGGCGCGCTGCGCGGGGTCCTTCGTGTACTGGTCCCAGAACCACTGCATGCCGTCGCGGCGCAGGAAGTAACCGGTCGCGAACCGGTGGTACGAATCGGTGTCGAAGCTCGCGTCGGTGACCGGGTAGAACAGCACCTGCTGGACGAGCGGCACATCACCGCGCTCCTTGGCCATCAAGGTCAGCGCGGCGGCCATGTTGCCGCCGACCGAGTCACCGGCGACCGCGATGCGGCTCGCGTCCAGACCCTTGGCCGCGCCGTCGGTGACGACCCAGCGGGCGACGGCGTAGTTCTGCTCGATCGCGACCGGGTAGCGGGCCTCGGGGGACAGGTCGTACTCGGGGAAGACCACCGCCGCGCCGACACCGGCCGCCAGTTCGCGCACCAGCCGGTCGTGGGTGTGGGCGTTGCCGAACACCCAGCCCGCGCCGTGGATATAGAGGATCACCGGCAGCGTTCCGACGGCGCCCTTGGGACGGACGACGCGCACCCGTACGGACTCGGTCGGGCCGTCCTCGACGGTCACCCACTCCTCGTCCACCTCGGGCGCGTCGATCTCGCCGGACTGCACCTCGTCGACCGTCTTGCGGCCCGCCACGGGGCCGAGGTCGAACAGATACGGCGGGTTGGCCGTGGCGGCGGCGAATTCCGCGGCGGCCGGTTCCAGGACGGGTGCTGCGGGAGTGGACTCGGACATGACGGGGGCTCCTCGTGGGACGGAAGGGGAGGGACGGACGGTGTGGGCGTCGGCTCCGGGTGCGCTCCGGGCCGGCGCGTCGTGGTGGATCGTGCTCGGCCGTGCCCTGTCGTGCTCGGCAGGGCGAGCCGGCCACACCCCAGAAGACTAGGACACGATTAGCTCGTGTACAAGCTAATCGTGCGCGTTGAAATTGCCTCATGGTGAAGCTAGGCTGATCGGTCGACCCCGTCACCCGTCCCCGAGGAGGGCCGCCCCGCATGGACAGCACGGAAGCCGCCGACGCCGAGCCCGCGTTCACCCTGCTCCTGGACGACCAGCTCTGCTTCGCGCTGTACGCGGCCTCCCGTGCGGTCACCAGCCGCTACCGTCCGCTGCTGGACGAGCTCGGCCTCACCTATCCGCAGTACCTGGTGCTGCTGGTGCTCTGGCAGCACGGCGACGTCCCGATCAAGGATGTCGGCGCCGCCCTGCAACTCGACTACGGCACCCTCACCCCGCTGATCAAGCGGCTGGAGGCGGCCGGCCTGGTCCGCCGCGAGCGCAGCGCCGAGGACGAGCGCACCGTCCGCGTCATCCTCACCGAGCGGGGCGACGCGCTGCGCGACCGGGCCCGCGACGTACCCCCCGCGATAGGCGCGGCGATGGGTCTGTCGCCCCGGGAGACCGAGGCCGCCATGACCCTGTTGCGCCGTCTCGCGGACAACGTCTCGGCCGACCTCGCCCGCCGGTCGTAGACCTCGCGCCCGCACTCGGAAGGCTTTCCGAAACATTCGGGATTTCATCCCCTTGGGGATGATCTCGCGGGTCGGCGGTTTTGTGGGTCAACCAATTCCTCCGGCTATTGATGCGCGTCTGCCTGCGGGAATGGCTGGTGCCGTACGTCTGACTGGTTGCGAAGCTTTCGTAATCGATGCCGAAAGTGTTGACACGTGACGTGCTCCGCTCAACACTGTCGCGGCAGACGGTCCTCACGAGACGAGGAGGAAGCACGCACATGAACGACGCACCCGCACCCGCACCCGACATGAGCCGCAGACGGCGGCCGTTAGGGCTGCTCAGCCGTTTCCGGCTGCTCATCAGCGGCGCCTGCGCGATAGCGCTGGTCGGCGCGGCCGCGCTCATCCTGCCCGGCACCGCCAACGCCGACACGATCATCACGTCGAACCAGACCGGCACCAACAACGGCTACTACTACTCGTTCTGGACCGACGGCGGCGGATCCGTCTCCATGAACCTGGGCTCCGGCGGCAACTACAGCACCTCGTGGAGCAATGCCGGCAACTTCGTCGCAGGCAAGGGCTGGGCCACCGGCGGACGCCGGAGCGTCGCCTACTCGGGCAGCTTCAACCCCTCGGGCAACGCCTACCTGTCGCTGTACGGATGGACGACGAATCCGCTGGTCGAGTACTACGTCGTCGACAACTACGGCACCTACCGGCCGACCGGCACGTACAAGGGCACGGTCACCAGCGACGGCGGCACGTACGACATCTACGAGACGACACGGGTCAACGCCCCGTCGATCGAGGGCACCCGGACCTTCAACCAGTACTGGAGCGTCCGCCAGTCGAAGCGGACCGGCGGCACCATCACCACGGGCAACCACTTCGACGCGTGGGCCAGCCACGGGATGAGTCTCGGCAGCTTCAACTACATGATCCTCGCCACCGAGGGCTACCAGAGCAGCGGCAACTCCAACATCACGCTGGGAAGCACCGGCGGCACCACCGGAGGGTCGACCACGGGCGGTTCGACCACCGGCGGGTCCACCACCGGGGGCTCCACCGGAGGCGGGGGCAGTTGCACGGCCGCGCTGTCCGCCGGTGAGCAGTGGAGCGACCGCTACAACCTCAACGTCTCGGTCTCGGGCTCCAGTTCGTGGACGGTGACGATGAACGTTCCGGCGCCGGAGAAGATCATCGCGACGTGGAACATCAACGCCACGTATCCCAGTGCCCAGGTCTTGACCGCCAAGCCGAACGGCAGCGGCAACAACTGGGGCGTGACGATCCAGACCAACGGCGCCTGGACCTGGCCGACGGTCTCGTGCAGTCCGAGCTGACGCCGTACGCCGGTACGCGCGTAGCCCGTACGCCCGTATCCCCGGACCGCGTTGCCCGGTACCGCGTTTCCCGGCACCGCGTGTACCGGTACTGCGTGGCCCCGTCATCCCCCCACGGAGTTCGCAACGCCACCACAAGGAGGCCCCCCACATGCGAACCAGACCGCACATGTCATTGCGTTCCCTGATCACGGGACTTGCCGTCGCCGCCACGGCGGTGGCGAGCGTCGTCACCTTCACCGTCGACGCCACCCCGTCGCACGCCGCCACCTGCAACGGGTACGTCGGACTCACCTTCGACGACGGTCCGTCCAACGACCACACCCCGAGCGTCCTCAACGCCCTTCGGCAGAACGGCCTGCGGGCCACGATGTTCAACGAGGGACAGTTCGCCGCGTCCTATCCGTCCCAGGTCCAGGCCGAGATCAACGCGGGGATGTGGGTCGGCAACCACAGCTACACCCACCCCCACCTGATCCAGGAGAGCCAGGCACAGATCGACTCGGAGGTCTCCAGGACCCAGCAGGCCATCGCAGCGGCGGGCGGCGGCACACCGAAACTGTTCCGTCCGCCGTACGGCGAGACCAACGCGACCTTGCAGTCGGTCGAGGCCAAGTACGGTCTGACCCAGATCATCTGGGACGTCGACTCGCAGGACTGGAACGGCGCGAGCACCGACGCGATCGTGCAGGCCAACGCCCGGCTCACCAACGGCCAGATCATCCTCATGCACGAGTGGCCCGCGAACACGCTCGCCGCGATCCCGCGGATCGCGCAGGGCCTGGCGAGCCGCGGCCTGTGCGCGGGCATGATCTCGCCGCAGACCGGCCGCGCCGTCGCCCCCGACAGCGGCGGTACGAGCGGCGGCGAGACCGGCGGCACCACCGGAGGCACGACCGGAGGCACCACCGGGGGCGGTGGCGGGGGCAGTTGCACCGCGACCCTCTCCGCCGGTCAGCAGTGGAGCGACCGGTACAACCTGAACGTGGCGGTGTCCGGGTCGAGTTCGTGGACGGTGACGATGAACGTTCCGGCGCCGGAGAAGATCATCGCGACGTGGAACATCAATGCCACATATCCCAGTGCCCAGGTCTTGACCGCCAAGCCGAACGGCAGCGGCAACAACTGGGGTGTGACGATCCAGACCAACGGCGCCTGGACGTGGCCGACGGTGTCGTGCAGTCCGAGCTGACCTGAGCCAGCCCGCGACGAGCGGCGCCGGACCGCGCTGAGGCGCGGGCTCACGCGACCGGGGCGCGGCGGCCGACGGCCGTCGCGCCACCGGCGTTGTCAGTGGTGTGGTGCACGATCGGAGACGTCGGACATTCCACACTGGACGCGGGGCTGATCCAGGGCAGAAGGCGAGGGCGTCGCCATGACGATCACCAACCAGCAGGTCAAGGAACGGGCGTTCCTCGAGGTGCTGTACGAGGACGAGTATTTTCCCGACCACGTCCTCGACAAGGGGAAGGCCATCCTGCTGGACCTGTGCGAGCGGATCGAGGCGGAGCGGCCCGCGGACCTGAAGGCGCTGTACGCGCTGACGGCGGTCGCGACGGAGCGGTTCAACGCTCTGGAGGCGGAGTTCGACGCCGCGGGCAGCGAGATCGAGACCGTCGCACGGGAGGAGATAGGCGGGGACATCTGGTTCGTGGCGACGGCCTACGGCTTCGAGGACGCGGACGTCGAGGAACTGATCGCCGCCCGCGAGTGGTGACGGCCCGAGTGGCACCGCCGCCCGCCGCCCGGTGACACCCGCCGATAACCGGTGACACCCGCCGACGACCGGTGACGGCCGCGGGCCGCGCGGCTCAGGCCGCCGCGCCGCCGTCCACCCGCAGGACGGTGCCCGTCACGTAGGACGCGCGGTCGCTGAGCAGCCAGGCGGCGGCCTCCGCGATCTCGGCGGGGTCGGCGGCCCGGCGCAGCGGGGTGTGCGCCGTGATCCGGTCGAGCAGACCGGGGGACTCCGCCGCCCAGGCGTGGATCATCTCGGTCAGTGTGCCGCCGGGAGCGATGGCGTTGACGCGGATGCCCTCGGGACCGTATGTGACGGCGGCCGACTCGGTGAGGCTGTTGACCGCCCGCTTCATCGCGCCGTAGGCGGGCAGTTCGGGGTTGCCCCGCAGGCTGCCGACGCTGGAGTTGTTGACGATGGCGCCGGTCCCCGCGGTCGCCCGGATCGCGGCGACCTCGGCGGCCATCGCGAGCCACGGACCCCGGAGGTTCACGGCGTAGAGGCGGTCGAAGTCGGCTTCCGGTACCTGGTCCAGCGGGCCGGGTGACGCGTTCGTGGCGCCGTTGTTGAAGGCGACGTCGAGGCGGCCGAACCGCTCCACCGTACGGTCGACCGCCGCGCGTACGCTCGCCGCGTCGGCCAGGTCGCACACCACGTGGTCGGCGGTGCCGCCCGCCGCCCCGACCTGCTCGGTCACGGCCTTGAGCTGCGCCTCGGTACGGGCCGCGAGCATGACGCGGGCGCCCTCGCGGGCGAAGAGCAGGGCCGCGGCGGCGCCGATGCCGCGACCCGCGCCGGTGATGAGGGCGACCTTGTCCGCCAGCAGCCCGGTGGCGGCGCCGGTCGCGGTGGTGTCGGTGGTGGGTGTGTCGACGTTGGGTGTGGTGTTCATGGCATCGAGCGTGCGCCGGACCGCCGGGCGCAGCCAGGCACCGGCTGTACCTGGCTGCGCCCGGCGGCACGCGAGCACACTGGGGAGGTGGACAGACGAGAACTGGCCGACTTCCTGCGCAGCAGACGCGAGCGGATCACCCCTGCCGAGGTGGGGCTGCCCGCCGGGACCCGGCGCCGCACACCGGGGCTGCGCCGCGAGGAGGCGGCCCAGCTCGCCTTCATCTCGACCGAGTACTACACGCGGCTCGAACAGGCCCGCGGCCCCCGCCCGTCCCGCGAGGTCCTGGCGGGGCTGGCCCGTGCGCTGCGGCTGACGGACGTCGAGCGCGACCATCTCCACCACCTCGCGGGCGCCCCGCCGGGACCGCCCGCAGGACCCTCGCGCGAGGTGCGCCAGAGCATCCTCGACCTGCTGGACCGCCTGCCGCAGGCCGCGGCGACCGTGATGTCCGCGACCGGAGAGGTCATCGCCTGGAACGACCTGGCGGCGGCCCTCATGGAGGACTTCTCCGCCCTGCCGCGCCGCGACCGCAACTTCGTCCGCCGCGCCTTCCTCGGACCGCACCGGCAGGGCCAGCGGCTGTACGGAGTGTCGGACGTGGACCGTTTCGCGAGCAACGCCGCCCAGCGGCTGCGTACCGTCGCCGCCCGCTACCCTGACGACCCCGAGGTGACGGAGTTGGTCGCCGAGCTGCGGGCCGGGAGCGCGGAATTCCGCGAGCTGTGGGCCTCCCACGACGTGCGCAGCGAGCCCACCCTCCGCAAGACCTTCCAGCACCCGCTGGTCGGGCCGGTCACCGTCAACTGCGACGTCCTGGACATCACCGACCGGGACCAGCAGGTCGTGATCTACACCGCGACGCCCGGCTCGCCGTCCGAGGAGGCGCTGCGGCTGCTGTCCGTCATCGGCACCCAGCGCATGGACGTGACCGGCTGAAGCCACCGCCCGGCCGGGTGCGGGCCGGCGTGTCAGCCGAGCGGGTGCTCCTCAGCGGCCGATGCGGGGGTGTCACCCGCCGGGAGGTGGGACGCGGCCCACGAGGCGAGGAAGCGCAGGCCCTCGTGGGTACGGCTGCCCGGCTCCGCGGTCCAGACGATGAGCTGCTGGTCGGGGTCGGTACTCGCGGTCAGGGTGTCCCAGTCCAGACTGAGCTCCCCGGCGACGGGATGGCGCAGGGCCTTGGTGCCCACGCTGAGCGTGGCGACCTGATGGGTGGCCCACCACTGGCGGAACTGCTCGTCCTGCACGGACAGTTCACCGACCAGTTCGACGAGCCCCGGGTCGTCGGGGTACTTGGCGGCCTCCATCCGCAGCTGCGACACGCAGGTGCGCGCCACTTTCTCCCAGTCCGCGTAGAGCGATTTCATCGACGGATCGGTGAAGATGATCCGCACGTAATTCCGGTGCTTTTCCGGGATGGCCGAGAAATCGGTGATGAGCGCCGAGGCGAGCGAATTCCACGCGATGATATCCATGCAACGTCCCATGACAATGGCGGGTGTCGCACCGAGGTCGTCCAGAAGCCGTCGCAATTGCGGCTGGACTTTCTGCCGGGTGCGGCGGCGCGGTCGCACGAGTGTCTTCCCGGCCAGCCCGAAGAGGTAGTCGCGCTGGTCGTCGTCCAGTCGCAGCACCCGGGCCAGGGCGGCCAGCACGGACACCGAGGCATGGATACGGCCCTGCTCCAGGCGGGTGTAGTAGTCGGTGCTGATCGCGGCGAGCTGCGCCACTTCCTCCCGGCGCAACCCGGGCACCCGCCGGGGTGTGCCGGGGTCCGGCAGCCCCACGGTGCGCGGGCCGAGCTCGGCCCGCCGGGCCTTCAGGAACTCGCCCAGCTCATTCATGTGCGCGTCGCCGGTCATGCCAGCCATTGTCGCACCGGCGGCCGGCCGTGTGAGGGGGAGAGTTTCCTCCCCGGATGTCCTCCTCCCGTGAGCCGGCGCTCCCTTTTCGTATTCCCGTGAGGTATGTGACCACGGCCGTCGAACGGCCGCGGCGGTGAGACGGCCGATCTCCGGGGGCCGAAGGCCCTTTCTCCGGCCTACCGGGCCGCGCTGATCAACTCCCGCCTTCACCGCTCCCGCCTTCACCGCTCTCGCCTTCACCGCTCCCGTTCTCTCCGCTCACGCCCCCCGCTGATCCACTTCGAGCGCGGTGCGACGGCGCGGCCCGCTGACGACGACTGCCGACGTTTGTTTCTGTTTTCTTCGTTCGCCATATTGACCAAGAAGTGAACATGACAACACACTGAACGCCATCCCCCCACGGTGAAGGGTTCAGTCATGTTACGAACATGGAGATTTGCCCCGTTGTGGGTCATGGGGCTGCTCATCGCACTGCTGACCGTCGGCGTCGCCCCCGCGAACGCGGCCACCACCACGATCACGGTGGACGGGACACAGGGCGGCCGGACCTTCGACGGCATCGGCGCGATCAGCGGCGGAGGCGGGAACTCCCGGCTGCTGACCGACTACCCGGCCGCGCAACAGGCGCAGATCCTCGACTACCTGTTCAAGCCCGGCTACGGCGCGAACCTGCAACTGCTGAAACTGGAGATCGGCGGCGACGCCAACTCCACCGACGGCTCGGAACCGTCGATCGAACACGTCAAAGGCCAGATCAACTGCGATGCCGGATACGAATTCTGGCTCGCGGAACAGGCCAGGGCCCGCAATCCGAACATCGGTCTCTACGGCCTCGCCTGGGCCGCGCCCGGCTGGATCAACGGCGGCTTCTGGTCCACCGACACGATCAACTACCTGATCTCCTGGCTCGGCTGCGCCAAACAGCACGGCCTGACGATCAAGTACCTCGGCGGCTGGAACGAGCGCGGGCACGACGCCAACTGGTACGTCCAACTGCGAGCGGCGCTGAACACCGCCGGATACTCCGGTGTGCAACTCGTCGCCGACGACAGCGGCTGGGGGGTGGCCGACGACATGGCGAACAACGCGGCGTTCAACAACGCCGTCTCGATCATCGGCACGCACTACTCCTGCGCGGGCGGCGACGGCGGCAGCGCCGACACGTGCAGCAGCACCACCGCCGCGCAGAACAACGGCAAGCCGCTGTGGGACAGCGAGAACGGCTCGCAGGACATGAACACCGGAGCCCCCGCCCTGATCAGGGCCATCACCCGCGGCTACACCGACGCCAAGATGGTCAGCTACTTCAACTGGCCGCTGCTCGCCGCGATCTACCCCAATCTGCCGTACAACACGGTGGGCCTGGCCACCGCCAACTCGCCCTGGTCGGGGAACTACACCATCGGCGCCAGCACCTGGGCCACCGCCCAGGTCACCCAATTCACCCAGCCCGGCTGGAAGTTCATCGACTCCGCCTCCGGCTACCTCGGCGGCGCCGAGTCCAACGGCACCTACGTGACGATCAAGTCGAACACCACCTCCGACTACTCCACCGTGCTGGAGACCACGACCGCCACCGCCGCGCAGACCGTGAACCTCCACGTCCAGGGCGGCCTGTCCACCGGGACCGTGCACGTCTGGGCCACCCAGGTGAACGCGCCGAGCGCGGCCACCTCCTTCGTCCACACGCAGGACATCACCCCTTCGGGCGGCTCGTACTCCCTGACGCTGCAACCCGGTTACGTCTACACGGTCACCACGACCACCGGCCAGGGCAAGGGCACCGCCACCGGCCCGGCGGCGCACGCGCTGCCGCTGCCGTACTCCGACACCTTCGACGCCGTCGCCACCAACACCGAGGCCCGGTATCTCTCCGACATGCAGGGCTCCTTCGAGGCGCGGCCCTGCGCCGGCGGACGGACGGGGCAGTGCGTGCAGCAGGTGACACCGGTCAAGCCGATCGAATGGCAGGAGGACTCCGACGCGTTCACCCTCGTCGGCGACACGACCTGGTCGAATTACACGGCTGGAGTCGACGTCAACCTCCAACAGGCGGGCACCGTGACCCTGTTGGGCCGGGCGGGTACCCAGTCGCGGCCCCAGAGCCACCAGGCCGCCTACCAGTTGCGGCTCTCCAACACCGGAGCCTGGTCGATCGCGAAGAGCACCAGCTCGGGCAACCTCAGCACGCTGACGTCCGGCAGCCACGCCGCGCTCGCGCTCAACACCTGGCACACCGTGTCGATCGGCTTCTCCGGCGACCAGATCACCGCGACCCTCGACGGCGCCACCCTGGGCACCGTCAACGACGGCTCGTACGCCAGCGGCCAGGTCGGTTTCGGTGTCGTCGGCTACCAGACCGACCAGTTCGACAACCTCGCGATCACCCCGAAGGCCGCGGGCAACGTCAGCGGCTTCCTCAAGGACCGGCACTCCGGGATCTGCGCCGACGTGCCCGCCCGCGGTCAGGCCAACGGCACCGTGGTCACCCTGTGGGACTGCAACGGGGACACCAACCAGACCTGGACCGCCACCCCCGCCAAGCAGCTCATGGTCTACGGCACCAAATGCCTGGAGGCGGCGGGCGGCGGCACCGCGGACGGCACGGCCGTCGACATCTCCGACTGCACCGGCGCAACAGGTCAGCAGTGGAACGTCAACGCGGACGGCAGCGTCGTCAACGTCGGCTCGGGCAAGTGCCTCGACGTGACCGGCGCCGGCACCGCGAACAGCACCCCGCTCGAACTGTGGACCTGCAACAACGGGGCCAACCAGAAGTGGGACCGCGGCGCCGTCGCGGCCTCCCTCACCGGCCAGGACTCCGGCCGCTGCGTGGACGTGCCCGCCGCGAGCCAGGCCGACGGCACGAAACCCGCGCTGTGGGACTGCAACCGCGGCAATCAGCAGACCTGGACGTCCACCGCCACCAACCAGTTGACCGTCTACGACACCAAGTGCCTGGGCGCCATCGGCCACGCCACCGCGGACGGCACCGGCCTGGAGATCAACGCGTGCGACGGCAGCGCCGCCCAGCAGTGGCGGGTCCGCTCCGACGGCACGGTCGTCAACGTGGCTTCCGGCACCTGCCTGGACGCCGTCGGTACGGGTACGGCCAACAGCACGCCGTTGGACATCTGGACCTGCAACAACGGCGGCAACCAGAAGTGGGCGCGCAACTGAGCGATGCCGGAGGCCGGTTCTCGCAGGTCCGCCGCGCGTGAGGCCGTCCCCGCGTCCGACACCCGGACGCCGGGACGGCCCCTTTTCGCCCCTGTTCGAGTGCCGTAGAGATCAACTGGACATGCCCACAAGGCGACTTGGCGTGAGTTTTGCCGATCGTTTGATTCCGCCTGCACCTACGCGCCGCGCTTGTCAGCACACTGTCAAGCACCACTGGTGCCACGCACCCCTCAGGGGCCACACACCCCTCCGGTCGCGCCGGTGACACCTGTACCGCGAGACCCGCGAGAAGGAGCAGCATGTCGGCAACAACGCGCATCACCGCCGTATCCGCCGTGGCCGCAGCAGTCCTGTCCGCCCTCGCGACCGCGCCCTCCGCGGTCGCCTCGGCCGACTCATCGGTCCGCCTCACCCCCATGGGCAGCCACCGCCTGATCGGCCCGAACAGCCGCATCGTGCACAGCACCAGTTCCAACTGGGCCGGTTACGCGGCCACCGGCTCCACCTTCACCAGCGTCTCCGCGAGCTGGGTCCAGCCGTCGGTCACCTGCACCGGCGCCACCACGTACTCCTCGTTCTGGATAGGTCTCGACGGCGACGGCAGCAACTCCGTGGAGCAGACCGGCACCGAGGCGGACTGCTCCGGCGGTCGCGCCGTGTACTCCTCGTGGTACGAGATGTACCCGGCCTATCCCGTGAACTACTCCAACGCGGTGAGCCCCGGCGACCACTTCACCTCGACGGTCTCCACCAACGGCAGCGGCTCGTTCACGCTCACCCTCAGCGACACCACCAAGAACTGGACGAAGACCACCAAGAAGACGCTCCAGGGCGCCTCCCTGGCCTCCGCGGAGATCATCGCCGAGGCGCCGTCCAGCTCCACCGGCGTCCTGCCGCTCGCGCACTTCAGCACCGCGTCCTTCACCAACGCCACCGCCAACGGCCAGGCGATCGGCACCTACGGCCCCGACAAGATCAACATGGCCTCCGGCAGCACCACCAAGGCGACCACCTCCGCGCTCTCCGGCGGCAACGCCTTCAGCGTCACCTGGAACCACAGCTAGGGCCTCCGGACGCCCACCGCGCAGGTGACCGCGCCGTACGGATTCCGGCACCGCGCACGGCTCCTCCGTCCGGATGACCTACCCACGTCAGCCGTACCGCGAGGTGCCCGACACGCCGCACGCCGGCGGGCCGGGCACCTCGCGGGTGGGATGGCGGGCGGCGGAACGGGCAGACGTAACCCTCATGACCACCTATGTTGTGACCGTCCCCGGCACCTTCCTCGACGCGCCGACCGCCGAGGCCCGCTCGACGCTCGTCCGGGCCCTGCGCCCCGTCGACCCGCAGAGCACGGACTTCGGCGAGGACGAGGAGCTGGACATCCTGACGATGTACGGCGACTCCAGCGCCTTCAGCGTGCGTGTCGCGGTCGACGCCGACAATCCGCCCGCCGCCGAGGGGGCCGCGCGCGACCTCGTCAACGACGCGCTCGGCGTCGCGGGCTTCACCGAGGAGACCGCCCGGCTCGGCGACCCCGTCATCACTGGCATCGACGCGGAGTGAACGGGCCCGCGGGCGCGGCGGGCCGGTCCCCGACGACGGTCCGCCGCCGCTGTCCGCGCGCCCGCGGAACTGAGTACGGGAACCCACGCGCCCGCCACCGCCCGGCGGGCATGATCGTGGGCATGACCCGAGCCCGATGCCGCAGAGCCGCCCTCGTCCTCCCGCCGTCGCTGACCGCCGTGGCGGCGCTCGCGCTGACCGGCTGCGGCACGCGGACCGTGGACAGCGCGGGGGCCGAAGCGCCGTCCGGGCGGCCCACCGCGGCCGTCACCTCCGCCTCGGCCTCGTCGCCCTCGGCTACGCCCCCGAGTCGGTCAGCGTCTCGGCCTGCGGCTCCACCTATGTGGGCTTTGTCGTCGACTACAGCCCGATCTGCCTCAAGGGCGCGCTGAACACGGCCGTCACCGAGGTCGACGCCTTCGCCGGTTACGCCGACGGCACCGGCTGCCAACAGCCGCAGGGCGGTCACTGACCGCCGACGGGCCTTCGCGGACCGTCCGCCGCCACGTCGCGGCGGCGATAAATCCGGTGCGGTGCGACGTTCCACCGCGCTAGCCTCCGCCGCATGACCTGGCTGCCCGCTGACTTCGTCCACCCCGTCCGCGTCCCCGTGCCCGGCGGCCACCATCTGCGCCCGATCGCCGGATCCGACACCGCGCTCGACTACCCCGCGGTGATGGGCTCGCGCGACCGCCTCTGGTCGATCTTCGGCCCGGCCTGGGGCTGGCCGCCCGCCGACATGACGTACGAGGCCGATCTCGCCGATCTCGAACGGCACGCGACCGAGATCGCCGCGCACCAGTCCTTCAACTACGCGCTCTTCGACGACGCGAACACCGCGCTGCTCGGCTGTGTCTACATCGACCCGCCGGAGAAGGCGGGCGCCGACGCCGAGATCTCGTGGTGGGTGGTGGACGACCGGGTGGGCACCGACCTGGAGCGGGCGCTGGACGCCCTGGTGCCGCGCTGGATCGCGGAGGACTGGCCCTTCGAGCGCCCGCGCCACATCGGCCGCGACCTGTCGTGGAAGGAGTGGCTCGCCCTGCCGGACCACTCGCCCGAGCCGTAGCCCCCCTCACCCCTGCCGGGCGCCTCCTCGGGCCGGGGCCGTACGACCGTCCGCGGGCTGGCATGATCTCTGGCATGGCAGAACGCATCATCGCCGCGTGTGACGGGGCATCGAAGGGGAATCCGGGACCGGCCGCGTGGGCCTGGGTGATCGCCGACGGTACGGGGGAGCCCGACCGCTGGGAGGCGGGCCCGCTGGGCACGGCCACCAACAACGTCGCGGAACTCACCGCCCTGCTCCGGCTGTTGGAGACCGTCGACCCCGCCGTGCCGATGGAGATCCGGATGGACTCCCAGTACGCGATGAAGGCGGTCACCACCTGGCTGCCCGGCTGGAAGCGCAAGGGCTGGAAGACCGCCGCGGGCAAGCCCGTCGCCAACCAGGAACTCGTCGCGGGCATCGACGCGCTGCTCACCGGCCGTGACGTCGAGTTCACGTACGTCGCCGCCCACCAGGTCGACGGCGACCGGCTCAACGACTACGCCGACCGCGCCGCCAGCAACACCGCCATCACCCAGCAAGCCTCGGGCACCCGCTACGACTCCCCGCCGCCGCCCCGCAACCCCGACACCCCCCGCGCCTCGTCCGCC
Organism: Streptomyces sp. NPDC008079; assembly: GCF_042957385.1. NCBI lineage: Bacteria > Bacillati > Actinomycetota > Actinomycetes > Kitasatosporales > Streptomycetaceae > Streptomyces > Streptomyces sp. NPDC008079. Next base: position 36,043 of record NZ_JBIBIC010000015.1, read on the forward strand.
CCCAAGCGCAAGCCCTCCGGAAGCGGAAGCGGCAACGGCGGCGGGACCGGGACAGCGAGCGGCGCCACCGGCACCACGTCCGCCTCCTCGCGCACCCTCAACGCCAAATTCCCCGGCCGCTGCCGCTGCGGCCGCTCCTACGCCGCGGGCGAGCCGATCGCCAAGAACCCCGACGGCTGGGGCCACCCGGAGTGCCGCGACCAGGACGGAACGCGGTAGCGCCGGATCAGGCGTACGAGGCGCCGTCCGCCGCTTCCCGCGGGTGGCGGACGAAGCCGGGGCTGAGGACGCGGTCGTCGTAGGTGCGGTGGAAGACCGGGGTGGTGGCGCCGGACATGGGCGGGACGATCCAGGCCCAGTCGGCCTGGACCTCGCGGCCCTTGCGCCGTTCGCGGTCGAGGTGCTGGAGGAAACGTTCCGCCTCGGTGTGGTGGTCGGCCAGGGTGACTCCGGCGCGGTCGAAGGAGTGCAGGACGGCGCGGTTGAGTTCGACCAGGGCGCGGTCCTTCCACAGGGAGCGGACGCTGCCGGTGTCGATGCCGAGACTGTCCGCGACGCGCGGCAGGAGGTCGTAGCGGTCGACGTCGGCCAGATTGCGGGCGCCGATCTCCGTCCCCATGTACCAGCCGTTGAAGGGCGCGGCCCCGTAGCAGACGCCGCCGATCTCCAGGCACATGTCGGAGACGGCGGGGACCGCGTGCCAGCGCAGTCCCCACTGGGCGCTCCAGGGGCGCTCGGGGTGGTCGAGCGGCACGTGCAGGACGGCGTCGGAGGGCAGGTCGAACAGCCGGGGCTTGTCGTCGACGCCCTCGACGATCAGCGGGAGCACGTCGAAGGCGGTACGCGGGCCGCCGGGCCAGCCGAGCCGCGCCGCGAGGCCGGTGATGTCCGCGGTGCGCGGGTCACCGGTGACCGTGCCGTCGGCCGCCCGGTATCCGGCGTAGCGGATGAGCTGCTCGTTCCTGATCCGCGGGCCGCGCCGCTCGGGGGCGTCAGGGGCGAAGACCGAGATCAGCGGCCTGATCCGGCCGCCGTTGGTGGCGATCCGCAGATGCGTCGCGCACTCCTCGGCGATCTCCTCCGCCTCCGTGACGTGCCGCAGGTCGCGCACCTGCAAGGACCGCCAATAGAGCCGCCCGATGCAGCGGTTGCTGTTGCGCCACGCGACCCGCGCGCCGAACGCCAGCTCCGCCGCGGTGTGTTGATACGTGCCTGTGTCGCCGATCTCCGCGCGCACCGCCGTGAGCCTGCTGTCCAGGTCGCCCGCGGCGGGCTCCTCGCTGTGATAGAGCCGCAGGAACTCCTCGGCCTTGCGCCCGAGTTCACGCGCCGCCCTGAGCTTCGCGCGCCCCGCCATCACATCGACGGGGGCTGCCGGTGGCAGCGGCTCGCGCCCCGCGTCGTCCTGCCCTGCCGTGTCGCGCTGCCGGAGTCCCGGTCTGTTCAGGATTCTGAGTATCACAGGCACCTCGGATCGACGAAGGGCTGACCTCGATCGACGGTCCCGGAATTCACCCCCCGGTGTGACACGACCGTCGGCAGTGATCACAGTTGGCCGGACTCCGTCCGAACCGCGTCGCCTTCTGCCCGCCGACACGTCCGGGTCCGACCGCCGCCGGACCGTACGGCGCCGGTCGCGTGCGCACTACGTTGGCAGACCGGTCGGGACGGGCCCGGCCCGAGAGGAGTCCCGTTGCCGCTCACCACCGAGGACCGCGTCGCCGTCGCCGAGTTGATCCACCTGCACGGCCACCTCTTCGACGGCGGCGAACTCGACCGGCTGGACGAGCTGTTCACCGCCGACGTGGTCTACGACATGAGCGACTACGGCGGCGGAGCGCTCGTCGGCATCGCGGCCGTCCGGGAGGCGGCGCTCACGCTCGGCGACCGCAATCCCGTCGCCCACCACGTCACCAACGTCGTCATCACCGAACTGCCCGACGGCGCTGTCCGCGTCCGGTCCAAGGGCTTCGGCGTCAACACCGACGGCACGTGCGGGAGTCTGACGTACGACGACCGGGTGACGCGCGGCGCGGACGGCTGGCGGATCAGCCACCGTACGCTGCTGGCCCGGCGGATCCCGCTGAACGGCGTCGGCCGGGAGCCGGGACCCAGCGCCTGAGCCGACCCCCCTTCACCTCGGCGTCAGTCGAGGCGACGGACCGGCGCGCCCGCCAGATACGCCCGGATGTCCTCGACCGCCTGCCCGTAGTACGTACGGTAGTTGGCCTCGGTGACATAGCCGAGGTGCGGCGTGGCCAGCAGCCGGGGCGTGGAACGCACGGGGTCGTCGGCCGGAAGCGGCTCGATGTCGAAGACGTCCAGGCCCGCTCCGGCGATCCGGCCCTCGCGCAGGGCGGCGAGCAGCGCCGCCTGGTCGACGATCGCCGAGCGCGAGGTGTTCACCAGATACGCGGTCGGCTTCAGCAGCGCCAGTTCCGCCGCGCCGATCAGGCCGCGACTGCGCTCGCCCAGGGCGAGGTGGACGGAGACGAAGTCGCTGGTGGCCAGCAGCTCCTCCTTGGTGGCCAGGCGCGCCGCACCGACCTCGGCCGCCCGCTCGTCGGTCAGATTCCCGCTCCAGGCCACCACGTCCATGCCGAAGGCGAGCCCGACGGCCGCCACCCGCCCGCCGATCCTGCCGAGCCCGAGCAGACCGAGCCGCGCGCCGTGCAGGTCGGCGCCGACCGTCGTCTGCCAGGGGCCGCCCGCGGCGAGGTTGGCGCTCTCCGGCACGATGCCCCGTGCCAGCCCCAGCAGCAGCGCCCACGTCAGCTCGACCGGCGGGGTGCCGGCGCTCTCCGTACCGCACACGGTCACGCCGTGCTCCCGCGCGGCGGCGTAGTCGATCACCGAATTGCGCATCCCGGAGGCGATCAGCAGCTTCAGCCGGGGGAGCGCGGCCAGTACCGAGGCGGGGAAGGGCACGCGCTCGCGCAGGGTCACGACGATGTCGAAGTCGGCCAGGGCCGCGACGAGTTCGGCCTCGTCCGCGACATGATCGGGGAAGCCGACGACCTCGACCTCGTGGGTCAGCGAGGACCAGTCGGCGAGCGTCGTGGCGACGCCCTGGTAGTCGTCCAGCACGGCGCAGCGCAGTCGCATCTCGCTCTTCTCTCCGTCAGGGTGCGGGGGTCGAGGGCTTGGACGGTGTCCCGGCGCTACTCGGGCACGCGGCGTGCCTGCAGCCCGCTGGCCAGGACTTCCAGCGTCTCGCGGACCGTCGCGGCGAAGTCCAGCCGCAGCGCCTTGAGCGCCGGGTCGGCGTCATAGGCGGCCAGCATCGCCGCCGACGGGTGGGCGTGCGTCCACACGGCGCCCGTGACCATCACGGCCGCGCCCGCGTACCGCAGCGCGTCGCCCTCGCCCAGTTCCGGCACGTGCCGCCGCACGAGCTCGGCCAGCGCGTACACGTTCCGGACGGCGGTGCGCTTGTAGTCGGCGGCGACCTCGGGCGAGACATTGCGCTCCAGCACGGCGGCCTGGGCGCCGGTCAGGTCGCAGAACACCGGGCGGACCGCCAACGACCCGGCGAGGACGGCCGCCACCTGGTCGCCGCGATGCCGGGGCGGCGCGCCGGGGTCGACCTCGTCGTCCAGTTCGGGTCCGAGGTGCGCCAGCCACTCCCGGAAGGCGACGTCGAGCAGTTCGAGCAGCACGGCCTCGCGGGACTCGAAGTAGCGCAGCACATTCGACTTCGCCAGGCCGACGCGGCGGCTCAGCTCGTTGAGGCTGACCTCGGCCACCGGCATCTCGGCGAGCATCGCGGACGCGGTGTCCAGGATCGCCTGGCGGCGCTGGGCGCGCTGCTCCTCGCTGCGGGCGCGCTGGAAAGTCGTGGGCATGCCCACATTCTACGGACCTGCGGTCTGTTGTTATCGGACTGCCGGTCTGATAGCGTGGAACATAACAGACCACCGGTCCTTTATTGAGGTGTTCCGGCACGGACGCCGAAGGAGTCACCATGTATGTCGTCCCCGACCTGACCGGCCGGAAGGCCGTCGTGACCGGCGCCAACAGCGGCACGGGCAAGGAGGCCGCCCGCCGCCTCGCCGCCGCGGGAGTGCAGGTGATCATGGCCGTACGCACCCCGGAGAAGGGGGAGCGGGCCCGCGCCGAGATCCTGGAGCGGCACCCGCACGCCCGCCTGGAAGTGCGCCGCGTCGACCTCGCCGACCTGGCGTCGGTCCGCGCGTTCGCCGACGGCGTGCTCGCCGACCCCACCCCGCTCGACCTGCTGGTCAACAACGCGGGCGTGATGGCCCCGCCGACCCGGATGACCACCGCCGACGGCTTCGAGCTGCAATTCGGCAGCAATTTCCTCGGCCCGTTCGCCCTGACCGTCCGGCTGCTGCCCGCCCTGCTCGCCGCCACCGCGCCGCGCGTGGCGACCATGAGCAGCGGCACGGCCGCCTACGGGCGGATCGGCTTCGACGACCTCCAGCGGGAGCGGCGCCGCTACCGCCCGAATCTCTCGTACGCCCAGTCCAAGCTCGCCGACCTCATCCTCACCCGGCAGTTGGCCGCCCTCGCCGCCGACCGCGGCTGGAATCTGCTGAGCACCGCCGCCCACCCCGGCTACACCACCACCAACCTGCAAACCGCGGGCGCGAGCCTGGGCGGCGAGCCGTCACGGCTGCACAGGCTCGGCAGGCGGCTGGACTTCCTGCCCCGCCAAGGGGTCGAGCAGGGCACGGAACCGCTGCTGTTCGCCGCGGCCGATCCCGGAGCCGTCGCGGGCGGCTACTACGGCCCGGGCCGACGCCTCGGCCTGGTCGGCCCGACCACGACCGCGCGCATCACCCGCAGAGCGCTCGACCCCGCGACCAACGCCCGGCTGTGGGCGGCGGCCGAGCGCCTGACCGGTGTCACCGTGCCCGAGACCGCGCCGACCGGGACGACCGGGCCAGGGACGACCATCCGCGAGACGACCGCGCCCGCGACCCCGCCCGGACCCTGAGGTCCGCGCCGCCTCAGCCCGCCGCCAGCAGCGCGCTGAGCGCACTGGCCTGCGTACGCCAGTCGCGCACATTGGGATGGTCCGTGCTGCCCTGGCCCGACCAGCGCTCGCCGAGACGGTTGAGCGAATCGCGGTCCGCCGACCAGATCGAGTTGCCCTGGGTGATGGCGAAGCCGCGATAGGCGCCGCCGGTCGCGCCGTTGAGGTCCTGGAGGTAGCGCATGAAGACGCCCTTGAACTGCTTGGCGTTGTCGTCGCAGGTCGCGTTCAGCGCGTCGCACTGCTCGGTGAGCAGCCCCGAGGTGACCAGCGACGATGCCGCGACCGCGGCGTCGGCCAGTTGGCGCGCCTTCGCCAGCGCCGTACCGTCACCCGTGGCCCGCCAGATCTCCACCGCGGCCCCGATCGCCAGGCCCTGGTTGTAACTCCACACCGTCTGGCCGTTGTTGGCGCAGCCGCCGGTCAGCCCGTCGTTGACCAGCCCGGACGCGTTGATCAGACCGCTGTTCCTGAACCAGTTCCAGGACGTGGTCGCCCGGCCCAGCCAGGTCGTGTCCCCGCTGATCCGGTTGTGCAGCTCCGCGGTCAACCGCACGTACAGCCCGTTGGTCACCGCGTTCTTGTACGTCCGTTCGCGGTCCCACCACACCCCGCCCCCGCAGGTGCTCGTGTCCCACAGCCCGTTGACGTACGTGGCGATCGTGACGGCCTCGTTGAGATACGTGACGTTGCCGGTCAGGTCGTAGGCGTCGATCCAGGCCAGGGCCCACCACTCGGCGTCGTCGGTGGCCAGGCTGATGAAGTCGCCGTCGATCGGGTCGGAACTGCGGGCCCCGGCGGGGAAGGCGGCCTTGTTCACCTGGAAGGTGCGCGCCACCACCCACAGATAGCGGGTGTCGCCGGTCTGCCGCATGTAGTCGATCACCGTGCTGAGCGCCACCGCGGAATTCCACCAACTCGACGGCCAGTAGGCGGTGTTCGGGTCGTAGGAGTACATGAGGGCGTCGGCCGCCGCCGCGCTGCGGACCGTCGTCGGCCGCGCCCACGCGGTGCAGCTCCCGTTCTGGCCCTCGACGGCCCGGCCGCAGGCGCGCACCGCGCCGCCGTAGAGCTTGCCGAGCGGATCGGAGGTATTGAACTCCGCTGTCCTGGTGCCCGACGCGCCGGACGGCACGGATGTCCGCCCCTTCGACGATCCGTCGGGCCAGCTCGCGCCGCCGTCCCACGAGCGGTCGAGCCAGATCTCGTCGCCCGCGCCGCCGCCGGAGACCGTGCCCCAGGCCATCCCCGAGTTGTCCATGTGCAGCGCGATGGTCCGCCCGTTGAGCGTCGCGTCCGCCACCGGCCGGGTGTCACCGGTGCCCGTGGACACATCGGCGCCGTCGCAGCGCGCGGCACACACGCTCAGCCGCGCCCAACCCGTACAGCCCACGCCCTGCGCGTCACCGCACGCCCGCAGTACGGCGCGCCGGTGGTGGGTGGGGTCGTAGAGGTTGTACATCAGGGTGCGCGTGCCGGTCCAGGTCGACGGGATCGAGGCCCTGCCCAGCAGCCCGTCCCAGGTCGTCCCGCCGTCCCACGAGCGGTCCAGCCACACCGAGTCGTTGAGCTGTCCCGCGTCGATGGACGCCCAGGCCATGCCGTCGGCGTCCGAGACGTGCAGCGAGACCCGGCGGCCGTTGAGGGTCTTGTCCGCCACCGGGAAGGTCTCCTGCCCTGCCAGTGACGGGTCGCGGGTGTCGCAGTAGACCGCGCACACGGTCGTGGCGTCGTTCGGCGCGGCGAGCGCGACCGGCGACACCGTAAGCGACGGCTCCGCGGACGGCGGCTCCGTGGACGGCGGCTCCGTGGGCAAAGGCCCCGTGGACGACCGTCCCGTGTGCGACGACCCCGCAGCCGCGGAGGACGACGAGCCGCCCGCAGGCGAGGCCGACGCGATGCCCGGCTGCGCGGCCAGGACGAGCAAGGCGAGGAGAAGAACGCGCCACAACCACCGTCTGCTCACACGACACCCCTGTCCGGGACCGGGCGGAACGGGTCACGCCGCGCTCGACCGCGCGGCACGGCAACTCCGGTCGAAGCGCGGGCACTTCACCGTTTCTCACGTTGCAATTCCACATTGAGACAGCGTTGTCATGCACAGTCAACCCCTTGGGTCACCCGCGTCCCACGGCAACCGTCCGCCGCGGCCACCGTGGCCCGTTCGGCCCATTAACGGCTGCGCCTCACCCGGACAGTCGACAGAGTGCTCGAAAGGACCGTCATGGCCCTGACCGCACCGGGGATTTCGGACGGCAGGGCGCGTCGGACCACGGAAGCGATCGCACGAGAGCGCGACCGCGCCACGGAGCGGTCGGAAGACAGAGAACTCGGGATGAGGAGCACGCCGGTATGGATCTCGCCGCCACCGTCGACAGTCTGATGGAACAGCTCACCGCCGACCTGGTGCGGCTCGCCGAGATTCCCTCGATCGCCTTCCCTGGCTACCCCGCCACGGAGGTGAACCGGGCGCACGACCTGCTGGTCGAGCTCCTGAGGGACGCCGGGGTCGAGCACATCGAGCGGATCGACCTGCCCGACACCTCACCGGTCATCTACGCCGAGATCCCGCCGCCGACCCCCGACGCGCCGACCGTACTGCTCTACGGGCACTACGACGTCCAGCCGTCCGGCGACGAGTCGGCCTGGCAGTCGCCGCCCTTCGAGCCCACGCCCATCGAGGGCGGCCTGCGGGCCCGCGGCATCGCCGACGACAAGTCGAACGTCATGGCCCACCTCGGCGTCCTGCGCGCGTACGGCGGCCGGCCGCCGACCGGCGTCAAGATCGTGCTGGAGGGTCAGGAGGAGTACGGCAGCGCCTTCGACGACTACCCGCCGACCGACCCCGAGCGCTTCGCCTGCGACGCCATGGTCATCGCCGACATGGGCAATCTGCGGCCCGGCACCCCCACCCTGACCACGGGTCTGCGCGGAGTCGCCGAGGTCGTCGTGGAGGTGCGGACGCTCGCCGAGGCCCGGCACAGCGGCGAATTCGGCGGCGCCGCGCCCGACGCGCTGCTGGCCCTCATCCAGGCGCTCGCCTCGCTGCACGACGCGGCCGGTGACGTCACGGTCGAAGGGCTGCGCCGCGAGCCGTGGGACGGGGCCTCGTACACCGAGGAGGAGTTCCGCGCGCTGGCGACCGTGCCCGACGGCACACCGCTGATCGGCACCGGCAGCCTCGGCGAGCGGCTGTGGAGCGGCCCTGCCGTCACCGTGATCGGCATGGACACCCCCACCGTGGACGGTGCCGCTTCGGCCGTGGTGCCGTACGCGCGCGCCAAGCTCAATCTGCGCGTACACCCCTTGCAGGACCCGAAGGAGGCCACCGACGCGCTGGTCAGGCACCTGCGCGAGCACCGGCCCTTCGGCATCGAGCTGACCGTGACCCCCAGCGACGCGGGCCCCGGCTTCGAACCGGCCACCGACGGCCCCGCCTACCGCGCCGCCCGCACCGCGCTGCGCGAGGGCTGGGGCGAGGAGGCCCAGCTCGCTGCCAGCGGCGGCTCCATCCCGCTGGTCAACGGCCTCGCCAAGGCCGTACCCCACGCGGAGGTGCTGCTCTTCGGAGCCCAGGACAGCATGTGCAATCTGCACGCCCCCAATGAGCGGGTGCTCTTCTCCGAGCTGCGCGGCGCCGTCATCGCGGAGGCGGCCTTCCTCCGGGAGTACGCGGCGGACTTCCGCGCGGCGGGCGGGGCGCGGTGAGCGGCGATACGGCGCCCGGCGCCGACGCGGCCGATGCCAACGGATCCACCGCGTACCGGGACACCGGGACGGCGGGGACCGCGGACGGGGACTCCGCCGGCGGTTCCGGCACCGGCACCGCGGGTGACGGCGACCCGGGCCGACAGCCGCCCAAGAAGCACAAATTCACCTTCCCCAGCGCCCTGACCATCCTCGCCCTGGTCACCCTCGCGGTGTGGGCGCTGGCGTTCCTGATCCCGTCGGGCGAGTACAAGCGGAAGGACACGGGCGCGCCCATCCAGGGCACGTACCACCGTGTCTCGTCCGGACTGAGCTTCGTCGACCACCTCAAGGACCTGTTCCTCTCGCCGGTCAACGGCCTGTACGGCATCCAGAACGCCAAGACCGGCTTCGTCGCGCCCGACAACTCCGGTGACCTGTACGGCAGCGCGGGCGTCTTCCTGTTCGTGCTCGCCATCGGCGCGTTCATCACCGTGGTCTTCGCCACCGGCGCCCTGGACCGCGGCATCGCCCGCCTCGCGCACGCCCTGCGCGACCGCGGCGCGCTGCTCATCGCGGGCATCATGGTGACCTTCTCCGTGCTCGGCACGGTCGAGGGCTTCGCCGAGGAGACCCTGGGCTTCTACGGCCTGATCGTGCCCCTGATGCTGGCGCTGGGCTACGACCGCATGGTCGCCACCGGCGCGATCATCCTCGGCGCGGGCGTCGGCGTGCTGTGTTCCACGGTCAACCCGTTCGCGACCGGCGTCGCCTCGTCGGCCGCCGACATCTCGCTCGGCGACGGCATCGTGCTGCGCTTCGTGATGTGGATCGTGCTGACGACCGTGACGGTCGCCTACGTCGTCCGCTACGGCAAGCGGGTGCAGAAGAACCCCGACCGGTCCCTCGTCGGCTTCCTGCCCGGCGACCGGGAGCAGGGCGTCGACCGCGACCAGGAGCCGCCCGAGCTGACCGGCCTGCACAAGGCCGTACTGATGGCCGTCGGCCTGGTCTTCGCCTTCATGATCTTTTCGGTGGTGCCCTGGTCGAGCGCGCTGACCGGCAAGGCCGACGCGACCCCGTACGCCTGGGAACTGGACTGGTCCTTCGCCGAACTGGCCGCGCTGTTCCTGGTCGCCGCGGTGATCATCGGACTGGTCGGCCGCATGGGGGAGCAGAAGCTCAGCGCCACGATCATCCAGGGCGCGGCGGACTTCATCTCTCCCGCGCTGGTCATCGTGCTGGCCCGCGGCGTCACCGTGATCATGAACAACTCCAAGGTCACCGACACCGTGCTGCACTCCATCGAGGGCGTCGTCTCCGGCACGTCCAACTCGGTGTTCGGCATCATCGTCTTCCTGGTCAACCTGCCGCTGGCCTTCCTCATCCCGTCCACCTCGGGGCACGCCACCCTCGCCATGCCGATCCTGGCCCCGCTGGCCGACTTCGCCGGGGTCTCGCGCTCAGTCGTCGTCACCGCCTGGCAGTCGGCCAGCGGCTGGATGAACCTCTGGGTGCCGACCACCGCCGTCACCATCGGTGGTGTGGCCCTGGCCAAGGTCCGCTACGACCAGTACCTGCGCTTCATCTGGCCGCTGCTGGCCATCCTCTTCGTCATGATCTGCGGCTTCGTCGCCGTCGGCGCGGTCGTCACCTGACGCCCGGCGGGACGCCGTTTTGCCGGAACGGCAACGGAATTGGCCTGCGCTCCGGCCGCGCCCGCACACTCGCGGCAACGGCTCACGGCGTGCCGGGTCTTCCGGCCCGTGCACGACGTACGCCGCAGGTCAGACCGCCGCGAGCGCGGCCCGAAGCTCCGGGAGGAAGCAATGGCGCAGCCCACCCGTCCACAGCCGACCCGTCCGCACTCCGCGGCCACCGAGGACCCCGCGGCCGACGCGCGGCACCGGCTGGTCGACGTGCCCGGCGGCCGCATCCATCTGGTCGAGCAGGGCGCGGGACCGCTGGTCCTGCTCGTGCACGGCTTCCCCGAGTCCTGGTACTCCTGGCGCCACCAGCTTCCGGCCCTCGCCGCGGCGGGCTACCGCGCCGTCGCCGTCGACGTGCGCGGCTACGGCCGCTCGTCGAAGCCCGCGGAGCCCGAGGCGTACCGCATGCTCCAGCTCGTCGTCGACAACGTGGCGGTCGTCCGCGCCCTCGGCGAGCGGACCGCGACGGTCGTCGGCCACGACTGGGGCTCGCCCGTCGCCGCCAACTCGGCGCTGCTGCGGCCGGACGTCTTCACCGCCGTCGGCCTGCTCAGCGTGCCCTACGCGCCGCGCGGCGGCCCCCGGCCCACCGAGGCGTTCGGCGCGATCGGCGGCGACGAGGAGTTCTACGTCAGCTACTTCCAGGAGCCGGGTCGGGCCGAGGCGGAGATCGAACAGGACGTGCGCGGCTGGCTCGCGGGCTTCTACGCGGCGCTGTCGGCCGACACGATGCCCGCGGCGGGGGAGAGCGACCCGCACTTCGTACCGCCCGCCGCCAAGCTCTCCGACCGCTTTCCCACCGGACGGCTGCCCGGCTGGCTGACCGAGCGCGACCTGGACTTCTACGCGGGCGAGTTCGAGCGGACCGGACTGACCGGGGCGCTCAACCGCTACCGCAACGTCGACCGCGACTGGGCGGACCTCGCGCCCTGGGACGGCGCTCCGATCCGGCAGCCCTCGCTGTTCATCGGCGGCGACCTCGACGCCTCCACCACATGGATGGCCGGCGCCATCGACGCGTATTCGAGCACACTGCCCGGACTGGTCTCCTCGCACATCCTCAAGGGCTGCGGGCACTGGATCCAGCAGGAGCGCGCCGAGGAGGTCAGCGGCCTGCTGACCGACTGGCTGGCCGCGCTGCCCGCACCGCGCGAGGATTGAGGGGTACGCCGCACGGCCGCGGTGGGATGTCCACCGTTTCCGCCGCCGCACCACGGGCAGGCGACCGTCCGTGATGCCACCACCGGCATCGCGAATCCGCCGACCGACCAGGAAGAGGACAAGATGTCCGACCGCATGACGGACGACGGCATGGGGGACGACGTCTACCAGCCGGACGGGAGCGAGATCCAGGAGGACGCGGGCCCGCTGGAGCCCGAGGACACCCTGGTCGACCGGGGCGTCGAGGACGTCCTGGACGAGGGGTACTCGCCGCCCGAGCGGCCCTTGGCCGTCGAGCAGAACGGCACCACGGCCGAGGAGCAGCACGAAGGCGACTCGCTGGACCAGCGGCTGGCCAGGGAGCGCCCCGACACCCCGCAGTTCCCCGACGGGGACGGCCTCGGCGACGCCGCCGACACCGACGGGGAACTGCTCGACCCCGAGGCGGGCGACCTGCGCGCGGGCCGGCTGACCAGCCCGGAGCAGTGGGTGGACAGCCCGGTCCAGGACGGTGTGGCCGACGACGTCGGCATCGACGGCGGCGCCGCCTCGGCGGAGGAGGCCGCCGTGCACCTCCTGGACGACCCGGAGGCCCTGCCGGGCGACGACGCCTGACATCCCCCGGCGCCCGAACCCGGACTCCTGACCCCCGGCGCCTCCACCCTGCGACAGCCGAACCCCCTCGACAGCCGAACCCCCTCGACACCCGAACCCTCGCGACACCCCGAGCCCGACGCGGCTCGCGACAGCGACCTCCGGCCACCGCCGGAGGTCGCTGTCGTACGGTCCGCGACCGGTCCGCGCGGGCCTTCTGCGACCGTTCACTTCACGAACCCATGGCCTGAGATCAACGGGGTATGAGTGGGAGGACGTCGGATCGTCGCTCACGCAGGGTCGAGAGGGTCAGTGAATGCAGCAGTGGAACGGTCGTCCCTATCCGCTCGGAGCCACGTACGACGGCTCGGGCACCAACTTCGCCCTGTTCTCCGAGGTGGCGGAGAAGGTCGAGCTGTGCCTCGTCGATGACGCGGGACGGGAACAGCGCCTCACGCTGACCGAAGTGGACGGATTCGTCCGGCACGCGTATCTGCCGGGCGTCGGCCCCGGCCAGCGTTACGGCTACCGCGTGCACGGCCCGTACCGGCCGGACGAGGGGCATCGCTGCAATCCGGCGAAGTTGCTGCTCGACCCCTACGCCACGGCAGTGGAAGGCCAGGTCGACGGTGACGAGTCGGCGTTCGGCCACCGCTTCCACGCGCCCGAAGAGCAGAACACGATGGACAGCCTCGGTCACGCCATGCTGTCGGTGGTGACCGATCCGTCCTTCGACTGGGGGGACGACCGCGCGCCGGGTCACTCGTACCACGAGTCGGTGATCTACGAGGCGCACGTGAAGGGTCTGACGATGACCCACCCGGGCCTGCCGGAGCGAATACGCGGCACCTACGCGGGAGTCGGGCACCCGGCGGTCATCGAGCACCTGAAGGAACTGGGCGTGACGGCGATCGAGCTGATGCCGGTGCACCAGTTCGCGCAGGACGGCCATCTGCGCGACCGGGGCCTGTCGAACTACTGGGGCTACAACACCATCGGCTTCTTCGCGCCGCACAACGCGTACGCGTCGAGCGGGGTACGCGGCCAACAGGTCACGGAATTCAAGGAGATGGTGAAGGCCCTGCACAAGGCGGGCATCGAGGTGATCCTCGACGTGGTCTACAACCACACCGCCGAAGGCAACCACATGGGGCCGACGCTCTCCTTCCGCGGCATCGACAACGCCTCGTACTACCGGCTGGTGGACGACGACCCGCGGCACTACTTCGACACCACCGGCACCGGCAACAGCCTGCTCATGCGGCATCCGCACGTCCTCCAGCTCATCATGGACTCGCTGCGGTACTGGGTCACCGAGATGCACGTGGACGGCTTCCGCTTCGACCTCGCGGCCACGCTGGCCCGGCAGTTCCACGAGGTGGACCGGCTCTCGTCCTTCTTCGACCTCGTGCAGCAGGACCCGGTGGTCAGCCGCGTCAAACTGATCGCCGAGCCGTGGGACCTGGGCGAGGGCGGCTACCAGGTGGGCAACTTCCCGTCCCTGTGGAGCGAGTGGAACGGCGAATACCGCGACACCGTCAGGGACTTCTGGCGCGGCGAGGACGGCACACTGCCCGCCCTCGCCTCCCGGCTCACCGGCTCCTCCGACCTCTACGAGGACGACAACCGCCGCCCGCGTGCCGGGATCAACTTCATCACCTGCCACGACGGCTTCACGCTGCGCGACCTGGTCTCGTACAACGACAAGCACAATGAGGCCAACGGCGAGGACGGCAACGACGGCGAGAGCCACAACCGTTCGTGGAACTGCGGAGCCGAGGGCGAGACCGACGACCCCGGAGTGCTCGCGCTGCGCGCCAGACAGCAGCGCAATCTGCTGACGACGCTGCTGGTCTCGCAGGGCGTGCCGATGATCGCACACGGCGACGAGATGGGCCGCACCCAGCGCGGCAACAACAACGTCTACTGCCAGGACAACGAAACCGCCTGGGTGAACTGGACGTTGGACGCCGAGCAGCGCGAACTGTTCGACTTCACGCGCCGGTTGATCAAGCTGCGCGCCGAGCACCCGGTGCTGCGCCGCCGCCGGTTCTTCCGCGGCGACACCGGGGGATCGGCCGTCGCGGACGCCGTGTGGTTCCGGCCGGACGGCGGTGAGATGTGCGAGGAGAACTGGCACCGCGGCGACGCGCGCGCCGTCGCCCTGCTGCTGAACGGCGACGCCATCACCGAGTCCGACCCGAAGGGCGGCCGGATCTCCGACACGTCCTTCCTGATCCTGCTGAACAGCCACTACGAACCGCTCGACTTCGTGATCCCCGAACGCGAGTACGGCGGCCTGTGGCAGGTCGCCGTGGACACCGCGGCCGAGGCCGACGGCACCGACGAGTCCGAAGTGAAGGCCGGCGGCCGGATCCGGGTCCAGGACCGGGGCATGATCGTGCTGATCGCCGTGCAGCGGCCCACGGGCGGTCGCCTGCGGCGCGCCATCAAGGCGTCCCGCATGCCGAGACGGCGAGGAGCGCGCACCTGACACCGAGGCGGCAGTGACCGTCGATTTCACTCTTCGGTCAACTTGTTGCGTAAAAAACATTGAAGTTTACGTCGTTCTTCTGATGGGATACCCCTTGCTCCGGCGCGCCCTGACACGCGCCGGAGCACACCGACGTTCGGCCGCGGTCTCGTACGGTGAGGGGGCGGGCCGCGAGTACGCGGATGGCGCGGGCCCGCGTGATCGTGGCTACCTCACGGAGGACGACATGAGCGGCAGCGCACGGCCGGGTCCCGGCAACGGCCTCACCGACGTGGAGGGAGTGCGCGTCGGTCACGCCCAGCGGACCGGCGACGGCTGGCTCACCGGGACGACGGTGGTGCTGGCCCCCGAGGGCGGCGCGGTCACCGCGGTCGACGTACGCGGCGGCGGTCCCGGCACCCGCGAGACCGACGCCCTCGACCCGCGCAATCTCGTGCCGTACATCGACGCCGTGGTGCTCACCGGAGGCAGCGCCTTCGGGCTCGACGCGGCGGGCGGCGTGGTCGGCTGGCTGGAGGAGCGGGGCCGGGGCTTCCGGGTCGGCGGTCCCGGCCAGGTGGTGCCGGTGGTGCCCGCCGCCGCGCTGTTCGACCTCGGCCGCGGCGGCTCGTGGACGGCGCGACCGGGAGCGGAGACGGGCCTTGCGGCGGTACGCGCCGCGGCGGCGGCCCCGGAGGGCGCGCCGGTGCCGCAGGGCTGCGTCGGCGCGGGTACGGGCGCGGTGGCCGGCGGCCTCAAGGGCGGGGTGGGGACGGCCAGCACGGTCCTGGAGTCCGGCGTGACGGTGGCCGCGCTCGCGGTGCTCAACGCGGCCGGTTCCGTGGTCGACCCGGACACGGGCGCGCTCTGGGGCGCGAGGCCGGGCCCCGCCGCCGCGGAATTCGCCCCGTACGGCCCGCCCGTCGCGGCCGACGCCCTGGAGCGGGCCCGACGCCGTACGGCCGCCGCTGCCGCCGAGAACGCCGAGCGGCGGACCCACCCGCTCAACACCACGCTGGCCGTGGTCGCGACGGACGCCGTCCTCACCCGCGCCCAGGCGCGGAAGCTGGCGGGCACCGCGCACGACGGACTCGCCCGCGCCGTCCGCCCCGCCCACTCCCTGTCCGACGGCGACACCGTCTTCGCCATGGCGACCGGCCGCCGCCCCCTCGTCCCGCCGGGGACGGCCGACGCCGCCGACCCCGCCTTCGGCGTGCACATCGAGGCGGGCGCGATGAACGCCGTCCTCGAGGCGGGCGCCGACGTGCTCACCCGGGCGCTCCTGCACGCCGTCCTCGCCGCCGAGACGGTGGACGGACCGGGCGGCCTCTTCCTCTCGTACCGGGACGCGTACTACGGCGCCTGACGGCTTCGGCGCGGCTTCGGTACGGCTTCGGTACGGCTTCGGTACGGCGCGGGGGAGCGGTGGGGCTCCCGCCGCGCCGTACCGCGTACTCCGGCTTGCCGTCCCGGCGGGCTCAGGCTCCGTACGGGACCCCCGCGCGGGTCCTGGTCCTGCGACGGGCCGGACGGACCGCGCGCACCGCGTCCTGGTGCACCCGCTCGATGAGCGCGCCGTAGGCGGTCACCATGCGGGTCTGGCTGAAGCGCTCGCGGCTGCGGGCCAGCGCCGGGGCGAAGTCGGCGGCCAGCGCCGCCGCCCGCGACCAGGCCGCGGCGATCGGCTCGGCCTCCGCCGGGGTGAGGAAGCCGTGCCCGGCGACCAGCTCCGCGCAGTCCCCGACATCGGTGGCCACCGGCACCGCGCCGCACATCATGCCCTCGATCAGGCACAGCGGCGCCGCCTCACCCGACGACGACGTCAGCGAGACCACGTCCGCGGCGGCGTACACCGTCTCCATGTCCTGCCGCACGCCCAGCAGCGACAGCCGCCGCAGCAGGCCGGGAGCGTCACCGAAGGCGGCGGTGATGTCCGCGGCCAGCTCCGGGTTCTCCGCGGTCATCCCGGCGCCGCACATCAGGACGTGCGCGCCGGGGTCCCGCCCGAGATGGACCCTGGCCGCCCGCAGGAACAGCGGCACGTTCTTCATCTCCGCGTAGCGGGCCGCGAAGACCGTGACGGGCGCGTCCGCCGCGATACCGAGCGAGGACCGCGTCGCGGCCCTGCGGACCGCGTCGGGCCGGAACCGCAGCAGATCGACGCCGTTGGGGATGACGTGCATCAGCTCGGCAGGGATGCCCGCGGCCACGTACGCGGCCCTGGTCGACTCCGCGCAGCAGACGCAGGCCCGCACCCGGCCCGCCGCCACCGCGGCGCGCAGCGCGTCCAGCGCGGGGCCCTGATTCTCCGGATCGGACCTGTGCAGGCACACCACCACCGGCCGGTACGGCAGCCCGGCCTGATTGAGCAGCGCGAGCGGCTGTTCCTTGAGCGAGAGGAGTACGTCAGCCGCCGCCGTCGCCCTGGCGGTGGCCGCGAGCTCCGACCGGCTGAACACGCCGCCGCCGCTCTCGTGCCCGCCCTCACGGCTGCCCGCCTCGGCGTCCTCCCGGCCTTCGCCGCCGAAACGGTCGCGCAGGGCCGACACCGGTACACCCGCCGCCGTGAGCGCCCGGTAGCAGGCGTCCTCGGACATCGGCTGCCTGGTCGCCTCGCGGTGCATCTCACCCTCGATGCTCAGCACCGCGTGCCGCTGCGCGCCGCCGCTGAGACCGCGCACGACGTCGCTGTGCAGAATCCTCGCACCGCCGGAAAAGAAGCCCTCGTAGATCGACAGCACACGCAGTTCGTTCATGACGCGCACCCATCGCAGGTCCCGCTCTGCGGGAAATCGACAAACCTGGTTGACCAGCGGATTAGCCGCGATGGGACCACCTAAAACTTGCGCGCGTGTGAATTCCAGATTTCACGGAGTGACGCTTTCTGTAACGTGCGGTGCGGATATGGAAATATGCACACCGAGGGGCGCCCGGCGGCCGGGCGACAACCGTGCCGTATTCCACACGGCCGGACCGGGCGGCGTGCCCCGACTCCGGTGCCCGCGCCCGGTGTTGACCCCCGCGCGGTGCGCACTCGTGTGTGTGACCCGCGGGTCGCAGGGCAGACGGCCCCTATGGGAATCATCAGTTGGGTCATCCTCGGTCTGCTCGCCGGGGCCGTCGCGAAGATTCTGCTGCCCGGTCGCGATCCGGGCGGCCTGATCGGAACCACCCTGATCGGCGTCGCAGGGGCGTTCGTCGGCGGCTGGCTGTCCGCCAAAATCCTCGACAAGCCGGTACAGCACCACTTCTTCGACGCCGCCACCTGGGGCGCGGCGATCGGCGGGGCGCTCGTGCTGCTCATCCTCTACCGCATCTTCTTCGGCGACTCGCGGGACGCGAGGCGCTGACCACCGGTCACCCGGGCGCACGGCCGGAGGGCGGCACCCCCGCGATGGGGGTGCCGCCCTCCGGCCGTGCGCCCGGTCCTGTCGTGAGCGGTATGACACATATCCGACCCGTGAAAGCGCATTGCCCCGAACGCCCGGCTTCGGATTCACATGTTGTAGGCGTTGCCTCATGAGGCGACGACAGGAGAGCCCAATATCGATTCAATGAATCGATCCGATGTTTACTTCTTGACGTACGGAGCGTCACGAGAGTTGACTCGCCTGCACCCGGGTCGCGGTGTTGCGGCCCAGTCAGGGAGGGGCAACCGCGCATGAAGGCAATGACGCGACGGCTCATCGTCGGAACCGCCGCCGTTTCGCTCGCGCTCACCACCGTGGCCGCCTGCGGCAAAACCCATGACAAGTCGTCAGGCGGCGGCAAGGACAAGACGATCGGCCTGCTGCTCCCGGACACCACGACCACCCGGTACGCCAAATTCGACCGTCCCCTGATCGAGGCCAAGATCAAGGAACTGTGCTCGGACTGCAAGGTCAGCTACGACAACGCCTCGGCCGACCCGGCGAAGCAGGCGCAGCAGGTCAGCAGCATGATCGCCAAGGGCGTCAAGGTGCTCATCCTGGACGCGCAGGACTCGGTGGGCATCCAGTCCTCGGTGCAGGCCGCGGTCGACAAGGGCATCAAGGTCGTCGCGTACGACCGCCTCGCGCAGGGCCCGGTGTCCGCCTACGTCTCCTACGACAACGAGAAGGTCGGCGAGTTGCAGGGGCAGGCGCTGCTGGACGCCATGGGTCCCAAGGCCGTTCCCACCTCGAAGATCGTGATGATCGACGGCGACCCGGCCGACCCGAACGCCGCTGCCTTCAAGGAAGGCGCGCACAAGATCCTCGACGGCAAGGTGAACATCGCCTACGAGCAGTCGGGTCTGTGGAAGGACACCGTCGCCAACCAGAAGGTCACCGCGGCGATCACCCAGCTCGGCAAAGCCGCCATCGCCGGTGTCTACTCCGCCAACGACGCCATGGCGGGCGGCATCGCCACCGCCCTCAAGGGTGCGGGCATCAACCCGCCGCTGACCGGTCAGGACGCCGAACTCACCGCGATCCAGCGGATTCTGGCGGGCACTCAGACCAGCACCGTCTACAAGGCGTACAAGCCGGAGGCGGACGCCACCGCGCAGATCGCGATCGACCTGCTGAACGGCAAGGACGTCAAGTCCGTGGCCGACGGCACCGCCAAGAGCGGTTCCGGCCAGGACGTCCCGGCGAAGCTGCTGGACGCCATATCGGTGACCAAGGAGAACATCAAAGACACGGTCATCAAGGACGGTCTCTACACCACCGCCCAGATCTGCACCGCCGAATTCGCCCAGGCGTGCAAGGACGCCGGCATTCAGTAGGAGACGCTTCGAGCGGGACGCGCATCCGACGGATGACGCGTCCGGCGAGAAACCTCCGGCAGCGGTTTCGACCGGCCGGGTCAGGGGTGCGTACCGCGTACGCCGTATCCCTCGGCCCGGCCGGTGGTCACACCGCCGAACCCTTCGGGGGCAGCGCGCCGCCGCGCGGACCGTCGGACTCCCAGCTCACGAAGCGCCCCGACTCGCGGACCAGACCGGTCATGAACCACAGCACCACCGCCGAGTCGTCCGTCCACCCGAGAACCGGGATGACGTCCGGGATCGCGTCCAGCGGCGAGACCACGTAGATCGCCGCCAGGACCGTGAAGGCCAGCAGCTTGGCGCGCGACAGGCCCGGATAACGGCGGTGCAGAACCGCGCTGACCAGACGCGGTGTCGCCACCAGCCGCCGGAACAAGCCCGGTTCGCCCGGGCGGCGCGTCTCGCGGTACAGGCCCCACGCGGAGCGGCCGGTGCGCAGCGGCACGGGCGCCCTGCTCGGCTTGCGGTCGCTTCTGGCCATGGCGGCGGCTCCTTCGGCGTACGGACGGACATGGATACGGGGCGAGGCCGAGTGGAGACCTGACGGCCTCCGGTCGGGCGGGGACCTCACGGCCTCCGGTCGGTCGGGAACCTCCCGGCCTCACTGTCACCGCCTACCCCCGATCCGGCCGTGCGTGACGCCGCCACGCCCGACGGGAGGCGTCCGAGAGCGAATCGGGTCATCGGGTTGTCGGATGTCCGTAAGGCTTCGGGCGCCGCCGCCCTCACAAACTCCTCACGTTGAGCGCCGACCGCCTGGGCAGGCGAGTACCCATGGGCCCGGTACGTGGGCCCGACACTCCGCACCCGACGAAAGGCGGTGTCTCCGTGAGCTGGCAACACCAGGCCGCATGCCGCACCGAGGACCCCGAACTCTTCTTCCCCGTGGGCAACGCCGGACCGGCCAAACTCCAGGTGCAGAAGGCCCAACGGGTCTGCGCGGACTGCCCGGTCAGGGAGACCTGCCTGAGCTACGCCCTCGACATGGGCGAAAGCCTCGGCGTGTGGGGCGGCACCAGCGAGGAGGAACGCCGCACCCTGAAACGTCGGAGGTCTCGGCAGCAGGCCGCGGTGGCCCGCGCGTCGGCGGGCACCGCGGAGCCGCATGTCACGCACCGCGCCCCTTGACCGGCGTCAGCAGATCCCGCTCCAGGACGACGGACAGCGACAGGGTCCGGTATCCGGCGGATTCGAAGAGCACGGTGACCGTGTCGTCCGCGACGCCCATCACCTCGCCCTGACCCCATTTGTCGTGCAGGACCCGGACGCCGGGCGCGTACCGGCCGTGCGAAGCGGCCGCGGCCCCGGCGTCCGGCCGTCCGCGGTCGCGGCGCCAGATACGTGCCCGGCTCCCGCCCCGCGCGGCTGCCGCGGCTGACTCCCGGCCGCCGGAACCGCACTCCGCGTCCTGTCGGGAGTCGCCCCGCGAGCCCGTACCGCGCAGGACACCCGCGTGACGGTCCCTTCCGGAGGCCGGGGCGCCGGGTCCGGTCGCCGAACCGCACGTGTCGCAGTTGCCGCAGCCTCCGGGGAGCGCCTCGCCGAAGTAACCCAGCAGGAACGCCCGCCGACAGCCGTCGGTCTCCGCGAAGCCGCGCATCATGTCCACGCGGGACTGCTCCAACTGCCGGTGGCTGTCGGCGGTTTCCAGCGCCCGCTCCACAGCGGCCTTCCGCGCCGCGGCCGTCGCGCACTCCGGCGTCAGCGACACCTTCCCGTCCGCCGCCGTACGGACCGCGCCCGCCTGCCCCAGCAGATTGAGGACACCCGTCAACCGGCTCGCCGTCAGGCCGGTGTCGCCGCGCAACGCCGTCACGGAGACCGCGGCGGGCTCCTCGGCCGCCTTCTTCCCGGCCGCCTTGCCCGTCGTCTGCTCGGCCGACCGCTCGGCGAGCTGGTCCGCGACCAGGGTGAGGGCGTCGGCGTCCGGGCGGCCGGAGGAGAAGAACCGCCGCAGCCCCAAGTCCTGCGGCCGGTAGGCCATGTACGCCCGCGCCGGTTCCCCGTCGCGGCCCGCGCGGCCGATCTCCTGGTAGTACGCGTCGAGCGATCCCGGCACCGAGGCGTGCACCACGAACCGCACATCGGGCTTGTCTATGCCCATGCCGAACGCCGAGGTGGCCACGACGACCGCCAACTCCCCGCGCTGGAAACGGTCCTGGACGGACGACCGCTCCGCGGCGCGCAACCCCGCGTGGTACGCGGCGGCGGACACCCCCGCCTCCCGCAACTCCTCGGCGTACGACTCGGATTCGCGCCGGGTCGCCGTATAGACGATGCCGGAGCCGGCCTCGGCGCCGACGCGGTCGAGGACCGCGCGCCGCTTGGCCTTCTCCTCCTGAAAGTAGCCGACCGCCAGGTGGATGTTGGGCCGGTCGAACCCGGCGATGACCTCCTGGGCGCCGCGCATGCCCAGCAGTTGAAGGATCTCCGCGCGGACCGGCGCCGCCGCGCTCGCGGTGAGTGCCAGGACCGGCGGGCGGCCGATCCGTTCGCGTACGGCGCCCAACCGCAGGTAATCAGGGCGGAAGTCGTGGCCCCAGGAGGAGACGCAGTGCGCCTCGTCCACCACGAACAGCGCGGGACGGGCCTGCTTCAGCCGCAGGATGACGTCCTCCCTGGCCAGTTGCTCGGGCGCGAGGAAGATGAAGTCCAGGTCGCCGCTCTCCACCCGGTCCCAGGTCTGCGCGTTCTCCGCGTCGCGGTGCGTGGAATTGACCGATGCCGCGCCCGGTCCTTCGCGCTTGAGCAGCCCCTCGACCTGGTCGCGCTGGAGGGCGATCAGCGGGGACACCACGACCGTCGGCCCCTTCAGCAGGACGCCCGGCACCTGGTAGACCGCCGACTTCCCGGCACCGGTCGGCATCACGACCATGACGTCCTGGTGCCGCATCACCGCCTTCATCGCCTCCAGTTGCGGCGGGCGCAGGCTCGGCCAGCCGAACACGTCACGTGCGCAACGCCGTAGCCGACGGGCGGTCGATCCGAACATGCTGCTCCCTGCGGTCGTGGTGGTTGAGGCGGTCGGTCGATGAAGGTCGGGCGTTGGAGGGGGAGGGCGCCGGGGCGGTGTGGTGGGTGCGGGTGACCGTCGGCGGCGCGATCGGGCAGACGGAAGGCGCCCTTCCCGGGGTCGGGTTCCATGCGGAACTCCTCGAGGAAAGGCGCCTGCGTTCATATCATCCGGATGCCGGGTGTGGCCGGGACCAGGACTCATGGATCACCGACGGCGCGGGCTCGACCTGTCGAGAGCGGCGATACCGACAGCGGCCAGACCGATCTGGATGAGCCACTCGATCCAGTCGACTCCGCTGGTGTCGTCGACGTTGAGACCGTGGGCGATGGCGGCTCCGATGACGGCCGCCACGATGCCGATCAGGATGGTCCAGATGACGCCGATGTGCTGACGGCCGGGGACCACGAGCCGACCGAGCACGCCAATGATAATGCCGATGATGATGGCGCTGATGATGCCGGAGATCTCCATGACGTCCCTTCTTGTCGTACGTGGCCACCCACGTGCGTTCTCGGGGGTCGTCTGCCCTTGAAGGACACGAACACGCACTCGGCCCCGGGCGAGGGGGAGTTGGGCCCAAAGGGGTGCTTCGCGCGGCCGGGGCCGAGGAGTGCGGGCCCGCGGCCTCCCGGCGTGAAGCGTTCTGGCGTGCGGTGTTCCGGCAGGGAGCGTCCCGGCATGGAGCGTCCCGGCCGCCGGCCCTTGCGGGCGGCGACCGGGACGGGGTGCTCAGGAAGCGGTCCGACTACTTGCAGTCGTCCTTGGCCTCGGGGTGCCAGACGTGACCCTCGTGGCCCCAGTGGCCCATGCCGTCGTGGTTCGCGCCGTCCCAGCCGGCGCTCTCGTGGTGACCGCCGCCGTTGTAACAGGTGTTGCCGAAGGCGGGGTTCAGCGCGCCGATCAGGTTGATCGAGTTGCCGCAGGCGTTGATCGGCACGTCGATCGGGACCTGGATCAGGTTGCCCGACAGGACGCCGGGCGAGCCGATGGCCGCGCCGGTGGCGTCGGCGTCAGCGGCGGCGACGCCGCCACCGGCAAGCACGATCCCGCCGACGAGCGCGGCCAGGACGGCGCCGTTGCGCATGAGCTTCATGGGTACTCCTTTGGTGCTGGTGGTCTGCACTGAGCCCACCGGCATGCGGAGTGTGATCATCCGCCTTACCGGTGTCCGCACTCAGAGTTCGCCACCCGTCGTCGGCCCGGTGGCTGCCGCGCCCGCAAGTCACTCGTCCGGACGGCAGCGAACACCGCTCCCCGAGTGAGCCCGCGGCTCGACTGCGCCGGACGGCTCTACCGAACCCCTCTGCCGAACGCCTCTGCCGTATCGAACGGGCGGAACCCCTCGGCCCGGGGCCTCGGCGGTATCGAACGGTCGGAACGCGGGCGGACGGCGACGGTTCAGGAGTCGTCGGGGTGAGGCGGTGTCAGCTGGGCAGACGAGCCGACAGGCCAACCACCGGAGGACATCATGCCGCTGACGTTCCGTAAGTCGTTCCACATATTTCCCGGCGTACGTATCAACGTGAACCGGAAGTCGCTGTCCCTCACGCTCGGACGCAGAGGCGGCGCGCACCGCACCTGGTCGACCACGGGACGGCGGACGACCTCCGCGGACCTGCCGGGCCCCTTCGGCTACCGGCACACCGACCGGCGCAAGTGACCGGCGCGGGCGACCCGCCCCGCCGGTCTCGGAGACCCGTCTCAGAGACCGGAATCCCGCACGAGGGCTCGCGGCGCCTGGCAACGCCAGGCGCCGACGAGCAGCTCCCGCAGCTCGTCCTCGGCGACGGCCTTGAGCCGTACGAGCACGGCGGGGAATCCGTTGTAATGCGGCTCGGTGAAGAACTTCGCCGGGTCTGAGGCGAGGAGCGCCTCCTTCTCCTCCTGGCCCGCGACCCGGACGGCCACCACGTCGGTCCGCGGGACGCGGGCCTGCTTCGGGTCGGTCCGCTCCAGCCACACCCAGGCGAATTTCTTGTGCCTGCCGCCGTTCGGCACCGATACGGACATCCCGTCGTCCGCCGCCACCGCCTCCGGCAGGGTCAACGCGATCCGGCGCACATCGTGATGATCAGCCATCTCCGCATCCTCCATGGAATGCGGGTGCCCGCGCCCGTGGTGGCCATGCCCCGCCGGGAAATCCGCCGGGCGGCGTACCGGCGGCCGGTATGTGAGCGGCATGTGATCCGCGGGCGGGGGCACACGGAGCCTCAGAGGTCGAGGACCTGTCCGGTAGTACCGCCACCGGCCGCGTCCCGTCGTTCGGCGAAAAGAGACTCGATGCCCGACTCCTGCTGCCACGCGGTGACGGCGTCGATGCCGCTGCCCAGCGGCCACCGGCTGCGGATTCCGACGTGGATGGCCTACGACCCGCAGGACTGCCTCGCCGTGCGGATGACCTTCGGCCTCGGCGGCCCCGAGACCGCCACCTGGATCTTCGCCTGGGACCTGCTGGCCAGGGGCCTGACCGGAGCCGTCGGCCTCGGCGACGTCCGGGTCACGCCCTCGGCCGGAACCGGCTCCCGGCTGCTGATCCGCCTCGGCCGTCTCGGCCAGGACGCCCGCGTCGAACTGGACGCCGCCCCCGTGCGCCGCTTCGTCTCCTTCGCCCGGGAGCGCGCCCCGCTCGACACCCGGACCGTCCGGTCCGCCCTGGACGCCGAGCTCTCCCGCATCGTCGAACGCGCCTAGGGCCTGTCCAGCGGTCAGGTCTGGCGCAGCGGCACGTAGGCGTCGGCGGTCAGGCCGAACGTCCAGGCCACGCCCTCCTTCGCCGTGGTGGTGCCGGGCGGCACCCGCAGCCAGTACGTCCGGCTCGTGCCGTCCGGCTCCGGCGTGGAGTTGACGACCTCGACCATCGTCACGTCCTCGTCCCCGGTCAGCGCGATCCGCCAGAGGATGCCGGTCTCGTCCCGGTGCACGGGGACCGCGCCCGACTCGGTCAGATAGCGGTCGTAGCCGTAGTGCTCCAGCATGACGCGGCGCAGCTCCGCGTTCTCCTCGCCGCGTATCCGCTCCGGCGTGAGGGTGCCCAGCTCACGCAGGAACTCGGCGGGGACCGGCATGCCGCGCCAGGCGTGCAGCGCGAAGCCGTCGGGGAAGGCGAGCGCGGGACCGTCGGCCCGGTCGAGGCGGCCCGCCTCGTCGCGGTGCAGCTCGGCGGGGCGCTCGCAGACGATCGCGACCCGCTCGTACGGCCACCACCAGCCCGCCGAGCGGGCGACCGCCGCCAGCCCGTCCAGCGGGGAGCCCTCCCACGTGTCGAACGCGCACAGCCAGGCCGCCTCGTGCTGACCGAGGACCGCGTCGAGCAGCAGCAACCGGATCTCCGGCTCCTCCTTCCGCCCCCGCGCCAAATCCTCGACCACACCGGCCCTGATCCGGCCCGCCAGCGCCTGCGTCCCCTCCCACAGCCGCGCCCCGGTCGCGTTCCACCGCTCGCTCCAGCCCGCGGGGCCGAGCGCCGCGTGCAGCCGGGCCCGCTCCGCGGCCCACGGCCGTCCGCGCACCTCGTCCCGCACGCTGTGACCCTTGCCGCGCGTCCCCTGAAGCGCGGCCTCCGCGCGCAGCATCGCCACGGCCGCGCGCGGCGATCCGGCCCAACGGACGCGCTCCGGCTCCGCGAGACCCGCGCGCCGGTACGCCAGCCGCACCCCCGCCTCGGCCGCCGCGCGGTCCGCGGATCCGGTGGCCACGGCGGCCTGCCTCCACTGCTCGACGGTCGACATGCCGTCCCCTCCCATGAGTTCTGCTCCCTGCCCTCGACGTGCTGTCCTGCCGTGCCCGCGTGCCCGGACCCCGGGCGCCACCGCGGGACGCTCAGTCGGCGACCACGCGGACCGAGCCCGGTACGTACTCCCGCTGCCGCACCACGCGGTACCAGCCCTTGGGCAGCGATATCGCCGCGTGCTCCTCGTGCACGACCCGTCCGCCGTCCGGCAGATGCAGCAGCATCGGCGCGAACGGGGCCGGCGGGCTGAAGAGCCGTCCCGGTCCCATGACGGCGTGCGCGTGACCTGTCACCTCGCCCAGCGCGAGGACGAGCCGGCCGCGCGCGTCCCGCGGCTCCTGCGGCGCGTCGTCCATGTGCGGCGGCAGCGCCGACTCCTCGGTCGGCGCGATGAGCACATCACCCTGCCGGTACATCGCTCTCCCTCCGCGCGGCGCTCCGTGCACCGCGTCGACACCGACCGTAGGCGCGGGGTCTGACAACGGCTCAGAGTCGGCCCGGCCGCAGCCGTTGTCAGTGCGGCTTGGTAGAACTTGCTCACACATCGGCCGGTGATCGCCGCGGCCGAATTCGTACGGCCGTCGAATGTCGAACGTCAGGAGCAGGCGGACATGACCATCGGGAACCACATGCGGGAGCTGCACGGCCTGCCCGCCTTCGACTTCCCCGGACCCGACGACAAGGGCACCGACCTGCCGGAAGCGGACGCCGCCGCCTGGCGGATCGGCGTCGACTCCTACGACAGCGAGGAGAAGTGGGAGGACGCCTTCGCCCGGTTCACCCAGGCCGTCGACATCACGCGGGTGCGCGCGCTGATCGTCGGTTCCTGGAGCGACGCCTACGAGAGCGGACCGGAACCGCTGATCGCGGCCATCTTGTCCGTGAAGGACCGACTGCCCGCGCTGCGGGCCCTGTTCCTCGGCGACATCGTGGGCGAGGAGTGCGAGATCTCCTGGATCAACCAGGGCGATGTCACCCCGCTGCTCGACGGCTTCCCCGAACTGGAGTCGTTCGGGGTACGCGGCGGACAGGACCTGGCCTTCCCCGCCGTGACGCACGCCCGGCTGCGCTCGCTCACCGTCGAGACCGGCGGCATGCCCGCGCAGGCCGTCCGCGGCATCGCCGCCAGCGACCTGCCCGCGCTGGAACACCTCGACCTGTGGCTCGGCACCTCCGAGTACGGCGGGGACAGCGAGATCACCGACCTGGCGCCCTTCCTCACCGGCGCGCTGCTGCCCAAGCTCCGCTCGCTGGCCCTGCGCAACAGCGAGATGCAGGACGAGATCGCCGCGGCCCTCGCCTCCGCGCCCGTCGTGGCCCGGCTGGAGACCCTCGACCTGTCGATGGGCGTGCTGACCGACGAGGGCGCCACGGCGCTGCTCGCGGGCCAGCCCCTCACCCACCTCAAGACCCTCGACCTGCACCACAACTACCTCACCTCGCCGGTCGCCCGGCGCCTGCGGGAAGCCCTCGAACCGTCAGGCGTCCACGTCGAACTGGACCGCGACGACGCCGACGAGGAGGTCGATGACGACGACGAGACCGTGTGGCGTTTCGTCGCCGTCGGCGAGTAGCCGGTCGTTCCGTCAGCCGTCCAGCCGGTCGCCGACCGGCCGATGACCACCGCCGGGCGGCGGACCGGTGACCGGTGACCGTCCATCAGCGCCGGGCACGTGGGCGACCAGGGGAGAGGGGGAAGGTGACGTGAGAGACGAACCGCGCTTCGCGGTCGTCGGCAACCCGGAGAACCGGCGGGTCGGTCTCTTCGCGCGCGCCGCGACCGAGGCCGGGCTGCCCGCGCCCCGCGTCGTGCCCTGGCGCGACGTCCTGCGCGAGGGCGGCGCGACCTTCGCGGCGGACGAGGTCGTACGGCTCGACTCGCCCGGTGAGGACGCCGAAGTGGACCGCGCGCTGCGGGACATGGACGACCCCACGCGGGTGGAGGGCAGCGCCCGCTGGTACGCCCGATTCAACGCCGTCGTCCGCACCCTGGACGGCGGCAGGCGGCTGGACGACCCGGACGAACTGGCGGTGCTGTTCGACAAGCGGCGCTGCCACCGGAGGCTGGCCGAGGCCGGGGTGCCCGTGCCCGCCTCGCCCACCTCGGGTCGCGCCGCCCCCGCGGTGCGCGGCTGGGCCGACGTACGGGCGCTGATGCGCGAGCACGCCATGCCGCGCGCCTTCGTCAAACTCGCGCACGGATCGTCGGCCTCCGGGGTGCTCGCCGTGGAGACGGCGGGCGGCGGGCGCGTCCAGGCCACCACGTCCGTCGAGTCGGCGGACGGACGCCTGCACAATTCGCTGCGGGTGCGCCGTATCACCCGCGAGACCGAGATCGCCGCGCTGGTCGACGCGCTCGCACCGGACGGCCTGCACATCGAGCGCTGGCTGCCCAAGGCGTCGCTGCACGGGCGCGTCGCCGACCTGCGGATCGTGGTCGTCGACGGCCGCGCCACGCACGCCGTGGTGCGCACCAGCCGCTCGCCGCTCACCAACCTCCACCTGGGCGGCGCGCGCGGCGACCTCGGCGCCGCGATCGAGGCCGCGGGCGTCCGGTGGGAGCAGGCGCTGGAGATCTGCGAGCGGGCCGCCGCCTGCTTCCCCGGCACGCTGTGCGTCGGCGTCGACCTGCTCCCCGCGATCGGCTGGCGGCGCTTCGCGGTCGGCGAGGTCAACGCCTTCGGCGACCTGCTGCCGAGGCTCACCGGACTGCCGGGCAGCGGAGCGGAGGGCCTGGACACCTACGCCGCCCAGATCGCCGCCGTACGCGCCCGCGCCGCGTCGCCGACCGGAGTCCGACCGCCGTACGCACCGGTCGCGTACGCACCGGTCGCGTACGAACGGAGCGCGTACGAACGGACCGCGGACGAACCGGCCGCCGATGCATCCGCCGCGCCCGTACCGGCGCCGCACGAACCAGCCCCACCCGTACCGGCACCGCGCGGCGCGGCGCGGCACGTACCAGCAGGCCACGAACCGTCGCACCACCAAGCGCCGAGGACCCGACATGCGACCCTCTGACGCGTCCGCGCCCGCCCTCCTGGACGGCGGAGGCCCGGACATGAACGAGGTCGTGGGCCGCGACGACCTCCTCCTGATCACCCTCGACACGCTCCGCCACGACGTCGCGGCCGAGTTGGCCGCGGCCGGCCGCATCCCGCATCTGGCGCGCCATCTGCCGGGCGGGCGCTGGGAGCAGCGGCACGCGCCCGGCAGCTTCACCTACGCCTCGCACCAGGCGATCTTCGCCGGATTCCTGCCGACCCCGGCGGCGCCCGGACCACACCCCCGGCTGTTCGCCGCGCGCTTCGCCGGGAGCGAGACCACCGAGGCGGGCACGTACGTCTTCGACACGCCCGACCTGGTGTCCGGGCTCGCGGCGGCCGGATACCGCACCGTATGCATTGGCGGCGTCGGTTTCTTCAACAAGCGCGGCGCGTTGGGCGACGTCCTGCCGGGACTGTTCCAGGAGAGCCACTGGGAGCCGGAGTTCGGCGTCGCCTCGCCCACCTCCTTCGAGGCGCAGGTCGCGCGCGCGGAGCAGGTCGTCGCCGAACTGCCCGCCGACCAGCGGCTGTTCCTCTTCCTCAACGCGTCCGCGCTGCACCAGCCCAACTGGTTCCACACACCGGGCGCCACCCGCGAGGCCGGTGACACCCGCGCCACGCACGCGGCGGCGCTGGAGTACATCGACCGGCACATCGGACGTCTCTTCCACGCCATGGCGGCCCGCCGCCGCTGCTTCGCCATCGTCTGCTCCGACCACGGCACCACCTACGGAGACGACGGCTACACAGGTCACCGCCTCGGCCACGAGGCGGTCTGGACGGTGCCCTACGCCCACTTCTTCCTGGAGCCGTCCTCATGAACGCGCCGATCACCACGACCACACCGACCACCACGACCACCACGACCACACCGACCAGTACGACTACACCGACCGGCACGACCACACCGGTCTCCACGGCCACGCCCGCCGACGCGCCGTCCCCCGACCAGCCCGCGCCCCCCGCCGACAGTCCCTACCAGAGCTACGTCTACGCGTATCCGCACAAGACCGCCTACCGCCCGCTGCCCGACCGGCCCGCGCTGAGCGGACTGTGGCAGGCGGAGCCCAAGGACGCGCTCTCGCTCTATCTGCACATCCCGTTCTGCGAGGTCCGCTGCGGATTCTGCAACCTCTTCACCCGCATCGGCGCGCCCGGCGAGCTGACCACCCGCTATCTCGACGCGCTCGACCGGCAGGCCACCGCCGTCCGGGACGCGCTCGGCGACACCGAGCCGCTACGGTTCGCCACCGCGGCCTTCGGCGGCGGCACCCCCACCTTCCTGACGGCCGCCGAACTGGAACGGCTCTGCGACATCGCCGAGCGCCGGATGGGCGCCGACCTGCGCGCGATCCCGCTCTCCGTCGAGGCGTCGCCCGCGACCGCCACCGCCGACCGGCTCGCCGTCCTCGCCGACCGCGGCGCCACCCGGCTCAGCCTCGGTGTCCAGAGCTTCGTGGACGACGAGGCGAAAGCCGCCGTACGGCCCCAGCGCCGCGCCGACGTCGAAGCCGCGCTCGCCCGCGTCCGCGACGCCGGTATCCCGGTCCTCAACATCGACCTCATCTACGGCATCGACGGCCAGACCCCGGCCAGTTGGCGCACCTCGCTGGAGGCCGCGCTGCGCTGGCGGCCGGAGGAGCTGTACCTCTACCCGCTGTACGTACGGCCGAAGACCGGCCTGGAGAGCCGCACCGCCGTCAGCGACCCGGCCTGGGACGAGCAGCGGCTGCGGCTGTACCGACAGGGCCGCGACCACCTCCTGACGCACGGCTACGAGCAGGTCTCCATGCGGATGTTCCGCCGGGCCGACGCCGCGCCCCAAGGGCCCGACGACCACGCCTGCCAGACCGACGGCATGATCGGCCTCGGCTGCGGCGCCCGCTCCTACACCTCCACGCTGCACTACTCCTTCGACTACGCCGTCGACATGCGCGAGATCCGCGCGATCATCGACGAGTACACCACCACCGACGACTTCACCCGCGCCGCCCACGGCCGCCGGGTCGACGCCGACGAGGCCCGCCGCAGGCACCTGCTCCAGTCGCTGCTGCAAGCCGACGGCATGCCCCTGGCCGACTACCGCGACCGCTTCGGCACCGACGCCCACGCCGACTTCGCCGCCGAGATCGACCGCTTCGCGGCCCGAGGCTGGCTCGACGACGAGGCCCCCGCGACCGGCCGCATACGGCTGTCCCCCGAGGGACTCGCCCACTCCGACGCGCTCGGCCCCGAACTGTTCTCACCCCGGGTCCGGGCGGCGATGGCCGCGTACGAGCTGAAGTGAGGACGCCGCCATGGATCTGACACTGCTCTACCGCGGCCCGCTCGCCTCCTGCGACTACGACTGCCCGTACTGCCCCTTCGCCAAGCGCCGCGACAGCCCCGCGCAACTGCGCGCCGACCGCGCCGCGCTCGCCCGCTTCGCGCACTGGGCGCGAGAGCAGCGGGGCGACCGGCTGTCCGTGCTGTTCACCCCGTGGGGCGAGGGCCTGGTCCGCTCCTGGTACCGGAACACCCTGGCCGAGCTGTCGCACGAGCCGCACATCGACCGGGTCGCCATCCAGACGAATCTGAGCTGCCGCACCGACTGGCTCGCGGACGCCGACCCCGGCACCCTCGCTCTGTGGTGCACCTACCACCCCGGCCAGACCCCGTACGACCGCTTCCTGCGCAAGACCCGCGAAGTGGCCGACCGCGGCGTCCGGTTCAGCGTCGGCGTCGTCGGGCTGCCGGAACACCTCGCGGACGCCGCTCGGCTGCGCGCCGCGCTGCCCGGCCACGTCTACCTGTGGGTGAACGCCGCCGAGGGCCACACCTACACCGACGCGGAAGCCGACGCCTGGACGGCCCTCGACCCGCTCTTCCCCTACAGCCGCCACCCGCACCGCTCGGCCGGCCTGCCCTGCCGCACCGGCGAGTCCGTCCTGTCGGTGGACGGCGACGGCACGGTCCGCCGCTGCCACTTCGTCCGCGCCGAACTGGGCAATCTCTACGACGGCTCCTACCGGACCGCCCTGGCCCCCCGCCCCTGCCCGCTGGCCGTCTGCGACTGCCACATCGGCTATGTCCACCTGGAGTCGCTGCCGCTCTACGACGTCTTCGCGGGCGGAGTCCTGGAGCGTGTCCCCGCGGACCACCGCACGGCCACCGTGCCGGAAGCGGGCGCCGCGGGCGGCAGGGCCCTGCTGCCGCTGGTCTGACCCGCCGTCACCCTCGGAGGCCGCGGGGGACGGCGGCGGACCCACGGGGAGAACGGGCAGGTGGGCCGCGCGCCGGATAGTCTTGGGCGGTGGGCAGCGAACCGAGACCGCAGGCCGGAACGGCCGCTGAGCTGATGAAGGCCATGACCCGGCTCCGGGCCCGGCTCCGGGCCGAGTCGGCGACGGACGACATGCGGTGGACCTGGTCGCAGATCACCACGCTGGGGCGCATCGTGGACGAGGGCCCCACCACGGCGAGCGATCTGGCCGCGGCCGAACACGTACGGCGGCAGTCGATGGCCGAGACGCTCGCGGCGCTGCGCGACGGCGGGCTGATCACCTCGGGCAAGGACCCCGCCGACGGCCGCAAGACGCTCCTGCACGCGACGGCCGAGGGCCGGGCGCTGGTCGAGACCATCCCCGCCGTCCGGGAAGCCTGGCTGGAGGCGGCGGTACGCGATCTGCTCCGGGCCGACGAGCGCAGGACGCTGCTGAAGGCGGCCGAGATCATGAACCGCCTGGCGGACACCGACCGTTGACCCGCCGCCGGAGTCCGGCTCCTACAGCACGGCCCCCATGCGCCACGGCACGATCTCCTCGGCCCCGAAGCCGAGCGCCTCGGACTTGCTCGGCGCGCCGGAGGCCATGTCCACCAGCGTCTCGAAGAGCCGGGTGCCGTACCGCACGTGCTCGTCGCGGGACATCGCCGGGCCGGCGTCGAAGTCCATGTCGCCGCTCATGTGCTGGTAGAGCCGACTGGTGGTGCTGATCTTCAGACAGGGCACGGGCCGTGAGCCGAACAGCGAGCCGCGACCGGTGGTGAAGGCCAGCAGATTCGCCCCGCCCGCGACCATGCCGGTGGCCGACACGGGGTCGTATCCGGGCGTGTCCATGAACGTCAGACCGGGCGCCGTGACCGGCTCCGCGTAGCCGACGACTCCGTTGAGCGGGCTGCTCCCGCTCTTGAGCACCGCACCGAGCGACTTCTCCCAGATGGTGGTGATGCCCCCGGCCCTGTTGCCCTTGGAGGGATTGTTGTCCAGCGCGGCGCCGTGCCGGGTGACGTACCGCTGCCACCACGCGATCAACTCGTCGAGCCGTTCGGCGATCGCGGGCGTGGCGGCGCGGTCGCGCAGCAGGTGCTCGGCGCCGTAGATCTCCGGGGTCTCGCCCAGGACGACCCGCCCGCCCGCGGCGGCCAGCAGATCGGCGGCGACGCCCAGCGTCGGATTGGCCGTCAGCCCCGAATAGGCGTCGCTGCCGCCGCACTGGAGTCCGAGGGTGAGTTCGTGCAGGCCGACCGGCTCGCGGGCCAGCGTCGCCAGGCCCCCGACCATCTCGGCGACGCGGTCGAGCGCGGCGTTCACGGTCGCCGCGGTGCCGCCGAGCGCCTGGATGGTGAGCGTGCGCACGGCCGGATCGTCGCCGAAGACGTTCTCCGGCTGGTTCACCTCGCAGCCGAGACTGACCGTCAGCACACCGGCGATGTTCACATGGCGCGCGTAGCCGCGCAGGGTGCGCCGCAGCAGGTCGTCGCCCTCGGTGCCCTCGGCCATGCCGCAGCCGAGGTCGTGGGTCAGGGCGATGACGCCGTCCAGGCCCGGCGCCCCGGCGTGGCGGTCGTTGGCTGCCTGGGCGATCATCCGGGCCACGGTCGCCGAGCAGTTCACCGTCGGGAGCACGGCCAGGTAATTGCGGGTGGCGGCACGGCCGTCGGCGCGCCGGTAACCGAGGAAGTGGTCGCGGGTGGCCTCGGCCGGGGGCCGCCAGGCCGGGGGAGCGGGCCGCGGCGCCCCGGCGCGGGCGGTGGCGTCGCCGAGGCCGAGATTGTGGACGTGTACGTGTTCGCCGGGCCGGATGTCGCGGGCGGCGACACCGATGACCTCCCCGTACTTGCGGACCTCGGCGCCCGCGGCGATGGGGGAGACGGCCACCTTGTGGCCCGCGGCGATGTCGTCGGCGGCGGGGACCACACCCCGCGCGACCCGTACGGGCGTGCCCGCCGCCACGTCCGTCCGCACCAGCCCGATGTTGTCAATGCCGGGCCGTGCGACCAGCGGGACGGCCGGTTCACCGGCCGTCCGCGCGGGCGCCGCCGCGCCGGTGTCCGTTCCGCGCACGTTCGTCATGCGCACACCGGCCGGACGGAGTTCGGAAGGAGACCCGCGCCGGATTCCGGCGGGAGATCCCCGAACACCGAGGGAAAGCTCACCCACTCATCCGCTGTGTGCGCTGATTCAGGGTCCCGTTCCGTGAATCCACCGCGGCGGATTTCCGGCAACTCTTCAATTGCGCACAGGGGACTGGAAAGTGGGATGTCCATACCTCAGGACGATACGTGCGCACCGCGGCGACAGTGAAGCGTGGATGTCGGAACAGCCCTATTCGGAAAGCGGATCGGCCCAGTTCAGAGCCAGGAGGCGGGGCACTGCCCGGACAACACCGCCGACCCGTATCGCATATGGGCCCGATCCGATTTCCGGATACCGACTTCACGTCGGGAGCGGGGGCTCAAGCCTGCTTGCCGAGCGCGGACAGATCATCGGTGGTGATGACGTCCGCCTGGCTCGGGAACACCTTCTCGGTCAGCACGCGGTGGACCTCCGGATCGGGGTCGCCGGTCGCGTCCTTGAGGACATAGAGCCGGTAGTCCTCGTCGGCGGCGTGCCGCACGGTCGAGAGCACCACGCCCGAGGTGGAGAGCCCGGCGAGGACGAGCGTGTCGATCTCCTGGCCGAGCAGCGTCGGGTGGAGTCCGGTGGCGGCGGAGAACGCGCCGACCCTGACCTTGCGCACCACGATGTCGCCCTCCCGTACGTCGAGCGCGTCGTGCAGGTCCGCCTCCGGGCTGCCGTCGGCGAGGAATCCGTGCCGGGCGACGGGGGCGAAGGACTTGTTGCGGTCGGGCACGGCGGCGAAGTCCTCCGGTGCGAAGGCGACGCGGACGTGGACGACGCGGATGTCCAGCGAACGTGCCCAGGCCAGGGCCTGTTGGGCGCGGGCGAGCACGGCCTCGCCGTCGGGAACGGCGGCCAGGACCGCGGGCTGGAAGTCCATCAGCAACAGGGCGGTACGGGAGGCGACGACGGGCTGGGCGGGGGTGGTCATGTCGGTACTTTCTGAGAGACGCGGATCACCTGAGCGGTGCGGTTCAGCGGTGTGGTCGTGTGGGGCGGGGGGATCGACCGCCGCCGCGGAGCCCTGTCGGACACCGGCCAGGTGGCGGTCGAAGACGGTCATGAGGAGGACGACGGCGCCGATGGCGACCAGCGACCACGAGATGCGGTGCAGGCCGGTGTCGTCGACGCGGCTGTGGAAGGCGATCCCGGTGATGGCCGCCGAGGCGATCGAGCCGATGTACCCGAAGGTGCGCAGCAGCCCCGAGGCCGTGCCGACGCTCTCGGGCGGGGACTCGCGGTAGAGGACCGTCTGGTTGGCCACGGTGCTCGCCCCCGAGGTGAGGCCGAACAGCGCGGTGACGGCGACGACGGCGGCGACCGGTGTGTGCGCCGTGAGCGGCAGGGCGGCCGCCGCGCCGAGCAGCAGCAGGACCGCGGAGCCGATCAGCACGCCCCGCACCGATGTGCGGCGCGAGGCGATCCGGGCCGTGACGGCCGACAGGGCGCCCATCGGGACGAGGACCAGGCCCGCCTGGTACGCGGACAGCCCGTGCGCGGCCTCCAGCCACTGGGTCAGACCGTAGAGGATCACATAGGTGCCCATCAGAGTCAGCCCGTTGCGCAGATACGTGCGGGTCAGCGCGGGCTTCGAGGCGAGCAGCCGCACATCGAGGAACGGACGGGCGGCCCGCAGTTCCCAGGCGACGAGTGCTCCCGCCAGGACGATCGCGGTCGCCAGCGCGGTCCAGTCCGGCGTGGGCAGCCCGGTCAGGAAGACCAGGAGCGAGGTGAGGGCGCCCGCGAAGCCCGCCATGCCGACGACGTCGATGCGTACGGCCAGCTCGCGCGGTGAGCGGCCCCCGGCGCGGGCGGGGTCCTTGTCGATCCACAGCAGCGCCATCGCGAAGGCGGCACCGGCGGCCGGGACGTTGACCAGGAACGCGGTCTGCCACCCGAGCCCGCCGACGAGCAGCCCGCCCACGGCCGGGCCGATCGCCACGGTGGCCGCACCGGCGACCGCCAGACCGCCGAGGACGTTGCCCGGCGGATCCTGGAGACCGACCGCGGTCGCCCGGCGGCGGATCAGCAGCATCGCGGAAGGGTAGGCGGCGGACGTGCCCGCGCCGATCAGGACGCGGGAGAGCACCAGGACGGGCAGATTCCAGGCGATCGCGCCGATCACGCCCGCGGCGAGCACGATGAGCGTGCCGGTCAGGAACACCCGGCGCGGGCCGAACACCTCCGCCAGCCGTCCGGCCGCGGGCTGCGCTATCGCACTGGTCAGATAGAGGCTCGAAATCAGGATCGCGGTCCGCCCGACCGGTATGTCCAGCGAGGCGGCGATGGGGACCAGAGCCGTCGCGATCACCGAGCTGTTGACCGGATTGAGCGCGGCCCCCATGTACAGCGGGGTCACGAAGCGCGCGCCGAAGGGCTTTACCCGCCCGTCGCCGTGCGCCCCGCTGACGGGTACCGGTACGGCACCGCGTGCGATGACCTTCACCGCGTGACTCCTCTCGCTTCCCGCGCCCGCCGGTCCCCTGCCGCCCGCGTTCGGGCGTGGTCCAGGGCGGATCACAGCGGCCCCGAATAGGCAGGCTGCCTGTCGAATAGATTAGCAGGTTGC
Organism: Streptomyces sp. NPDC008079; assembly: GCF_042957385.1. Lineage (NCBI taxonomy): Bacteria > Bacillati > Actinomycetota > Actinomycetes > Kitasatosporales > Streptomycetaceae > Streptomyces > Streptomyces sp. NPDC008079. Next base: position 73,197 of record NZ_JBIBIC010000015.1, read on the forward strand.
CTGCCTATCTGTGAGGGGTCCCCGTGCAGGGTCCTGCTCGGGTTCTCGTGCGAGGTCCCCGTGCGGGCTCAGGACCTGGTGAGGGCCTCGGTGGCATTCCGAACGGCCGCTGGGCGCGGCGGCCCGCGCCTTCATCAGGGCGGTGCTGCACGCACCCCGGCCGGAGGGACTCCTTCCCACCGCTGTGAATTGGGCCGTGCGCGACCACGGGAAACGGCCCATTCGCAGCCCGGATCCCCACTATCCGCTATCCGCCGTTGACAGTGGCCACAGCCGCGGGCGAGGTTGTCCGGCAGGGGCCGCCGCGACCGCCCGGAACAGCACGCAGAAGAGCACGCGGCCGAAGAACACGCGGGAAAACGTGGACGTCACGCGGAAACGGAGTCGTCATGGGCAGTGTGCGGACCTACACCGATCTGGATGTCGCGGTGCGCAGCGACACCTCCGAGGTGGGGGAGGGCCCTGTCTTCGACCCCAGGACCGGCAGGCTGGTGTGGGTCGACATCTACGGCGGCACGGTCTACGAGGACGACCTGGCCACCGGGCGGCAGACCGTGACGGAGGTCGGTGTCATGGTGGGCGCGGTCGCGCCGCGGGCCCACGACGACGGGTTCGCCGCCGCCGTGGCCGGCGGATTCGGCTTCCTCGTCGACGGCGTGACCACCGTCGTCGACCCGGTCCTGCCGGAGCCGAACCTGCGGATGAACGACGGCAAGGTGGACGCCCGCGGACGGTTCTGGGCGGGCAGCAACGACATGCGGTTCGCTTCCGGCCAGGGACGGCTCCACCGCTGGGACGCAGACGCCCCGAGCGTCGTCGTCGCGGACGGGCTGGTCCTGCCGAACGGACTGGGCTGGAACGCCGACAACACCGTGATGTACCTGGCCGACAGCTACGCCCGACTGCTCTACCGCAGCGCGTTCGACGCCGACTCCGGGGAACTGGGCGGCCTTGAGGTCCTGACGAAGACCGAGGGCTCCGGGGTCCCCGACGGCCTGGCGGTCGACGTCGACGGCTGCTTCTGGACAGCCATGCACGGCGGCGCCGAGGTACGGCGCTACGACCCGGCGGGCCGCGTGACCGGACGCGTACCGGTGCCCGTCCCGCAGCCCACGAGCTGTGCCTTCGGCGCCGACGGCAGGCTGTACGTCACCTCGGCCCGCGAGGGCCTGTCCGCCGAGGATCTGGAGCGCTCCCCGCTGTCCGGCTCCGTCTTCGTCGTCGCCACGGACACGCGCGGCGTCCCCGTGGCGGCCTTCCGCGGCTGAGACGGGAAGGCCGCTCCGGGCGCGTACGGCGGCGGCGTCCGGGCGACCGGCTCAGGCCGTCGGCGGAAGGGGCCGTACGCTCGCCGGGAGCGGCGTGCGGCCCTGCGCGTTGAGAAAGGCGCAGACGGCCGCGTTGCTCGAACGCCGGCGGGGCCAGAACAGCGCGACGTCCCGGTGGGCGGTGGGCGACTCGATACGGCGGACGGTGAGACCGTCCGTCGTCGTTGTCTCCACGGCCAGTTGGTTGATGATCCCGATGCCGAACGCCGACCGGACAAGGGCGATGAGCGTGGCGGGATGATCGGTGAGATAGGCGATGTCCGCCTTCGACTCGTACTCCCCGAGCATGTGCCGCAGGTCGTAGCCGCCGCCCTCCTCCTCGGAACCGGCCGGATTGCCGATGAGGGGCCGGGAGAGGATGTCGTCCACGCGGACGGTCGCCTTGGTCGCCAGCGGATCGTTGTCCCGCATGACCGCGACGATGTCCTCCCGCCAGATCGTCCGGTGGCACAGCGTGGGCTCGCGCATCTTCGGCAGCGTCGGCCGGAAGGCGATGTCGACCGTGCCCGTCGCGACGGCCTCCTCCAACGTGGCCGCGGTCCCTTCCCAGAGCTCGACGGTGAGACCGGGATGGTCGGCCTTGAGGACCTGGAGGAGCGTCGGGAGATAGGTGGAGCTGACCGACGGGTAGCTGGCCACGGTGAGGTGGGCGACGATCTGGTCCTGCGTACTGCGGGCGGCGTCGACACCGCGCTGGAGTTCCTGGAGCGCCGCCCGCGCGTGACCGTAGAAGAGGTCACCCGCCTGCGTGGTGCAGACCGGGCGGGCCTTGCGGTCGAAGAGCGTGACCCCCAGGGCGTGTTCCAGCGCCGCTATGTGCGCGCTGACCCGCGACTGCGAAAGGTGCAGAGTATGCGTGGCGGTGCCGAATCCGCCCCGGTCGGCGACCGCGAGGAAGCTGCGCAGCCACGCTGTCTGCAGAGACATCGCGTCGCGGGGAACCGTGGTCCCCTGCTCGGACGGGACGTCGTTGTCACCTGTGGACAGGGTCACTGACGGTTCCTTTCGTGTGCGGCCAAATTACCCGATCGCCCCCCGGGCCACTACGGGCGTGCAGGACATCAATGCCTGATCAGCGCGGTCCGGCCGGGTACCGGGGCCGCCTCTCTCGGACGGCGTCGTCCGCGAGAGGCGGCCCCGGCGGACCCCGGACCGTCACTCCCCGGCGTACGGCCGGTCCCCTTCCGAGGACGGCTCACGCCGCGGTCAGGCCGCCGTCGACGATCAGCGCCGCGCCATTGATGAAGCGGCCGTCCGGGCCCGCGACGAAGGCGATCGTGGCGGCGATCTCCTCGGGCGAGCCGAGCCGTCCGTCCAGTTGGCGGGCGGCCATCGCCTGCCGGGCCGCGAGCGGATCGGGGGCGTTCGCGACGATCTTGTCGATCCACTCGGTTGCGACGGTGCCGGGGCAGACCGCGACGCACCGGATGCCGTCCTTGGCGTGGTCCACCGCGATGGCCCGGGTCAGCCCGACCAGCCCCGCCTTGGAGGCGCAGTACGCGGCCCGCCGGGCGAGGCCGACCTGGCCCGCGACCGAGGCGACGTTGACGACCACGCCACCGCCGTTGTCGAGCATGAGCGGCAGCATCGCGCGGGTGGTGAGGAAGGGCCCGGTGAGATTGACCGACAGGACGCGGTCCCAGTCCTCGTCGCTGGTCTCCAGCACCGTCGCGGCGAGTCCGGTGCCCGCGACATTCACCAGCAGCGCGGGCGTCCCCAGCGTGACGGCGACTTCCCTGGTGACCGAGCCGACCGCGTCGGGATCGCGCAGGTCGACGGGGAAGGCGCGGGCCGTACCCCCCGCCTTCTCGATCTCCGCGCAGGTCCGCGCCAGCCCGTCGGCGTCGATGTCCAGCACCGCGAGGTCGTATCCGGTGTCCGCCAACCGGAGCGCCGTGGCCCGGCCGATGCCGGACGCAGCCCCGGTGACCACCGCGACCCGCGGCTCCCGGGCGCTCACGAGTACGCCAATCCGGGAAGCGCGCCGTCCATCGCGTACCCTCCGTCGACATCGAGACCGGCTCCGGTGGTGTAGCACGCCTCGTCGGACGCCAGGTAGCAGATGGCCGCCGCGATCCACTCGGGCGGCGCGATGCCCAGCGGCACGCGGGACTCCAGCGCCCGCTCGACGGCGGGTGTGTAGATCGGGTCGCTCATGCCGGTACGCACCGGCCCCGGCCGTACGCAGTTGACCGTGATGCCGTGCGGGGCGAGTTCGGACGCCATGGTCCGCGTCATCGCCTCGAGACCGCCCTTGGTCGCGGTGTACGGCGCGGCGCCCGGTTCGGAGACGACGGCGTGCACCGACGAGACGTTGACGACGCGTCCGGGAGTCTTCGTGTCGACCATCATCCGCGCCACCGCCTGGGCGAGGAAGAACGGCGCCGTCAGGTTCACCGCGAGGACGCGGTCCCAGTCGGCGCGGCTCACGTCGAGGAAGGGCGCGATGCGCAGGATGCCCGCCACATTGGCGAGCACGTCGACGCGCCCGAAGCGCGACCGCAGGGTGTCGGTCAGGACGTCGGCGGCGTCCGCCGCCGCGACATCGAGGGTGAGCGTGCTCAGCCGGTCGCGGTCGGGCTCGGGCCACGGTGCGTCGTGGCGGAGGTCGACCGCGAGCACCTGGGCGCCTTCGGCCAGCAGCCGCACGGCGGTGGCCCGGCCGATACCGGAGTTGGCGCCGGTGACCACCGCGACTTTGTGGGTGAATCTCATTGATCGCCTGCTTCTTCGTCCATGGGTCGAGTTGTTGAGTGAGGTACGGCGGCTGTGACGGCGGCGGTCAGGCGGTGGCCGATCGTGGGCGTACCCAGCGCACCAGACCGTCCCCGCAAGCGGCGACGAAGATGAGCGCGCCGGTCACCATCTGCTGGTCGTAGGAGGCCAGTCCGAGCAGGCTCATGCCGTTGGAGAGGAAGCCGAGGAACAGCACCCCTGTCGCGGTGCGCAGCAGGCTGCCCCGACCGCCGAACAGACTGGTGCCGCCGAGGACCACGCCGCCGACGACGTTGAGCAGCAGGGGGCTGCCCATGCTCGCTCCCGCCCCGGCCAGTTCCGAGGTCAGCACGACACCGGCCAGCGCCGAGAACAGACCGGCCACCGCGTACACGCTGGTCTTCATGAGGGGGACGTTGACCCCGTTGATCCGGGCGACCTCCTCGCTGGCTCCCAGCAGCAGGACCCGGCGGCCCCACGCCGTCCGCGTCAGGGCGACCTGTGCGACCACGTACAGCCCGACCGTCATCCACACGGCGTACGGCACACCGCCGGGCCCGTCGATGCTGAAGTCGACGAAACCGGTCGGGACGGGGGCGATCGTCCTGCCGTGGCTGAGCAGCGTCGTGGCGCCGCTGACGACGTACAGCGCCGCGAGCGTCACCGCGAACGGCACGACGGGCAGCCTGGCGACCAGCAGTCCGACCAGCACACCGATGGCCGCCCCGGTCAGCAGCGCGAACGTGATGCCCGCCGCGACGCTGTCGGTCGTGGTGATGACCCACGCCCCCGCGACGCCGCTGGCGCCGATCACGCTCCCGGTGGACAGGTCGATGCCGCCGGTGAGGATCACGAAGGTCGCGCCGATGGCGGCGATCGCGACGACGGCCGACTGGCTGAACACATTGGTGATGTTCGACGACGTCAGCAGGCCGTCGGTGGTCAGGCTCAGGACGGCGATCAGCACGGCGAGGGCCGGCAGCATCGACAGATCGCCGAACCAGGCGGGACGACGGGCCGGATCACGCAGCCACGACAGGCGGCCCGGACGCGATCCGGTGTCGGCGGTCTCAGGCACCGCAACCCCACACCTGGGAGCTGACGGCCGCGAAGTTGGCCTGGTCGAGGGTCACGCCCGCGCTCTGGACCGTCTTGGGGTTGACGGTCTGCTTGGCCAGCGCCGTGGCGATCGACGCGACGGCCTCCTTGCCGAACTGGTCGACGCGGGTGGCTATGTCGGCGTCGAGGGTCTTGTCCTTGATGGCCTTGCAGCCGTTCTCGTCACCGTCGATCGTCACCAGGAACACATGCTTGGGGTCGCCGACCGGAGCGAGCCGCTTGGCGGTGGTGAGCGCCGACTGCACCGACGGCAGAAGGAAGTCCGACGGAACGAAGATCGCGTTGATGCCGGAGTCCTTCTGCAGCGCGTTGGAGGTGCCGTCCAGCGCCTGGGACGGGTCCCAGTTGGTGGGGACCCGGCTGACCACCGTGACGTCGGGGTTGCCGTCAAGTGTGTGGTCGAAGCCGTCCCTGCGGCCGATCGCGTTCTGGTCGGTGAGCGCGCCCACCAGCTCCAGCACCTTCAACGGCTTGGACTTGGCCGCCGCGGCGAACTCGTCCGCCGCCAGCTTGCCGTCCGCCTTGGGGTCGCCGGTGATCTGGAACGTGATGTCCTGTTCGTCGGCGACCGCCCGGTCGATGGTCACGAAGGGAACGCGACGGGCCTTGGCCAGGCTGATCGAGGAGGCGATCTGCTTCCCGTCCTGCGCGATGACGATGAGCGCGTCGACCTTGCGGGTCTGGATCAGATCCTGGATCTGCGACGCCTGCTTCTGCGCGTCCTGGTCCGCGACGGAGAAGACGACCTTGTAACCGGCCGCTGCCGCCGCCTTCTCGATGGAGACCTTCTCCGAGGTGCGGATCGCGTTGAGCAGATCGAAACTGACCCCGATCGTGCCGTGCTTGCCCCCGGACGTCGATCCCGCCCCGGATTTCGAGGACGAGCCACAGGCCGTCAGCGCCAGGCAGGCCACGGCCGCGACGGCCGCGCATCTTGTGATCAGGTTCGGCTTCATCTGAGCTCCTTCAGTTTCGTTGCGCCGGCCTCCGCGGGCACGGTCCGGGGGCCGTCCGACGGAGAGGTACGGGTCGGACCGAACAGCCGGACCGGATTGCGCCACCGGACGGCGGCGGCGAGAACAGCGACGAGTAGAACGGCGCCCCGGACGATGTCGAAGACATAGGGAGAGGCCCCGGAGAACACCAGTCCGGTCTGCGCGGTCGTGAGGACGAGGGCGCCCAGGACGGTGCCGGTGATGCTGCCGCGGCCACCGAACAGACTCGTCCCGCCGAGGACGACGGCCGTGATGACCGTCAGTTCGTAGCCCTGGCCGATGGACGGCTGAACGGCGCCGAGGCGGCCGGTCTGGGTGAGGGACGCGAGCGCGGCCAGCAGCCCGGCCAGCGCGTACGCCCCGACGGTCACCCATTTCACCGGCAGGCCCGCGTTGACGGCGGCGTCGCGGTGGGAACCCACCGCCTGGAGATACCGGCCGAACAGCGTGCGGCTGAACACCCAGCCCCCGCCGAGCGCCGCGGCCGCGGCCAGCCAGACCGGCGCGGGAACCCCCAGCACCGCCGATGTGCCGATGTGCCGGAGATTCGCCGGGAGGTTGATGTTCTGCTGGCCGGTGATATGACCCCCGGCGCCGCGGAACACCTGGAGAGTGGCGAGGGTGACGATGAGGGCGGGCACCCGGCTCGTCGCGACCGCGGCGCCGTTGAGCAGCCCCATGCACACCCCCGCCGCGGCGACGGCGAGGAACACCACGCCCGCGGGCCTGCCGATCAGGGCGTCGCTGGACTCGACGGCGGCGGCCAGGAACAGCATCGAGCCGACGGACAGGTCGATTCCCGACGTGATGACCACGTAGGTCGCGCCGACCGCGGCGATGGTCAGGGGACTCGCCTGTACGGCGATGTTGCGGAAGTTCGCCGTACCGGCGAAGCCGTCGTAGGACACCGACAGAACGATCAGCAGCACCGCCAGCACGGGCAGCAGCGGCTGTCGCCGCACCAGCGCGCGGGGGCCGTCGTACAGCCACGAAGGGGTTCTCATCGGACGCCGCCCGTGGCGAGCCTGATCACCGTTTCCTGAGTGGCCTGGGGCCTGTCGAGAATGTCAACCAATCTGCCGTCGTGCATGACCCCGACGCGGTGGCTGAGGCCGAGCACTTCCTCCATTTCCGAACTGATGAGCAGGATGGACGATCCGCTGTCGGCCAGGTCGATGAGAAGACGGTAGATTTCCGCCTTGGCGCCGACGTCGATTCCCCGGGTCGGCTCGTCCAGAATGATCAGACGTGGTTTCCTGGCAAGCCACTTGCCGATGACGACTTTCTGCTGGTTTCCGCCGCTGAGTGAATTCCCGCCGGATTCCAGGCCGCCGCGGGCGACGAGCCCGACCTTGGCGGCGAGTTCCTGGGCCAGACGCCGTTCGGCCCGGTGGTCCAGCCAGCCGCCCTTTCGCGCGGCGGAGACCGAGCCGAGGTCGACATGGGAGAGACTTTCCCGAATGGGCCGCTCCAGAAAGAGCCCTTCGTGCGCGCGGTCCTCGGTGACGAACGCGATTCCGGCAGCGATGGCCGCGCGGACGTCGCCGCGGCGCAGCGGCTGCCCCGCGATCTCGATGCGCCCGGTCCTGCCGCCGAGCCCGAAGACGGCCCTGGCGACCTCGGTGCGACCGGAGCCCATCAGCCCCGCGAGCCCGAAGATCTCGCCCTTGGCGATGTCGAACGAGACCCCGCTGACGCGTGCGTCGTCGTCGAGGTCCCGCACCGAGAGCATGGTCTCGGACCGCGGACGCGGAAGCGCCGGGTATCCCCGGGCGAGTTCGCGTCCCACCATGAGGGCTTCGAGCGCGCTGCGGTCCAGTTCGCTCGTCGGGCGGTCGCCGACGACCTGTCCGTCCCGCATCACCACGATGCGCTGGCTGAGCCGCGCGATCTCCTCCAGATAGTGCGAGATGTAGAGAACCGCCACTCCGTCGGCGCGCAACTGCTCGATGATCCGCATGATCAGTTCGCGTTCCGCGAGGTTGAGCGAAGCGGTCGGCTCGTCGAAGACGATGGCCCGCGGTTCGGTGGCCAGCGCCTTGGCGATCTCCACCAACTGCCGCTGCCCGGCGGACAGGTCCCGTACGAGCGCCTCCGGGCCGAAGCGCGCGCCGACGCGGTGCAGGACGGGCGCCGCGAGCCGCTTGAGGTGTCCTGGCCTGACGGTCAGCGAGCGGCCGTCGCGCAGCCGGCCGATGAGGATGTTCTCGGCGACCGTGAGATCCGGGAAGAGACTGGTCTCCTGGTGCACCGTGGCAACACCTGAGCGCTTTCTCGCAGCGCCCGTTCCGGCACCGCCCGTCCCGCCCGCCGCACCCGCCTTGTCGGCGTCGGCGCCGGGCCCGCCGAAGTCGACCCGCCCGGTGTCGGGACGCAGGATTCCGCCGATGATGTTCTTCACCGTGGATTTCCCCGCGCCGTTTTCACCCGCCAATGCGACGACTTCGCCGCCCGATACGGTGAAGGACACATTCTGGACCGCCGCGACACCGTCGAACGTTTTCGACACATTGCGCACCACGATCGCCGGCGCCCCGCCCGTCATCCTCGGCTCGCAATTCCGGCAGACATGTTTCCTCCGTGAAGTGATGGGGACGTCCCGGTACACCTGATCTGACGCCCCGGTACACCTGATCTCCGGACGCCGTATATCGGCCTGTCAGGATGCGGATGACGCTAAGGCCAAGAGTCGTGCGTGTGAAGTTCGTGTTTCGGGAGGCGTCAATCCGTTAAGCGAATGGCCCGGAGCGGCGGCTTCCGCCGCCTCCTGCACGGTGCCGCCGCCCGCCGACTCGGCGAGCGCCGCCGGCCGCGGGGTGGAGTCTCCGCGACCGGCGGCGCATGTGCCCGGCAGGCGTCCTCGTCACAGGAGCTGCCATTTCTGGTTGGTGCCGTTCCCGCAGGACCAGAGCTGGACGTTCTGGGCGCTGTAGAGGTCGGCGTCCAGGCAGAGGTGCGAGTCGACGCCGCGGACCGTGCCGTCGGAGAAGAACAGCCACTGCTGGTTGGCGGTGCCCAGACAGTCATGGCTGATGACATGAGTGCCGTTGGTCTTGCCGAAGCCCTGGGCGTCCAGGCACTTCGTCCCGTTGTAGACGCTGATCGCGCCGTTGGACTGGCGTGTCCACTGCTGGTTGTCGCCGGCGCCGCAGCCCGCCACCTGGAGCTGGACGTCATTGACGTGGGACGCGCCGGGGACGTCGAGGCACGCGGTGTACCCGACATCGCGCAGCCGGGTCGTGCTCGCGCCGGACGCGCCCCAGGCGTATTCGAGGCGGTTGACGGCCGTCTGGTTCGGGACCCACAGCGGCAGATTCTGGGTGCCGCCGCCGTACGCGCTGTAGAGCCTGAGGATGTTCAGCGAGTCGTGGTCGGAACTGGTGGTCCTGCCGCCGATGCCGTGGCACCAGATCGTGCCCAGGTTGTACTGGCGGGCGACATCGGTGACGGCCCGCAGGAAGGCGACTTCCTTGGGCGTGGTGCTGCTGGGCGTGGCGTCGTAGTTGATGCCGTTGTCGGCGTCGGCGCCGAACTCCTCGATGACGGTGCGCGAGGAGCAGTTGCCCATGTAGGTCTTGATGTCGTTGACCCAGTCGCTGTACGACCGCGCGCCGTAAGGGAAGGCGTAGCGGTGCATCGCGAGATAGACCCCGTTGAAACGGGAGTCGTTGCACAGCGGCCTGAGGTCGCTTCCCCAGCCGCCGCCGTCGGCCTGGGCGCCCTCGATGAACATCCGGCTCCTGGGCAGCCCGGCCGCGCTCGCCCGGGCGATCCAGTTGGCGGCGAAGTCGAGCCACTGGGGAGTGGTCATGCCGACGGGCTCGTTCATCGGGTCGAAGTAGATGAGCGGATTGCTCAGATACCGGGCGATCTCCGTGTCCCACATCTGATTCCAGGTGGGCAGGTAAGCGCTGGTTATCGTGTTGCTGCCGTCCTCCGACCAGTAACAGAGAATGACCTTGAAGCCCTTGGCCGTCGCCGCGTCGATCACGGCGTTGTAGGTGTTCCAGTTGACCGTGGCGGGATTCATCGGCAGCCGCACGGTGTTGGCGCCCAGAGTGCTCTGGAACGCGGCGAACATACCGTCGGCCTTGGTCCTGGCGGAGTTGTAGTCGTCGTTGGCCGACAGGCCCTGGAGCACGAGCCTGTCGAAGGTGAAGTTGTCCCCGAGGCGCGACCAGTGCACGCCGTGGAACTGGCTGGGGTTCAGGGGGGTTTCGGCGGCGGTGGCCGATGTCGCGGCGGTCACCGTCATCAGCGGGACCACGGTGAGCATGGCCAGGGCGATCAGCACCCAGGTCAGCAGACGGCGGCTCATACGGGGTGGAGCGGGTGCGATCACCATGGGGTGGGGGGGTGGCATGACGTCCTCTCCGGCGTGGCGCGAATTGCCGAACACGGCCCGACGTGGGCGGCAACGCGCCGTCGACAAGTTGGGGATGAACGTATCGACGCCTCCCATCTGCGTCGATCGCGTCTTTCGGAAGGCGGTCATCCGCGGGACGAATAGCGGGAGTTCTCGACGGTCGGGCCGCCGATAAATCCGCACCCGTTATGCGAATGGCGGCCATTCGGAATGCGAAATGCCCGCTATTCGGCGCGACCGCATCGCGTCATCGGGGCCGTACGGGACCCGGCGGAGGGGACGCGGCGGCCCCGCGCGCGGATCTGTCCGGCGGCCCGCCGACGACACCCCCCTGGACACCCGTGCCGGGGCGCGGCGAGGATGGCCGTCGAAGATCCAGCAGCAGGAGGAAGCCCGATGACCGCTCACCCGCTGCCCGTCAGCAGCCCGGCCGCGCAAGGCGTCGACGCCCGCGGAGTCCAGGCGTTCCTCGACGCGATCGAGGCGGCGCCCGGTGTCGAACCGCACGGCCTGATGATCCTGCGGCACGGCCGCGTGGTCGCCTCCGGCTGGTGGGCTCCCTTCACCGCCGACCGGCCGCACCGGCTCTACTCGATCAGCAAGAGCTTCACCGGATCGGCCGTGGGCTTCGCCATCGAGGAGGGACTGCTGGACCTGGACGCCCGGGTCATCTCCTACTTCCCCGAATTCGACGCCGACATCACCGATCCCGGAAGCCGCGCCATGAAGGTGCGGCACATCGCCTCCATGGCCAGCGGTCACCTGTCCGAGACCGTGGTCCAGGCGCACGCGATCGACGCGGAAGAGCCCGTCCGCGGCTTCCTGCTGATCCCGCCGGACCGCGAGCCGGGCTCGGTGTTCGCGTACAACCAGCCCACCACGTACACCCTCGGCGCCATCATCCAGCGCGCCACCGGACAGACGCTGACCGAGTACCTGCGGCCCCGGCTGCTCGATCCGCTCGGCATCGGCGAGACGCTGTGGGAGCGCGACAGGGCGGGCCGCGAGCTGGGCTACAGCGGGCTGCACGCCGCCACCGACGCGGTCGCCCGACTCGGCCAGCTCTACCTCGACAAGGGCGTGTGGGAGGGCGAGCAGCTCCTTCCGGCGTCCTGGGTCGCGCAGGCGACCCGCGCGCACGTCGACAACAGCGACGGCTCGCCCGAGGCGCGGAACTCCGACTGGGCGCAGGGATACGGCTTCCAGTTCTGGATGTCGCGCCACGGCTACCGCGGTGACGGGGCGGTCGGGCAGTTCTGCGTCGTGCTGCCCGAGCAGGACGTGGTGATCGCGATCACCGCGAACACCGATCTCATGCAGTCCGTGATGGACATGATCTGGGAGCACCTGCTGCCCGCCTTCGGACCGGAGCCGGTGAGCGCCGCGGGGCAGGACGCGGCGGAGAGCGCCGAGGACGCGGCGCTGCGCGAGCGGCTGTCCCGGCTCGTCCTCCCGACGGTCGAGGGGGAGGCGGCGCCCGCCGACACCGAGGCGTGGTCCGGGGTGCGGTTCGCGCCGCGCGACGGCGAGGCCGAGGCCCAACCGAGCCTGACGGCGGTGCAGTTGACGGCCGACGGCGACGGCTGGATCCTCACGCTCGACCAGGCGAAGGACGAGGACGAGCCGCCGTTCGCGCTGCGCTTCGCAGGGACCGGCTGGGCGGTCGCCGAACGGCCCGCCGTCCCCGTACCGACCGCGGTCAGCGCGGGCTGGACCGACGCCGACACCTTCGTCGCCGAGCTGGGATTCCTGGAGACCCCGCATCACTTGACGCTCACGTGCTCGCTCGCCGCCCGCGACTTCACGGCGTCCTGGCAGGGGAAGCCCCTGCGTCCGACACCGCTCAGCTCGTTCGGCGTGCCCCGCTGACCGCGCCGCGTCCGGCCCGGCGGCGAGGCCGCGTCCTCACTCGCTGACGGCGGAGACCTTCGACGGAGGCGGGGCGGCGGGGACGGCGGGCGCGTCCGGGACGCCGCCGTCCCGCCGGTCCCACAGCGCCAGCAGCGGCGTGGCCATCACCGTGGTCACCAGCGCGACCAGGACGAGCACGGTGAACATCGACCGCGTCACCACGCCCTCCGCCAGCCCGACGTTGATGGCGATGAGCTGCATCAGCCCGCGCGCGTTCATCAGCGTGCCGACCCGCAGCGCCACGGGACCGCTCTGCCCGGCGAGCCTGGCGGCCAGCCAGCACGCGCCGAACTTCCCGACCACGGCGGCCAGCGTGCAGCCCGCGGCGAACAGCAGCAGCGTCGGGTCGGTCAGCAGACCGGTGTCGGTGTTCAGCCCGGAGTACGTGAAGAACAGCGGCAGCAGCAGGACGCGGCTGACCGGCGCCGCGGCCTCCAGCGTACGGTCGATCCTCGGCGCCCTCGGATACGCGACGCCCAGGCTGAAAGCGCCGAAGACCGCGTAGAGGCCGATCCGGTCGGTGTACCAGGCCGCCAGGCACAGCAACAGCAAGGTCACCAGCAGCAGTTGATCCGAGGGCAGCCGCTCCGCGATCCGGATCGCGGGACCGCGCAGCCGCACCAGTGCGAACAGTACCACCGCGAGACCGGCCGCGCCCGCCACCGCGAGCACGACGGGCCCGGAGGTGCCGCGCGACAGGCTGAGGACGCCCGCCAGCAGAATCCACGCGACGACGTCGTCCAGCGCGCCGGCAGCGAGCGAGATGGTGCCGAACGCCGTGTCGGTCAGGCCGCGTTCGGTGATGATCCTGGCCAGCATGGGGAACGCGGTGATCGACAGTGTGACGCCGACGAAGGGCGCGGCCACGTACATCGGCACACCGGCGGGAGCGGTGTGCACCGAATCGCGCACGGCCCACACCAGCGCGGTGCCCAGTGCCAGCGGTACGAGAATCCCGGCCGTCGAGATCAGCGCGGCGGGTCTGGCCACCGGTTTGATCCGGTCGACGCGGAATTCGTACCCCGCCTGGAACATGAAGAGCACCAGACCGAGTTGCCCGGCCACGTACAGCACGGGCCGCAGGTCGGCGGGGAAGACGGCGTGCTCCCACGAGGGGGCGACGAGGCCGAGTACGGAGGGACCGAGGAGCACGCCCGCGATCATCTCGGCCACCACGGGCGGCTGGGCGAGCGGGCGCAGCGCCCAGGCGGCGATCCGGCAGGTGAGGAGGATGACGACGACGGCGAGCAGGAAGGCGGGGCCGAGCGCGGTCGCGGACATGGCGGGCTGCCCTTCGGCGGGTGCGGATTCATGGGGGGAGGCAGTGCCTGTGACTGCCGGGGTCAGTGGGGGTGAGGACAGCGGTCCGCGGGCCCGCCGGACGCGTCGTCGTCCGGGCCGTGACCGCCCGGACGCGCGTCGGTCAGCGGGCGGCCCTGCGTGTCGTGCGCGGCGAACCACCGCTCTGTCGGCCGCTGCCGCCGCGCGTCCAGCACCATCCAGGTGCCGAAGGCCAGTTGGAGCAGACTGCGGCCGACGTCCTCCCAGCGGTCGCGGACCCGTAGGAACGCCCGGACGGCGAAGATCCGGTACCGCGGCAGCGGCCGGTCGCGGCGCACCAGCAGGCAGGGCGCGCGGTGCGGGATGGAGCGGGTGTGCGACACCGCGGTGTGCAGGGTGAAGCGGGCCAGCACCTCGCGGGTCGCGGCCCGCATGATCAGCGGGGCGAGCCGCCAGGCGGGGCAGGGCCGGTTCGCGGCCACCCCGAAGGGGATGTGGTGCGCGTGCTTGGCGGACGTCCGATTCCACCGCTCCGGGTCGAACGTGTCCGGATCGGCGTACCCCGTCGCGTGGTAGGCGGGATAGTCGAAGCACAGCACCGTGCCCGCCGGATAGCGCGCGCCGCCGCCGAGGTCGATCTCCTCGGCCGTGACGCGGTGCGCGATGCCGAACAGCGGGTACATCCGCAGCGTCTCGTTCATCACGTGGGACAGGTACCGGTCGTCCTCGGGGTGGTCCGCCAGCCGCTGCTGGACGTCGGATTCCGCGGCGAGCATCAGCAGCAGATGCGCCATCGCCTCCGACATCTGCACGACCGCGGTGTTGAAGAAGGTGCCCTGGAGGTAGTGCGCGCGGTCCTTCGGCGACGCCAACTCCGCGGGCAGCGCGTGCGGTACGTCCCCCGCGGCCAGCCTGCGCAGCAGGTAGCGGGTCAGCCGCTCGCGCCGCCGCATGTGCCGAAGGCGGGTGTTCTTCAGGGAGTTGATGACGTCCTCGGCATTGGCCACGATGAGCCGGCGCGCGTGCGGCGGGCACGGCTCGCGGAAGACCAGGCCGTAGAAGAACTCCGCCCAGACCGGCATCATCAGATCTCGCAGCCGCACCAACGCGGCGTCGCCCGGCACGAGTTCGTCCAGCACCCGCGCCGTCCGCCGGGCCGCGGCCGCGGCGAGTTCGGCGCTGGTCCCGGCGAGGATCGCGGCGGTGGTCCGGGCGACGGCGTCGTAGCGGGGCCCCGGCTCCAGATGCTCCTGGTGGACCTCGGGACCGGGGGAGAGCCAGTACCAGAACAGATCGGACAGTGCCGCGCCCTTGCTGCGACCGCTGGCGGCCGGATGCTCGTACAACTCGGTGAAGCGGTCCGCGGCCACCTCCGCGTTGGGGACGACCACGCCCTCCGGGCCGTTGATCCGGGCGAAGACCCTCACCCGCAGGGCGACGACGGTCCGCGGCAGCCAGTAGGGGACGGACAGCGCGAGCGCCGCCGCCCCGGCGCGCCTCAGCACGCCCTCGCCCCCCGCGCCACGACCTGATCGCGTGCCGGGCCGCGGCAGTCGGCGCTGCCGCAGAGCGTCAGCACATGCGCCAACTCGGCCCGCAACTCCTCCAGTACGGCGGTCACGCCCGCCTCGCCGTCCGCCGCGAGGCCCCACAGCACGGGCCTGCCGACGCCGACCGCCGCCGCGCCGAGCGCCAGCGCGACCACCACGTCGCAGCCGCCGCGCACTCCGCCGTCCAGCAGCACGGGGACGCGCCCGCCGACCGCGTCGGCCACCGCGGGCAGCGCCTCGACGGTGGCCGGTGCCGCGTCGAGCTGACGGCCGCCATGGTTGGAGACGATCAGCGCCTGTACGCCCTCGTCGACCGCGCGCCGGGCGTCGGCGGGGTGCAGAACGCCCTTCAGTACGACCGGCAGGCCGGTGACGTCCCGCAGGCGGCGCAGGTCGTCCCAGGACAGGGCCGGTGACATCGCGATGTCGCGGGTGCGGCCGGGCGGCGTGCCGGGCAGATCCCGCATGTTCTCGGCGGCCAGTCCCGGCGGCAGGTCGTGGAAGCCGTTGCGCTCGTCCCGGCCCCGGCGGCCGAAGACCGGCGAGTCCGCCGTGACCACCAGCGCCGTACAGCCCGCCTTCTCCGCGCGCCGGACGAGCGCGGCGGTGACCTCGGCCTCCGGCTGGAGATAGAGCTGGAACCACACCACGGCGTCGGACCGCACCGAGCGGGCGGCGGCGGTGACCTCGTCCACGGCGGTGGTGGCCGCCTGCGAGGTGATCAGTACGGTGTCGGCCGCCGCGGCAGCGCGCGCCGTGGCGCGTTCGCCGTCCGGATGGGCCAGCCGGTGGAAGGCGGTGGGGGAGACCACCACCGGCATCGACGCCCGGCCGCCGGGCAGCGACACGTTGGTGTCCGGGTGGCCCGTGCCGGTCAGCACCCGGGGCAGCAAGGCCAGCCGGGCGAAGGCGCGTTCGTTCTCGGCCAGGGCGGTCTCGGTGCCCGCGCCGCCCTCGTAGAAGTCCCAGTGGACCGGGTCGAGTCGGGCACGGGCCCTGTCCCGCAGCGCCGACAGCACCCCGTTCACGACGGGTCGGCGGCGGGGACGGGGGCGTCACCCGTGACGGGATGGTCCGTCAGAAAACGGACGAGCGGGGCGCGGTGGACCTCCTCGCTGTCCCACTCGTTCTCCAGATTCTCCGTGATGTGGTGCTCCGCGACCGGCTTGCCGTTCTCGAACAGCCGGACCACCGGGTGGAGATAGCGGCCGTCGAGCCCGGCAGTCGCCTGCTGCGACACCCGGCCCACGGAGATGTCGAACGGATTCACCTTGTCGTGGTCGGCGCCGTATTCGAGGGTGACCGTCAGATAGCGGCCGACGTCTCCGAAGACGCCGTCGCCGACCGCCTGGTGGAGATGGTCGACCGGCACCTCCTCGTGATAGCCGACCGATTCGCCCGACGGTCCTCGGGAGGCGATGACCGCGTCGCCGAGGAAACCGAAGAGCTGCCACAGGGCGGAGCTGCGGTTCACCCGCTCGATCACCGCTTCGGCGATCGTCCCGGGGAGTCCGGCGGGGTCGGTGCGGTCGGTGCGGTCGCCGGGACCGGCGGGATCGGCGGCCAGTTCCCGGCGCGGCCACGGCCGGTCGTGGTAACGCTGTTCCAGGATGCGGTGCAGCGCGCGGACACCGTAGCGGAAGCCGTGAATGAAACCGCTGGTGGACTTCTTGAAATCCCGCACCTGAGTGATCGTGCCGGCGAAATACAGATCGGGTACGTTCGGGGATTCCCAGGCGTCCGTCTGCGCCGGGAATCTGTCCTTGATGGTCAGTTCCGGGCGGCATTCCTCGGCGAAGACCGAGGCGTCGAAGCGGAAACCGGTGGCAAGGATAACCCGGTCGTAGGTGATCTCCTTGACCACCTCGTTCACCCGCGCGAATTTCACCGGGACCCGGTAGGGGCCGTCCTCGCCGCCCCTGGTGATGCGCATGATCTCCCCGTCGAGCAGGGCATTTTGCGACTTGAGCTGATACGTGTCCAGGAAATTGTTGTTCACCGCCCGCAGATGCCCCACGAAATGGGTCTGCCAGGCGAGCCGCAGCGAGCCGGGTCCCGCCACATGGATGACCGAGGCCGTCTCGATGAGGTTGTCGGCGGTCTCGAAGGCCGAATTGCCCCGCCCGATGATCAGTACCCGCTGCCCGGTGAACCCGGCTGGGTCGACCGGCATCAGGTCGTACCGCTCGGCCAGTTCCACGCCCTCGATGGGCGGGATGTAGGGGCGGGACACGCCGGTCGCCATGATCAGCCGCCGGGCTCTGCGGACGGTGCCGTCCTGGTCCACGGTCTCGAAGTCCCCGCGCGGGCCGCCGTCCTGCGCCGGTCGCCGGGAGATGCGGGTGATCCGCGTGCCGTAGCGGATCCGCAGGCGGTGGGTGCCGGCGAAGTCGGCGAGATAGCCGACCATGTCGTCGGCGTCGGGGAAGTACCGGGGCGTGACCGCGGTGAACAGCGGCGAACCCTCGTCGGACAGCAGTGAGTTCCAGTCGGTGCGCAGATTCAGCTCGGGATCGTCCCAGCCGGTGTGCACCTTGTTGATGGATATGAGTTTCCTGTGTCTGGGAAACCTCGTGAAGAAGGTGCCGGGAGCCGCGCCCGCCTCGACGACCAGATAGTCGCGTCCCGCGCGTTCCAGGAAATATGCCGCCTGGATTCCCGCGGGTCCCGCACCGACGACGAGGTAATCGATCCGCTCTTCTCCGGACACTGGGCCTCCCGGCTCCTGAGATGGACGGAGTCACCGTAGTTGAGAGTTAAAGGAGACATCTATAGGCAGGGATGTGATCCATATCACACCATGGTCCTTGGTCTTCGGGCGGATAATTTCAGCTTCGGCGCAAGTGCCCGACGTGTGCCGTGCGAGCCGTGCACACATATGCCCGCCGAGGTTTCCCTCCCGGCATTGCAGTTGTCCGCGGCCGAAACGCGACCCCCGTGACCGCCCCACCGGATCGGAGAGCGCCGTGAACAATCCGGCCGAATCGGTATTTCCCCAGCCACTCGTGGACGCTTTCCTGCGCGATCCGGGCACCCCGGCCTTCGAATTCCGGTCACATCCCGTCAGCCGCGGCGAGGTGCTCGACCTCGTACGCCGCTGCGTCGCGGGACTGCGGGCGGCCGGACTCGGACCCGGCGGGGGAGTGGCCGTCACCACCGCCGTCACCCCGCGCGGCTTCGCCGCCCAGATCGCCGCCCACCTGCTGGGATGCCGCGTCACAGGGCTGCGCCCCGGACTGACGCCGAGCCAGCTCGCCCATGTGCTGTCCACCGGAATCGACGCGGTCGTCGCCGACGACTCGACCGCGACCCCCGCGCTCCTGGCGGCGGCGGGCACCCGCCCCGTGCTCGACGTGGACCGCGACCTGTCGGCCGCACCGGCGGACACATCGCCCGACGCCCTGACCGCGCACGGCCGCCCCGACGACATCGGCCTCATCACCCTGACCAGCGGCAGCACCGGCCACCCCAAGGGCTGCGCCCAGACCTACCGCGCGCTCAGCGAACACTGGTCGTGGCAGCCCGCGCGGTGGAGCGCGACCACCGCCCGACTCGCCGCCGGATACCGCCGCTACCTCGTCTTCGGCACCCTCACCAGCGCCGTCATGCTCGAACACCTCTCCCTGTGTCTGCTGGACGGCGGCACCGCCGTGATCCCCGAACCCCCGCTCACCTTCCCGGAGATCTGGCAGCGCCACCGCATCACCGCGTGCCTGTGCACCGTCCCCCGGCTCTACCAGATCCTTGACACCCTGCGCACCGAGGACATCGACACCAGCAGCCTGCGCGTCCTGCTCGTCGCGGGCTCACCGCTGCCGCCGCACCGGCTCGCCGAGGCCGCCGACCGGCTCGGCCCCGCCGTCCACCAGGGGTACGGGCAGACCGAGACGGGCATGCTCGCGCTCCTCACCCCCGAGGATGTGGCCGAGCGGCCGGAGCAAGTGATGGACTCGGTCGGCCGGCCGATGCCCGGCGTCGATGTCAGCGTGCGCGATCCCCAGGGGCGCCCCGTGCGGCCGGGCACACCCGGCGAGATCTGGGTCCGCAGCGCGGGCGCCATGTCGCGCTACTGGCAGGACGAGGAACAGACCCGCGAGGTAGTGAGCGACGGCTGGATCCGCACCCGCGACCTCGGCACCCTCGCGGACGACGGCTATCTGCGCCTGGTCGGCCGCGCCCGCGACGTCATCTTCGTCAACGCGATCCTGCACTACGCGGGAGCGATCGAGTCCGCGCTCGCCGCCCACCCGGACGTCGACCAGGCCTATGTGGTCGGGGCCCCCGACGAGACGACCGGTGAGGCCGCCCACGCCTTCGTCGTACCCGTCGTGGGGCGCACGCCGACCGCCGACGTCCTGCGCGGCGCCGTACGCGCGGAGTTGGGCGAGGCGGCCGTGCCCGCCACCGTCACCGTGCTGGACGCGATGCCGGTCGCACCCAGCGGCAAGCCCGACAAGCGGGCCCTGCTGGCGCTCCTCCCCGGTGCGCACGGTGTCCCGGGTCCGCCCGGTGCCCCGGTGACGACGACCGGCTGAGCGGACTCGCGCCCGCCCAGCCGTCAGTCCGCCCAGCCGTCAGTCCACCCGGCCGTCAGCCCGCCCGGCCGGCCGTCAGTCCACCGGGCCGGGCGTTCGGCTCGCCGCTCAGTCGGTTCAGTCGGTGCGCGGACGGATCAGGACGGTCATCGACCGCGCGTGCACCGGCACCACCGCGTTGGCCGGGATGCCCGGTCCGTCCGGGCCGCCCGTGTCGGACTCGACGGCGGTGTCCACGACGATCTGCCAGCCGTCGCCGAAGGCACCGGCCGGGATGGTGAAGTCCACTTGCTCGTCATGGCTGTTGACCAGGACGAGGAAGGAGTCGTCGGTGACGCGCTCGCCGTGCGGGCCGGGCTCGGGGATGCTGTCGCCGTTGAGGAAGGCGCCCACCGCGTGCGCGTCCTCACGCAGCCAGTTGGCCTCCTCCATCTCGCGGCCGTCCGGGCGGAACCAGACCAGATCCGGCGTGCCCTTGCCGTCCCCGCCGCGGAAGAAGCGCCGTCGGCGCAGCACCGGATGCCGGGAGCGCAGGGCGATGACGCGCTGGGTGAACGCCAGAAGATTGCGCCGGGGCTCGTCCAGGTCCCAGTCCACCCAGGCGATCTCGTTGTCCTGGCAGTAGACGTTGTTGTTGCCGAGCTGGGTGCGGCCCAACTCGTCGCCGTGGGCGAGCATCGGCACGCCCTGGGACACGAAGAGCGTGGCGAGGAAATTGCGCTGCTGCCGGGCCCGCAGGGCCAGGATCTCCTTGTCCTCCGTCCGGCCCTCGGCGCCGCAGTTCCACGAACGGTTGTTGCTGTCCCCGTCGTTGCCGTTCTCGCCGTTGGCCTCATTGTGCTTGTCGTTGTACGAGACCAGGTCGCGGAGGGTGAAACCGTCGTGGGCGGTGACGAAGTTGACGCTGGCGCGCGGGCGACGGCGGCTGCCCTCGTACAGGTCGGAGGAGCCGGTCAGCCGGGAGGCGAACTCCGGCAGGGTGGAAGGGGCGTTACGCCAGAAGTCCCGTACCGAGTCACGGTACTTGCCGTTCCACTCACTCCACAGAGCGGGGAAGTTGCCCACCTGGTACCCGCCGTCGCCGACGTCCCAGGGCTCGGCGATGAGCTTGACGCGGCTGATCACCGGGTCCTGCTGCACCAGGTCGAAGAAGGCGGACAGCCGGTCCACCTCGTGGAACTGCCGGGCCAGCGCGGACGCCAGGTCGAACCGGAAGCCGTCGACATGCATCTCGGTCACCCAGTAGCGCAGCGAGTCCATGATGAGTTGCAGCACATTGGGGTGCCGCATCAGCAGGCTGTTGCCGGTGCCCGTCGTGTCGAAGCAGTGCCGAGGGTCGTCGTCCACCAGCCGGTAGTACGAGGCGTTGTCGATACCGCGGAAGGAGAGCGTCGGGCCGAGTTCGCTGCCCTCGGCGGTGTGGTTGTACACCACGTCGAGGATCACCTCGATGCCCGCCTGGTGCAGGGCCTTGACCATCTCCTTGAATTCGGTGACCTGCTGACCGCGCGTGCCACTGGAGGAGTACGCGTTGTGCGGCGCGAAGAAACCGATGGTGTTGTAGCCCCAGTAGTTCGACAGACCACGGTCGCGCAGATGGCCGTCCTGCACGAATTGGTGCACCGGCATCAATTCGACGGCGGTGACGCCCAGTTCGGTCAGGTGCTCCACGATCGCCGGATGCGCCATTCCCGCGTAGGTGCCGCGCAGCTTCTCCGGCAAGGCCGGGTGACGTACCGTCAGGCCCTTGACGTGCGCCTCGTACAGCACCGACTCGTGGTACGGCCGCTTCGGCAGATGGTCCTCGCCCCAGTCGAACGCCGGGTCGGCGACCACCGAGAGCATGGTGTGGCCGAGGCTGTCGGCGGTGTCGGGCTCGTCCGAGCCGTCGTCGCGGTAACCGAGCAGCGACCGGTGGCTGTCGGGCTGGCCGTCGATGGCCTTCGCGTACGGGTCCACCAGCAGCTTCGCCGGATTGCACCGGTGCCCGCTGTCCGGCCGGTACGGGCCGTGCACGCGATATCCGTACGCCTGGCCGGGACCGACGCCCGGCAGATACGCGTGCCAGACCGATC
Source organism: Streptomyces sp. NPDC008079 (assembly GCF_042957385.1). Lineage (NCBI taxonomy): Bacteria > Bacillati > Actinomycetota > Actinomycetes > Kitasatosporales > Streptomycetaceae > Streptomyces > Streptomyces sp. NPDC008079. Next base: position 95,072 of record NZ_JBIBIC010000015.1, read on the forward strand.
CGTCCACCGACGCCAGCGGGGTGCGTTGCTCACGCCCGCGCGCGTCGATGACGGCCAGATCGACTTTCTCCGCCACTTCCGAGAAGAGGGCGAAATTGGTGCCTGAGCCGTCATAGGTCGCGCCCAGGGGATACGGAAGTCCGGACCATTTCTGCATTCGCCGAAGCTAACCGCTCCACGGCACGACGGCGCCGACGCACGCCGCGTCCGTACGGGTGACACCGCGCCCGGGCCCATAACGTCGAGCCCGCGCCTACAACGTCGTGCCCTTGACCGCCGGGCCCGGGCCCACCACGCCCGCGCTCACTTCTTCTGCGGCGTGATCACGGTGACGCCGCCGGCCGACCCGTCGCTGAGGGCGGCCAGCGCGCCCGGTGCCGCGTCCAGGCCGATGACCGAGCCGACCAGCAGATCGGGGCGGAGCGTCCCGGCCGCGACCAGCCGCATCATCTCCGGATACGCGTGCGCGGCCATGCCGTGGCTGCCCAGAATCTCCAGTTCGAGCGCGAGCACCCGGTCCATGGGGACGGCGACACCGCCCGACGGCAGCAGCCCGACCTGCACATGCCTGCCCCGCCGCCGCAGCCCCGCCACGGAGGCCGCACAGGTGGCGGGGGAGCCGAGCGCGTCGACCGAGACATGCGCCCCGCCGTCGGTCGCCGCGCGGACCACCTCCGCCGTGTCGACATCGGACCGCGAGGCGTCGACACCCACCGAGGCGCCGAACTTCCGCGCCAGGCCGAGGGCTTGGGCCGAGGTGTCCACCGCCACCACGCGTGCCCCGCAGGCCACCGCGATCATCACCGCCGACAGGCCGACCCCGCCGCAGCCGATCACCGCCACCCACTCGCCCGGCCGCGTACGGCCTTGCGCGACCACCGCGCGGTACGCGGTGGCGAAGCGGCAGCCGAGCGACGCGGCGGTCGCGTACGGCATGGCGTCGGGCAGCCCCACCAGGTTGACGTCCGCGTGCGGGACGGCGACGTGCTCCGCGAAGGAGCCCCAGTAGGTGAAGCCCGGCTGCTCCTGCCGCTCGCACACTTGCTGGTCGCCGCGGGCGCAGGCGGCGCAGCTCCCGCAGGCGCAGACGAACGGCACGGTCACCCGGTCGCCGACCCGCCACCGGCTGACCCCGGGACCCACCTCCTCGATCCGGCCCGCGAATTCATGACCCGGCACATGCGGCAGCGTGATCCCGTCGTCATGCCCGAGCCACCCGTGCCAGTCGCTGCGGCACAGCCCGGTCGCCTCCACCCGTACGACCACCCCGTCGGGCGGACATCCCGGATCGGCCACCTCCCGAACCTCCGGCACCCGCCCGAATTCCTCGAACACCACAGCCCGCACGTCCGCCACCACCTTGCCGTCACATCGGTCGTCCCGCCCTGCCGTTGCGCCCTACCCTCGCGCACGGCCGCACTTCGCCGCACCCCGCCGCACCCCGTGGGCGTCAGGCCGCGCCCGTGACGGTGACCTCGGTGAGGTGGAAGGAGGTGTTGGCGGTGTTGCTGAGGCCGTCGACACGGATGTAGCGCGCCACGGCCGTGAGAGAGAACGTGTCCCCGGCGTCCGTGGCGACCGCTGCGGTGTTCTTGCCGCCTAGGGCGAACCAGTGGACGCCGTCGAGACTGCCGGTCAACGTATAGGTGTAGGCGCGCTTGCCGTCCACGTAATTGCGGACGTTGACCGCCGACAGGTCGTGGGCCGCGCCGAGGTCGACCTGCCACCAGGTGTCGCCGCCGGCCATCGCGCTCGCCCAGTACGTCTTGTTGGTGCGGTCGCCGTCGACCGCCGCGGAGGGCGGGCTGCCCGCCTCGTAGGACAGGGCGGTCGTCGGCCTGCCGAGGCTCAGTACGGTGTCGCCCGAGGTGTCCCGCGCGGTGAACGGTGTCAGCGTCAGCCCGTCGAACCGCGCGGCGCCCTGACGGTGGGTGGACGCGTTGACCGCGGAGAAGAGCAGACCGGCGTCCTCGGCTGGCGCGGCGCCGGGCAGCGGCGCCGACCCCACCCGGGTCCAGTCGGTGCCGTCCTGGCTGCACCAGCCGGTGAAGGTGTCGCCGTCGCGGCTGATCCGCAGGTGAACAGGACCGGTGAATCCGCCGCTCGACGCGGAGTGCTCAAGGGTTCCGTTGCCGTCGGCGTCCCACATGAACACGCAGCCGTGCTCCGGCGTGACGGCCAGATCGGCGTAACCGGGGCTTCCCGGCCGCGCGAGGTCGGCGCGCACGACGAGTCCGGCGCGCGCCCAGGGGCCGCTGTCGTCCTGCTCCAGCACCTCCGTGCCGACGGCCTGCCCGGAGGTCAGCCACCGCGGGCGGTAGACGGCGCCGTACTGGTCGGTGGACGCGCCGATGTCCGCGCCGCCACCGGCCATGCCGAAGACGTCGCCGTGCTGGGCGAAGGCGATCGACGCGGGGGAAGCGGAGGACGCCGTGCGATACGGCTCGGCCACCGGTCCTGACACCAGGACGTCGGTCGTGTCGGCCGCGGTCGCCGACACCGCGTCGTCGGCTCCGCCCGACGACCAGCGCACGGTCGCCGTCAGACGCGCCAGGCCGGCGGGTGCGGCGCCGCTCGGAATCGTCACGTCCCAGTCGGCGGTGGCCGTCCCGCCCGCGGGCACCGACGGCGTGGCACCGCCGACCGGGCGGACGGTGTAGCCGCCCGGCGCGGTCAGCGCGAAGCTCGCGGCGCCGGTGGACCACAGGGCGTTGTCGTTGGTGAAGACCGCGGTCAGCCGCACGGTCGCGCCGGGCGGCCCGGCCTTGGGGTCCGCGGCCAGGTCCACATGCCCCGCCGGGTACGCGGCGACCTTCCGCGCCTGCTGATAGGCGTCGTCGGTGGGCGTGCTCCGATAGCGCGCCACCTTGTGGACCCATGTCGAGGCGACCGCGCGCCAGTCGACGGCCCGCGGCGGACCGCCGGTGCTGAGCGCGGTGCGGAGCGAGTCGAAGAACGTCCGCCAGCGCGCCCCGTAGTAGTCCCCGACCAGGCCGTTCCACTCGCGCCCCGCGTAGTCCTGGATCGGATGGGTCTCCGTCCAGTCGCTGACCAGCGTGCGCAGGTCGTACTCGAGGCGCCTGGCCTCCGCGGGAGTCGGCGCCTGCGCGGCGGCCTCCTTCTGCCAGACGCCGAACAGCGACGTGCCGTCGGCGCCTAGGAGCGTGTCCAGCAGATTCAGCTTGGTCATCCACTGCCCGCTGAGCGCGTCGAAGGCGGCGGTGTCGCGGGCGGTGTACGCCTGGCGGATCCGCGGCAGCAGGGTCCGGGTGTCGTTGGACAGCACCTGACGGCCGAGGTCCACGAGGTCGTACGTGTACGCGGTGCTGCCGCGCGACGGCTGTCCCACCTGGAGGAGTTCGCCGAACGCCCGCTGGACGTCCTTCGGGTCGTACGGGACCGAACCGGCCGTCGCGGACAGACCGGGCTGGATCGAGAAAATGCTGCTGGTGTGCCTGGTCCCGGTGTCGCCCGGCCAAGAGTACGCCGTACGGCCCAGGATCTGCCAGGCCGCCACCGCGTGCGGGTCGGCGGCCCCGTAGCGCGCCGTGGCGTACGCGGCCATCCAGGTGTCCATGTCGACCGCCGACGACTCCCACGCCAGATCGGCGAAGAACTCCACGGCGACCGGATTGTTGTCGATCGCCTCCGGCATCAACGCGATACCGCTCAGGGCCGTGCGGGGCTTGGCGAGCCACGCATGGAACTTCGTGTTCCACAGCGCCATGCTCGCGCCCATGTTGGTGTTGCCGCCGAAGTTCCAGATCGTGCCGAAGGCGTACGGGGTCCCGAGGTAGTCCTGGTCGCGGTCGGTCGCGCCCGTGGTGTCGGAGTTGCCGTCGAGGACGAGCATGCGGGAGGTGTCGACGGCCCGGAGGGTCTCCTCGCGCGGGTTGCTCTCCCAGCCGAGGATGGCCCAGATCGCTCCGGGGTGGGCCCGGTCGAGGGCGTTCTGTACGGCCCGGGAGGCGTCGCCGACGTTGACGTCGCCCGCCTGGCCACCCTCGTGCAGCAGGTCCATCTTGTACATCGAGCTGTCGCCGAACAGCTTGCTCTGCTCGCCGTAGAACGCGTCGGCGACCTGGCCGAACAGCGCCGTCGTCGGGTCCAGCCAGTCGGACCGGGGAAAGCCGTTCCAGGTTCCCTGCGCGATCACATGGGCTTCCGCGTTCTTCGCGGCGAAGCCCGGCGGGACGGTGCCGAAGTAGCCGGGCAGCACCGGAGTGAGGCCGAGCTGCCGCAGATAGCCGGTCATCCGGCGGCCGAGCGTCACCCGCTGGTCGAGGAGTTGCGCGCTGATCGGGCCGTTCTCGCAGCACATGTTCTGGAGCAGCCACCACGGCTGGTGGCCGGGCTGCGGGATCCAGGCGCGCATCTCGGCGTCGGAGTAGCCGAAGTGCTGGAAGGTCTTGTCGTAGACGGCCTCCTGCCCCTCGTAGACCAGCATCTCGTTGATGCCGTCGAGCGCCAGCACGTCGATCCGCCGCTGCCACTGCTGCCAGGTCAGATACGCGCCCGCGTACCCCTCGTCGGTGTCGTTGAGGGCGAAACGGTGGGCGACGTTCGCGGACCGGCCGATGGGGGAGGACGGCAGGGGCAGCCGGTCGGGCAGCCGCAGTTGCTCCCCGTTGAGTGAGATGTCGGCGTGGGCGACGACGCGCAGGTACTGGCCGAGTCCCGCGAGGAGCGTGCCCGGTGTGGTGCCGCTGATCCGCACCCCCCCGCCGGCCGCCTCGATCAGATAGCGGTCCTGGCCCGATCCGGCGGCGATGCCCCGCAGGTCGATCTGGCGCGCGTGATCGGGGCCGAGCAGGCGCGTGACGGCGGCTTCGGCGACCGAGGTGTCGACGGCGGGGGGCGCGGCGAGGGTCGCCGTCCGGGCCTTCCCCGTCGTCGCGTCATTCCCGGTGGGAAGCTCCCTCGGCCCGCTCGGCCTGTTCGACCCGCTCGTCCCGGCGGACGCGGCGGGTCCTGCCACGACGGCGCCCGTCACGAGGGCCAGGAGAGTCGCCAGGACGGTGAGGAACGCCCTGACGCGTAAGGATCGGCCGCTGACGGCACGCGGGGCGAAGAGACGTGTGGACACGGATCTCTTTCCTGTCGAGGACCGGAACCGTAGGCAAACCGCTCGCAGAGTGAACTCCCCACCCGACCGTCCGTCAACAGGTACCACTCCCGTCACAGGGAGCTGATCTGACGCGCCGTAGGCGACGGCCACCACGGTGACCGGGATGTCCCGGCCAGGACCGCATCCGGCGGCGAGCCGCGCGGGCGCCGTGCCGCCGCGCGTGTGCCGGGCAGGGCCGTACGGTCGCTCAGCGCTCCTGCCGCGACGGCGTCGGCGCGGTACGGGGGCGGTCATGTCGAGCAGGAGCGTCGCGTCGTGGTCGGGGGTGCCGGCGGTGCCGGGGCGGCGGTGTAGATGCCCATGCGCTGGCCCGCGGTGCCTTCGAGGGCCATGCCCTGGAACGCAAGGGTGATCCTGCCGACCTGGGGGTGCCTTGCGGCCGGTGACGTCGTAGCGCTCCCACAGGCTCGCGAAGTCCGGGCTCTTGAGCAGGAGTTCGCCGACGAGCCGGGTGAGGCCGGGGGCGTCGGGGTCGGTCCCGGCCAGGGCGCGCAGCCGGGCGAGACAGCCGCGGGGTCGCCGGTCTCTCTCCCCGCCGCCGTGACACGCGCTCGGAGGGGAGCCCTGTCGCACCCCCGCCGGCCGTCCCCCGGCAGATCCCGGCCTTCCTGGCGCGGGCGCGGCGGGGCCACAGTGGCGCGCGTCCCCGCACCCGCCGGTCCGACCGGGCGCCCTCCTCGGATGGCGTGCCCCTCGCGCGCGGTGAACGGTGGACGTGACGGCCGACGACTCGGCCGGACCGAGCACCGGCGCTCGGCTCGACGTGACGGAGAGGGAACGACGATGGCGGACTGGAACGCGTCGGATCTGACGAAGATCGCCGAGGCCGAGGAGCTGAACCTCGCCTCCGAACGGGCCGACGGCACCCTGCGCGATCCAGTGACCATGTGGGTGGTCCGCTCGTGCGACCGGCTGTACGTCCGCTCGGTCAAGGGCACCGACGGCCCGTGGTACCGGGGGCCCGGGCCCGGCACCAGGGCCGTATCGACGCCGGTGGCGTACGCAGGGACGTCACCTTCCACGAGGCGGAATCCGGCCAGTACGCGGAGGTGGACGCCGCCTACCGGCAGAAGTACGGGCACTACACGAGCATCGTCGAGCACGTACTGACCGACCGGGCCCGCGCCTCCACCCTCAGCCTCGAACCGCGCTGAGCGGCCCACCGGCACTCGCCCTCGCCCCGCACCAGCCGCTGTTCAGGCTCAGTAGCCGGAGGCCGAGCCGTAGTACGTCGGCTCGCGCAGCGTGTAGTGCTCCTCCAGCGCCGTGACCTCCTTGTCGGTGAGGTGGACATCGAGCGCGGCGACCGCGTCGGTGAGGTGGTGGGGCTTGGTGGCACCGACGATCGGCGAGGTCACCACCGGGTGGTGCAGGACCCAGGCCATCGCGACCTGCGCCATCGAGATGCCGCGGGACTCGGCGATGGTCTGCACGGCGTCGACCGTGCCCTTGTCGCTGTCGAGGAACAGCGGCCTGCCCGAGGAGTCGGTGGTCGGGTTCTGCCCGCCGCGGGTCGTGCTCCGGTCGCCCCACGGCCGGGTGACCAGACCCCCGGCGAGCGGCGACCAGGGCAGGCAGCCCACGCCCTGGTCGGCCAGCAGCGGGAACATCTCGCGCTCTTCCTCACGCGCGATCAGGCTGTACTGGTCCTGCATGGACACGAACGGCGTCCACCCGTGCATCCGCGCCGTGTACTGCATCTTCGAGAACTGCCACGCCCACATCGAGGACGCGCCGAGATAGCGGACCTTGCCCGCTTTCACCACGTCGTGCAGGGCCTCCATCGTCTCCTCGACGGGAGTCCGCGAGTCGAAGCGGTGGATCTGGTAGAGGTCGATCCAGTCGGTGCCCAGCCGCCGCAGCGAGGCGTCGACCTGCTCGAACACCGCGCGCCGTGACAGGCCCTGGCCGCCGGGGCCGGTGCCCATCTGGCCGAACATCTTGGTCGCGATGACGACCTGATCGCGGCTGGTGTATTTCCTCACCGCCTCGCCGGTGATCTCCTCCGAGGTGCCCGCGCCGTATGTGTTCGCGGTGTCCCAGAAGGTGATGCCGGTCTCGACGGCCTGCCGGAAGAGCGGTTCAGCCTCGGGGCCGTCCAACGCCCAGCCGCGGCCGGTGCCCGACCGCCCGAAGCTCATGCACCCCAGGGTGATACGGCTGATCTTGAGTCCTGAGCTTCCCAGGTTGGTGTACTCCATGGGTCCATGGAATACGCGGAGCACGCGAAGAGGGAGGCCGTGACACGGCCTCCCTCCGTCCCTCACCGCGTCGGTCCCGCGGGGGAGCGGCTACGGAATGACGAGCGTTTTGAGCGCGGCGCGCTCGTCCATGGCCCGGTACCCCTCGGGTACGTCCTCCAGCGACACGGTCTGGTCGAAGACCCGGCCGGGGTCGACCGTGCCGTCCAGCACCCCGGGCAGCAGCTCCTCGATGTAGGCGCGCACGGGAGCCGGGCCACCGGTCAGGGTGACATTGGGGCCGAAGAGGCTGCCGAAACCGACCGGCGCGTTCGCGTACTGCGGGACGCCGACCCGGCTGATCACTCCGCCGGGGCGGACGACCCCGACGGCCGTCTCGTACGCGGGCATGTGGCCGACCGCCTCCAGGACGGCGCGGGTGCCGTGTCCGCCGGTCAGTTCGCGGACCTTGGCGATCCCTTCCTCGCCGCGCTCGGCGACGACGTCGGTGGCGCCGAATTCACGGCCCAGGTCGGTGCGGACCTTGTGGCGGCCCATGAGGATGACGCGCTCGGCGCCGAGCCGCCTGGCGGACAGCACCGCGAGCAGGCCCACGGCCCCGTCACCGATGACGGTGACGCTGTCGCCGGGACGTACCCGCGCCTGCTTGGCGGCGTGATGGCCGGTGCCGTACACGTCGGCCAGCGTCAGCAGCGACGGAAGCAGCGCGGTGTCGACTCCGGTGGGCAGCTTCACCAGGGTGCCCTGGGCCTGCGGGACGCGGACCGCCTCGGCCTGGGCGCCGCCGACGCCGCCCGCCGCGAAGAAGCCGCCGTGCGGGCACGAGGTGTGCAGGCCCGCGCGGCAGAATTCGCAGGTGTTGTCGGCGAAGGCGAACGGGGAGACCACCAGGTCGCCCACGCTCAGTCCCGAGACCTCGGCGCCCAGGTCCTCGACGACGCCCAGGAACTCGTGCCCCATGGGTACCGGGCCGTCCGTGGCGGACAGGCTGTGGAAGGGGTGCAGGTCACTGCCGCACACACAGGAACGGACGACGCGTACGACCGCGTCGGTGGGCTGCTCGATCGTCGGGTCCGGCGCGTCCTGCACGCGCACGTCCCCGGCCTTGTACATGAACGTTGCCCGCATGGGGGTACGTCTCGCTCTCTGCCTGGAAGGGTGCATTCGCAGACCTGCTGATCAGGTCTCTTTCAGCGTGGCACCCACGCGCGGACGGGCCCAGGGAGAGATCTCTCCCCCCTAGGCCGTGTCGTTCGGATCATCGTGCTGACCAGATGAAGATGGCGGCGAGGTGGAGTCCGGCGAGGTAGATGGTGGCGGTCTTGTCGTAGCGGGTGGCCAGGCCGCGCCATTGCATGAGCTTGTTGATGCAGCGTTCGACGGTGTTGCGCTGTTTGTACGCGTCGCGGTCGAAGGACGGTGGCCTGCCGCCCCGGCTGCCGCGGCGTTTGCGGTTGGCGGCCTGGTCAGCGGGCCGCACTGGCCGTCGGCGGCCAGGTTGATCTTCGTGGTCAGTCCACCGCGGGACCGGCCGAGGGCGTGATCTTTCGGCTCGCAGGCTGGGGCCCCTTTTGACGGGCCCCGGCGGCGTGCTGGTGAGCGCGTACGATCGTGGAGTCGACGGCGACGACCCAGTCCAGGTCGCCTTCGGCGTCGGCCTGGGCGAGCAGCGCGGACAAGACCCTCTCCCAAGTGCCGTCCGCCGCCCAGGTCCGCAACCGGTTGTGGACGCCCTTCCAGAACCCGAAGCGTTCGGGCAGGTCCATCCACGGCGTGCCAGTGCGGTTCTTGAACGCGATCGCATCGATCACCTGCCGGTGATCACGCCACCGCCCACCCCACTCCGGCGTCCGGTCAGGAAGCAACGGCTCAATCCGGGCCCACTGAGCGTCAGTTCACGACACACATCAATCAACGATCAGATGATCCTCAAGAAGCGCCCTAGACGAGGGGCAGGCCGCCGCCGAGGTGCACGCCGAAACTGCGGTGGCGGAGAGCAGGACGGGCAGGGTTCGCCGCAGCCGGGATTATGCCGCCTGGGGCGGGGCTCGCCCGCAACACCGTGTTCAGTTCGGCGAGCAGGACGCGGTGACGCCGGAAGGCAATCAGGAGGCGGGAGTTTTAGTCAACATCGTTGCAGTTGACACTGGCGCCTTGGTCGCTGCCATCTGAGTAGTCCCAGCCCACTACGGCATAGCACTCTGCTATGTGGCTGCCCGTCCAGTAGTAGAAATGAGTGCTGGCGTTGAAATACTCGCCGTCGGGCTGCTCGACCGAAACTGATCCGGCATCCCAGTACAGCGCACCGCGAGGAAGGTTGCGGTTGCTAATGCCCGGACTGCCGTCCGGAAAATGCTCGATTTCGATATCATTATCGGTGTATGGGTCAGTGGATGTGACCTCGCTCGATGCGTGTGAGGTATCGAAGTGAAGCTCCGCGTAGGCGGTCTTGTTGCACTGATCGAAGCCCTGGTAGAAAACGCCGATGTGTTGACCGTCGGCCACCAGACTTTTGATCTGACCCACCGTGCGAAGGCAGGATGCGGCGCTTGCGGATTCGGCCGTAAGCAGAGGCAGCGAGCCTCCGGCGAGGGCCGTAATCGCGGTGACGGCGAGGATGCCTGATGTTTTCCGGAGCCTGATCACGATCTCTGTTACCTCCTAGAGGGCGACAGGTCTGGCGGTAGTTCGCAGAGAAGCGCGGGTCCTGGGTGCGTCCGGTGCGTCAGCCAAGACGTTGTCCGGAGACCGCCCACCCGTGAAGACGCTAAGCACAGGGGTCCTTCGACCGTCCTAGATTCGTCCTAGTGCGTGGTCAGCCGGGTGCATCATCGACTTCTGGCAGCCAGTGAGCACGCCAGCTGTCACTCCACGGCGTAGTGTGAGCAGCTTGCGCGCCGCCGTACGCCTCGGGCGCCACGAGGCATACACATCGGTGCCGGTGACCGACGACCCGGAAGTGGCCCACATCTGGTACGAGTCGCTGCGGGCACAGGGGGTGGGGCCACCGTGGCTAGGTCATTTCCTTCGGATCATCTGATCGTTGGTTGATGTGTGTCGTTGACTGATGCGCAGTGGGCGCGGATAGAGCCGTTGTTGCCGGACCGGACACCGAGGCGGGGCGGGCGGTGGCGTGATCACCGGCAGGTGATCGACGCGATCGCCTGGAAGTTCCAGACCGGGTCACAGTGGGTGCATCTCCCCGCGGAGTACGGTTCGTGGAAGGGCGTCTATACGCGGCTGAGGAACTGGGCCATCGACGGCACCTGGGATCGAGTTTTCACCGCCCTACTGGCCCAGGCCGATGCTGACGGCGAGTTGACTGGGTCGTCGCGGTGGACTCCACGGTCGTGCGCGTGCACCAGCATGGTGCCGGGGCCCGCAAAAGGGGGCCTCGGCTGACGAGCCGGCCGACCACGCGATCGGACGGTCGTGTGGTGGGCTGACCACGAAGGTCCATCTCGCCGCTGACAGCCGCTGCCGCCCTCTGTGCTTCGTGCTCACGCCCGGCCAGGCAGGAGTCGCGCTGGCGTTCGACCACGTGATGGCTGCCATCCGGATCCCGCGTCGGGTTGGCAGGCCCAGGACCAGAGGCCCTTCATGGTGCTGGCTGACAAGGCGTACTCGTCACGGGCCATCCGGGACCATCTGCGAAGGCGCGGAGTACGGACCGTGATTCCTCAACCCGCCGACCAGATCGCCAACCGCAAGCGCAGAGGACGCGGCGGCGGGCGGCCGCCCGGATTCGACCGCGCGGCCTACAAGCGACGCAACACCGTCGAACGCTGCATCAATCGCCTCAAGCAATGGCGCGGTCTCGCCACCCGCTACGAGAAGACCGCCACGGTCTACCGCGCCGGCCTCCTCATCGCGGGCATCTTTCTCTGGTCCGTCCGCTGAAGGACAGCCCGCTCAGGGGCGGAGACGTTCTCCCTGCGGATCGAAGCAGACGAGCTCATGCTCGCGGGCCAGCTCAGCGGCGTACTCCGACACCTCCTCGGCCTTGCCGTAAGACATGGTCAGGTACACGATCGGCCACGATGCCTCATTGATGACCGGTGTCGACGCCCACACGATGCTGCGGTCGATGCCATCCGGGTACCGTGCGACGAGGGCTTCCACGTACGCCACGATGCGCGGCGCCGGAGGCGCGACGACATCGTCCGACTCCAGGTAGCGCTCATAAAGCTCGTCGTACATCGAGACCGCTTGGCGGTCATCGAATGGACGGGTCGCCGTCCCACACAGCAAGGTCATAGCTCACAGACGCATCGTCGCAGGCAGCAGTTCTGTCAACGCCAGCAGGTCCTGCGACCGAATCTCCGCCAGTGATCCGTAAGAGAGCTCCTAGAGCCGGACGCGGTCATGGCCGGGGCGCGGGGGAGGACGGGAGCGAGAACGCATGGCGTCCCGAGCCCACGCCGAAGGGCGCCCGGCCGTCGGGGAGGCGCACCTCGGCGCGGGTGTTCGGCGGGACCACGGCCGTGACGGTGAGGGTGCCCACCCTCGGTCCGCCAGCCGGCCTCCGCCCTGCCGTACGGCGTCTCGTGCGCGGCGGGGGCCCGGGTGAGACCGGCGCCGGGCACGGGCGCGACCCGGATGTGCCGCCAGCCGGGGGAGGCAGCGGCGAGCCCGGCGACCGTGCGGTGCAGCCAGTCGGCGACGGCGCCGAGCCGTTGGCGCTGGGTCGGCGGCAGCACGCAGCGGATCGCCAGCGCGTACGCCGTCTGCGTGTCGCAGGACAGCCGTCGGCCGGGCGGGACGAACTCCTCGGCGAACGCCGCCCGCGTGCGCGCCGCCAGCCTCCGGTACCCGCTCGCGTCCCGCTCCTCGCCCAGGATGTCGGCGATCCGCGCGAACACGTCGGCCGACCGTACGAGGTAGGCGTTGGCGACCAGGTCCCCGTCGGTCCTGGCCGGGCCGGGATCTTCCGCGGGCGCGGCCGGGTCGAGCCAGTCGCCGACCTGGACGTCCTGCCGCCACAGACCGCCCCCCTGCTCGGCCAGGGCGGCGGTCGCGCCCCCCCAGGCCGTCATGCCCGCGCCCCGGCCGCGCTGCCGCGCTTACACAACGACGGGGCTGCGGCGGGCGGATGACCGGGGGGCGGGGACACCGAGCAGGTGGGCGGGCGGCGGGGAATCGGGTCCTCCTCGGCCGGCTCTGGCGCACGAGCCTGCCCGTCGGGGCGGCTCGCAGGGGTGCGCGCTCCATGGTGACGGGAACACCTGCCCGCGGGCGGTGCGGAACGGGAAGCGGCGGCGGCCGGGTCCGGCAAGGGCGCTCGCCGCCGACCGGCGCCGTCGCGCCGCGCTCGCGGATTCGCACGCCGGACGCGGTCAGGGGACACCGACCTGGAAAACGTGCGCGAGCCGCGGTGCGGAACGTAGTCTCGAACACGTGAGTCGGCTGACGGGTGTTGAGCAAGAAGAGTGCGTGCGGTGCGCGGAGCTGGAGGCCCGGTTCAGGGATCCGTCGACCGTCAACCCCGGTGCGTATCTTTACGGTTGGGCCACCCACCAGCTCGACGACCACGACGCCGAGCCGGAACCCCTGCCCGACTGCCCCGAATGCGGCAAGTACGCGGCGGGACCCGGCACCGTCCACGCGCGGGTGTGGCAGCGCTGGGCGCAGACGCACTACATGCAGTGCGCGCTCGCCCCGTACTGGAAGCCGTAGCGGAAGTCCGGCGGAAACCGTTCGCACCGCCACTGAGCTGGGAAAACAGTGTGCTGGGAGTCGGCCGCTGCGGGCTCCGGAACGGTCTCGAATGGCGCAATATGGACATATCCGATGTCATGGTACTAAGCGTGTGTCTCTCGTGACGCACAGCGACCGCCGGGGAAGTCTCACCCCTGGTAGTTCGGCAAAGGAATACGCACCATGTCATCTGATCCCAGCTCATCCCCCGACGAGCGATCCCCCATAGCCACGCGCGACGAGCCCAGGCACACCCTGCTCCGCACCGCGGCGACCACCCGCCCGCTGGCCGAAGTGGCCAGTCTGGTCAACCTCCTCAAGCAGAACGGCGAGTCGCCGAGTCCGGCCGACGAGGCACTACGGCTGGCCGCCGTGTCCCGACCGGTCGACGAGGTACGGCAGTTGGTCGTCCTGCTCAACGAACCGCCGCACGCGGACGGCGAGGCCGGTACGACCCTGCGCGCGGCGGCGATGGGCCGTCCCATCGAGGACGTCGCCCACCTGGTCACCATCTTCGGCCCGGAGAGCGACGGCTCGCCGATCCGCGGCCCGGAGCCGACCGGCCCCGACACGTCAGGGCACGCCTGGCCGGAACAGCGACCCGAGGGGGAGGGGCAAGGCACCGACGAGCCGCCCGCCACGGGCGGCGGCACGGGCCGCCTCGCCGGGCGCCGCCCCGGCTCGGGCCCCGCGCGGACCCGCCGCGCGGCGCCCGCCCTGGCCTCCGTCCTGCGCTGGCCCGCCGCCGTCGCGCTCCTCGCGGTCGCCGCGATCCACCTGCCCACCGACATCGCGGGACTGCGCGCCGGCGACCTCGCGGCGGGTGTGTCCCTGGCCATCACCGTCCTCTGCCTGGTCCTGGCGGTCATGCTGACCGTGCAGGACACGGTCTGGACGTGGGCGGCCAGCGCGACCGCGGCCGTGGGCACGCTGGTGCTGCACTCGCTCGCCGCCGGCTTCGGGCCCGTGCACCTGCTCAGGGACAGCCTCGGCCGGTCCTTCGCCGGGTCCACCACAACGGTGCTGGCCTGCGCCGCGGTGGCGGCGGCCCTGGCGGGCTCCGCGCTGCTCCGCAGGCACAAGCCCGCGGTCGCCGCGACCGACGCCTGACGGCCCACAGGCGGTGCCAGCGGGCTGACGCTGACGGCCCACAGGCGGTGCCAGCGGGCTGACGCCCGGCCGGTGCCGCCACGAATGGCGGCGGTCATTCGCCCGTCGGCGTGCGTGCAGCCGCCACGTGTGCCAAGGTAGAAGAGGTCCCGCAGCCACCCCCCCCGGCTGCGGGACCTTCGCTTGTCCGTTCCGCGGGTCCCGCGACGCGACACCACGGCCCTCGGACGCGCCCTGTGCGGACGCACGTCCTCCGCATACGGTACGAACCGACACACCCCCTGCCCCGGCCCCCGCGCCGGGGCATCGTGCTGCCGCCCGGGCCCCCGCCGGACCCCGACACGCGCCCCCGCCGCGCCCCGTCCGCCCCTTCCCGCCCGTCCCTCCCGTGCCGCCTGGACGATTCGGGCGTTGCCGAGGCACGACAGGGCGTACGGTCACTGGTGCGCCGAGCGGGGCGGCGGCGACAATCTGCTGACCAGGCGATCGACGTGCACAGCGCACGACGGGCCACACCAACGCGCACCGCCGGACGCACGACCGGGCGCACCGCGAGGAGCAGCCGTGATATCCGAGCCGGAACTGACGGGCGGACTCGACGAGCCCACGCCCGCGGACATGGTCTCCGACGGGGACCCCGCCCCCCGACCGGCCGCCTTCGGCCCGGGCGGCAGGCGCCTGTGGGCGGTCGGCCTCGGCGGCGCCCTCGTCGCGTCCGCCGCGTGGGCGGGCGGCCTGTACGCGTACGGCCCGCGGCACAGCGCCGCACCGGACATGCACGGCTACGTCCTGCACGGCAGCCCGTGCGCGGGACTCACCCTCAAGCCGCTCACCGACGCGCTCAAGGCCACCGACACCCAGACCGTCTCACCCGCAGTGGTCCACCTCGGCCCCGCGCTCGACCAGATCCGCTGCACGATCGAGACCACGTCACCGATCCCGCTGCGCGGCGGCACGGCGCGTTACGAGGTGGTCGTCGGCGTCGACCTGCACAAGGCGACCGACCCCGCCGCCGAATTCGAGGACCAGCGCGATCTCGACACCGCCGACCTCATCCCCGTCACGACCACCGAATCCGTCCCCGACCTCGGGGACAAGGCGTACTTCCTCACCATCAACGCGGGGTCGCAGCAGCTCAAAGTCCTCGACGGCGGCGCGGTGTTCACCCTCACCCTCAACGGCTACAACTACCTCGCCACCAGCGTGGACGGGCAGCAGGGCGACAGCACCTCCGAGACCGACCTGCGGGCGTACCAGCCCGCGCTGATCGCCACGGTGCGCAACGTGATGAAGGGGCAGAAGTAGCGGGCACGGCGGCGGTGACGTCCCGGACGGACATGACAGTCGGGGCGGAGGCCGCGGCCACGCCGACCCGGGCCCCCGCCCCTATCGGGTGTCCTTGAGAGCCCCGCCGCCGGAGTACCCGCCGGGTCGCGGTCGCGTTGGGTAGTTTTGTGGCACGTCCTTCACAGCGGTCCAGGCCGGACCGCCTCCGGGCCGGCGACCGCCGTCCGGCGGCCCGGCCGCGCCGCCCACGATGCGGAGCAGCGCGATGACCACACCACGAGACCTGATCGTCGTCGCCATGGACGTGCCGCCCGACCTCCTCGTGGACCGCGGCGACCTCTCACTCGCCCTGGCCGGGGCCGAGCTGATCGACCTCATCGCGGCGAAGGAGCTGGCGCTGCGCGGCGACCGCGTGGTGCCCGTACCCCGGCCGAAGGGCGAGCGGCGCACCGCGGACCGGCTGCTGGAGGAGGCGCTGACGGCGTACGAGACGGCGACGCGCTCCGCGGAGGCCGCCGACCGCGACCCGGGCAGGGCGACGGACAAGGCGACGGAAAGAGCGGCGGGCGAGGCGGCGGACAGGCCGACGGGCAAGCGGGCGGAACCGGCCGCGGAGAGCGGCGCGGACGACAATCCGGGGGAGCGCGTCGAGGACTGGCTGTGGCGCCGGGGCCGGGACCTGCCGACCGCGTACATCGCCGCGCTTGAAGAGGACGGCACGCTGGTCCCCGAGCGGCACCGGCGCTGGGGCCTGCTCCCCACCAGCCGACGCGTCCTCGCCGACACGCCGGGTCGGCGCCGGGCGGCCCAGCACTGGGCGTCGGACGCGCCGGTCCTCAGGGCGCTCGCCACCCTCATCGGGGTCAAGGGCGACGAGCCGCCGCCGGACGAGGTCCCCACGGGCAGCCCGTCGCGGGTGGTGCTGCGCGCACTCCGGCACGCCGTCGAGGAGTTGGCCGAGGAGCGCCGTCTGCGCACCACCCGACTCGATCGCGCCAACGCCACCTACCGCAGCCGCGGTTACTGACGGTCTGACGGTCGGTCACCCGCTCCCGATCAATCACGATTTAGGGGAGTGGACGGCCTGTTACGGGGTAGGCGACTCTTGCCCCGTGACACGGGGTGAGCAATTTTCCACGAGAGGCTGTGACGATGTCGGCCCACCCTGCCGCGCTGCGTGAACTGGTCGAGCGGTACGAGCACTTGAATTCCCAGAGCCCCGAGGTCCGCTCCGAGCCGCGGATCCGCGACCTCCTGCGTGACACCGCCTACACACTGTGCGTGGCGACCGGCACCGGCGAGATCGGCGCCGCGCTGGCCGCCGCCCGCGCCCTGCTCGCCGAAGCCGGGGACACCGAGGCGCTGGACGACGAGGCCGGAGACGCGACCACCGCCCTCGAAGCGGCGGCTTAGGGCCCCTCCTGAACCCCACGTCACCTCCAGAACCTCACGTCACCTCCCGCGCCCACGGGCGGCGGTACGCGGACCGGCACATATCAGCTCCAAACCCGTTGTGAACCGGCCCGACGGGGCACACTCACCGCATGGCTGATCTTGACGACGACCCGGTGATGGTCTGCGCCGAATGCGGGCGCACCAGCGACTGGAACCCCACGACCTTCTGCTCGTGGGCGTGCTTCGACACCGAGCCGCGGCCGGGCGCACCCGAGGCGATGGCGTACTTCACCGGCGCGGCCCCCGAGGATCCGGCCGACAGCGAGGAGTGAAGGGCCGCTTACGCGCTGCCCGCGCGTCCCGGCGTGCCGACAAGTCGGTTTCAGGCCGCTGCCCGCGCGTCCCGGCGTGCCGACAAGGCGGTCCCAGGCCGTCGCCAGCCCGCCCCGCCATGCCGTCCTGTCCGCCGCGATACGAGCCCGGCCCCCGCCCCTGGCGTGACGCTCGCGGTCACCCCTCGACGCGACGGCCGCACCCGCCCCCCTGTCCGATCCCTTGACGCGCGGGAGAGCGCTCTCATATGTTCCCCACGCACCGCATGAATGAAACGATTCACTCGCGTCTGCCGTTGAGTCACCCCCCACCTCGCACGGAGGCCGGAGTCATGTCCTTCCCCCACCCGCCGGGGCGACGATCGCCCTTATCCGCTTCCCGCCGCTTCAGGGTCGCGCTGTTCCTCGCGACCCTGTGCGCCGCCGTCGGCCTGTCGACCACGCCGCCCGCGTCCGCAGATGCCCGCACCTCCGAGGCCCGTACCGCCGCGGCCCCCGCGGTTCCGGCCGCCGCCCCCACCGGGCTCGCCGGCCGGTCGGCGGGCGACGCGTACATCTACGCCCCGCACAGCAGGACGCTCGCCCCGGTCGCGGTCAAGGGCACGTCCGGGTCCGTCACCTCACCGGGGAATGTGCTGTCGGGCGCCTCGACCCGCATCTCCGGGACGAACGCGTATCTGGTCCTCGACTTCGGCAAGGAGGTCGGCGGGCTGGTGACGCTGAGATTCGCCGGGGCGAGCGGCAGCGGGCAGCGGGTCGGCCTGGCCTTCAGCGAGTCGTCGCTGTACGTCGGCCCGGTCAGCGACTTGAGCAGCGGCACCGTGTACTCCGGTTCCGGCACCGACGGCGCGCTGACCGCGACCGTCGACGGCGCGGGCACGTACACCATGCCGACCGACAAACTGCGCGGCGGCTTCCGCTACTTGACGGTCTTCATGGGGACGTCCGGCTGGGTGGACCTCAACGGGGTCTCGCTGGCGTTCACCGGCGCGGCCGGGATGAGCGACCCCGCCGCGTACGCCAACTACTTCTATTCGAGCGACCCGCTGCTGAACAAGATCTGGTACGCCGGGGCCTACACCGTCCAGATGGACACGATCGCGCCCGACACCGGCCGCGCCTATCCGCCGCCCGCCTCCGGGTGGGAGAACAACGCCGTGATCGGCACGGGAGCGGGCATCCTCAGCGACGGCGCCAAGCGCGACCGCGCCGTCTGGCCCGGCGACCTCGGTGTGTCGACACCCACCGAATACGTCTCGACCCATGACATCGCGTCCACCAAGAACGCCCTCAACAGCCTCTACCAGCACCAGAATTCCTCGACCGGTGAGCTGGAGTACGGCGGTCCGGCCGTCAACTTCTACGGCTCCGACACCTATCACACGTGGACGCTCATCGGGTCGGCGTCGTACTACACCTACTCCGCCGACAAGGCGTGGCTGGACTCGGTGTGGAGCCGCTACCGGCTCGGCATGTCCTTCATCACCGCGAAGATCGACGGCAACGGCCTGCTGAACGTCACCGGGGCCAACGACTGGGCGCGCGGCGGCCAGGGCGGCGAGAACATCGAGGCCAACGCGCTGCTCTACGCGGCCCTCACCAGCGGTGCGACGCTCGCGTCCGTCGAGGGGGACACGGCGGACGCCACCGCCTGGCGTCAGCGCGCGGCCACCGTGAAGTCCGCCGTCAACCAGCGGCTCTGGAACGGCGCGGTCGGCCTCTACCGCGACAACCCGACCAGCACGCTCTATCCGCAGGACGGCAACTCGCTCGCGGTCTGGTACGGGCTGACCGACAGCGCGGACAAGGACACCGCCATCGCGCACGCGCTCGCCGCCCGGTGGAACGACCACGGCGCGGCCAGCCCCGAGAAGGACGGCGGCGCCATCGGCACCTTCCCCGGATCGATGGAGGTCCAGGCCCACTTCGCGGCCGACGACGACATCAACGCGCTGGCCCTGATCCGCCGCGAGTGGGGCTACATGCTGGGCAGCCCCACGGGCACGGGAAGTACGTTCTGGGAGGGGTTCCGCTCCGACGGGTCCTTCGACTACGGCGGCACGTACATGAGCCTGGCGCACGGCTGGGGGACCGGACCGACCTCCGCCCTCACCTTCTACCTGCTGGGCCTGTCCCCGACCGGCACCGCTGCCTACGACTTCGTGCCGCACCCCGGCGACCTCGCCCACACCGAGGGCACCCTCACCATGCCGCAGGGCACGGTGACCGGCTCCTGGGACCGGGACACGGCCGCGGGCACCCTCACCGAGTCGCTGACGAGCCCGGCGGGGACCACCGGCCGGATCGGCGTACCCACCAACGGCTCCGCCGACGCCACCGTCACCGTCAACGGCGCCACCGTGTGGAGCGGTGGCGCCTTCCACCCGGGCGCGGGCATCAACGGCGGGTCGAGCGACGGCCGTTACGTCTACCTCACCGGCGTCCCCGCCGGGACGTACGCGGTGTCCGCCACCGGCCTCGGCGCCCCCGTGCCCTTCGCCACCTCGGTCGCGGGCACGACGCTGCCGACCGGCTACACCCTGTGCGCCGTCGAGGGCGGCACCTGCACCCCGTCCGGCAGCCAGGTCATGGCCTACGGCGCGGGCGCGTACGCCTACCGGTCCGTCAGCGGCGCGACGCTCTGCGCGGCCTCCGCCTTCGGCGGCGCCGACCCGGCCTACGGCGTACTGAAGTCCTGCTACCTCGCCCCGTCCGGCGGCCCCGCGGGCTACACCTCGTGCGCGGCGGAGAAGGGGACCTGCGCGGTCAGCGGCACCCGGGAGGTCGCCTACGGCGCGAACGGCGCCTTCCGCTTCCAGGTGGTCACCGGCAGCGTCGCCTGCACCAACGACGCCTTCGGCGCCGACCCGTTGTACAACACGGCCAAGAGCTGCTGGGCCGCCCCGAACGGGCCGCCCGCGGGCAACTGGACGCCGTGCGCGGCCGAGAAGTCCGTCTGCGCGGCCACCGGATCGCAACCCGTCGCGTACGGCGCCGCGGGCGCGTTCTGGACCGGCCGCTCCAACGGCCCGACGACCTGCGGCAACGACACGATGGGGGTCGACCCGGTCTTCGGCGTGGCCAAGAGCTGCTCCACGTACGCGGGCGCCCCGCCCGGCTTTCCGGCGACCTGCTCGGCGGAGAACGGCAGTTGCGCCTTCACCGGCCGCAGGACCGTGGCGTACGGGGCGGCGGGCGACTACCTCTACGCGACGTTCACCGGGGGCACGCCCTGCACCACCGCCGCCTTCGGCGGCGGTGACCCGATCCCGAACGTCGCCAAATCCTGCTACCTGACGTCGTAGGGCGGACCCAAGCGGCGGACCGCGCAAGGGAGTTGCGAAACCACGCAAGTGGAATCCATGCATCCTGCGCGGTCATTTCTCGACCACGTCTTCCCCAAGGCGAACTGACGAAGGCAAAGCGGAGGTAGAGACTTCGCCCGGTCCCTGTATTGACGTGACCGCGTCACCCATAGTGGCGGTTCGGTGCCTCAGTCACCCCATCTGGCACCGCAGGCACCACTGCATCCGCAGGCCCCCAGGTAACCCACCACAGGAGGCAGTTCGTTGCGCATCACCCTGAATCCGGCGATACGTCGCGCCGGTCTACCCCTCACAGCGGTCGCCGCTCTGGCCGCTTCCGCGCTGGCCCTCACCCCGTCCGCCGTCGCGCAGACGCCGGCCGCCGCGCAGCCCGTCCACACCGCGCGGGCCTGTGCCACGCCCGCCAAGGCGGGCGACATGGCCTGTAAGGCGCTGCGCGTCACCAGCGGCACCGTGCACGCCGCGCGGACCACCACGGTCTCGCCGGACGCGGCCACCGCCGCCACGCCGTCCGGCTACGGTCCCACCGACCTGCGCGCCGCCTACGGCCTCACCTCGGCGGCGTCCACCAACGGCAGCGGCGAGACGGTCGCGATCGTCGACGCGTACGACGACCCCAACGCCGCCAGTGACCTGGCCGCCTACCGGTCGTACTACGGTCTGCCCGCCTGCACGGTGGCCAGCGGCTGCTTCAAGAAGGTGAGCCAGACCGGCTCCACCACGTCCCTGCCCAGCGCCGACTCGGGCTGGGCCGAGGAGATCTCCCTCGACCTGGACATGGCCAGCGCCATCTGCCCGAAGTGCAACATCCTCCTGGTCGAGGCCAGTTCCGCCTCCATGGCCAACCTCGGCAAGTCGGTCAACGAGGCCGTCGCCCTGGGCGCGAAGTTCGTCTCGAACAGCTACGGCGGTTCCGAGTCGTCCTCCGACACCAGCTACGACTCCTCGTACTTCAACCACCCCGGTGTCGCGATCACCGTCAGCGCCGGTGACTCCGGCTACGGCGCCGAGTACCCCGCGGCCTCGAAGTACGTGACCGCCGTCGGCGGCACCAACCTCAAGAAGTCGTCCACGACCCGCGGTTGGACGGAGACGGTCTGGTCCGGCTCCGGGTCCGGCTGCTCGGCCTACGACGCCAAGCAGTCCTGGCAGAAGGACACCGGCTGCTCCAAGCGGACCATCGCCGACGTCTCGGCGGTCGCCGACCCGGCCACCGGTGTCGCGGTCTACGACTCCTACGGCGTCACGGCCGGCTGGTACACCTTCGGCGGCACCAGCGTCTCCTCCCCGATCATCGCCTCGGTCTACGCGCTGGCGGGCAACCCGTCCTCCGGCTCGTACCCGACGTCCTTCCCGTACGCCCACACCACGGCGCTCAACGACGTGACCAGCGGCTCCAACGGAAGCTGCTCCGGCAGCTACCTGTGCACCGGCAAGGCCGGTTACGACGGTCCGACCGGTCTCGGCACCCCGGCCGGGACGACGGCCTTCGCGGGCTGACCTCCCGTTCCTCGCGGGCGGGGCGGACCGACACCGGTCCGCCCCGCCTCTGCGCCGTCTTCCGGCCCCGCCCGTCAGCCTTCTGACGGCCCGTCGGACCGCGCGGCGGCCTCCGGAGCCATCGCCCAGCGGATCGTCCTGGTCAGACCGTGTCCCGCGAGCCGGACGCCGGTCGCCTCGGTGATCGGCAGATACGGCAGCCGCAGCGGGCTGCGGGCCCACGAAGGAAGCAGCCCCACCGCGCCCGCGGCCAAGATCGCGTACGGGCCGCGGGCGGCCCACGGCAGCGGCGGGTCGAGCAGCAGGAAACGCGCGGCGTCCCGCGCCTCGGCCGTGGACCGCAACTCCGGCCGGTACGCGGCGAGCCGGGCGGTCAGCGCCGCCTGGTCGCGCGGCGGGTCGAGGACACCGAGGGCCTCCGCGACCCGCGCGGTGTCCGCCACGTAGGCGTCGCAGCCCGCGGCGTCCAACGGCCGCGCCCCGTACCGCTGATGAGCGCGCAGGAAACTGTCCACCTCGGCGACGTGCACCCAGCCCAGCAGATGCGGATCCGACGCCCGGTACGGCTCCCCCTGCGCGGTCGTGCCGCTGACGCGCGCGTGCACCGCCCGTACCTGCTCGACGGCCTGCCGCGCGTCTTCGGCGGTGCCGAAGGTCGTGACCGCCAGAAAGGTGCTGGTGCGCTGGAGACGGCCCCACGGATCTCCCCGGTAGCCGGAGTGCGCGGCGACCGCGGCCATCGCCAGCGGATGCAGCGACTGCAACAGCAGCGCACGCAAGCCCCCGATGAACATCGACGCGTCACCGTGCACCACGCGGATCGGCCGCTCGGGGCCGAACCACCGCGGCCCCCGCGCGTCCTGGATCCGCGCCCGGTTCTCCGGCCCCGAGGGCCCCGCCACCCGCGCCAGCAATTCCGCGCGCAACCGCTGCCGCACGGCTGCGACGCCGGGAATGTCCAGAATACTGACGGCCATGTCGCCACTGTACGACTCGGGCGTGAACGCGGTCGCGCGGGGAGGTGTCGGCGAGGTCCCGCCGGAGATGATGTGGGACGGAACGGGCGGCCGGACCCCGGCGGTACCCGGGCGCGGCGGCCCACGGACGGAAGCACCTGCGCGGGAGAGGCGGAACGCGATGACGACGGCTGAGGCGGGCGCGCTCGGGGACGGGCTGCGCATCGAGCGGGCGCGCGCACTGGACCCCGGAGCGGCGCACGCGCTGCTGGCCCCGCTGGTCCGGGGCGGCGCCCCGCTCGGCTGGCTGGAGCCGCCCGGCCCCGACGAGGTCACGGCCCTCCTCGACCGGGTCCTGACCGCGGTACGGGCCGGTGACGGGTCGCTGCGCGCCGCGTATCTCGGCGAGGACCTGGTCGGTTTCGGCTACTGGCTGCGGTACACCCGCCCCACCCACCGCCCCCACGCCGACCTGGAGCGGCTCGCCGTGGACGGCGCCGCCCACGGCCACGGCATCGGCCGCGCCCTGACCGCGGCGCTGGTCGCCGACGCCCGCCGGGCCGGGATCGAAGTGCTCACCCTCGACGCCCGTGGCGACAACACCCGCGCCATCGGCCTCTACGAATCACTGGGCTTTCGCGAGTACGGCCGCCTGCCGGACTTCGTGGCGGTCGGGCCGCGCCGCTACGACAAGGTGTTCCACATGCTCGACCTGCGCCCCGGCCGCCACGGCGGCGGCGCGGAGGACGCCGCTCAGGGCAGCCGCAGCGTCACGTAACGGATCGTGTCGCCCGGCAGCAGATACCGCTCGACCTCGACGAAGCCCTGCGTGAGCGCGAAGCGCAGCCCGTCCTCATTGGACTCCAGCACCACCGTCTCGACGGCGCCCGGCCGCAGCTCCCGCGCGTGCGCGAGCCCGCGCGCGTACAGCTCCCGGCCGAAGCCCCGCCCCCGGTGTGCGCTGAGGACCCGCGCGATGACCGTGACCACCGGCTCGTCGTCGGTCGGCGGCCGTACCGTCGTGTTTCCGACCAGGACGTCGTCGAGGTAGGCGACCTCCAGGAGGTGGCGCCCGCTGCGCTCCCGGACGTCGTCCAGGGACAGCGGATGCGTGGGGATGACCGTGTTGTGGACGGCGCGCCAGTCCTGGACGAAGGCGTCGGGGCGCACGCGTTCGATGCGAAGTGTGCTCACCTGCACAGCGAAGCGGGCGCGCCCCGAGGCGTCAACCGTGATTCGGGGCGCGGCCCGCGGCTCAGGCGGTCGACGTCCAGCGGATCTGCGTGCTGCACAGGGACACGACCAGCGCCGAGGCGGCCACGGCGCCCAGGCCCCAGACCAGACCGGTCGCGTTGGCGATGAAGCCGATCACCGGCGGCCCCGCGAGCAGCCCCGTCGTGCCCATCGTCGCGACCAGCGTCAGCGCGTCCGAACCCTGACCGGCCGCCGCCACGTACACGCACGGCGTCACGGCGGCGATGCCCAGGCCGACCGCGGCGAAGCCGATCAGCGCCGGGACCACGCCGCCGCTGAGCAGCGCGATGGCCAGGCCCGCCGCGGCCAGGGCACTGCCCGCACGGACGATCAGGCCGTCACCCCAGCGGCTGCGCCAGCCGTCGGCGAAGAGCCGGGCGAGCACCATCATGACCGAGACGACGGCGATGCCCATGGGCGCCAGTTCGGCCGAGGCCTTGGCGACGTCCTTCATGTAGATCGCCGACCAGTCGTTCATCGCACCCTCGGTGACCGTGCCGAAGGCCATCGCGCAGCCCATCCACAGGGTCATACGGGCGGGCAGTGTCCACTTGCCGCGGCTCTTGGCACCCCGTTCCTCCGCGACCGCGACCGCGTCCTCCTTCTGCTCCTGCGCCTCGGCCGCCTCGTCCTTGGCCGCGATTTGCTCTTGCGTCAGCAGCCCGGTCCTGGCGTACGCGGTCAGCAGGAGCAACAGGACGGCGGCGGCGCCGAAGTGCACCGCCATCGTCGAGGTGACGGTGTTCATTCCGGAGGCGAGCAGGGCCGCGCCGAGCGAGCCGCCGCTGAAGGTCGCGTGCAGCTTGGCCATGGCGTTGCGCCGATGGACGGCCTCCAGCGCCGCGCCCTGCGCGTTCATCGCCACATTCAGGCAGGCCACGAGCACCCCGTCACAGCCCATGACGAGCAGCGCGACCGGGTAGTTCGGCATGACGGACAGCGGGATGAGCAGCAGCGTCAGGCCGACGGCCGAGAGCAGCGACAGCAGCCGCGAGCCCAGCCGCCGCATCAGCATCGCCACCAGCGGGAAAGCGGCGGCGGCGCCGATGCCGGTGGCCATCAGCAGCAGCCCCACCTGCGCGGCGGTCAGGTCCAGATGCGCCTTGATCGCGGGCAGCCGCGACGCCCAGGTGGCGTACTGGAAACCCAGCGAGAAGAAGAGCGCCCCGATCGCCAACTGCCCGCGCCGGAACGGATCGTGAACGTGCAACACAGGCGTTATCCCACTTCGTTTCGCGTTGGTGCCCCGCTCAGCAGGCCGCTGGTCGGCGTCGGACTCTCGACGGTCGGCGCGGTCGGCAGCGCCATGGACATGTACACCGAACCGGCCCCGTAGCTCTCGGAGTTCACGACCTCCTTCTGGGCGGCGAAGCCGTTCGCCGCCCAGAAGGTGTGACTGCCGCCGACCGCGACGAGCGACATCTGCTCGTATCCCTGCCGGAGCGCCCGCCCGGTGAGGTGGTGCAGCAGGCGTTTGCCCAGGCCCCGGCCGCGCAGATCCTCGGCGATGACGAGGTCGTGCACATGCAGATTGCGCGAGCGGAAGACCACCTCCTCGCCGCGGGCGAGGTCGGGCGCCTGCGAGACCGGGTACGGCAGCGCCAACAGATAACCGGCGAGCCGCTGTTCGACGTCGAGGACGAAGCACGTCGTCGGCGACGCCCACGCCTTCGACTCCAGCGCGGCCCGCCCCTCGGACAGACTGAGCGAGGTGTAGGCGGCGGCTTCGAGCGCGACGAGGTCCGCCCAGTCGCCGTCGCCGACAGGGCGGACGCGCGCGTGCTCCGTCACCGCGCGCCGGGGTGTCTCGCGGTCGCTCACCTGTCGTGCTCCTTCCGCGGGCGGCCCGGCCCGTCGCCCGCGCCGCGTACGCACACGTACGGCAGCGGGCTGAAGCCGTTGAACCCCTGGGTCATGTAACTGACGGCGTAGGCACCGCTGGACAGCACCCACACCGGGTCGCCCGACACGACCGACTCGGGTACCGGGACCAGGCTGTGCTCGCGCGAATAGGCGTCGTCGCTGTCACAGGTCGGACCGGCCACGGTGGCCTCGACGCGCGGGGTGTCGGGGTGGGTGGGGAAGACCAGCCGGTACTGCAACTCGTCCATCTCGTACAGGCCGTTGAACTTCCCGCAGCTCAGGTAGAGCCAGCGGTGGGCCGTGCCGTCCGCCGTGTGCCGGGTGGACAGCCGGGAGACGTGCGCCCGGACGGCCCCGTGGTCGGCGACCAGATGGCGGCCCGGCTCCATCACGAAGCCCAGGCCGTCGCCCGCCGCCTCCCGGCACCGCTGCATGCCCTCGCGGATGACGGCGAAGATCTTGTCGATCGGCGGGTCGAGCGGCCTGCCGCGCTTGTCGAGATAGCCGAGCGCGGGCAGGCCGCCGCCCAGATTGACGTACCGCGGCGGCATACCGCGCTCGCCGAGCACGGTCAGCGTGTCGACCAGTTGCTCGAACGCCCGCTGCCACGCCTCGGCCGTCATCTGCTGCGAACCGACGTGGACGGAGAGCCCGGCCGGCCGCAGCCCGGACTCCCGCGCCTTCTCCAGCACGGCCAGGGCGTCCTCGGCCGAGCAGCCGAACTTGTTGCTCAGACCCCAGAGCGCACCGTCACCGTCGGTCGCCAGCCGGCAGAACACCCGCGAGCCGGGGGCGTGCGCCGCGACGGCGGCGACGTCCTCCAGGCTGTCGGTGGCGAAGTCCCTGACACCGAGGCGATAGGCCGCCGCGATGTCCCGGTCCGACTTGACGGTGTTGCCGTAGTGAATTCTCCCGACCGCGACGCCGGAGCGTACGGCCTGCTCGATCTCGTTGATACTCGCCGCGTCGAATCCGCTGCCTTTCGCGACAAGACAGGCGAGCACTTCGTCCACGGGACAGGATTTCATGGCGAAGCGCACCGCGATTCCCGGCAGCTCGCGCAGCAGGGAATCGTAGCGTTCCTCGATACCGCTGAGATCGAGGACGATCCGGTCCTCGGCGCTGGCCGAAAGAGCGGCGAACAGTGAGGCGTTCTCGTGCGTCATGTGCGGCGTCAGCCAGGCAGCCGCTGGAGTGTGTCGAGACCCGTTTCTCTGCTCGCCCGAATCATCGCCGACCATGTTTCCGTCAACAGGGCGTAGTCCTCGATGTCCCCGCGGGCCTCGTCCAGCAACCGCTCGCGCCGCTCCGTGAGCGAGTCCGCGAATTCCGCGTACCTGCCGCCGAGCTTGCGGTAGGACCGGTCGAGGATGTCCAGCCGCTCCACATTCTCCGCACGGTCCAACAGAGCGCTGTCCCGCAGCAATTCGGCGACCGCGGCCACCCGTATCCGGTGGTCGTCGTCCAGCAGCGCGGAACCGGCCTCGGCTATCCGGTCGTACACGGCGTTGAGATACAGCATCGACAGGAAGAATTTGGCGAAGCGCAAGTGATACGCCATGAACCCGGCGTCCGTCTTCCGCTCACCGGTGTGGTAATTGACGATGTTCCGGTTGTGCAGGACACCGGGCAGCGTCGCGTCGTGGACGAGGTGGATCAGGAAGTAGTCACTGCCGATCGTGTCCGTCGCGGGCATCAGCGGGACCTGCTCGTGGACCCCGTGGAAGGCGATGTTGCACATGTCGACCCGCATCGGGTCGACCAGGGTGAGCGTCGAGTGGTCGCCCGCGAAGGGCTCGTGCCCCGCGCCCTTGAAGGACTCGTCGACCAGTTCGCGCTTCTTCCGCGACGACCAGTGGACCGGTGCCCACAGCCCGACCACGTCGTAGTAGGCGTCGCGGTCGAGCCGGTGCATCTCCTCGATGTCGACGGACATCTCGCCGATGAAGGAACTGCCCACCATGGAGACGGTCTTGCCGGTGTGCGCGTCCGCCAGATCGGTCTCGGTCACCCCGGCCGCCGCGTCGCCCGCCCGCTTGCCGAGCGACAACAGCTCATGGTGGACGGGGAAGACCGGCAGACCGTCCACGGACTGGTAGCGGCTGTCGGAGTCCCTGCGGTGCACGGACTCGCAGCCCAGCGCCGCGGCGATCAGGAACGCGCGGTTGGTGCAGGCGCCGTACGAGAGCCCGGCGGGCAGCATCAGATCGAGCAGCAACTCGGGCTTGTCCGGCGCGGCCCGCTCGATGACCCGCCGCAGGAAGTCGCGCTGCTCCGCCTCGCCGAGGTGGTGCACGACGACGCCCGGTACGGCCGGCAGACCGCGCACGACCCGAGCGTGCTGCTCGCGGGCTCCGGCGTCGGAGGAGTCCAGGACCAGCAGACGCACCTCGACGTCGAAGTGCGTGGCGGCGTGGGCCGCCTCCTCGTGCACCGCCGATATCGTTGTCGCGCAGGGCCTGTTGGTGGGCAGCGTCAGGCAGATTCGGCGCATGTCCGCTCCCCGGTCCCCTGCTCCGCGGACGGCTGCTTCCAGGAGTCGCGGCCCAGCAGCTTGGCACCCAGGTCGGTCAGCTCCGCGGGTCCGTACCGCAGGGACTCGTGCCGGGTGGCGTCGCCGACCAGCGTGCCGTTCCACTCCGGAGTGCTGAGCGTCCGCCAGGAGTTGACGCGCGAGTCCCGCAGTTCCTGGTGCGACTCCAGGGCGGGCATCATCGAGAGGTACTGGGCGGCGCGGACGCCGCTCTGCGAGGTGTTGGGCGCGACGCCGTGCGCGAGCAGCCCGTTCCAGATCAGCAGGTCACCGGCCTTGAGATCGGGCTGGATGACGGGGTATTCGGCGCGGTCGACGCTCGGCCGGATCGGGTCGCGGTCCTCCGGCTGGAGCGCCTTCCACTCCTCGAACCGGTGGAAGAGGTCGGGCGCGCACTGGAAGCCGCCCTGGTCGGGCTTGGTGTCGTTGAGCGCGATGATCCCCTGGACGCGCTGCGGGAGCACCTCCAGCGTGGTGTCGATGTCCCAGTGCAGCGTGATGTCGAAGCCGCGCTCGGTCGGCGCGATGTGGGCGCGGTCCCGGTTCTTGATGTTGGGCGGGTTGAGGTTGAGCCGGTCCAGCGTCACCCACAGCTCTTCGCAGTCCCATACGTCAACGAAGGCGTCGTAGACGCGCTGCGACTGCCGGCTGTCCCACATGAGCTGGTGCTGGTAAGCCTCGACGAAACCGTAGATGTGCAGTTCCCTGTCGAGATCCGAGCGGAACTCCCGCTCCTCGTACCAGGTGTCCGGGCGGGCCGGATCAAGTCCCTGGAAATTCCAGGCGAATTCCAGGAGCTCGTCGGCCGCGATGGCGGGTATCGCCTGCCGCACCACGACGTATCCGTAGGTCTGCCAGAAAGTGAAGTCCTCTTCCGACAGCACACGGAGTTTCTGTGTCTTGCGGAGGTTCCGCAGCGGAGTCGGTGTGAGGTAGGTCTCGCCGTCCGAGCTGAAGTACGGGCGTTCGGAAGAGGCTCGAAAAGAATGATCAGGCGCCGACAAAGCAGTCGCTCCAGGGTTCGGTTCTCTGATGCGGATCGCCCCCGGGCTTTCCTTCGGCCGGGACGGATCGGCCGTGTGGGGACAGGCAATCGCGTCCGGTGCCGAGAGTGGTTCTGGGCGACCGCCACTACATGTGCCTACGCCAAAGCACGGCGGAACCGTGCGTTGCCGTCGGTGGGCGAGTGGATGCGTACGGCAACGGACGTTCGCAACTTGCCCATCATTCATGGCACTACGCCGCGCTTGTCGCTCGCTGAACTCGCGTCCCACTAAAATGGATTAGACCAACCGCCCATGTCAACCGTGGAGTTGACGTGTCGCGGCGCCCGAAGGCGGCGATTCGGCCACCTCGTCGCCGTGCGCGATCCGGGCCCTACCACGGGTGACGCGGCTTCCCCGGCGGCGACGGACCAGGTCAGGCGCGGTCTCCCGGACGCCCCGGCCGATGTGGCCGGTGTACGTGCGTCAGGCACTTGACACCCCAGATCACGCTGGGCGAGTATCCGGATGGTCTGTACCAATGTCCGCCGTGTCACAAATGCGTTGGCTCTACGTGGAAGGCCCAGTTGATGTCCTCCAGCACGCCCGACAAGGAGCTGCGACGACTCGCGCTCTCCGTTCTCCAGCCCGGCTTCGTGGGGACGGAGGCGCCGGAGTGGGTGCTGCGGGCCATCGGTGACGGCCTGGCCTCCGTCGTCCTCTTCTCGCGCAACATCGCCTCGCCCCAGCAGGTGGCCCGGCTGACCGCGCAACTGCGCGCCGAGAACCCCGCGTTGATCATCGCGATCGACGAGGAAGCCGGGGACGTCACCCGTATCGAGTCCTCGACCGGCTCCACCCGGCCCGGCAACTTCGCGCTCGGCGCCGTGGACGACCCCGACCTCACCGAGTCCGTCGCCCGCGACCTCGGCCGCCAACTGCACGCCGCCGGCGTCAGCCTCAACTACGCGCCCAGCGTGGACGTCAACTCCAACCCGGACAACCCGATCATCGGGGTGCGCTCCTTCGGCGTCGACGCCGGTCTGGTCGCCCGGCACGCGGGCGCCTGGATCCAGGGCCTCCAGTCGGCCGGAGTCGCCGCCTGCGCCAAGCACTTCCCCGGTCACGGGGACGTCGCCGTCGACTCCCACCACGGCCTGCCCAGCTACGACGCCGACCTCGCGACCATCGCCGCCCAGGCCCTGCCGCCCTTCGAGGCCGCCGTCCGCGCCGGCGTGCGCGCCGTGATGAGCGGTCACCTCCTCGTGCCCGCCTACGACCCGCACGTTCCGGCCACCCTCAGCAGCCGCATCCTCGACGGGCTGCTCCGCAAGGAACTCGGCTTCGACGGCCTGATCGTCACCGACGCCATCGAGATGGGCGCCGTCACCGACCGCTACGGCATCGACGGCGCCACCGTGAAGGCCGTCGTCGCGGGCTGCGACGCGGTCTGTGTCGGCGGCGAGAACTCCGGGGCCGACACCGTCGACCTGCTCACCGACGCGCTCGCCGACGCCGTACGGTCGGGCGACCTCACGCAGGCGCGGCTGGAGGAGGCGTCCGAGCGGGTCCGCGCCTTCGCCGAGTGGTCGACCGGCCTGGCGCGGGCGGTTCCGGTCAATCCGGTCAGCGGCGACATCGGTTACGTCGCCGCCCGCCGCGCCATACGCCTCGGCGGCTCCGCGGGCGACGTCCTCCCGCTGACCGCGCCCCCGCACGTGGTCGAACTGGTGCCGTCCACCAACCTGGCCATCGGCAAGGAGACCCCCTGGGGCGTCGCGGCCCCGCTGCGCGAGCGGCTGCCCGGCACCACCTTCGTCCGCGTCCACCACCAGGAACTCGCCGCCGACGCCGCCCTCCTGGAGTCGTACGCGCTCGCGCCCGCCGCCGGGCGCCCGCTGGTCGTCGTCGTCAGGGACGCCTCCCGCAACAAGTGGATGGGCCGCGCGCTCGCCGAACTCGCCGGGGCACGTCCCGACGCGATCGTCGTCGAGATGGGCCTGCCGGGCGACTCCGTCCAGGGCGCCGCGCAGATCTTCACCCACGGCGCGACGGCCGCCTCCGGTGTCGCCGCGGCGGAAGTCCTGGTGGGCGCGCGGTAGTCGGGCCGGGCCCCGGCGGGGTCCGCGCCTTGGGCGGGTCCGACGACCACCGGGGGATACTTGGCCCGAGGCGGTCCGCGGCCGGAGACTCCGGGACGCGGCCACCGCGGTCCGAGGGGGAGCCATGATGCGGACGATGTTCGATCGTGACGATCTGTCGCCACCGGACCGGCTGGCGGCCCTCAACGAGCTGTTCGTCACCAGCGAGCACCCGATGAGCCTGTCCAGTCGGGAGGCGGAGGACTTCAGGGCGTCGGCCAGGACCGTCGACCTCGCGGCGGTGAACGTGGTCGAGCTGAGGGTCTCGCCCTCGCAGGTCGTCCGCACGCCGAAGATGGTCCGGCAGGCGGATCCGGAACTCCTCTGCCTGGCCATGGCGCCCTCGGGCAAGCTCGTCATGAGCCAGCTCGGCCGCGAGGCGGTCCTGGAGGCGACGGACATCGTCCTCTACGACAGCTCGCGCCCCTTCGGACTCCAACTCGGCGCGGGCGGCGAGCCCACCACACTCGTACGCGTCCACATCCCGCGCGCACAGCTCGGACAGCCCGCCGACCGGATCGAACGCCTGCTGGCCCGGCCCTTACCGGGACAGGCCGGATTCGCGGGCATGCTCGTGCACTTCCTCACCGGCCTGACCACGCAGGCGGCCTACCGCCCCGACGATCTCGGGCGGCTGGCCCGTATCTCCGAGGACCTGCTTACCGCCGTCGTCGCCCACCACCTCGACGCGGAAGCCGCCCTCCGCGAGGACTCACGCCGACGCACACTCCTGCTGAGCGTCGAAGCCTTCGTCCAGCAGCATCTGCACGACCCCGACCTCTCGCCGACCCACATCGCCGACGCCCTGCACGTCTCCGTCGGCTACCTCCACCGGCTCTTCACCACGCGCGAGACCACCCTCGCCGCCTGGATCCGCCGCCTCCGCCTGGAGCGCGCCCGCCGCGACCTGCGCGACCCCGCCCTCCGGGACATCCCCATTCACCGCATAGCCGCCCGCTGGGGATTCAAGGACCACTCCACCTTCACCCGTTCCTTCCGCACCGCCTACCACCTCTCGCCCCGCGACTGCCGCCACGCGACGGGGAGCAGCGAACCGTAAACGGCTGGGCTCAGCGGCACCGTGTCGTGCCGCATGCCTGAGGTCGCCATGGCTGAGGACGCGGTGGCTGAGTGCGCCATGCCTGAGCGCGCCTCTTACGCGTCAGGACTGCCCCCTTCGCCTTCGCCGTCGCCGTCCCCGTCCGCCGCGGCGATCTCGCCCAGCGGCACGGGGAAGGCCAGCGGGCGGGTGGCCAGGCCGCGGTGGTCGGCGGCGGTGGCGGGGCGGCCGGTGAGGGCGGCGCTGATCGCGGTGGTCGCGAAGCCGCACACACGGCCCTGGCACATGCCCATACCGGGGCGGGCGAGCTGCTTGAGGGTGCGCGGGTCGTCCGCGCCCAGCGTGCGGTGGGCCTCGTCGAGCGCCGCGAAGGTGACCTCCTCGCAGCGGCAGACGACCGTGTCGGGCGTGAGCCACGCCGTCCAGTGCGCCGGGACCGGATGGGCGGTGTGCATCGCCGCGGCGAAGCGGCGACCCCGCCGGATGCGCGACCGCAGACGGCGTACGGCGCCGCGGTCGTAGGACCGGCCCAGGTCGGCGGCCACGGCGAGCCCGCTCAACCGGCCCTCGCGCAGGGCGAGCGCGGCGCCCCCGACCCCGGTGCACTCCCCGGCGAGGTAGACGCCGGGCACGCTCGCGCGCTGCCACGCGTCCACCACCGCGACCAGCGAGCCGTCCACGTCCACCCGCGTCCGCGCGCCCAGCGCCAGCGGCAGTTCGAGAGCGGGGGTGAAACCCCAGCCGAGCGCCACCAGATCCACCGCGACCTCGGTGGCGCGCGCGGTGACGGGGCGGCCGTCGCGGCCCAGCGGCGCCACCCGGACCGCGCGGACGCGCGTCCCGCCGAGGATGTGGGTGACGACGGTCCTCGTCCGGTACGGGATACGGTGGCGCGCAAGCAGCGCCGCGTACCGCGCCGCCTCCACCGCCTTGGCCGGTTCCCGCGCCGCGCCGCCGGCCTCGCGCAGCCAGCCGCGCAGCGCGTTCGCCTCGCAGACCAGGGGTACGTCCGCCCCGGCCGCGGCGAGGCCCGTCGCCACCGGGAGCAGGAAGGGGCCGGTCCCGGCCACCACCGCCCGCCGCCCGGCCAGGGTGCCGTCCGCCTTGAGCAGCGCCTGCACGCCGCCCGCCGCCATGACACCGGGCAAGTCCCAGCCGGGAATGGGCAGTTGGCGGTCGTATCCGCCCGGACAGAGCACCAGGGCGCGCGCGGCCACCGTCACGGCCGGTGCGCGGGCCGTGTCGTGCGCGGGCCGGGTCCTGAGAATGAAGCCGTCGGCCCCGCGTTCGGCCCGCCAGACCTGCCGGCCGTACAGCGTCCGTACCCCGGCTCGGGACAGCCGCTCCGTCAAGTCCGCGTACGTGCCCAGGTGGTGGTGTCCCTCGTCGGCGCGCGGTCCCCCCGGTCCGTGCCGCCAAAACTGGCCGCCGGGGCGCGCCGCCGCGTCGACCAGGACGACGCTCAGCCCCGCCTCGGCGGCGGTCGCGGCCGCGGCCAGCCCCGCGGGACCCGCGCCCACCACCGCGACCTCGGCCCGCGCGACCTCGGCCTCCGCCGTTGTGGCGGCGCCCGTCATCGGTCGGCGCCTTCGTACGTGGCGGGCGCCGTCTCCAGCCGCATGCCGTCGGCCGCCGGCACCTGGCAGGCGCGCTGGTCGCGGTGGCCGTCCACGGTGATCAGGCAGTCGAAGCAGACGCCGATCCCGCAGAACAGGCCGCGCGGTCGGCCCTCGACGCGGGTCGACCGCCAGGCGACGATGCCCGCCGCCATCAGGGCGGAGCCGACGCTTTGGCCCTCGCGGGCAGGGACGGGCCGGCCGTCGAGGAACACGGTGCAGGGCGCCGCGAGGTCGTCAGCGTGAGGGGGCACGGGGTTCCTCCTGCGGTTCCTCGGTGGGCGGGCTGGTGTCGAAGCGCTCGGGGGCGAAGGGCGCGAGGTCCAGCGGTACGGCCTGGCCGGTCAGCGCACCGACGAGCAGGCTGGCCGTGCCCGCCGACAGACCGATCCCGGCGCCCTCGTGCCCGCAGGCGTGCCACAGCCCCGGCGCCCGCGGGTCGGGGCCGATCACCGGCAGGTGGTCGGGGCAGTAGGGGCGGAAGCCGACGTAGGAGCGCAGCGCCGGGACCGAGGCCAGGAACGGGAAGAGCGCGATGGCCTTGCGGGCCAGCGCCGCGGGGACGGCGGGGGACAGCCGCCGGTCGAAGCCGACGCGTTCGCGCGAGGAGCCGATCAGGACGGTGCCCGCGCGGGTGCCCTCCACCACGGGCGACGTCTGGAGTGCGGCGTCACCGCTGGCCACATCGGCGACGTACTCGGCGGCGTAGACCTTGTGCCGGATGACCAGGGGGAGCGGTCGGGTGACCAGGACGGCGCCGCGCCGGGGGAGCACCGGCACCCGTACTCCGGCCAGCGCCGCCACGTCGCCCGCCCACGGCCCCGCCGCGTTGAGCACGGCCGGGGCGTGCACCGGACCGCGGTGGGTGTCGACGCCGGTGATCCGTTCCCCGGACGTGCGGAAACCGGTCACCTCCGTGCCGGTCCTGACCCGCGCGCCCGCCTCACGGGCCAGGCGCAGCAGGTGCGCGACGACGAGCACGGGCTGCACCTGGGCGTCCTGCGGGTAGAACGCGCCGGAGACCAGCTCCCGCGACAGCAGCGGTTCGTAGCCGGGCAGTTCGTCGCCGGACACCTCGACCGCCTCGACGCCGAGGGTGCGCTGATGCCGTACGAGCGTGGCCAGCGTCCCCGAACCCTGCGCGGTGGCGGCCACGACGAGACCGCCCTTGGGCTCGTACTCCCACAGGCCGGCGTGTTCCGCGAGGTCGTCACGCCACACGCGCAGTGAGAGCAGGGCCAGATCGAGCTCGGGGCCCGGCTCCTTGTCGGAGACCAGCAGATTGCCCTCGCCCGCGCTGGAAGTGCCGCCCGCCAGCGGACCGCGGTCCAGGACCGTGACGTCGAGACCGGCGCGCGCCGCGAAGTACGCGGCGGCGGCCCCGATCACGCCCGCGCCGATGACGACCAGGTCCGCGGTGTCGGACGCCGTGGCCGGGCGCGGCGCCGTTCGCGAAGCGGGCGGGTGCGGTGTGCGCATGGCGGCCTTCCCGGTCGCAGGTCAGGGGCGGGGCGTGGGGTTCACGGGCGGGTGCGGACGCGGGGTCCACCGGCGGGTGCGGGCGGGGGGGTCCACCGGCAGGGCACTACAGGAGGAATCCCGCGGGAAAGGGGTCGTCGGGGTCGAGCATGTACTGGGCGGTACCGGTGATCCATGCCCGCCCGGTGACGGTCGGTACCACCGCGGGGACGCCGCCGACCTCGGTCTCCTCCACCAGACGGCCGACGAAGCGGGTGCCGATGAACGACTCGTTCACGAAGTCGGTGTCCAGCGCGAGCTCCCCGCGGGCGTGCAACTGCGCCATCCGCGCGCTGGTCCCCGTACCGCACGGGGAGCGGTCGAACCAGCCGGGGTGGATGGCCATGGCGTGCCGGGAGTGGCGGGCGGTGGAGCCGGGCGCGGTGAGATAGACGTGGTGGCAGCCGCGGATGTCAGGGCGCTCCGGATGGACCGGTTCGTCGGCCTCGTTGATCGCCGCCATGACGGCCAGGCCCGCCTCCAGCAGCCGTCCGCCCTCCCGCCGGTCGAAGGGCAGGCCGATCCGCTCCAGGTCGACGACGGCGTAGAAGTTGCCGCCGAAGGCGAGGTCGTAGCCCACCTCGCCGAGGCCGGGCACGGTGACGGTCCGGTCCAGCGCGTGCGCGTAGGAGGCGACATTGCGCAGCGTCACCGACCGGGCGGCGCCGTCCTCGACCGCCACCTCCACGGTGACCAGCCCCGCCGGGGTGTCCAGCCGGATCACGGTGACCGGCTCGCGGACCTCCACCATGCCGGTCTCGACCAGCACGGTCGCCACCCCGATGGTGCCGTGGCCGCACATGGGCAGCACCCCGGACACCTCGATGAACAGCACGCCCCAGTCGGCGTCGGGCCGGGTCGGGGGCTGGAGGATCGCACCGCTCATCGCGGCGTGCCCGCGCGGCTCGTACATCAGCAGGGTGCGCAGATCGTCCTTGTTGGCCATGAACCACGTACGCCGCTCGGCCATGGTGCCGCCCGGCAGGACGCCCACGCCGCCGGTGATCACACGGGTCGGCATGCCCTCGGTGTGGGAGTCGACGGCGTGGAAGACGCGCCGCGCCCTCATCGGCAGCCCTCCGCGACCGCGGCCTTCGTCAGCTCGGTGATCCGCGCGGCGACGTCGTCGGGCAGCGGACCGCGCGGCGGACGGCAGGGGCCGCCGTACCGTCCGGCCACATCCATGGACAGCTTGATGGCCTGGACGAATTCCGTCTTGGAGTCCCAGCGCAGCAGCGCGTGCAGCGAGCGGTAGAGGGCGATTCCGGCCGGTACGTCGGCGGGGTCGTCCGACGTGATCAGGCGGAACATCTCGACGGTGGTGGCCGGGAAGGCGTTGGTGTAGCCCGCGATCCAGCCGACCGCGCCCGCGAGCCCCAGTTCCAGCACCATGTCGTCGGCGCCGACGATCAGGTCCAGGCCCGGCGCCGACTCGGCCAGCCGATAGGCGCGGCGCGGATCGCCGCTGAACTCCTTGACCGCCACGATCAGATTCTCGGCGTGCAGTTCGGCGAGCAGGCCGGGGGTGAGGTCGACCTTGGTGTCGATGGGGTTGTTGTACGCGACCACGGGCAGCCCGACCCGCGCGGCCTCGCGGTAGTGGGCGACGACGTCGGAGCGCGAGGCCCGGTAGGAGTTGGGCGGCAGCAGCAGGACGGATGCGGCGCCGGCCTCCGCCGCCCGCTCGATCCACTCGCAGACCTCCCGTGACCCGTACGCGGCCACGCCGGGCATCACCCCGAAGCCCTCGGGGGCCGCCTCGATCGCGGTCCGCATCACGCGGGTGCGCTCGTCGATACTGAGGGTCTGGTACTCGCCGAGCGAACCGTTGGGGCACACGCCGTGGCAGCCGCCGTCGGCCAGGAACCGGACGTGCTCGCCGTACGCGTCGAGGTCGACCGAACCGTCGGGGCGGAACGGGAGCGCGGTGGCGACGTAGACCCCGTGCCAGGGCTGCGCCTGGGTGTCGGGCATGCGGTTCTCCTCACGGGAAGGGCGGACGCGCCGCCTCGGCGGTGCGAGGACGACGGGGGCCGGGCGGGCGAACGAGGGCTCGCGGGCCGCGCGTTGGGCGCCTGGACGCTGACGGGGGCGCCGCGACGGGAGCCCGGATCGGTGGTGCGCAACGGGCTACGGACCGGCCGCCGGGACCGTGGGCGCTGCGCTGTCACAGTAGCTGTGCAATGGCACTGACGCCAGACCTCGACGGATCTTCGAGTGAACAGCGCGGGGACATGCGCCTTTGCCCCTTTCGTTCCCGGCTCGCGCGTCCTTGGATATCATTGCGCCGCACAATGAAACCTCATTGACCCTCCGCCCTGTCGCCGCCGTACCCCGCCCGGCTGTCATCCTGACCTCGGACAGGCGATGCGCCGGCCGAGCGGCGGGGCGCGGGAGAGCCGAAGGGCGGGGCACGTGAGCGGTGGGCAGAGCGCCGACGGCCGGGAGACGCAGCGGGACCGGGTGCGCGACGAACTGCGCGCCGCCGTGGTCTCCGGGGACCTGATCCCGGGCGCGGTCTACTCCGCTCCCAGCCTGGCGGCGCGCTTCGGCGTGTCCTCCACCCCGGTGCGGGAGGCCATGCTCGACCTGGTCAAGGAAGGGCTCGCGGTGGCCCAGCCCAACAAGGGCTTCCGGATCACCGAGGTCTCCGACCAGGACCTGGACCAGATCACCGCCGTCCGCCTTCTGATCGAACCGCCCGCCGTACGCGCCGTCGTCCCGCTGGTCCCCGCCGCCGACCTGCCCCTGCTGCGCACGCTCGCCGAGCACATCGTCGTCGCCGCGCGCGCCGGTGACCTGGTCGGATACGTCGAGGCCGACCGGATCTTCCACCTCACGCTGCTGGGCTACACCGGCAACCGGCACCTGGTGAACGTCGTCGCGGGTCTGCGCGCGCGGACCCGGCTGCTGGGCCTCGCGCCGCTGCTCGCCGACGGCAGCCTCGTCGAGTCGGCGATGGAGCACCACCAGCTCACGGACTTCGTGGAGTACGGCGACGCGGTGGGCGCCGAGCTGATGATGCACCGGCACATCGGGCATGTCCGGGGGCTCTGGGCGGCGCGCTGACGTCCCTTCCGTCCGCGTAACACAGGTTTTACCGGGCGGATCGGACGAAATTTTCTCCCCGCCCGGCGGCGCTCCGCGCGGGCTCGGCCCCGTGCGGCCCGGGGGAGTCAACTCGCAGGTGGCGGGCGGGCGTTGAGCGCCCGGGCGACGATTTCCCGACCCGCTCGCGAGCCCGGTCGGATGGCTTGAACGGTGCCCTGTGCGTCGTCGCCGATTCAAGAACTTCGTGATCGACCGTTGACCGCACCCTTGTCGCTCACTTAGCGTCCTGCTCACCCCAGTGGAAGCCAAGTTCCAATGAATGGAAGTTCAGGTGAACGCTGTGAACCCGGACGATCCGTCGGCCCTCGACGCCCGATTGACCGATGTCAGCAAGACCTACCCCGGCGGCGAGACCGCGGTGACCAGCATGAACCTCGGTGTCAGGCGAGGCGAGTTCTTCTCGCTCCTGGGACCGTCGGGATGCGGCAAGTCCACCACGCTGCGGATACTCGCCGGTCTCGAACAGCCCACGGAAGGCACCGTCGCCATCGCGGGCAAGGACATGACCGGAGTGCCGCCCAACAAGCGGCCGACCAACCTGATCTTCCAGAGACTGGCGCTCTTCCCGCACCTCACCGTGGCCGAAAACATCGCTTTCGGTCCGAAGATACGCCGCCAGTCACGGGCGGAGATCCGGTCGACCGTCACCGACATGCTGGACCTGGTCGACCTCGCGGGTTACGCCAACCGCAAGCCCGCCCAGTTGTCCGGCGGCCAGCAGCAGCGGGTGGCGATCGCCCGCGCCCTGGCCAACAAGCCCGCCGTACTGCTGCTCGACGAACCCCTGGGCGCGCTGGACCTGCGGCTGCGGGTGCAGATGCAGCGCGCCCTGAAGCAGATCCAGCAGGAGTCAGGGACCACCTTCGTCTTCGTCACCCACGACCAGACCGAGGCGTTCACCATCTCCGACCGGATCGCCCTGATGAACCAGGGCCGTGTCGAGCAGGTCGGGCGGCCCGACGAGCTCTACGACCGCCCCGCCACCGAATTCGTCGCCACGTTCCTCGGCGACACCAACATCATCCGCGGCGCCGTCGCCGACCGGGTGCTGCGCGCGGACGGCTTCACCTGCCGCACGCCGGGGCCCGGCACGGCGCTGTCGGTCCGGCCCGAGGCCATCGCCATGCGGCCCCGGCTGACCAGCGACTTCGACAACCGCTTCACCGCCCGCGTCACGGACCTGACCTTCCAGGGAGCCAGCATCCGCTTCCAGGTGGCCGTCGCCGACTCCAGGCAGGAACTGGTCGTACAACTCCCCGCCAAGGATGCACGGGGGATCGCCACGGGGGACGAGGTCGAGATCGGCTGGCCGTCCGACGCCGCCGTCATGCTCGGCGCCGACTCCTAGGACTCGTCCGCGCGACGGGCCACCGGGCCTGTCCGCGCGACGGTCCCGGCCGAGCGCGGGCCCACCACCAGAAGTGCTGTGACCACCCAGGGAGAGACCATGCACAGCAACACGGGCAGATCGAACGGGGACAAGGCGGCGGCGGCCGGAGCCGCGTCGCCCGCAGGGGAAGGCACCGGCCGTACCCCGGTGTCGCGGCGCTCGCTGCTGACCGGCGGCGGCGCGGTGGCGGCCGGACTGTTCCTGGCCGCCTGCGCCTCGAACAAGCAGCCCGGCACGTCGGCGAGTTCGGGCACGGGCAAGGGAGCGGGCAAGAAGCTCACCATCACCATGACGCCCTTCGCGGGCGCCGACCTCGGCCTCATGCCCAGGGAGTTCGCCAAGGAGTACCAGGACAATCACCCCAACGTGCAGATCAAGATCGACGACACGCTCAACCTCGCCAAGCAGACCGCCGCCTACCAGGCGAACCCGCACAAGCCGCTGAACAACCTGGTCTTCTCCAACGGCGGCGCGACGGCCACCGGCAAGGCCACCGGTATGTACCTCAAGCTGGACTACAGCAAGATCCCCAACACCTCGCAACTGCACGCCCAGTTCGTCGAGCGCGACCACTGCGGTGTGGTGTTCGGCGCCGACCAGATGGGGCTGGTCTACAACACCAAGACCTACCCCAAGGGCTTCGCGTCCTGGACCGACCTGTGGTCGCCCGACCAGCGCGGAAAGCTCTGTTTCTTCACCATCCCCTGGTGGGCCATCGGCATGGCCGCCAAGCTCAACGGCGGCGGCTGGGACAACATGGACCCCGGCTTCAAGCTGTGGATCGAGCACGCCAAGAACATCCGCACGATCGTGACGGCCAACCCCCAGTTCCTCAACGTGCTCTCCACCAGCGAGGCCCCGCTGACCTCGCACTACCTGGGCACCTCGACGGCCTGGCACGCCCAGGGCGCGCCGCTGGGCTTCAGCCGCCCCACCGAGGGCGCCTTCTTCGACCCGGTCGGCGTCAACATCAACTCCGGTTCCTCCGACGACCAGCTCGAGGTCTGCTACGACATCGTCAACGAGATGCTCCAGCCCAAGTGGAACCAGCGCTGGGTGGACACCTCGGTCGAGATCCCCGCCTCCAGCACCTCCAAGCTGACCCCGAAGCTCCAGGCCATCCCGGCCATCGCCGCCGGCGCCGACCAGAAGTTCGTGGACGTCGACTGGGACACCGTCGGCAAGAACATGGCCGCCTGGACCGCGCGGTGGAACGAGGAAGTCGTCTCCAAGATCTGACGGCCCCGTTCGTACGACTCGGTTCCGACGGCTCCAGTTCTTACGGCTCAGCCCTCACGGACCGGTTCCGACAGCCCGGTTCTCACGGCTCAGCCCCGACGACGTCCACCCCACGACCGGAAGGACCTGCACGATGGCGGACAACCCTCCAGGCGGCATACGAGAAGCCGCCCCGGTGAGCGGGGCGGCGACGGCCACGGCGGAGCGCCCGGCCCCGGAGAAGCCGGGACCCCGCCGAGCGCAGCCCAAAGCCTTCACCGGCAAGGGCCGCGACCGGCGCACCGCACTGCTCCTGCTCGCGCCCAGCATCGTGCTGCTGCTCGCGGTGTTCGCCTTCGCCATGGAGTCGCTCGTCGAGTACTCCCTGCAGAAGTACCAACCCGGTGGCGTCAACACCACCAACACCCTGGCCACATGGACGAAAGTCCTCACCAGCTCCTACTACTGGTCGGTGATCTGGCAGACCGTACTCGTCGGTCTGCTGGTCACCGCGATCACCGCGGTCGTCGGCTACCTCACCGCCCTGGCACTGCACCACACCAAGCGGACCGGCTGGCGCAACGCCGGATACGCGGTGGTCTTCTCCTCGCTGGTCTTCTCCGGCATCGCCAGCGTCTACGCCTGGCAACTGCTGCTCGGCCAGGAGGGTTTCCTCAACTCCGCGCTCGGCCTGTTCGGCATCGGCCCCGTCCACCTGCTCTACGAGCGCAGCGCCGTCGTCATCGCCCTCGTGCACACCCTGCTGCCGCTGATGGTCCTGCCGATCAGCAGCACCTTCCGGCAGATCGACGGCACCCTCGCCGACGCGGCCGACGACTTCGGCGCCTCCCGCTGGCGCACCTTCCGCTCGATCACCCTGCCGCTGAGCGCGCCGGGCCTGATCGCCGGATGCCAGCTCACCTTCGCCCTGACCATCTCCAGCTTCACCGCCCCCAGCCTCCTGGGAGGCGGGCGGGTCGCGACCCTGTCCACCAGCATCTACTCCCTGGTCGGCACCACGGACTATCCGGGCGCCTCCGTCTGCGCCCTGGTGCTGCTGATCCTCGCGCTGGTCTCCACCGGAGCGTTCGTCCTCCTCCAGCGCCGGTTCGCCGAGGCCGACCAGGGCGGAGTCACCATCAGCCCCTCGCCGCCCCGTGGCATCCGCGGGCTCGGCGTGTGGATGGCCGTGCTGTACGCCTTCCAGCTCGTGCCCGCCGCGATCGTCGTGATCAGCTCGCTGTCGTCGGTCTCCTACGGGGTATGGCCGCCGCCCGGCTTCTCCACCCGCTGGTACACCAACCTCTACCACCAGGACGGCGTCATGGACGCCTTCGTCGGCAGCCTGTGGATCGGGGCGCTGGTCGCGGTGCTCGCCGTCCTGCTCGGCTCCGCCGGCGCGGTCGCCCTGGTCCGCTACCGCTTCCGGGGCAGCGGGGTGGTGCAGTCGGCGCTCTTCTCACCCGTCGTGGTGCCCAAGATCGCCTTCGGCTTCGCCGTGTTCATGCTGCTCGCCCGGGCTGGTCTGCCCTCCGGCAGGTGGGCGGTGGTCCTCGCCCACACCGTGGCGACCGTGCCGTTCGTGATCGTGCTGCTGTCCGCCGCCCTGACCCGGGCCGACCGCACCCTGGACTACGCGGCGATCGACCTCGGCGCCTCGCCGCTGCGCGCCTTCCTGCGCACGACGCTGCCGCAGATCGCGCCCGCCCTGCTCATCAGTGGCGTCTTCGCCTTCCTCGTCAGCTTCAACGAGATCGACCTGTCGATCTTCCTGCTCACCTCCGACCAGCAGACCCTGCCGGTGTGGATGTACGGCTACCTCAACAACTACCAGGACCCGACCCCCGCGGCCCTGTCCACGATCATGACCGCGCTGTCGGTGCTCGTCGTCGGACTCGGCGCCCTGCTCCTGCGCGTCGTCCAGCGCGGCCGACGACTGGAGCTGTGACCGACCGCCACCACCGCATCGGGCCGCACCCGCACCCGCACCCGCGTCCGCGTACCCGCACACCACCCGCCTTCGTACGACCAAGGAGACCCCCGATGGCTGAGCTGTTCCCACGGCTGCGCCACGTCTGCGACCTGGACGCCGCCTACCTGCGCGAATACTCAGGACTGCACGACGAGTACGACGGCACGATCGTCGACCTGTCGCCTGCCGGGGTGG
Organism: Streptomyces sp. NPDC008079; assembly: GCF_042957385.1. Taxonomy (NCBI): domain Bacteria; kingdom Bacillati; phylum Actinomycetota; class Actinomycetes; order Kitasatosporales; family Streptomycetaceae; genus Streptomyces; species Streptomyces sp. NPDC008079. The sequence continues at coordinate 138,858 of NZ_JBIBIC010000015.1, forward strand.
CCTCGGCGCTGGCCGCGCTGGGCGGTCCCACGCTGGACGACGCGCACGACGAAGCACAGCTCGCCGCCACCGAGAACGCGATGCGGACCCGGTTCGGCCGTATCCGCCAGCACCGCTGGGACCCCTGGGTCCACATCGAGGCGCTGGACCTGTCGCCGTACGACCGGCCCTACGACGACGAGGCGGTACGCGTGCGGGCCAGGCGCCGCCACCTGCGGCTCTGGCCGGACGCCGTGGACAACGCGATCGAGGCGCTGGACGAACTGTCGTCCTCCGTCGCCGGGATGTTCCTGCCCGCGGCGCGCGGGATGTCCGCCGAGGTCCGCGCCGACGACGGCGAGGACGGCGTACGCGCCCTGGCCGCGCTGGAACGGCTGACCGCCCACCTCGAACGCGCGGCGCGCGAGGCCGCTCCGGCAGCGGGACTCGGCAGGGCCGACCTCACCGCGCTCCTCGGCTGCGAGGACCGCGTCCCGGTGGACCTGGACGAACTGGCCGCCATGGCCGACAGCGAGTACGCGCGGATGAGCGACATCCTGGACGACGCCGCGGCCCGGCTCGACCCCGCGGGCGCCGACGACCCGGCCGCCAGGACCCGGCGGCTCAGCGCCCGGGTGCGCGCCGACCACGGAGACTTCCCGCGCATCCTCGCCGACACCCAGGCCCAGGTCGCGCTGGCCGCGCGTTTCGTGCGCGAGCGCGAACTGGTGCCCGTCGTCGACGAGGCGTGCGTCATCGAACCCAGCCCGCCCGCGCGGAGTTGGGCGGCGGGCCGGGTGAGCTGGACCGCGCCGTGGGAGACGCGCGGCCACTCGCTCTTCCACGTGACCGGACCCTCGCCGCACTGGTCGCTCGACGACCACCGCGCCTGGCTGTCCCGGTTCAACCGGCCCGCGATGGCCGTGATGGCCGTCCACGAGATCGGCCCCGGCCACTGCAGCCACGCCCTGATGATGGGCAAGGTCGACCGGCCGATTCGCAAGACGCTCTGGTCCGAGCTGTTCTTCGAGGGCTGGGCGCACTACGCCGAGGAGATGATGTGGGAGGAGGGCTACCAGGACGACAGCCCCCTCTACCAGTTCGGCATGGCGCAGGAAGCCATGATGCGGGTCGTCCGCGTCCAGGCCGCGCTCGGCATCCACACCGGCGCCCTCACCCTCGACGACGCCATCGCCCTCTTCGAACGCAAGGCGTTCCTGGCGGGACCGGCCGCGCGGGCCGAGGCGCTGCGCGGTGTGTGGGAGCCGACGTACATCCGCTACACCTGGGGCAAGGTCCTCATGCGGCGGCTGCGCGACCAGGCGAAGACCGCGTGGGGCAGCGGCTTCACGCTGCCGCGCTTCCACCGTGAGCTGATGGCCTTCGGCTCCCCGCCGGTCGGCCTGGTGGCCTCCGCGATGGGCATCGGCCCGGCGCCGCTCCCGCAGCCGGGTCCGGGCGCACCGGCGGACCAGGGGAGCGGACCGGCATGACGGCGGGCCAGCGGCCGGTCGTGGACCGGGCACTCGAACAGGGGCGGAAGGATTCCGCCCACGGCGGCACCGCCATGGTCTCCGCCATGCACCCGGCCGTCGCCGACGCGATGCTCGACGTCCTGCGGCGCGGCGGCAACGCCATGGACGCGGTGCTCACGGCCGTCCCCCTGCAAGGCGTGGTCGAACCGCAGATGACCACCCTGGCCGGTGGCATGTCCGTGCTCTACTACGACGCCGCCCGGCGCGCTTACGACTACATCGACGGCGAACTCGACCACACCCGCGACAGCCCGCCGGTCTCCGCCACCTGGGACCACTACGTGACGGTGGACGGCGCCCTCGGCGCCTCCTCCGGCCGCCGCGTCGCGGTCCCCGGCGCGGTCGCGGGCATGCACCTGGCCATGGAACGCCACGGCAGCATCCCCTGGGCCGACTACTTCGCACCCGCCGTCGAGGTCGCCGCCGCCGGCTTCCCGATGTACTCCTTCCTGTACGGCGAGGCATTCGAGGCCGCCGCGGGCCGGTTGGCGGCGCACCCTTCGGGCCGCGCCGAATTCCTGCCCGACGGCCACGTACCGCCCGTCGGGGAGCGGCTGGTCCGCCCGGCGCTGGCCGAGACGATGCGGCGGATCGCCGCCGACGGCCCCGACCACGTCTACCGCGGCGCGTGGGCGTCGCGCTTCGTGGCCGCGGTCCGCGAGACCGGCGGCACCGTGACCGCCCGCGACCTCGACGACTACACCGCCCGCGCGAGCCGCCCGGTGCGGCGCGCCTACCGGGACCACGAGATCGTCGGCGCCCCGCCCCCGTCGTCCGCGGGCGTCCTCATCGGCCTCGTGCTCGGCATCCTGGAACACTTCGACCTGCCCGCCCTGGGCCACTACACCCGCGACGCCGAAGCCCTCGAAGTGCTGCGACGCGCCATGGCGTTCGCCGAATTCTTCACCGAGCGCTTCGTGAAGGACCCGCTGTCCTTCGACGTCCCGGTGGACGAACTCCTCTCGCCCGACTTCACGGCGTCGCTGGCCGCGCTGATCCGCGGCAACACCCGACGCGACCCGGCGCCCGCGAGCGGCGGTACGGTCCGGCCGCCCGGCGCGCCGCACACCCACAACACCGACCACGTCGTAGCGGTGGACGGCGCGGGCAACATGGCGTCGCTCACCCACAGCGTCTACGGCACCACCTTCGGCACCGGCCTGGTCGTGGACGGCGTCCACGTCAACAGCGGCAACAGCTTCCCCGGCACCGGCGACGGCGACGGGCGGCGCGTCCTGTCGCCCTTCCCGCCCACCATGGTGGCCCGCGACGGAACCCCGCACCTGGCCCTCGGGTCACCGGGCCTGTCCGCGCGCGCCACCGCGATCGTCCTGGCCAACCACTTCGGATACGGCCTCGACCTGGCCGACTCGATCGACGCGCCGCGCTTCCAGGGCGTCCAGACCGACCAGCCGTTCACCGTCGAGGCACGGGTCGACCCGCGGGTGCTCGACGCGCTCGCGACCCGCTACGGCGCCGACGTACGACCGACCACCCCCTACTTCTGGCACTTCGGATCCGTCCACGCGGTGGAAGTCGACGCGGACGGCCACCGCCACGGATACTGCGACCCGCGGCGCCCGGGACGGGCCACGGGATGGTGACCGACCCGCCCGAACAGCCGCCCAAAGCAACCGACTTGGGACGACAGGAGACGCACGTACCCATGGCAGAGGACACCGAAGTCCCCGTACCGGCCCCCAGCGAGAACACCAAGTCACCCAGCTACATGGGGCGCATCCTCAACTTGCTGGAGCAGTCCGTGGTCGCCGAGGGCGCACCGCTGACCCTCACCGAACTGGCGGCGGCGGCCGACGCGCCGCTGTCCACCGTGTCCCGGCTGACGGCCCAGCTCGTCACCTGGGGCTTCCTCAACGAGACCACCTCGCACCGCTTCGTGCCCGGCCGACGGCTCGCCGCCATGGCCGCGGCAGTCAGCGAACACCTCTACAGCAACGACCGCCTCCAGCAGGCCACTCGGCTGCTCACCGGCGTCACCGGCGAGAGCACCACCGCCGGACGCATCGTCGGGAACAGCATGTTCATCATCGCCCGCACCGAGTCCGAGCAGCCGCTGCGCGCGGTGAACCGTATCGGCGAGTTCATACCGCCCGACAACTCCGCGCTCGGCAAGGCCATCATGTCCCGGCTGCCCCGCGCCCGGCAGCTCGCGCTGCTGCGCGGCGCCGACGTGGCGGACCCCGAGGCCACGCTGGAGAAGATGCAGCCGGAGCTGGAGGAGGCCAGGCGGCGCGGCTACGCCGTGGACGAGGAGACCTACAGCGTGGGCCTGCGCTGCCGGGCCGCCGCCGTCGTCGGCCCCGACGGCGTCGCGGTCGCCGGACTCTCCATCAGCGGACCCGCCGCCCGCTTCACCCTCGACCTCGCCGAAGGAGCCGTTCCCGCGCTGCGCCAGGAGGCGTCCGCGATCGGCGACATGCGGTGACCCCCGCCGGGGCCGGGGACACCGTCCCCGGCCCCGGCGACGACAAGAACCCGAGCACCGATCCCCGTATCAGTACCCGTATCAGCAAGGAGACACAGCGGATGAGCGACACCACAGCCACCGGTACCCCGGCCGCGCAGCCCGGCCACACCGTCGAGACCGTCCCCGTCACCCGCGTGGACAACGGGCACGACCTCGCGCTCACCGTCCACCGCCTGACCGGCGCCCGGCCGGGGCCCACCCTGGTCGCCTTCGGCGGCGTCCACGGCGACGAGGCCATGGGACCCGAGGAGATCCGCAGGTTCGTCTCGTCGGTCGACCCCGCCGAACTGGCGGGCACGATCGTCGCCGTACCGGTGGCCAACCCGTACGCGTACGCGGCGATGTCCCGCTTCACCCCGCAGGACGGCCTCAACCTCAACCGCATCTTCCCCGGCGACCGCAACGGCTCGGTCACCGAGCAACTGGCCGCCGTGCTCGCCGAGATCATGCTCCAGGCCGACTACTTCGTGGACTTCCACTCCAGCGGCCTGTACTCCACGGTCGAGTACTCCTACATCATGGACGACGGCCGGGAGATGGCCACGTCCTTCGGCGCCGCGCTGCTCTACCACCACGAGCCCTACGAGGGCACCTCCAACGCGTGGGCGATCAAGAACGGCATCTCCTCGACCGTCTGCGAACTGGGCGGCGGCGGGCAGCTCACCGACGCCTTCCTCGACAAGGCCGTACGCCAGGGCCGCAACATGCTCAAGGGCATCGGGATGCTGGAAGGCGCCCCCGAGGCGATCGTCGAGCAGCAGACGGTGATGACCGAACTCGTCACGCTGCGCCCGACCAAGGGCGGCACGATGATCTCCCACTTCACCCCTGACCGGCTCGGCGAGGTCATCAAGGGCGGCACGGTGCTGGGCGAGGTCGTGGACCCGTACACCTTCGAGACGCTGGAACAGCTCGTCGCGCCGTACGACTCCAACATCCTGGTGCTCAGCCGCGAGGGCTACTCCCGCACCGCGCCGGGCGACTACGGCTTCATGGTCGGCAACGCCGGCACCACGACCACCGTCGACGAGCTGTTCGGCGCCTGAGCGCAGGGGCGCGAGCCAGCGGGCGACCGGTGTAGCGGAGACGAGGAGCGGCGTACCGGCATGGACATCAGACACGTCCACGTGGTGGACCCCGAGAGCGAACAGATCCTCAGGGACCGGCGGATCACCCTGGAAGGAGACCGGATCACCGCCGTCACGGCCGACACCCCCGACCCACTCGCGCCCGGCGACGTGGACGGCACCGACCTGTACGCGGTCCCCGGCTTCATCGACTGCCACGTGCACGTCACCTCGGTGACCGCCGACGAGTGGGCCGACACCGGGATGGCGCCCAGCTACGTCACCGCCCACGCGCTACGGGAACTGCGCGCGATGCTCGAACGCGGCTTCACCACCGTCCGGGACGCGGGCGGCGCCGACGCCGGGCTGGCCGACGCCCTGGACGAGGGGCTGGCGCCAGGACCCCGGCTGTACGTGTGCGGCAAGGCGCTGTCGCAGACCGGGGGCCACGGCGACCTGCGCCCCCGTGGCCGTTACCACGCCGACGACCATCCGGCCGTGCCCGGCATCGGCCGGATCGTCGACGGACCCGACGCACTGCGCACCGCCGTACGCGAAGGCGTACGGTCCGGGGCGTCGTTCGTGAAACTCATGCTCTCCGGCGGGATCTCCAGCCCCACCGACCGGATCGACACCCCGCAGTACAGCGAGGACGAGATCCGCGCGGCGGTCGACGAGGCCGCGCGGGCGGGCGTCTACTGCGCCGGGCACGCCTACACCCCGCAGGCGGTGGCCCGCGCGCTGCGCCTGGGCGTACGCACCATCGAGCACGGCAATCTGATCGGCCCGGACGAGGCCCGGCTGTTCGCCGAGCACGACGCGTACTACGTGCCGACGCTGGTGACGTACACGGTGCTGGCGCAGGAGGGTCCGCTCCACGGGCTTCCGCCCGCGAGCACCGCCAAGGTCGCGGCCGTCCGGGACAGCGGCCTCACCGCGCTCGCCCACGCCCACGCCGCCGACGCCCCGATCGCCTTCGGCACCGACCTGCTCGGCGCGATGCACGTCCACCAGTCGCGGGAGTTCGCGCTGCGGGCCAGGGTGCAGCCGGGCTGGGCGGTGCTGCGCAGCGCCACCACCACCGGCGCCCGGCTGCTCGGCGCGGCCGGTGAACTCGGTGTGCTCGCGCCCGGCGCCCGCGCCGACATCGTCCTGACCCGCCACAACCCCGCTGTCCACGTCGAGCGGCTGGCGGACCCGGAGGCCGAGGTCGCCGCCGTCTTCTCACGGGGCCGCCTCGCGGTACGCCGCTAGGCGCCGCCAGGGCCCCGGCGCCGCACGCGGCAGCACCATCACACGAGACAGGGAGCCGTATGCACCACCCACCGCACCTCACCAACCCGACCCGCGCGTGCGGGAGTTCGAAGGTCTTCCCGGTCGGCCTTGGCGGCATGCTGCTGTCCATCGAAGGGCGCCCGGACCGCGCCCGCGCCACGGCGACGATCCACACCGCGCTCGACGCCGGAGTGACCCTCATCGACTCCGCCTCCGCCTACCACACAGGTGCCGACGAAGTAGGGCACAACGAGACGCTGATCGCCGACGCGCTGGAGAGCTGGGACGGCGACGCCTCCGGAGTCACGGTGGTGACGAAGGCGGGCCGGGTCAGACCGGGCGACGGGCGGTGGCTCACCGACAGCAGCCCCGACCACCTCGTCCGCTCGGCCGCCGCCTCCCGCGACCGGCTCCGCCTGGACCGTATCGAGCTGTTCTTCCTGCACGCCCCCGACCCGGTGGTGCCGATCGCCGACTCACTGACGGCGCTGCTCCGGCTGGTCGCCGACGGGACCGTCACCTCGGTCGGTGTCTCCAACGTCACCGTCGCCGAACTCGACCAGGCACACGAGCTGTTGGGTGACGCCCTCGTCGCCGTGCAGAACGAGTTCTCACCCAGCGCCGTACAGCACCGCGCGGTACTGCGCCGCGCGGAGGAACTCGGTCTGGCGTTCCTGGCCTGGCGGCCGTTGGGCACCATCGGCACGAAGGACGACGAACTCACCGCCGCCTTCACCGAGATCGGCCGCGCCCACGACGCCAGCCCGCAACGCACCGCGCTGTCCTGGCTGTTGTCCACCAGCCCGGCCCTCATCCCCATACCGGGCGCCCGCCGCCCCGAGACGATCCTCGACTCCGCCCGCGCCGCCGAACTGCACCTGGGGGAGGACGAAGTGAGCCGACTGGACGCGGCGGTCGCGAGCCGCGTGCCGTCCTAGGGAAGAGGAGTTCCGAAAAGGCCCCGCCTCAGGAGTGGGGCCGCGCCATCCGTACGACCGCGGTCCCGCGCTGGAGATCGACGGTCGTACGGTTCGCGGGCGCGCCGTCCTCCTCGTCGTCCCGCAGCACGAGGGCCGACTGCCGCTCCTTCAACTCGTTCTGCTTGCCCGGCGAGAAGCTCGCGTGCAGCATCTCGAAACCGGTGGACGAGATCTGCCCCTGGCGGCCAGGACCGCGCCACGGCAGGATTCCGGCCCGCCCGGCCCGCATGAGCATCTGATCGGCGAAGGCCACCAGGGTCAGCAGGATGACCAGACCGGGCAGGGTCATGAAAACGACGAACGTCATGCCCCCAGTATCGCCGTCCGGGCGCCGGTGATCCATGGGCCGGCAGGGGCCGGTCCGGCCCGCGCGCCACCGCGTCGGCCGCGCGAGGCGCCCGGCGGGAGGCTCCCTCTGAGCATGGTGCTGGGCGGTCTCGTGACCGCGGGGACCGCTCACGCCGACGTGGCACCGGGGGTGTCGATCGACCTCGGCGGCGCGGGCGGCGGCGACTTCATCGCGGACACCGGCACCGGCGGCAGGCCCGACACCATTCCCGCGGGCGCTTCCAGCTTCCCGAACTGGGGACGGACCGTGGCCCACCCGATCCCCGCCGACATCTGGAACACCTCACGCGTCGGGGACTCCTCCTACAGCGTCCCCGGTCTCACGCCGGGCGCCGACTACCAGGTCCGTCTCTACTTCATGGACTGGTACTACACCCACTCCGGTCAGCGTGAGTTCGACGTCACGATCGACGGCGCCAAGGTCCTGACCGACTTCGACATCATCGGCGCGGCCGTGGCGGCGGGCGCGGACGGCCAGGAAGCCTTCGGCGTCGAGAAGGACTTCCCCGTCACCGTGGACGCCTCCGGCACCCTCTCCCTCGACTTCACCCGCGGCTCCGCCAATCAGGCCCAGGTCAACGCCATCGTCGTGACGCCCGCGAGCTGACGACCCGCCTCCGGCACGCATCGTCCACGTGATCGCGGTCGGCCGGGTGGTGCCTCGATGGCGGGTCCGGCCCGACCGCGCTGCCGTACGGGGGACCGGGACCCCGGTCCGGCTACGGGCGGCGGCGGGGCTTGCCGCGCTTCGCGCCGCCCGTACCGCCGCTCTTGCCGCCCTTGCCTCCGGCACCCCGGCCCGGCGCGGGCTTGCGGCGCGCCTGCGACACCTTGTCCGGGCGCTTGTCCTTCGCGTCCTTGGCCTTCGCGGCCTTCGCCCCCGGTTCGGACCGCTCCGGGAGCGGCCGGCCGCGCGTGCTGTTGACGGTGCGACCGCGCACGATGCCGATGAGGTGTTCCACCAGATCCGTGGTCTCCTCCTGCGGCCAGGACAGGGCGACGCGGGACTCGGGCGCGTCCGGGACCGGCCGGTAGGTGAGGTCCCTGCGGTGGTGCAGCCGCGCGAGCGACTGGGGGACGATCAGCAGGCCCACACCCGCCGCGACCAGTTCCACGGCGTCCGCCGTGGTGGCGGGCCGCTCCTTCGCGGGCCGCCCCGGCGGCGTCTGCCAGGTGAGGGTGTCGTCCAGGGGACGCAGCACGATGTCGTCCCCGAGGTCGGCCAGCGACACCTCGTCGACCGCCGCGACCGCGTGGTCCTTGGGGACGACGACCACCGTCGTCTCCGTGTAGAGCGGGATCGCGCTGAGGTCCGCGCCGTCGACCGGCAGCCGTACGAATCCGGCGTCCGCGCCGGACCCGCCGCCGTCCCGCAGCGCGCCGAACGCCTCGGCGGCGGGCACCGGGACCAGGGTGAGCGGGACCTCCGGCAGTCGCTCGTTCCAGATCCGCACCCACTTGGTCGGCATCACGCCCGGAACGTATGCGAGCCGGAACGAAGGAGGTACTTCCGAACCTGTCACCCCAGCAGGTTATCCGCTGGTGGTCGGAGGCGGCGCACGCGCTCGTTACCCTTGACGGCATGACGTCGCAGCAGACCGCCCAGACCATGAAGCCCGCGACAGCGGCGAAGAAGCTGGGTGTGTACCTCCAGGCCACACCCGCCGAGTTCCAGGAGGGTGTCGTCTCGCGCACCGAGCTCAACGCGCTCCAGGCCGATCCCCCCGAGTGGCTGGTGGAACTGCGGCACAACGGACCGCACCCCCGCCCTGTCGTCGCGTCCAGGCTCGGCGTGTCCATCGCGGGTCTCGCGCGCGGCGGCGTGACCGAGGCGCTCACCACCGAGGAGATCGAGGCGCTGAAGCAGGACCAGCCGCAGTGGCTGGTCGAGGAGCGTGCCGTGCAGGCGGAGGTCCGCAAGGAAGCGGTGCGGATCAAGGAGAAGAACGCGGAGCGCGCCGCCCGTACCCGCTGACCTTTTTCCGCTGACCCGTACCCGCTGACCTTTGTCCCCCGACCTTTGTCCGCTGACTCCGGCGCGGATTCGTTGACCACATATTGACCAGTGGTAAGAACGGGGTCCATCATCGGTGCGTCGCCGAACACCTCGGCGTCCGGACGCCGAGACACCGGCACCCGCCCCGCGCGGACAAAACTGGTGGGCCCATGGTCAGCAGCGAGAGCCGCTGGGAGAAGCGGCAGCGGATCCGTACGCACCTCCTCGACCTCGTCGAGGAGACCGCGACCGGACGACCGCTGCCCGGTGAGCGCCAGCTCTGCGAGACCCTGGAGGTCTCCCGCCCGACGCTGCGCTCGGTGATGGACGACCTGGTGCGCGACGGACTGCTGATCCGGGCCCACGGGCGCGGCGTCTTCGTCGCCGAGGACAAGGTCGCCCAGCGCCTGGGGCCGGCCGCGGGGCCGGGACCGAGCCTGGGCGTCGGCGGTGTGGACGGCGCGTGGACCAGCCGCACCGTGGAGTTCACCGCCATGGCCGCCGGACCCAGGATCGGCCGCCGCCTCGGCACGGCCCCGGCCGACCGGATCCTGCGGATCGCCCGGCTGCGGCTGGTCGACGGCGACCCGATGTGCGTCGAGACGCTGCACGTACCGCTGGCGCTGGTCCCCGGCCTCACCGCCCACGACCTGGAGACCGACTCCTTCTACCGCCTGCTCGGCAGCCGGTACGGCATCCTGCTCACCCGCGCCTCACAGCTCATCGAACCGACCGTGGTGGACGAGGCCGAGGCCGAACTGCTCGGCGTGCCCGTCCACACCCCGGCCCTGCTCTTCGAACGCGCCGCCAGGGAAGCGGACGGGCGCGTCGTGGAGTTCACCCGCTCCGTCTACCGGGGCGACCGGTACCGCATCCTCACCGAACTGTCGCTCGCCCCCGAGCCCGACAGCGGACGCGTCCTGGGCGGCTCCTGGTCCGCGGCCTCGCGCGTACCGGGCGCCGACACCCTGGTCCTCGACCCCTACTGGAACGACAACGGGTAGCCCCCGCGCCCCGAAGGGACGGATCATGCTTCGTCGCAGGCTCATCCTCGCCACGGCCGCCGCCTGTTCGGCCGCCCTCGCCGGTGCCATGGCCGCGGGCGCCATGACGACCGACAGCGGTACGTCCGGACCCGGTACGTCGGCCGCCGCGTCGAGCGGCGCCGCCCACCGGCAGCCCGCCGCCCGTACCGCCGCCTCCGCCGTACAGCTACAGACCTGGCTCTACCCCGGCTCCGCAGGCGACTCCACCTGCACCGCGCCGAGCGAATACGCCGACAACCGGGTCAAGAACGGCGCGCTCAAACCCGAGTACTGGAGCGTCACCGGCAAGGGCAAGGTCAGCCTGGAGACCACGGCCGCCGGGCTCTGCAACACCTACAGCGCCGCCAACGTCGCCGACCTCAAGGCGCACTCCGCCTACCAGTACCCGACCGTCTCCGGCATGACCACCGCCGACGTCCACGCCCTGGTCAGCAGCAGTGCCAACCGAAGCGACGCCGTCTCGCAGCTCACCTCCTTCGTGGTGACCAACCAACTCACCGGCGTGGACGTCGACATGGAGGACTACTGGTCCTGGAGCGCCGCCGACTTCACCAACTACAAGACCTTCCTCGGCCAGCTCGCGACCTCCCTGCACGCGCAGGGCAAGAAACTCGTGGTCGACGCGCCCGCGATGACCGAGGACGCCGCCTTCTACGACTACGCCGCCGTCAGCGCCAAGGGCGTCGACGAACTGGACATCATGGCGTACGACGAGGAGTTCGACACCGCGCCCGGCAGCCGCTGCCTGCCGATCACCCCGCTCGCCTGGCTCAAACAGGTCACGCGGTACGCGCAGAGCAAGATCCCGGACCCGTCGCGGCTGGTCATCGCCCTGCCCTCGTACGGCATCAGCGCGCCCGACCCGTGCGACCTGGACGCGGTCACCGGCAACATCCAGTTCAGCGACATGAAGCACAGCCCCGGCTTCTCCACCGACCCGAGCACGATCGCCGCCCGTCGCGACGCCTCTTCCGGAGAGATCCGCTGGGTCTCCGGAGGAAAGCTCTACGACTACGTGGACAGCACCGCGCTCAACTCCAAGCTGGCGGCGCTGACCTCACTGGGCGTCACCAAAGTCTCCGTCTGGTCCCTCGGCGGCGGGAACCCCTGGTTCACCGGGTGACTCTCCGTCAGTGCGGGTGAAGCGCGCGACCCGCGGGACCGGCCCGAGTCCGGTTCCGCGTACGCCGCCTGACGCGCCCTCATAGGGCACTCGCGCCGAGCTTCACCACGACGGCCCGTTTCCCTCCGCGGTCGGTCGGTGTCAGGCTGTGGCCATGAAGGGGCACATTCCGCAGGAGACAACGAGTTTCGTCGGCCGTACGGCGGAACTCGCGCGGCTGGACATGGCGTTGGCACACCGCCGGCTGATCACCCTTACCGGGCCCGGCGGAGTCGGCAAGACACGGCTCGCGCTGCGGGCGGCGGCGCGCGCGTCGGTCGGCCGCGTCGCCGTGGAAGTCGCCGCGGAACAGGAGCCGGGCGCGGACCGGCGAATCGGTTCTGCGGAAGACACCGACTCCTCCCGCTTCCCCGACGGCACCTGGTGGGCCGACCTCGCCACCCTCGACAGCCCCCACCTGCTGCTCGCCACCGTCAGCGACGCCGTCGACCTCGCCGACCACTCACCGCGGATGCCCGTCGAGGCACTGTGCGAATGGCTCGCCGACAAGCGCCTGTTACTCGTGCTCGACTCCTGCGAGCACCTGGTCGAGGCGTGCGCCCACCTCGTCGGAGAACTGCTGACGGCCGCGCCCGGCCTGACCGTACTGGCCACCAGCCGCCGCCCGTTGGCCTCCGCCGTGGAGGAACTGATCGACGTCGCACCGCTGTCGGCCGAAGGACAGGACGCGCTCGCCCTCTTCAACCAGCGCGTCACCGGCCGCCTCGGCCACACCCCGCTCGCGGAACCCGGCGCGGCGGAGGCCGCCGCGACCATCTGCCGCCGCCTCGAAGGGATACCGCTGGCCATCGAACTGGCCGCGGCCCAGGTCGGCCCCGCCACCGTCGCCGACGTCGCCGACCGCCTCGGCTCACGCTTCGACGTCCTGTCCCGCACCGGCTTCGTCTGGCCCCGGCGCCACCAGACACTGCGCACCGCGATCGGCTGGAGCCACGAGCTGTGCACCCCGCAGGAACGGCTGCTCTGGGCCCGGCTCAGCGTCTTTCGCGGCGCCTTCGACCTGGCCGCCGCGGAAGCGGTCGCCACCGGCGGCCCGCTGCGCGCCGCTGACGTCGCGCCGACCCTGGAACGGCTGGTCACCCAGTCGGTGATCATCAGGGCGGCCCCCGCCGACGACGCGTCGAGCGGCGCAGGACACCGCGAGCGCTACCGCATGCTCGACACGATCCGCGAGTACGGCGGTGAGTGGCTGCGCGAGCTGGGCGAGTCCGCCGCGACCGCCCGCCGTCACGCCGACTACTTCACCGGCCTCGCCCGCTGGGCTGACGGGAGCTGGTCGAGCCCCGACCAGCTCCTCGGCTACCGGGTGATCGAGGACACCCACCCCGACCTGCGCTCCGCCCTCGACCACTGGCTCGTCCACGACCCGGCGCAGGCCGCCGAACTGGCCGGGCTGCTGGTCTACTTCTGGACCTGCTGCGGCCACCTCAAGGAAGCCCGCTCCTATCTGGAGCGCGCCCTGGAACTGCACACCGCGCAGGACCGGGCCCGTGCCCGCGCGCTCACCGGCCTCGGGGCCACCGTCACCCTCCAAGGGGACTACGCCCTGGCCACCGAGATCAGCGCCGAGGTGGAGGCCGCGGCCGAAGCGGGCGGCGACCAGGAGGAGCGGATCGCCGCCGCCTGCCTCACCGGCCTGCTGGGCCTGCTCATGGGCCAGCCGCGCAAGGCACTGGACGCGGTACGCGCGGCGCTCGGCGGCGCGCCCGGCTTCGCCTTCGACTCCCCGGACCGGCTGCGCTGCAACCTCGTCGAAGTGCTCTCCCTCACCGCCCTCGGGGACTTCGCCGAAGGCCGCGAGCGGGCCCTCGAACTGCGCGAGCACTGCGTACGCACCGGCGAGGTCTGGACCCGCTCCTACCTGGACTACCAGCTCTCCGTCGTCGCCCTCTTCTCCGGCGCCCCCACCGAGGCCATCGGCTACGCCCGCACCATGCTGGAGAGCAAACGCCTCATCGGGGACGCCTTCGGCATCGCGCTCGGCCTTGACCTGCTCGCCGCGGCCCTGGCCGCCGAGGGCCGGGCCGAGCAGGCCGCGTCGGTCTACGGCACCGGCGGCGCCTATTGGCGCAGCGTCGGCCACCCGCAGCGCGGCGCGCCGGAACTCCAACTGGTGCGCGAGCGCTGCGAGGAGACGGCCCGCGCGGCGCTCGGCGACCAGGCGTACGCCGCCGCGTACGCCCAAGGGTCCACCGCCCACGGCCCGACCGCCTTGGCCGCCGCCCTCCAGCCGGACAACCACACCGCGTGAGCGGCCCGTTCACCCCTGCCGGAGACCCGCGAGGGAACGGGGCGGCCGGTCGGACATCCGTCGGCCGGGGCCGGGGGGAGGTCGGCCCCGGCCGACGGGAACGTGCCGCGCTGTGGGGTTCGCGGCACCGGGCGGGAAGGAAGTAGGAGGCGGCGACGGTCAGTTGGAGAAGTCCTGCGTCATCCAGACCGTGCCGGAACCGTCGCGGTAGACGTCGATGCCGATGTGCGTGTAGCCGCTGCTGAGGATGTTGCGGCGGTGGCCGTCGTCAGGGGCCTTCTCGTCCAGCATCATCTGCGTCAGACCGACCGCGCTCGCGGCGATCGCGGAGGCGGAGGAGCCCACACCGCCGCCCTCGCCGATGTTCTCGCCCGCCGACGTCCAGTGCACCCCGGCGGCCGTCTCGCGGTCCCCGAAGGCCGGTTCGCCCGGGCACTGGTGGGACAGGCCGCAGCCGGACGCCATCACCTGATTGTGCGCGGCGGCGCTCTTGTTGAGCCCTTCGAGCAGCGTGTACGGGGCGAGGCCCTCCGCGGCGCGATTGCGGTTGATCAGGTCGAGCACCTGCCGCACGGCGTCCCCGGCGCTCGGCGGGTTCGTCGTGGCGGGCGGTGCGGGAGTCGTCGCCGAGGGGCTGGGCGCCGCCGTCGTGGGCGCGGTGGTCACCGGGGCGCCGGTCGGCGTGGCCGTCGGCTTGGGGCTCGGCCGGCCGGGGCGCGGGCGGTGCGTGGTGGAGATGGTCGCGGCGGGGGCGGTGGGCCGGAAACCGGCCGGCTTGCCGCCGGGCCTGTGCCCGGCCGACGCGCTCGTGTCGCCGGAGCCGGAGCCGGAGCCGCTGTGCCCGGCGGTGGGCGACCCCTGATGCGGTGCCCCGAGGCAGGCGAAGGCGGTGCCGCCACCGAGTACGGCCAGGGCCGCGGCTCCGGTCACCGCCATGCGTATCCGCGGCTTGCGCCTCGCCCTGTGCTGGCCATGGGCGGAGTTACGGGAGTGGGCACGGCGGGACGAACTCATCGCTGGCACCTCGTGGTGGGGGAGACATGTCGTGAGGGGGGACCCGCTCACAGGAACGGTCCGGCGGGCACGACCCTAGGCCGCCGGAGCCGTCCGATCCGCCGTCCGAGCCCAACTTCACGTTCCCCTAAGGAAAGCCGCAGATTCCGCTGAGCCCCGCCCCCGGCCGGGCGGGCGAAGAACCGCGGACACCGCGCCTCACCAGGACACCTCGCTGGTGACCTCCTTGGCCTGCGGACGCAGCGTCGCCGTCAGCTCCGAGCGGTGGCGCGCCCCGGTGAAGGTGATGGTGAGGGTGTCCGGCGCGCTCTGCCGGGTGCTCGTGGTGAAGCCGATCGCGGGCACCGCCGAGACCAGGCACACCGCGTCCGCGCCGAACCGTATCGACGCCTGACCGCCGGTCGACTCGAAACTGTGCGTCCCGGCACCTCCTTCGCAGTCCGGCGGCCGGGAGGCGGTCGACGCCGGCGCGGCCGGCGCTGAGGACGGGCTGGTCGCGGTCGCCGTCGGGCGACGGGTCGAGGGGGACGGCGACACCGTGGGCTTGCGGGTCCGCGTCGGCGACTGCCGGGGCGTGGCCGTCGGCGAGCCGATCACCACGGAACTGGGCGAGTTGGTGGCGATCCCGGCCGCCACATCCCGCGCGGACGGTGGCAGCGGCGCCGTCGAACCCACCACGAAGCGCACGGTCAACGACACCGCCGTGACGGTGAGGATCGTGCACGACAGCCAGATCAGGAAATGGCGCAAGGACCGGGGCACCGGGCCATCATGGCCGATCCGTTACGGTGTGCCGCATGGCGAGCGTCCTTGTCGTAGAAGACGATCCCGGCATACGTGCCGAACTGATCGGGATACTCACCCGCGACGGGCACGAAGTCCGCAGCGCCGCCGACGGATTCAGCGGATTGCGCGAGGCGACCAGAACCCCGTTGGACGCGGTGATCCTCGACCTCGGCCTGCCCGACCTCGACGGCGGCGACGCGCTGCGCATGATCCGCGGCATCTCCCGCGTACCGGTCCTGATCGTCACCGCCAGGGACGACGAGGCCGAGATCATCCGGCTCCTCAACGCGGGCGCCGACGACTACCTGGTCAAACCCTTCTCCGGCGGACAGCTCACCGCCCGCCTCGGCGCCGTCCTGCGCCGCTCCGCGGGCCCCGACGGCAGGACCGGCGCCCCCAATCTGCGCGAGCCCGTCACCCTCGGACCGCTGCGCATCGACCCCGGACCCCGCACCGTCCACCTGCACGGACACGAAGTCCCGCTGACCCGCCGCGAGTTCGACCTGCTGTCCTTCCTCGCCGCCAACGCCGACACCGTCGTGTCCAAACGGCACATCCTCACCGAGGTCTGGCGCGACCCCTACGTCGAGGACCAGACCATCGACGTCCACCTGTCCTCCCTGCGCCGCAAACTCGGCGAGAGCGCGGCGGCGCCGAGCCTGCTGCGTACGGTGCGCGGCGTCGGCATCAAACTGGTGACCCCGCGGTGAGAGGGACCCTGGCCAGGGTCGCCCTGGCCGTCACCTCGATGGTGGCCCTGTCCTTCCTCATCCCGCTGGGCCTGCTGGTCCGCTCCGAGGCCCGCAACCAGGCGATCACCGCCGCCGAGCAGCGCGCCGCCGCCCTGGCGCCGGTCCTCACGCTCACCGACGACCCGGCCGCCGTACGGCAGGCCGTCTCGGGCCTCGACCCGTCGGGAAACCTGGCGGTCCACCAGCCCGACGGCCGCTCCATCGGCGCGGGCCACGCACCCCACTCCCTGCTGGTGCGCGCACAGCACGACGGCGAGTCACTGGCGCAGGACCTGCCGGGCGGCGGCTGGGTCTACCTCCAGCCGGTCGTGCTGCCGCAGGGCCGGGTCGCCGTCGTCGAGGAATTCGTCCCCGAAGCCGAGCTGAACCGCGGGGTGAACGCGTCGCTGACCGTGATGGCGCTGCTCGCCGTCGGCCTGGTCGTCGGCTCCGTCCTGGTCGCCGACCGCCTCGCCTCCCGCGTCGTACGGTCCTCCCGCAACCTCTCCTGCGCCGCCAACGCGCTCGGCCGCGGCGACCTGGAGTCCCGCGTCGACCCCATGGGGCCGCCGGAACTGCGCGAGGCCGGGCAGGCGTTCAACGCCATGGCCGCACGCATGCTGGAACTCCTCGCCGTCGAGAGGGAATTGGTCGCCGACCTGTCCCACCGGCTCAGGACACCCCTGACCGCCCTCCAGTTGGCCACCGAACGCATGGGTACGGGACCGGACGCCGCCCCCGTGGCCGCCGCGGTCGCCCAGCTCGAAACACAACTGCACGCCGTCATCACCGCGGCCCGTACACCGCTGGCCGTCGGACACATGGGCGCGCCCCAACTCGACCGGCCCGAGCAGGTGTTGTGCGCCGCCACGGTGATCGTCCGCCGCCGCGCCGGATTCTGGACGACGCTCGCGGAACAGCAGGGCCGCCCCTGCCTGGTGGAAGTGACCGGCGAGGACGCCCAGATCGACCTGCCGGAGGACGACCTCGCCGCCGTCATCGACGCGCTCGTCGGCAACGTCTTCCGGCACACCGCGCCCGGCACCGCCTTCGCGCTGCGCCTGGTGCGCGCCGCCCAGTCCGTCACCCTCACCGTCGAGGACGCGGGCCCCGGCATTCCGGACCCCGACGACGCCCTCGTCCGCGGCGCCAGCACCGCGTCCACCGGCCTCGGCCTCGACATCGCCCGCCGCGCCGCCGCCGCGACCCGCGGCGCGCTGGACATCGACCGCGGCCCGATGGGCGGCACCCGCGTCGCCGTCCGCTTCGGCCTCGCCTCACCGCCGCCCAAGCGCGGACCGCTGCACCGCAGGCGGGCCCGCCTGCGCAAGTCGCCGGTCTGACGCGGCGGCCACGAAGAAGTCCTGCCCCGCGGCCGAGGGCGTGGGCCGCGGTGGCCGATTCAGCGCTCGGGAGCCG
This sequence comes from Streptomyces sp. NPDC008079, assembly GCF_042957385.1. Taxonomy (NCBI): domain Bacteria; kingdom Bacillati; phylum Actinomycetota; class Actinomycetes; order Kitasatosporales; family Streptomycetaceae; genus Streptomyces; species Streptomyces sp. NPDC008079. Next base: position 156,956 of record NZ_JBIBIC010000015.1, read on the forward strand.
GTACCGCTCGCGCGGTGAGCCGGGTCCAGCCGGCGGGCGGCGCCAGAAGCGTACGCACATGCGGCCTGCGCGTGCGCAGCCGCACCTCGCCCCGGTAGCCGCTCAGGATGAGGTGGCCGAGGTGTTCGAGCGCCCTGACGGCGAAGCCGCTCGCCGGACACATGCCCTCGCCCTTGCCGAACGGCAGGTAGGACCGCCGCTGTTCGTCGGTCGGCCGCTCCCAGCGCGAGGGGCGGAAGTCCAGCGGCGCCTCCCAGACGGCCGCCGACCGGTGGATCGCGTGCGTGCCGATGAGGACGTGCTCGCCCTCGCGGACCTCGGCCCCGGCGATCTCGTGGTCGGCGGCGGCCACTCTCATCAGCCGCCAGGCGGTCGGATACAGGCGCAGCGCTTCCCTGACCAGGCGGTGGACCTGCTCCCGCCGCACCGTCGGGGTGTTGTAGCCGTGCCGGACCCCGAGCAGCACCACCCATTCGAGCGTCACGCCGGTGAAGCCGACCGTGGACAGCACGAGGCGTTGCAGCACCTGCGCGCGATCGGCCGTCGACAGCTCGCCGGGCAGCCCCAGCACGAGGTCGACCAGATCCCGCGCTCCGTCCTCCTGAGCGGACAGCCGCCCGAGCTGTTCGGCGAGCCCGGCCCGGACGGCGGGCACCGTACGGTGCGAGCGTCTCAGCACATGGCCGACGACGTCGTCGGCGACCACACTCGACGTCACATACGTGTCGACGAGCGCGTTGATCGCGGTGTGGCTCCGGTCCGCGATGACGGGGGCGAAGTACCGCCGGACCACCTCGACGCCCCAGTGCTGGTGCCGCAGACGGCCGCGACCGTCACACACCTCGCCGAGAGCCGCGTCGAGGTCGAAGGACGACGCGGGATCGTGCCGGGCCAGGACCCTGAGCAGTTCACGCGAGGCTTCGCCCCTGACCGCCGGGGGCAGGGACTCCGGCCCGAGGCGGAAGAATCCGGACTGGGACAGATAGTCGCCCGCCTGCTCGACCAGCACGTCACGGGCCGCGCCGCCGTCGGCCACGAACAGGGTGCCGAAGCGCAGCCGGAACGGCCCGTCACGGCCCGCCGCCTGCTCCTCCCACCGCCGCAGGTCCGGCCACAGACTCTTCCTGTCGAGGAACACGGGTCGCCCGCCTTGTCGGATACGGGACGGAACGCGCGCCGCGTACGGCCGCCCGTCCCGTCCCCGCGCGGAGAAGACGTCAGGCGTTGTGCCCGTACCTGTCGCCGTACTGGTTGCGCCGCGCACGCGCCTCACCGCTGAGCGCGCGAAGGCTCCTGACGATCCATGACATCGTGGCCGTCCTCCTTGTCGGTCCGAGTGGTGCCCGGTCCTGCTGCGGGCGTCAGTCCTGCTGCCCGTAGCCGACGAAGTACCCGTGCCACCGTGCGCGCATCTCGCCGCTGAGCGCCCGAAGGCCGCTGGTCACCCATGACATGGCGTACTCCTTGTCGGTCGGTGCTCCCGGAAGGTGACGGTACTCCCACGAGCGAACCGGGCGAACCGCCGAAACCGGCCAAAGACGGCGCGGGGCGCGCCCGGTGGACCGGGCACGCCCCACGCCGTCGGACCAGGGGTCAGCCGAAGATCCACTTCTGGTTGGCGGCCCCGCCGCACGTCCAGGTCTGCAACCGCGTCCCGTCCGCCGACGCGTTGTCCTTCGCGTCAAGGCACTTGTCCGCGCCCGTGTTCGTCAGGTCGTGGGCGTCGGTGTACTTCCACTGCTGCGCCTTGGTGCCGTTGCACGTGTAGAGCTGCACGACCGCGCCGTCCGCCGTCGAACCGCCGTCCACGTCGAGGCACTTGCCCAGCGCCCGTACCGTCCCGTCGGCGCCGAGCGTCCACTGCTGGGCCACATTGCCGGTGCAGTCGTGGAGCTGGACCGGCGTACGGTCGGCCGACGCGCCGCCCGCCACGTCCACGCACATGCCGCCGATGCCCTTGATCGAGCCGACCCGGTCGGAGCCGCCAGACCCGCCAGACCCGCCGGTGCCGCCGTCCGCCGTCGTGCCGGAGCCGCTGTCCCACTGCGACGCCCGTACGTAGTCGACCGTCATCGTCTGCGGGAAGGACGTCGCACCGTCGGGCGAGCCCGGCCAGTCACCGCCGACCGCCAGGTTGAGGATCAGGAAGAACGGGTGGTCGAACACCCACGTGTTGCCGCCCGCGTCCGACGGCGTACGCGTCTGGTAGACCGTGCCGTCCACCGTCCAGGTGATCGCGCTCGGGCTCCAGTCCACACCGAAGGTGTGGAAGTCGTCCGCGAAGGCCGCGCCGCCGGGCAGTGTGTACGGGGACCCGATACCGGCCGCGCCCGAGTAGCCGGGGCCGTGGATCGTGCCGTGGACGGTGCCGGGCTCCCGTCCGATGTTCTCCATGATGTCCAGCTCACCGCTGTGGGGCCAGCCGACGCTGCCGATGTCGCTGCCCAGCATCCAGAACGCCGGCCAGATGCCCTGGCCGCGCGGGATCTTGATGCGGGCCTCGAAGTGACCGTACGCCTGCGTGAAGGTCGAGGCCGTGTTCAGCCGCGCCGAGGTGTACTTACAGGGTCCGTACCAACAGGACAGTCCGGTGTCGGAGTTGGGCCGTGCGGTGATCACCAGGTGCCCGTCGCCGTCGAGAGCGGCGTTGGAGGTGCTGTCGGTGTAGTACTGCAACTCGTTGTTGCCGTTGCCCGAACCACCCTTCTCATGCGTCCACTTGGCGGGGTCGGGCGCGCTGCCCGCGGGGCCGTCGAACTCGTCGGACCAGGTCTGCCGGCCCTCGGCGGCGTCCGCCGTCGACGTGCCGGGACCGGTCGTCGCCACCAGGACGGCGGCCACCAGAGCGGCGGCGACCAGGACGACCAGTCCGCCGAGCGACCATCTGCGTGCGCGGTGTGCAGCCATGGGTTACGTACCTTGTCTGTGGGGGAGATCAGGGTTCGCGTCGGCGGCGGCCGGGCGTACGGCGTCGGGGGAGGCGGGGGCCGTGGCCGGGGGAGCGCTCTCACGGGAGCGACGACCGCCGCCGACGGCCCCGATGCTACGCACGGTCACCCTGCCCGCCAACCCGCCCGGACAGCCGCCCGCACGCCCGTGACGTGCCCGAACTGCGAGGACGCCGATCGGCCCGAGGCGCTGATAAGCCGCTCTTAACCGGCCCTTAAGACACGGCGTTCGTGATCGTCCGTCACCGGCCGGACCTCCCGCGCCGCCGGACCGGCACCGACCCTCGGCGTGCCCAGGAGGACTCGGCTAGGGTACGGACGAGTCCGGGCCCCGAGACGTGACGGGCAGACCGGCCGCGGGCCGAACGTGGGGGAGACAAGGTGGGCGCAGCCGTTCCGAGCGGCACGGATGAGCCGAAGGCGCCGTCCGCCGCTGAGTCCGAGGTGACCTCCGTCGTCGTGCACGCCTCCGGAGCGGTCGTCACCCGCCGCGCGCGCGTCACGGTGCCAACCGGAACCGCCGAGACCACCGTCCGCGTCGAGGGCCTGCCGCCCACGCTCTACGAACAGTCGCTGCGCGGCCGGGTGGTGAACGGACCGCACGGGCTGCGCGTGACCGACGTACGGCTGGACGTGGGCGCCACCGTGCACCGGGGCGAGCAACTGCCCTCGCTGCGGCTGGATCTGGAGGACGCCGAGGACCAGCAGTCCCGGCTCCAGGACCGCAAGTACCGTCTGGAGAGCGAGATCGAGGAGGTGGCGGCGCTGCGCGCGGAGCCGCCGCAGCCGCGCAGGGGCGACCCGCCTCGCTGGGCGCCCGTCGAGTCCTTCCTCGCCCTGGCCGGATTCGTCGACACCCGACTCGGCTTCCTGCACGAGCGGTTGCGGGCCACCGAGGACCAACTGGCGCGCGCCGACCACGACGTGGACGTCCTGCGGGCGCGACTGCACCAGTCGTCCACCGCCCTGAGCGCCGAGCGCACCGACCCGGCCGTCGGCGCGGTCGTGACGCTGGCCTCCGAGGTGACCGACGCGACCGACGTACCGGACGCGTCGGCCGACGAACCGGACGCGCCCGAAACCCGCGAGGACACCTCCCCGAACGACGAGGCCTGGACACCCGCCGACGCCCCGGCCGAGATCGACGTGGAGGTCGAGGTCGAGTACCACGTCCCCGGCGCCACCTGGGTCCCCACCTACCAACTCCGCCTGGACGGCACCAGCGGCGCGGGCACGCTCGTCCTGCGCGCCTGCGTCGCCCAGCGCACCGGCGAGGACTGGTCGGGCGTACGTCTCGCGCTGTCCACCGCGGACCTGCTGCGCCGCTCCGACCTGCCCGAACTGCGGTCGCTGCGGATCGGCCGCGCCCAGCAGGAACCGCAGACCCCCGGATGGCGCGAACCGCCGCCAGGGCTCGCCGAGTTGTTCACCGGCTATGACGGCGCCGCCGCGGCGCACCCCGCCGCCTCGCGCGGTCCGGCCCGGCCGTCGGGCCCGGGCGCCCCCAGGTCCATGAACGCGTGGCTCGGCGGCGTCGAGGACGACCTGGAAGAGGCCGACCTCTCGCCGGACCTGGCGGCGGGCGGCGCGTACGGACCCGCGGAGCCCGGCGGCGCGGCCGAGGCCGTCGGCTACGGCGGTTCGTTCGGCGGCCCGGTGCCCGCACCGGGAGCGGCGCCGCCCCCGGCTCCGCTCCCCGCCGCGGCGCCCATGTCCCAGGCGCACGCCGAGCCCGCGACGGACCGCGCACGCGGCAGGTCGGCGCCCGTCGCCCGCAGCGCCCGGCGCAAAACCGCCGCGCCGCCCGTACCGCCGCCGTCCACCGCGCCGTCCGTGGACATGCTCGACTACGGCCGCCTGACCGTCGCGGGTCCCGACGCGGGCGCCGAGCGCGGCACGCTGCGACCGGAAGCCGCCCCGATCGCCACCGTGGTCACCGAGTACCGGCGCAGGGCCGAGACCGTCGGCCGCCTCCCGCGGCCCGCGCACGCGGTCGACGTACGGACCTCGGCCGGCTCCTTCGACTACCGCTTCGACACCGCCGCGCCCGCGGACGTGGTGTCCGACGGCGCGTGGCACATCGTGCCGGTCAGCGAGGTGCCGGTCGTCACGGAGTCGCTGCACGTGTGCGTCCCCGCGGTGGACACGGCCGTCTTCGGCACCGTCCTGGTCACCAACACCTCCCCGCACGCGCTGCTCGCCGGTCCGGCCGACGTGATGGTGGACGGCGACTTCGTCCTCACCGCGGCCCTGCCGACCCTCGCCCCCGGACAGCGGCAGGCGGTCGGCGTCGGCGTGGCCGAGAGCGTCCAGGTGGCCCGCCGCACCCACATGCGCGAGTCCACCGCGGGACTGCGCGGCGGCACGACCGTCCTCGACCACACCGTGGAGATCGAGGTCGCCAACCGCCTGCCGTACCCCGTCGTCGTCGAGGTCCGCGAGCGCGTACCGGTGTCGACCGACAAGGACGTCCGTATCGAGGAGCACCGGGCGCGACCGGCCTGGACGGAACCCGAGGAACCGCTCACGGGCCAGGACGGCTCGTACGTCCGCGGAGCGCGCGTGTGGCGCGTGGAGTTGGCACCCGGCCGGACCACGACGCTCACCGGAGGGTTCGAGGTCCGCCTCCCCGCGGGCAAGTCGGTCGTCGGCGGAAACCGGAGGAAGTGAACCGTGACCACCCCGGAGACCCTGACCGACGGGACCGGCGCGCCCCGCGCCGATGACACGCCCGCCGAGCCGGACGCGCTCTTCCTCCCGGTCACCACCGTGACCTGCCTGGAGGACCGCGCCCAGGTCGAACGCACCGGCACCGCGCGGCTCACCGCGGGCGTCCAGCGCCTGCGGATCGGCCCGGTCACCCCGCTGACCGTCGACCGGTCCCTGCGCGCCGAGATCTCCGCGCACGCCGAGGGGGACGACGACACGGACCTCGGCGCGGACGGTCCGCGCGTGTTCGACGCCCGCGTCATCCGCACCTACACCCCCGCGCCTCCCGGCGGGCCGGGTCCCGACGCGTCCGACCTGCGCCGCGAAGTCGACTCCCTGGAACGTGAGATGCGCGAGGTCGGACAGCTGCGGCAGCGCCTGGAGAGCGCGCTGGCCGTGGTCCACCAGGCCAAGGCCGATCTGCACCGCGATATCGTGCAGGGCGCGGGAGCGGGCGCCGCCGACCCCGAGCGCTGGGCCGACCGGCTGGAGCGCGTGGACGAGGACGCCGAGACCCGGATCGGCGAACTCCACCGGCTGCGCCGCCGCGAGCACGACCTGAACGAGGAACTGCGCACGGCGCGTACGGCGTTGGCGGCCACCGAGACCGAACCCCCGGTGCTCACGGCCTTCGTGGAACTCGTCGTGGAGGCGCCCGAGGCCGGTTCCGCGCGGATCCGCGTCGTGAGCCTCGTCCCGTGCGCGCTGTGGCGCCCCGCCTACCGCGCGACGCTCGCCGCCGACCGCGACAGCGTGACCCTGGAGACCGACGCCTTCGTGTGGCAGGACACCGGCGAGGACTGGAACGGCGTACGGCTGTCCCTGTCCACCGCGCGCCCGACGCTCGCCGCGGCCCCGCCGGAGCTGACCGAGGACGTCCTGACCCTCAGGGAACGCACCGTCGAGGAGCGCCGGACCGTCGAGGTGGACCTGCGCGAGGAGGACGTCACGACCGTGGGCGGCGACTCGGCCGCCGACACCGCGGGCGGCGCGGGACCGCTGCCCGGCCTGCACGACGGCGGCGCGGTCCGCGTCCTGCACGCGCCCCGCCCCGTCACCGTCCCCTCCGACCGGCGCCCGCACCGCGTCCACCTGTCGGCCTTCACCGCCGCGTGCCGCACCGAGGACACCTGCGCCCCCGAACTGTCGCCGCTGGTCGTGACCACCGCGCGGTTCCCCAACGCCGCGGGCCACGTCCTGCTGGCCGGCCCCGTCGACCTGGTGCGCGACAGCGGCTACACCGGCCGGGCCACGATGTCCTTCGCCGGTACGGGCGAGGACGTACGCCTGTCCTTCGGCAGCCAGGACACCTTCCGGGTCGTCCGCCACACCGAGGAGCAGCGCGACACCACCGGTCTCGCCGGGATCAACCAGCGCACCGTGATCACCCGTCAGGTGCGGCTCTTCGTCTCCCGCCTGGACCAGCCGAGCGCCGAGCACCCCGGCGACACCGGCCGGCCGGGCGCCGACCTCACCCGCGAGGTCGTGATCCGCGAACGCGTCCCCGTCTCCGAGGTCTCGGCCGTCGAGGTCCGCACCCTGCCCGACCGCTGCCGCCCGGCGCCCGACGAGACCGACGACGACGGCATCGTCCGCTACGTCCAGCGCCTGGCTCCCGGCGAGCGCCGCGAGATCACCCTCGTCTACGAGGTCAGCGCGTCGAGCGCGGTGACCGGTCTGTGACGCGACCCTGACGCCCTCACGCAGGACCGCCGTTCAGCCCGCCGCCGCCCGGTAGGGGCGGAAGAATTCGCGCAACTCCCGCGCGTACAGCTCGGGTTCCTCGAACGCCGCGAAGTGGCCGCCGCGCGCGGGCTCGGTGACGCGTACGGCGTTGGCCGTACGCTCGAGCCAGGCCCGCGGCGGGCGGGCGATGTCGCCGGGGAAGAGCGAGAAGCCGGAGGGCACTTCGACGCGGCGGGTGAGCTGGGCCGACGGGATCGCGGAATTCGCGTGGTACATCCGCATCGACGAGGCGATCGTCCCGGTGAGCCAGTAGATCGTCACGTTGGTGAGGATCTCGTCCTTGGTGAAGCTCCGCTCGATGTTGCCGCCGCAGTCGCTCCACGCCCGCAGCTTCTCCACGATCCACGCGGCCAGCCCTGCGGGCGAGTCCTGGAGCCCGACGGCCGCGGTCTGCGGCTTCGTACGGTGCATGGCGGCGTATCCGCCCTCGGCCGCGCCCCAGGCGGCGGTCTGCTGGAACCAGGCGCTCTCCTCGGGTGTGAGCTCCGCCGGATCGCCCGCGAAGACGGGTAGGCCGCCGTCGGTGCGGTGGACGGCCACCACCCGGTCGGGGTGGTCGAGCCCGAGATAGCGGCTCACATGGCTGCCGATGTCCCCGCCCGCCGCGCCGAACCGCGCGTAGCCGAGGACGTCCATCAGCTCCGCCCACAGGCCGCTGACGGCGACGGAGTCGAGCGGCCGTCCCGCGGCGGGGCGGTCGGAGTACCCGTAGCCCGGCATGTCGGGCACGACCACGTCGAAGGCGTCGGCCGGGTCGGCGCCGTGCGCGGCCGGGTCGGTGAGGAGCGGGACGACCTTCGCGTACCGCCAGAAGGAGTCCGGCCAGCCGTGGCTGAGGACCAGCGGCAGGACGGGCCCCGTGGGCGCGACGGCGCGGGCGTGGACGAAGTGGATGCCGAGCCCGCCGATCGGGGCCCGGAACCGGGGGAGCCGGGCCAGCGCCGCCTCCTGCGCCCGCCAGTCGAAGCCGTCCGCCCAGTAGGCGACCAGTTCGCGGAGGTAGTCCAGGTCGGTTCCGAGCGACCAACCCGCGTCCTCGGGCGCGTCCGGCCAGCGCGTCGCGCGCAGCCGGGTCCGCAGGTCGTCGAGCGCGGCGGCGTCGGCCCGCGGGGCGAAGGGTTCGGGGCGGGGCGGGGCATCGGGCATGGGACGCATGCTAACGCCGCGTACCCCGGCGGCCCCGGAACGGGGAGCGTGGCGAATCCGGACGTCGGCCACTGGTAGCCGACCGTTCAACAGGTCGTCTCCCGCAGGGGTCTGGCCTCCGCCCATGCGTCACGGAAAGATAACAGGTATGGACCGAACGGCCTCGATGTTCCGGGGCGTTCGGTCCCACTGGTGCCCTCCCGCACCGCGCGTCTCCGCCACCTCCGCCATGTCGAACGGAGCAACAGATGTCCGACCACGGGATCTCCCGCCGCAGCGTCCTCGCGGCCACCGCCGCCGTCGGCGCGACCGTCGCCGTCAGCGGCGTCACCGCCGCGACCCCGGCCGCCGCCGCGACCCCGGCCGCCGCCGCGGCCCCCACGCTGCCGAACGGCACCAGCAAGGACAAGGTCCTCGTCGTGGGCATGGACGGCCTGCGCCACGACAGGATCGACGCGGCCACCGCCCCCCACCTCAAGTCCCTGATGGCGAACGGCACCTACGGCACCAGCCTGCTCTACGCGAGCCCGATGGCGGCCACCGTCTCCGGCGCCGGCTGGTCGACCATCGCCACCGGCGTGTGGCCGGACAAGCACGGCGTGAAGGACAACACCTTCGCGGGCAAGAACTACGGCGCCTACCCGGGCTTCATCAAGCGCATCGCGTCCGTGAAACCGGCCCTGTCCACCTACGTGGCCGTCGACTGGAAGCCGCTCGACGCGCAGGGCACCTTCACCGACGGCGCGGACGGCAAGGTCGTCTACGACGGCGACACAGCCGACTACACCGTCACCGACGCCCAGATCGTCGCCGACTCCGAATCCGTCCTGCGCGATCAGAACCCGGATGTCGCCTTCGTCTACTTCGGCAACACCGACGAGGTCGGGCACGCCTCGGGCGCCGCCAGCCAGGCGTACCTCAAGGCCATCGCCACCCAGGACGGCTACCTCGGCCGCCTGCTCGCCGCGGTCAAGGCCCGTCCCACCTACGCGAGCGAGCGCTGGACGGTCATCGTCGCCACCGACCACGGACACCTGGACGCGGGCGGCCACGGCGGCTCCACCATCGAGGAGCGGCGCACCTTCGTGCTGGCCCAGGGGCCCGGCATCGCGGCGGGCCTGCGGCCCATCGACACCCGCCTGGTCGACGTGGCCGCCACGGTCTTCAAGCAGCTCGGCATCGTTCCCGCCGCCTCCTGGGGCCTGGACGGCAAGCCCATTCAGGAGCGCTCGACCGATCCCTTCGACGCGTTGACGCTCTCACCGCGCACCGACGAGACCGGCATCCCCGCCGGGGTTCTGGGCTACACGCACACCACGCCCAGCGGCTGGTCGATCATCAACTCCGCGATGGGCACCGGCGGTGTCACCGAGTGGCGCGGCTGGTCCTTCGCCACCGACGAGTTCTGGTCCCGCGCCCAGGCCGACCAGTCGCGTGAACTCAACGTCCGCTCGCGCGGGGTCTTCGCGGTCGCCGACTCCGACGAGTGGGCCGACAAGTCCTTCTCCGGCACGTTCGACTCGACGCTCGTCACCCCCGCCCACGCGGTCACCGCGGGCTCCAAGGTGACCCTCGACTACGTCACGCACTACCTCCAGGAAGGCAGCCAGAAGGCCGAGATCCTCGCCTCCTGGAACGGCGGCACCCCGACGGTCGTCAAGACCTACACCACCGACACGGTCGCCAAGGTGGAGTCCCTCACCCTGACCGCGCCCGCGGGCGCCTCCAGCGTCAGCTTCCGCTTCCACTACACCGGTTCCAACAACTGGTACTGGGTGATCGACGCGGTCAAGATCACCGCCTAGCCGCCCGATGTCCGGGCAGGGGGCGCCGCCACCGGCATCCGCGCCCCCTGCCCGCCCGACCCGGCACCTGAAAGTGCGGGAGAAGACGCAGGTCAGCCCTGGCCGAAAGCCGGATGCGAGGCGATCGGCCGAATGGCAGACTCCGCACATGCCCCATGCAGACGTCGCGCCCGGAGTGTCCCTCGCCTACGAGACCTTCGGCGACCCCGCCGATCCCGCCGTCCTGCTCGTGATGGGCTTCGGCGCCCAGATGATCTCCTGGCACGAGGACTTCTGCCGCGCGCTCGCGGACCGTGGCCGCCACGTCATCCGGTACGACAACCGCGACTGCGGGCTGTCCACCTCCTTCGACGCCCACCCCGTCGACATGGGCCGGTTCATCGCCGCGGTCGGCTCGGGGGACATCGCCTCCGCCCTGGCCATGGTCCCCTACACGCTCCAGGACATGGCCGACGACGGCCTCGGCCTGCTCACCGCGCTCGGCATCGACCGGGCCCACGTCTTCGGCTCCTCGATGGGCGGCATGATCGCCCAGACGATGGCCATCCACCGGCCGTCGCGGGTGCTGACCCTGACCTCGATGATGTCCTCGACCGGCGAGTCCGAATACGGCCGGCCGACCCCCGAGGCGCAGGCGGTGCTCTTCGCCCCGAAACCGGCCGACCGCGAAGGCTACGTCGCCGCGGCGGACAGGGAGTTGGTGTGGGCCTCCCGGCGCTACGGCGACGCCGACGCCCTGCGCGACCTGGCCGCCCGCAGCTATGACCGCGCCTATCACCCCTCCGGCGTCGGTCGGCAGCTCGGCGCGATGATCCTCGGCGGCTCACGCGCGGACGCACTCCGGAAGCTCGAGGTGCCGACCCTCGTCATCCACGGCCTGGACGACACCCTGATCGGCCCCAGCGGCGGGGAGCGCACCGCGGAGTTGGTGCCAGGGGCCGAACTCGTCCTGATCCCCGATATGGGCCACGACCGCCCCCGTGAGCTGTGGCCCGAGATCATCGGCCTCGTGGCGGAGCACACCGCCTGAGCGATGACCGCGCCGCGGTCGCGCAGCGTCCGTCAGGTCGCGGAGCCCCGGCGGACCGGCCTCGCCCCCGGCGGCCGTACGGGCGCCGCTCCAGGACGCCCTCGTCGACGAGGCGGTTCAGCCGCTCGGCCGGCGCCTCGCGCGGGATGCCGAGGTCGCGCGGACCTGGCAGGGTTCTCAGTGTGCACGCGTGTCGGTCCACGGATACGTCCCCGGACGCGGCCCTGGGCGGCCGTCCGCGTACACCACCAGAGCCGCCGACCCGTTCACCGGCGCACCCGCACCAGCCATCAGGAGCTGACCACGATGCTCGACCCCGACGTCCGCCGCGTCCTCGACGGCACCTCACTCGCCCACATCGCGACCGTCCTGCCCGACGGCGCCCCGCACACCGTCCCCGTCTGGATCGGCACCCATGGCGACCGCGTCACGATCTTCACCGGCCCGCGGTCCCGCAAAGCCCGCAATCTGCGCCGCGACCCGCGCGTGGCGCTCTCCCTCACCCCGGCCGACAACCCCTTCCAGCCGGTCGTCATCCGCGGCAAGGTCGTCGAATGGCTGGAGGGCGACGCCGTCTGGGAGATCATCGACCGGATGGCGACGAAGTACACCGGCGGCCCCTACTCGCGCGACAACGAGCTCGTCGTCGCGCTCATCGAGCCCGAGCACCAGAGCGTGGGCATGGGCTGAGGATTCCGCAGGGCCGCGCGCCGCCGTCCGGACGCGTCAACGTCCCACGGCGTAGCCCTGCATGCCGCGCGGATTCGCGGCGGCCGACAGCACGCCCGTCTCCGGATCGCGCGCGACGGCGGAGATCCGCCCCTCCGACCAGGCGCCGCCGACGCTCACCGCGTGCCCCCGGCGGCGCAGTTCGGCCACGACATCGGGACCCGTCCGCTCCTCGACGGTGAGGCTGCCCGGCGCCATGGCCCGCGGGTAGAAGGAGCCGGTGAAGCTGTCGGTGTGCCAGTTCGGCGCGTCGACGGCGCCTTGCAGGTCGTAGCCGCCGCGCACCCGGTCGCGGAGCGCCACGGCAAGGAAGAAGTGCACCTGCCACTGGTCCTGCTGGTCGCCGCCGGGGGTGCCGAAGGCGAGGACGGGCACCCCGTCGCGCAGCGCCAGCGACGGACTGAGCGTCGTGCGCGGCCTGCGGCCGGGGGACAGGGAGTTGGGCAGACTCTCCTCGACCCAGGTCATCTGGAGCCGCGTGCCGAGCGGGAAGCCCAGCTCCGGTATCACCGGATTCGACTGGAGCCACCCCCCGCTGGGCGTCGCCGAGATCATGTTGCCCCAGCGGTCCACGACATCGATATGACAGGTGTCGCCGCGCGTGCCGCCGTCCACCGCGACCGTCGGCTCGCCCGCCCCGGCCCCGGCCGGCACCAACCGCGCACCCGCGCCCTGCCCCGCGGCGGTCGCGTACGCGCTCAGCTTCGGCGTCCGACCCTCGGGGCCGCCGGGCCGTAGTTCGTACGAGGCCCGGTCACCGATGAGTTGGCGGCGGCCGGTGTTGTACGCGGTGGACAGCAGCGCGTCGAGCGGGACGTCCGACGCGTCGCCGTACCACGCCTCGCGGTCGGCCATGGCGAGCTTCGTGCCCTCGACCAGCCGGTGGACATACGCGGCGGACCCGTACGCGGGCAGGTCGGCGGCGCGCGACGGCAGCAGGGCGAGTTGCTGGAGGAAGGCCGGGCCCTGACTCCACGGACCCGCCTTGCAGACCGTCCAGCCGTCCCACTCGTAGGTGGCGGGCTCCTCGTACGACGCGGACCAGCCCGCCAGATCGGCGGCCGTGAGCGTCCCGGTGTGCCGCTCGCCGCTGGTGTCCATGGTCGGACGGGCGGCCTGGGCGACGATCGCCTCGGCGACGAAGCCCTCCCGCCAGATCCGGCGCGCGGCCTCGATCTGCGCGACCCGGTCCCCGCCGCCGTCCGCCTCCGCCTCGGCGATCAGCCGCCGCCAGGTCGCGGCGAGCGCCGGATTGCGCCACAGCTCGCCGGGACGCGGCGCCTCGCCGCCCGGCAGATACAGCTCCGCGGACGTCGTCCACTCCGTCTCGAACAGCTCACGCACCGTCTCGACGGTCGCCGTGACGCGCTCGACCGGCGGATGACCGTCCGCCGCGTACCCGATCGCGTAACGCAGCACCTCGGCGAGGGACGCGGTGCCGTAGTCGCGCAGCAACGTCATCCAGGCGTCGAACGCGCCGGGCACGGCGGCGGCCAGCGGCCCGGTACCGGGCACCAGGTCCAGGCCGAGCGAGCGGTAGTGGGCGACGGTCGCGCCCGCGGGCGCCACCCCCTGCCCGCACAGCACCCGTACCTCCCCCTCGGCGGGCCCGACGATGATCGGCACCTCGCCGCCGGGACCGTTGAGGTGCGGCTCCACGACGTGCAGCACGAAAGCACCGGCCACGGCGGCGTCGTACGCGTTGCCGCCGCCCTCCAGTACGGCCATCGCGCTCTGGGAGGCGAGCCAGTGGGTGGAGGCCACCATGCCGAAGGTGCCTTGGAGGGTCGGCCTGGTCGTGAACATGCGCTGCGCCTCTCTCGGGTCGGGCAACTCCCGTCAGGGCGCGTCCCGTTGCCCGCTTCGAGGGCCGTCCGCCGCCATGACCTGGCACATCACGGTGCCGCGTCCTTGCACGCAGGCTAGCGACCGGGAAGCGGCGGGTCCGCGGCGGTCCACCATCCGGGCCCGCGCGGGCCCTTGACGGTGCGTCAGGCGACCGGCCGTCAGCGCCGCACGGCGCCTATGGTCAGCGGGTGGATGCCCGTACCGGCGCAGTGCTCGGTCTTGTCGGCGAGGAACAGCGCCGCCTTCTGGTTCGGCGGATAGATCCGCAGCCCCTCGACCTTCGTCAGCTTGCACTGGTCGGCGCTGTAGCCGCCCTGACCGTTGCTGTCGTGCAGCTCCGCGTACGCGGTCGCCTTCGGCGCCAGAGAGACGGTGCCGTGCGAACCGCCGTCACGGTCGGCCGCGGGACCGGCCTGCGCCCCGGCCGTCTTGACGTACGAGACGCCCGGATAGCCCGTCAGCGTGCACGCCGTACTGCCGGTGTTGGTGAAGACGACCTTCGCGTGGTACTGCCCGGCGCCGACCTCGGCGTCCTTCAGCGCCACGCTGAGGTGGTCGCTGGCGCACGCGCTCGGCCCCGCCGCCTCGGCCGACGCGCCGCCGGAGCCGTCCGCCGACGAGGTGGGCGTACCGCCCGGCGCGCTCTGCGTACCGTCGTCCGTCGTGGACGGCGCACCGGCGGACGGGGAGTCGGACGGCGCCGCGCTGACCGAGACGGACGAGCCCGCCGGAGCGGCGGACCCGCCGTCGTCCGAACAAGCCGTCAAGGTCAGGGCCGCCGTGGCCAGAGCCGCGGCGGGCACCATCACGCGTACGGACAGGCTGCGCATCGTGGGACCTCCGTGCGTCCTGGGGCCGGAAGACCGACCCCGTCGTACTCATTCACCGTGTGATGCCACGCCTGCCCCTGTCCTCCCTGGCTACACAGGCGCCCCAGGTCCTGGGGCACCTCGGGGCATCCGCCCCGACGGCCGCGGGCGCTACGCGTTCGGCGCCGGGGCCGCGTCCCGATCCTGCGCGTTCCCGGCCTGTTCGCGCATCGCCCACGGGGACCCGTACGCGACGAGCAGGTCGAGGAAGGGCCGCGCGTCGAACGCCTCGGGGCCGAGGACACCGCTGCCGCTCCAGGTGCCGTCGGCGAGGAGTTCGAGGGCGATCACCGGATTGATCGCCGTCTGCCAGACGACGGCCTGGGAACCGTACTCCCGCATCGACCACTGGTTGTCGACCACGTGGTAGAGGTAGACCTCGCGCGGGCGGCCGTCCTTGGTGCCCTTCACCCAGGTGCCCGCGCAGGTCTTGCCGTGCATCCGGTCGCCGAGCGCGGCCGGGTCCGGCAGCACGGCGGCGACGACGTCCCTGGGGGAGACCCGGGCCGGACCCCGGTCGGTGGCGACGGTGACCGGGTCCGTCCGGTCCAGGCCCAGGTCGTGGAGGGTCTGGAGCTTGTCGATGAAGTCCTGGCCGAGACCGTACTTGAACGTCACCCGGCGGGCGTCGACCCAGCGCGGGATCAGCAGCACCTCCTCGTGCTCGACGTTCACGCACTCCACCGGGCCGATGCCCTCGGGGAAGTCGAAGATCTCGGGCTGGCTGAACGGCGCGGTGGTGTACCAGCCGCGGTCCTTCTCCCACACCACCGGCGGGTTCAGACACTCCTCGATGGTGGTCCAGATGCTGAACGACGGCGCGAAGTCGTAGCCGTCCACCGTGAGATTCGCGCCGTCGCGCACCCCGATCTCGTCGATGCCGTCGAAGAGGTGGTCGGCGGCGTAGCGGGCGAAGACATCGGACATGCCCGGCTCCACGCCCATGCCGACCAGTGCCAGCAGCCCGTCCTCCTCCCACGCCTTCGCCTGCGCGAACTGGTCGTCGCCGAGCTTCGTGCCGCACTCCTCGTGGGGCCGCCGCGCGTGCGGCACCGACAGCGACATCGCCATGTCCATATACGTCGCCCCGGCCCGGTGCGCGGCCTGGAACAACGGCATGACGAAACGCGGGTCGGTCGCGTTGAGCAGCACGTCGCACCGCCGCTCCCGCAGCAGATCCTCCACGGAGAGCTGGTCGGAGGCGTCGATCCTGGCCGTGCTGAACCGGTCCGCCGCCTCGCCCAGTGCCGCGACGGCCGCCTCGGCCCGGCCCGGGTCGTAGTCGGCGACGACCATGTGCTCGAAGAAACCGCGTCGGGCGGCGATCCGGGTGATGGCGCTTCCGACGCCTCCGGCTCCGATGAGCAGTACGCGCATGGCGGGGTTCCTTCCGCTGGTCGAGTGGATGAGCGGGTGAGCGGTGCGGCCGGGGCCCTCGCACGGGGGGTGCTCGCGCCGTGGAGTGATGGAACCGCCGACGACGCCGTAAGGTCAATGCCGTTGGCGTAAGCTCCCGGCCGTGGCCAAGAAGGTGGTGGACGGAGCCGCGCGGCAACGACGTCGGCCGACGCGGCAGGGCGAGGTGCTCAGCCACGAACTGATCGTGGAGACCGCCCTGCGCATGCTGGCGGAACACGGCGCGCAGGGGCTGACCGCGCGGCGGCTCGGCCTGGCACTCGGCGCCGACCCCAGCTCCCTCTACCGCTACTTCCGCGGCATGGACGCCCTCGTCCTGGCCATCGCCGACGAACTGATGGGCCGGGCCCTTGCGGGCTGGACGCCGACCGGCCAGTGGCGGCGCGATCTGCGCGACCTGGGCCTGCGGATCCACCGCGCGTATCTCGCCCACCCGCAGGCGGCGGTGCTGACCGCCAGCCGGGTCAGCGGGGGGAGGCGCGAACTGGCCGCGGACGAGGCCATCCTGGGCATCCTGCACCGCGCCGGATTCACCGGCCCCGGCCTCGTACGCGTCTACCACGTCTTCATCGACGGCTGCCTGGCCTTCGCCGCCCTGGACGCGGCCTCGCTGGCGCTGCCCGCCGCCGCCCGCGCGGCCGACGAGGAGATCTGGCAGGACACGTACGCGGCCCTGTCGCCCCGCACCCACCCGCACATCGCCGCGACCGCGCCCCTGCTCGCCGCCCGGATGACCCGCAGCGCCTATCCCGACGCTCTGGACATGCTCATCGCGCAGGCCGCCCGCGAACTGCCCCCGGCCACGCGCTGACCGACCCGGCGTCCTTCCCCGGATCCGGTCCCTTACCCCTGTATCGAAAGAACGCGGTAGACCGGTCCGAGCCGGGCAAGCGACCTGAGGAAGCAAACCGCCGGACAATCTGGTTCAGGAGCGTCACATGTACATAGGTATCGGAACCATCGTTCTCATCGTCGTCGTCGTACTCGTCGTCATGATGCTGCGGCGCGGCTGACCTCAGGTCGCACGCGCCGCGGGATCTCCTCCAGAGGTGATTCACGTGAGCGATCCGTCCGATGGCGGGGCACCGGCGGCAACGCCGGTGGCCCACGCCGTGACTGTTTCCCGGCCCATGAGCGCGGCGGAAGCACGCGTCGCCGCCTCGGAGTTCGCGGACACCCTCCACCCTCCGCTGGCCGTACGGACCCTGCAGAACCTGACCCTCGTGGTCTCCGAGCTGGCCGCCAACGCCCTCCGGCACGCCGGAGCGGTACGCGAACTGCGTCTGAGCGCCGCCGCGAACACCCTTCGCGTGGCGATCGACGACCCCAGCGACACCCCGCCGCAAGGCCGCGCGCCCGACTGGAACGGCGCCAGAGGCGGCTTCGGCTGGATGATGATCCAACGGCTGGCCCACTCACTGGCGGTGACCCGCCGCCCCGGAGGCGGCAAGACCGTCCTGGTCACGCTGGCCCGATAGGGCCGCCGGGACCTCGCGCCCGCACCCCGCCCGCCCGTGACCCGACCGGCATCCCGGTGGGGTTCGGGCGTGGCCCGCGGGGCAGACGGGCGGCATGGAGACCGCTGACCAGCCCGTACACCCCGCAGGACGACGGACCGCCCGGCCGGGCGTCCTCATCGCCGTACTGGTGATCGCCCTCGCCGTGACCGCCGCTGTGGTCCTCACCGGACACGGCCGCGACCACGGCGGAGCCGGAGCCGGCGGCCCGGCGGACAAGGGCGCGCCCGGCGATGATGGAAGCGCTGACCAAGGAAGTGCCGACCAGGGAAGCGCCGGATTCGGCAGCACCGATCCCGACGCCACGGCCCGTCTGCACGCCGACGCCGCCGACCTGTTGGTCCTCGAAGGTGTCTCGGGTCGCGTGCGGATCACTGCCGACGCGAGCGCCCACACGGTCTCGGGCACGTATCACCGCCCCGACGGCGGTACGGCGCGCGTGCGCGGTGTCGTCGATGACGCGGCGGGCCTGCGCACCCTCACTCTGGTCTGCGGTACGGACACCGGTGACGACGGCGGTGACGACGATGGCGGCGACGTCGGCGGCGACGTCGGGGGCGACACGGCGGGCTCGTGCGACGGCGACCTGACCCTCACCGTCCCTGAGAAGACCGGCCTGCGGCTGCGGCAGACCTCGGGCGAGACCCTGCTCGAAGGACTCGGCGGCCGACTCACCGTCAATGTCGCCTCCGACCGCCTCACCGCCCACGCGCTGCACCCCTCCCACGCCGACTTCGCGGTGACCTCCAGCAGCGCCGACCTCGGCTTCAGCGCGGCACCGGACACCCTCGCCGTGGTGACGACCTCCGCGTCGACCGCCGTACGCCTCCCGGTCCCGGCGGGCGACGCCTACGCCGTCACCACGTCCGCCACCTCCGCCGACGTCCAGGTGAAGGTCCCGAACCGGGACGGCGCCGCCCACCGGGTCGCCCTGACCGTGCACTCGGGATCGCTGGCCGTCCTGCCCGCCTGACGTCAGGTCAGATCCCTGAACGGCCTTCGGCGATACGGCCCTTGAGGCGCCGTACCGCCGTCCACGAAGCGTTCCTCAAACTCGCCTGCTGCCTCATCACGCGACGACAGGTCAACTCATTGTGTTAGCCGTTGTCAGACCATGGGTATCCCCAGCGGCCGGAAACGGAATAATGCGAGGGTGGGCTTTTCGCTGAGCGCCGCGTTCCCCGTGCCCGGGTGCCGCGGTCTCCCCGTCCGAGCGCCGTGTTCCCGTGCCCGCCCGTGGTGGTCAGGCCCCTGACGCGTCCGGCCACGGCCGGTCGGTGCAGCAGCTGACGAAGTCCCGGACCACGGGATTGGCGTCGTCGGCCGGTGCCCAGGCCACGCCGACCTCGCTGTCGCTGACGCCGCTCACCGGGCGGTAGGCGATACCGGGCCTGGCGTAAAAGCGGGCGGCGGACGCGGGCGCGAGAGCGACGCCGTAACCGTTGGCGATGGCGCTGAGCCAGTCGTCGGGCAGGTCCGTGACGGCGCCGATCCGTACCGGACGGCCCTCGCGCTCCCCGGCGGCCAGCCATTCCTCCCGCCACCGGCCGGTCTCCGCCGGAGCGGCCACGAACGGCTCGTCCCACAGGTCCCGGAACGCGATCGTCTCCCGCGCGGCCAGTGGATGCGCCTCGGGCAGCGCGACCCAGCGCGGCTCGGTGAACAGCGGCACCACCCGCAGCGCCTCCTGGCCCGGGAACGGCAGCCGTACCAGCGCGACATCGACGTCCCCGTCGGCGAGCCCGGCGGTCGGATTCGCCCAGGACGCCTGGCGCATCTCCACCCGCCACCGCGGACGGCGACGCGTGAACTCCGCGATGATGTGCGGAGTCGCCTCATTGGCCGCGCTGGCGAGGAAGCCGACCCGCAGCAGCCGCAGGCCCCGGCGCTCCGCGCTCCTGGTCTCCGTCAGCACGCGGTCCCAGTCCGCCAGCAGCGCGGGCGCGCGCTGCGCCAGCAGACGGCCCGCGTCCGTGGGCGTCATGCCGGTACGGGACCGGGTGAACAGCCGTACCCCGAGTTGACTCTCCAACTGCTTGATCTGCTTGGTGAGCGCGGGCTGCGACACGAAGAGCCGCTCGGCGGCGCGGGTGAGGGTCCCCTCTTCCGCGACGGCGACGAAGTAGCGCAGCAGCCGGGTGTCCACGTCCATGCCCCCAGGTTATAGGTGCAGGTATTGGACGGGAAAGTTGAGTGTGACGAGGCTGGTGGTCGCGGGCGCCCGCACCTTCTTCGAGCCCATGACGTTTCCGACCCCGAGGACAAGCATCGTGTTCACCGCGTATGTGATCATCACCGTCGTCACCATCCTGGCCAACGCGGGCATCGCCGTCGCGGACCTCGCCCGCGCCGAGTTCGTCCTGGCGAACTCGGCGGAGGTGGGCGTCCCGCAGAGCTGGCACATCTGGCTGGCCTCGCTCAAGGCCGCCGGCGCCGCCGGTCTTCTCCTCGGACTCCTGGGCGTCCGGCCCGTCGGTGTCGCCGCCGCCGCGGGCCTCGTCGTCTTCTTCGTGGGCGCTGTCCTCACTCATGTGCGTGCCCGTGTGCTCTACAACATCGCGTTCCCCGGCGGCTATCTGGCCCTGGCGGTCGCGTCCCTCGCGCTCGCTGTCGCCTACTAGCGGGTCGGCGGCCCGGAATCCGTTCCTTTGCGCGGGCCCGTGCCGCGCTCACCGGCGCGCGTGCGGTCCGGCCCCCGACGCAGCTGTGGAGCGGGTCAGTCGGCGAGCTGGACAGTGGTGTGGAGGTGGGCCGGGTAGGCGGCCTCGCGGAGCATGAAGTGGGCGACGTCAGCGCGGGAGATACGGGGGATTCCGCGCAACGGGAGGCGTTCGCCGGTCCGGTAGCGGCCGGTGAGGGGTCCGCCGACGAGCATCACGGGATAGACCAGGGTCCAGTCCAGGCCGCTGGCGCGCAGGATCTCCTCTCCGGCCGCCTTGTCGGCGAACATCGGTCCGAGGGCCTTGTAGACGGCCCAGTACACCGCCGGCGCCTGGTCGGCGGTGTCGCCGACGCCGTGTGCGGACAGGTGGACGATCCGGTTGACTCCGGTGTCGCGCATGGCCCGCACGATCCGCGGGATCGCGGTGACGGTCAGGGTGGGCGAGGTCAGGCCGTGCCAGGTGGTGGGGCTGCCGAACGCGGTCAGGACCGCGTCCTGCCCTTCGACGGCGGCGCGCACCGCCTCCTGGTCCCCGGTCACTTCCCCGGTCGCGACGCGGAGCCGGGGCTGGGGATCCGGCGGGGTGGCCCGAGGGCGGACGAAGGCGGTCATCTCGTGGCCCGCGGCCAGTCCCTGGGCGAGGAGTTGCCGCCCGGTCCTGCCGTTGGCCCCGAACACGAGGAGCTTCACGTCGGCCTCCCGGACCGGTGTGCGGGGGCGCGGTCCGCGGTGGTCCCGCGGACCGTCACCCGGCCTGTGCGCATTGTCGCCCGCGGCTACCCGGTATAGACCTCAAGACTCACCACATGGTGCGCCGCCGGGCCCTGCGTGGTGTATCCGACATAGCGGGCGGTCACCGGTGCCGCGGTGACCGTCCAGGTGGCGGGGCCCGATGCGGCGACGGGGTCGCCGAAGGGCGTCCAGGCGGCGCCGTCGGATGAGACGTCGATCCGGTAAGCGGTCGTGGCCCCGGACGCCTGGACCACTGTGCGTCCGACGCGCGTGGCCTTGCCCAGGTCGACGGTGAGCGCGGCTCCGGGCGCTGTCGCCCGGGCCGGATGCCAGGGGTGTCAGGGCTGTGGGTTTGGCGTTGTTGGACCTGTCGTCGTCGCGGTTTCTGTGACGGCTGGGAAAGGGTGACGGGGGTTGTCACCTTTGGGGTGGAGGTTGGGGGGATGGACAAGAACACGAACATTCAGGATCCCGGCCGGAACGTCTCTCCCGCCGGTTCTCCCGCCGTCTCTTCCACGGTCTCTTCCGCCGTCTCTTCTGGCGGTTCTTCCGCGGGTTCCTTGGACGGGAGGATCGCTCTGGTGGCGGGGGCCACGCGTGGTGCGGGGCGGGCGTTGGCCGTTGAGCTGGGCCGTGCGGGAGCGGTGGTGTATGTGACGGGCCGTACGACGCGCGGGCGCGTCAGCGAGGTCGGCCGGGCGACGGAGACGATCGAGGAGACGGCGGAGCTGGTGACGGCGGCGGGGGGTGCCGGCGTCGCTGTTCCCACCGATCATCTGGTGGTGGAGCAGGTCCGTGCTCTTGCGGCGCGGATCGGGCGTGAGCGGGGGCGGCTGGACATTCTCGTGAACGATCTGTGGGGCGGTGAGCATCTGCTGACCGGTTCGGTGTTCGGGAAGAAGAGCTGGGAGACGCCGCTGGAGGACGGTCTGCGGATTCTGGAGCTGGGGGTGCGCTCGCACGTGATCACCGCGGCGTTGGCGCTGCCGTTGCTGGTGCGGTCGGCGGAGCCTTTGCTGGTGGAGGTGACGGATGGCACGGCGGTGTCGAACCGTCGCTACCGGGAGAATCTCTTCTACGACCTGGCGAAGAACGCCCCGATCCGGATGGCGTTCGGGCTGGGTGAGGAACTGGCGGAGTTCGGCGGTACGGCGGTTGCGGTGTCGCCGGGTTTTC
Source organism: Streptomyces sp. NPDC008079 (assembly GCF_042957385.1). Classification (NCBI taxonomy): domain Bacteria; kingdom Bacillati; phylum Actinomycetota; class Actinomycetes; order Kitasatosporales; family Streptomycetaceae; genus Streptomyces; species Streptomyces sp. NPDC008079. The sequence goes on from NZ_JBIBIC010000015.1 coordinate 179,289, forward strand.
TGCGGTCGGAGCAGATGCTGGCGCACTTCGGCGTGTCGGAGGAGAACTGGCGTGACGCTGTCCTGACGGAGCCGGATTTCGCGGTCGCGGAGTCGCCGTACTACCTCGCGCGGGCGGTGGCGGCGCTGGCGGCTGATCCGCAGAGGTCGGCGCGGTGGAACGGCACGTCGACGTCGAGCGGGGAATTGGCGAGGGTTTACGGTGTGCGGGACGTCGACGGCAGCCAGCCGGACGGGTGGGGGTATTTCGAGGATGTGCGGTACGGGGGGAAGGCCGGTACGGCGGACGACTACCGCTGATCCGGCGGCGGGGGGCCGTAGAGGCCGCTGAGGGCCTGCGCGTGGTCGCGGAAGCGGGCGCGCAGGCCCTGCGGGGCCAATACCTCGGCGTCGGCGCCCAGTTGGGTGAGCTGGGTGAAGGCGACGTCTTCGCTTTCGGCGGGCAGGCGGAGCGTGACGCGGCCCGCGGTGTCGGGGGCGTCGGCGCGGGCGAGTGCCTCACCGGTCGCGGCGGGGTCGGTGACGGCGGGCAGGCGGTCCAGTCCCCGGGGGGTCAGGCGGACGGTGACGGTGGTGCGCAGCAGTGCCCGGGCGAATTCCGCGGCCCTGGCCTGCCAGTGCGCGGCGAGGTCGAAGGCGGGGTCGCGGGTGAAGGGCTCGCCGGCACCGGGGGACAGGGCGGTGATCCGGTCGGCGCGGTAGGTCCGCCACGGGTCTTCGTGTTCTGCCGGTGGGCCGGGGACGCGGCCCACGACGTACCAGACCCCGGCTTTGAGGACGAGGCCGTACGGTTCCAGGTGCCGCGTCACGGTGGCGGGCGGTGTGCCGTCGCGTCCCGGCCGTGTATAGGTGAGTTCGACGGTCCGGTCGGACCATACGGCGCGGGCGAGTTCGGGCAGCAGCGTGCAGGCCGGCGGTTCGCGGAACCAGGCCGGTGCGTCGAGGTGGAAGCGGTGCGCTGAGGACTCGGCCGCCGCGCGCAGCGACGGCAGCAGGGTCGCGGACAGTTTCAGCCGTGCGGTGTCCGCGGCGTCGGACAGTCCGAGGTCCCGCAGGGCCGAGGGCAGTCCGGTGAGGTAGAGCGTCTCGGCTTCTCCGGGACCGAGCGTGGTCAGCCGGGTCCGGTACCCCGGCGCCAGCCGGTATCCGCCCGCCCGTCCCCGCTCCGACCGTACGGGGACTCCCGCCTCCTGCAGCGCCTGTGCGTCCCTGATCACCGTCCGCTCGCTGACCCCCAGTTCCCGGCCGATCGCGGCGGCGGTCATACCGGGACTCGACTGGACCAGCAGGGCCATACGGATCAGCCGGGCAGCGCGCATCCCCCCATGATCCCGCACCCGTCGGCGCGGCGGTGAGGGGTCAGCCTTTGCAGCCGGGGTCGGGAAGTATGACGGGTGCGGCGTCGCGGGTGGTGACGAACGCGCGGTAGCCGGGTGCGCCCGCGACGCATTTGGTGGCGATGTTGGCGTAGTGGTCGGGGAAGTTGGTGACGTCGGCGGGCGCGTTGTCACCCTTGTGGTTCGCCACGGGTGAGTCCCCGGTCCCGCGTCTGTCGCTTGCGCACCCGGACAGAGCGGCCAGGGCGATGCCCAGCGATGCCCCCGCGATCACACATCTCGTCATACGACCTCTCACCGGCATCCTCATCATCCTCGTCTCTGCCCGCAGGGTCTCCTGCGGGTGCGGATGCCCTGAAGGACACTCCGCGCCCGGCCGTGGTTCCCTAACCCTGGCTCGTACGGCTGGCGTCTGGGTGAGGTGTCCGGCTTGCTGTGATGGCGAGGAAGACGGTCCCAAGGCGGTCGGCGAAGACCTCGCCGACAACGTCGGCGCGGGGTGCAACGGAGGCCGGGGAGCACGGCCAGGAGCGGTGTCCGGCCCCCGAGAACCGCAGCACACAGCTTCGCAACCAGCAAGAACGCAGCGAGAGCACCTGACAGAAGCCGCGCAGCGCCGCCGCATGGCGTGACGCCGACCAGCTGCTCGAGCAGGCCCTGACACCCGAGCCCCCGGCTGCCGACATCGAGGGGCTGCCGGAGCTGGCGGGCCCGCAGGACATGACCGCGACAGAGATCCGGCAGATGCGCCGGGCAGCGGCCGCGGAACGCATCTACGGCACCGGCCTGCTCCACCGCGCCCGGCAGCTGACCGGCACCGACCCCCACCAGCACACCGCGGCCGCCGGTGAGCAGCGACGGCCGCACCGCGGTGTTCGACACCGACGGCTACGGCAACCTCGTCAAGACCACCGACACCCGCACGACGAAGGTGGTCACATCCGGCGGCGCCAGTGTCCCCTACACCTTCGACGGCGACGGCAACCAGCGCTCCCGCGTTGACGCCACCGGCACCACCACGTACGCGATGGACAAGCTCAACCGCGAGACCCTGCGAACGCTGACCGACGGCTCCACCACACTGCTCACCTAAACCCCCGACGGCCACGTCGACACCTACACCGATCCCACCGGCCTTGTCGACTACGGCTACGACGCCGCCGGGCGCCTTACTTCACCTACACCTACGACCGCCATAACCCGGCTCACTGAAGCGGACACCCCCACCCCCGTTCACTACTGCCTGGACGCGGCGGGCAACATGACCGGCGTCGGCACCCTCTTCACGTGCCCCGACACCAGGACCACCTACGCCTACAACGACGCCAGCCAGCTCATCTCCAAGAACGGCTCCTCCACCGGCTGGTCCTACAACGCAGCAGGAGACGAAACCGCCGCCGGCTCATCCGCCGGAGCCCGTACCGGCGAGACCTGGTCGGACTTCAACCAGCTCACCGCCCTCACCGCTGGCGGCACTGCCTACACCGCCGCGTACTCCGGCACCGACAACGGCGAACGCACCAGCCTCGGCGCGACGACCTTCCACAACGGACCCGAAGGACTCGCCGCCTCCACCACCGCAGGAACCGACACCGGATACACCCGCGACCCCCAGGGCACACTCAACTCCATGAAAACCGGGGGCACTTCGTACTACTACCTCACCGACATCGACGGCTCCGTCCCCGGCCTGGCCAACGCCGCCCGCACCCACAACCACAGCCCCTACGGCCAGGACGCCTCGACCCCCGTCGAAGCGGTGCCCCAGCCCTACCGCTTCCAGGGCACCTACCTCGACCCCACCGGCCCGTACAAAATGGGCGCCCGCTACTACGACCCCACCCTCGGCCGCTTCACCCAAACCGACCCCTCCGGCCAGGAAACCAACCCCTACACCGCCTTCGGCAACGACCCCACCAATCACACGGACCCCAACGGCACATTCAGTCTGGGGGATACGATGGGAATCGTACTGGGAACCGCAGTCGGAGTTACAGCATTGGTGGTGACTCAAAACCCGTATGTCGCCGGATTCCTCAGTGGTTGTGTGGGCGGAATGACTGCCAGCTCCATGAACAGTGGAAGCACAAAAGGTGACCTTGAGTCGTGTGTTGGGTACGGCGCTGGCGGCGCAATTGGGGGCGGGGCTGGCGGCACTGTCCTCAAAATGGTAGGGAAATTTTAGAAGATTCACCATGGACCGTGGCCGGATTTGCGAAAACCTGGCCACGGTCCATAAAAAATGAACCAACTATACCGGCGGTGAACATGACTGGAAAAGTAGCATTGCGGGGAATACTCGCCTTTCGCCACGGACAATGGGGCACATCAAGCAATTTGGACGTGCTTGTTCTTTGTAGTCCTAATGTTCGCCATATGGTCCACCTATGCATGGCTTGAGCGGTGCAAACAGTAGAAAGCTAAAAGGGCGGGCGGCTGACAGCGAGGAGGATCTGGTGGTGACGGCGGACTACACCGCCGTCGGCACCCCGGACAAGAAGGAGCCGGCGCAGCGACTGGAATCATCGTTGAATCCGTATGCAACTTGTTATCGGATACTTCGAAGTTCCCACAGCATGCCTGTCAACCATCTTTGAGTCAGGATGTGTAGCTGGCTCCGCTCTGGCGGGCGACTACGTCTCCGGCCTGGTATCCGACTAACCTGCGAGGTGAGGGCGGCCCCGACCATCGGTGGCCGCCCTCGTCACCGCTAACCATAGGAGTAGAAATTGAAGAGTGGTTTTGATATTGCAGTAGGCGGAACCCGACTGCCGGGCGGTCCCGTATTCGATCTCATAGGAATTATGTGCCTAATCGTCATATTCGCCATTATTATTGTGGTCGGAAAAAGAAAAGCAAGAAAAAATAACCAAGACCACTGAATATCTGCTGAATTCATCTGCCCGGAGGCGCCGCCTTCGGGCTTCCTTTCGCAATCTGAAGGAGTCACGTGAGCACTCTGATTGTGATCATCGCAGTGATCGCTGCAACGGCCTTTTTGGGCCCGCTGATGAGGCGGAAGGGGGCGAACTTCCGAAAAAATCGGCGTCGTAAGAACTCATAACAGAGGGCGAGATCATGCCCGACGACCCCGGAGGTCCCGATGCGCACCACCATGCGCCAGATGATGGGTGTCTTCGCCCAGTTCGACCGGGGAATGTTCGTCGCCAAGCTTCATCGCGGCCGCCGTACCGAGGGCAACAAGGGCGAGTACACGTACGGCGGGCCCGCCCCGCAGGAACCCGTCACCCGAACGCCGCACTATTAACTACGGCATCGGCTGACCTGCCCCGTACGACGGCACCCCGTTCCCAGCATTCGAGCTGCCGGCAAGGGGCGCTCGGTGGGTCAGCCGGGCCTCGACGACTGGCAGGGCTACAAGTCCTCCTGGTGGTCCAAGCCGTGAGCAGTGAGGACGCCCGGGAGACCGCCTGGCGGATCCATGGCGCCGTCGGCGAGTGGACGGGGCAAGTGGACGCCAAGGCATCCTTTGCCCTGAAAGAGCGTTTTGTCCTGGCAGGAGTGTTTGGCAGCGCGGTGCTGCCGTGGATGATTGCGGGGTGTTGATCCAAGTGGAAGCGGTGAGGCAGGTCGCCGACGGGCGCGCGACGGTTCGAGTGCGCTCGGAGGTGGGTGCCGCTGCGGCGTTCTGGTGCGGCGATCCGACGGGAGTGGGCCGCGAACATCATGTGGAGTGGACCGTTGAAGAGGACGTGGCCTGAGGCGGCAACACTAGACCGGCCACTTCATTTTCACCGGGGGTGGATGAGGAGGAAGGCGGTCGGATTGTCTTTCGGGGGCGGCTGGGCCTGACGGGCGATGGCGGAGCCATGCTGGAAGTAGCTGGAACCCACATCTTGTTCGACCTCGCCGACCCGCCGCCATCGACTGCTGTCGATGGAACGTGGGTCGAGATCAGTGTGGAGCGGAACAGCGTCAGCCTGTGGCCCTACCTGCTGTGATTCGCAGGAGGCCGACTCTGCCGCCGTTCAGTTGTCGCGCCAGTTGTGGATCGATTCCCGGGTCAGTCTGCGGCTCATGAGGTCGATCATCGCTATGTTGATCATGGGTTTTGGAGTAGTGAGGGTGAGTTTCGTAGTCGCGGGCGGGCCGGCGGTGGTGCATGAGCCAGCCGAACGTCCGCTCGACGACCCAGCGCCGCGGAAGCACCTTGAAGCCAAGGGCACAAGTGAGAGCGACGATCCCTGCTGCTAGGATTACGGCATTTCCGTTTACCCCCTGAGTGATGCCAGCGATTCCCAGTGCTGCGCAAAAAAATTATGAATATTGCCAGCGTTCGTGTTGCGTCTTTGCTCATTTTTCCCGTTTTCTATTATTGGCGAGAAGCCAGCGCGGACTCCCCGAACGGTTGGCCAGATCACCTGCTGGGGCGTAGACGCACGTGCCGGCGTTGGTCGACGCGGTGACCACGGATCCGAACGGCACGGGATCACGGCCATAGGCAGGGCCGGGTGCTGGCGCAATCACCGCGCCAGCACCCGGGGAAAGTCACTCTTTTCGCTGGAATGCCCAGAAGGCGATTCCCGTCAAAACCATGCCTCCGAGCAGAGGTGGCCAGGCCGCTGCTGCCAGGGCAAAGCACCCCGTCAAACCCAACATGACAGATGCTGAAAGGGACTTCACGCCGTACGATTGACGGTTGCGCCATCGAAAGAGCGCGCCACCGATGAAAACTGTTCCAGCAACCACCAACAGGACTTCGAATAATACGTGCATTAATCTTTCACCTTACCAAATAGTGAATTCGTCGCCCTCATGGTCCACACTGGTGACCATGAGCGACGCACAGAACGAGGGAGCCCGGTCAGGCACCGCCGCCACCGGCTCAGCAGCAGAGTTTCGCTGACACCTTCGCCAACCCGGCACTCGTCGGCACGGAGAAGAAGAGCGACGACCCGCCCGTGGTCACCCGGGTCGACCGCCCTAGAGAGACCCGGCAAGGCTGAGCGAGCGGCCCTGCTCTTCGATGCTTCCGGTGCCGAGCACCGGGAGCATCTGCATGTCCGCAGCACGCGGCGAAGTGCTTCCGCCGCCGCACAGGCGGCCTGGGTCAGGAGCGTTCGGCGGCGTACTGGCTGCCGATGGTCCACCAGTTGCTGAGGTCGGTGCCCGGCGGGAGCGGCTGACCGAACAGGCCGACCGCGTGGGCGACCGTCCTGGGTGACGTAGCGGTCGGCGTCGCAGCAATGGAGTTGGCGGCGAATCCGGTCGTCGCCCAGCCCAGCATCTGGAAGAAAGCGCCATTGGTGCCCACCATCATCTGCGTGTAGGCATGGGCGTCGGTCATGGCGTCGGACGACAGGTGGACCCACTCGTACAGGTTGTGGGGGAGTCGCTGCGATCCGTAGCGTCCGGACTCCGCAGGCACAGCCGGGGCCCGTTCGTTTCACGGGACCCGGCCCCGGACCAGGCTGCGCCAAGTGGTGAGGTGAGTCCCGGCAAGCGCTCGCCGCAGGACCGGTCGACCGCCGTGGTGCTGCACGAGCAGCCCGCCCTTCCCGATCCGGCCGACACGGACGACGACGGCCAAGAGCAGCAGTTGGTGCTCAGCCCGGAGCGGCTGGCCTGGCTCGAGGAACTGCGGCGCCGGATCGGCGCGCTCGCCCGCGAGACACCGAAGGCCAAACCGCGCAAGCGCCTCGACGGGACCGCGACCCCGCAGCGCCATCCCGGCTACCGGCACCCCCATCGCTGAGGGCCCGTGCCGTCAGGAGTGTTCGTCGGCGCCGTACTGCTCGGTCGTGGGTGACCGTTGTTCACGGGTCAACTGACTGTGTGGTTTCGCTCCCGCCGCTGCCAGCCCCCAGTAGAATCATTCACGCCGCGGACCGCGCAGCATGAGATAGGTCAGCGTTCCGGCGGCTGCGAGCGTAACGATTCCCACGCAGATGAATGCCACTCCGCCTGCGCCCTCCTCGTTACTTCCCTGGATGATAAGAAATACGGCAGCAGTGAACGTGATGATGATGAAGATCACCATTCGCCGCGCCATATTCGGACCCGGTTTTCCCATTCGGCACTCTTTCGGCGTGGTGGGTGACATTGCTATCGAAACCGCCGACGCACCAGGGGCTGCTCTGGAATCCGCGGTCGGAGTAAAGCTACTCTTTTTTTGGGTCCTCGAATAATCAGAAAAAGCATCACAAGGGCACAAGTGAGAGCGACGATCCCTGCTGCTAGGATTACAGCATTTCCGTTTACCCCCTGAGTGATGCCAGCGATTCCCAGTACTGCGCAAATAATTATGAATATTACCAGCGTTCGTGTTGTGTCTTTGCTCATTTTTCCCGTTTTCTATTATTGGCGAGAAAGCCAGTACGGAGTCCCCGGACGGTTGGCCAGATCACCTGTTGGGTGCGCCTTCCTCGCCGTCGTCCGCGCGGACGACGGCGACCGCCGCCCCGCACCCGACACCCGCACCCCGCTCACCTGCACCCCGCTCACCTGCAACGAACAACCCGTCTACGGCACGGACCACCGGCTCGGCTGGTCCGACTGGCGACGTCACCACCAGGCCCGCTCCCAGACCAGCCGCTACCGACGACAAGCAACTCAGACTTGAAGATCACGAACTACGACTGGAGTACTAACCCCGATGTTGCGAGACCAGCCTCGTACCCGAGTTGCAGTGTCGCGCTACTTCTTATTTTTGAACCTGAAGATGAAGAATATTACGCCTGCTACGACGGCGCACACGCAGGTAATTGCGATATCCGTTCCGGTGCTACTGGGCAGGCTCGTCCCTCCGGCGGCGAAGTTTATTGTCGTCATTTTGACTCCTGCCGCTTGTATTGGATGCCATGCTTACTCGTGTCGGGCCTATCGGAGGCCATTTTGCTTTTGCCTTCGGTATCGGACGAATCCGATGCCTAGGAGTGGGGCGATCAATACAGGGAGTGTGCCGCCCCAGGCCGAAGCCGCGCTTTTTCCGCTGGCGGTCATTATGAATCCAACAATCACGTAGAAGCCTAAGAAAGCCGCAGCGAGGTACAGCCAGCCGCGAGCGGAGTTTTTCTCGATTTTATCGGAAATGAATATCACCTCTCGAAGGGGGCTGGGGGGCGCTCCTCGAGAGAGCGCTCCCCCAGCCATCTAATTCACGACAGAGCTACCTGCACTGAATATGATGCGGCCACACCGAACGCATAGCAGCCTACGGTGGAAAGTCCGGCGGATTCAGGGGCTGTTGCTGCCTCACATACGGCACCGGCCACCACTCCGGCGCTGATGCTGGCGAACCCAGACGCCGCTCCTGAAATGTCTCCGCTCAGCAGGCTAGTGCCTGCCTGCAGCCAGTCATAAGCGTCGAGCCCTTTTGCGATGCCACTAGTCACCGACGACAGTCCGAATTGCCCTGTGGGATCGGTGTTGTTGATGGGGTCGTCGCCTGCGTAGGCGTAGCGGTTGCCCTGGGCGGGGTCGGCGAGGAAGGAGTGTGCGTCTTGGGTGGTGAAGCGGCCGGTGGTGGGGTTGTACCAGCGTTGGCCGTATTTGATCCAGCCGGTGGTGCGGTCGTAGGTGCCGCCGACGTAGCGGTAGGGGTTCTGGGCTGCGGCTGATC
>NZ_JBIBIC010000016.1:0-181848 GCF_042957385.1 Streptomyces sp. NPDC008079
GACTTTTGGCACGCTGTTGAGTTCTCAAGGAACGGAAGCTTCCTTCAGACCGTTTCACCGGCCCTCCGGGCTTTCCCTTCGTCGTGTCTCCGACTTTAGCAGAAGCTATTCGGTCGGAATTACCAACCCCGTTCCGAGCACACACGTTTCCGCGGGTCTCGTCGAGGCGGTTGTGCCAACGTACTGGACTCCCCCGCTCGGAGCAAATCGACCGCGGCCGTTCCGGTCGCGGTGACAGTCACGGTGGCTGAGGGTGGCCGGATGGCAGACTTCCGATCGGGAAGGGTCATCATGTGGTCGCTTCCGCTCGGGCGGAATCCATACTTGACATGACTTAGGCTGCTCTCGCGGCCTCGCCGTCCGGTGACAGGCAGTGACGGCGTCTTGAGCTCCGCATATAGGAGGCTTCCCATGACGACCGTTTCTTCTCCGCTGGCCGGACGGGCCATCGGGCTCGCGGCAGTGCCCGACCCCGTGTTCTCCGGCGCCATGGTGGGACCGGGTACGGCCATCGACCCCGTGCGCGAGTCGACGGTGGCGGTGTCCCCGGTGGACGGAGTCGTTGTTTCTCTGCACCCGCACGCGTTCGTCGTCGTGGACGACGAAGGGCACGGAGTGCTGACGCACCTCGGCATCGACACCGTTCAGCTCAATGGCGAGGGATTCGAGTTGCTGGTGTCCAAGGGCGACACCGTCAGCCGCGGCCAGGAGGTCGTCCGGTGGAATCCGGCGGCCGTCGAGGAGGCCGGGAAGTCGCCGGTGTGCCCCGTGGTCGCGCTCGAGGCCACGGTGGAAGCGCTCGGCGAGGTCGCGGAGAGCGGCGAGATCGAAGCGGGCGGCACTCTCTTCACCTGGAAGTAGTCCCGCTCTCCGCCAGGAGTCAAGCCAGCGGGGGCACGCAACCTAAGCGGCGGCGTCATCGACCCGCCGCATCGACCGGAGACGGGTGAGATGGAGACAACGCTGCGAGGCGTCGGTGTCAGCCACGGTGTGGCGATCGGCGAGGTACGGCACATGGGCACCGCTGTTCTGGAGCCGCCCGCCAAGCAGATCCCGGCGGACGACGCTCCGCGCGAGCAGGGTCGGGCGCGGCAGGCCGTCGAGGCGGTGGCCGCCGATCTGACCGCGCGTGGTCATCTCGCGGGCGGCGAGGCGCAGGCGGTGCTTGAGGCGCAGGCGCTGATGGCGCAGGACCCGGAGCTGCTGGCCGACGCCGAGCGCCGGATCGCGGTGGGGAGTACGGCCGAGCGCGCGGTGTACGACGCTTTCGCCTCCTACCGGGCGCTGTTGGCGGGCGCTGGTGAGTATCTGGCCGGTCGGGTCGCGGATCTGGACGACGTGCGGAACCGGATCGTCGCGCGGCTGCTGGGTGTGCCGATGCCAGGTGTGCCGGACAGCGACGAGCCGTATGTGCTGATCGCGCGTGATCTGGCGCCTGCGGACACGGCGCTGCTCGACCCTGCGTTGGTGCTCGGTTTCGTCACCGAGGAGGGCGGGCCGACCAGTCACAGCGCGATTCTGGCGCGGGCGCTCGGGGTGCCGGCCGTGGTGGCGCTGCCGGGTGCGGGTGAGCTGGCCGAGGGAACGCTGATCGCGGTCGACGGCAGCACCGGTGAGGTGTTCGTCGAGCCGGACGAGGAGAAACGGACCGCGCTGTCCGAGGCGGCCGCGGCCCGGAAGGCGGCGCTGTCGGCGTCGTCGGGTCCTGGTGCGACGTCGGACGGGCACAAGGTGCCGTTGCTGGCGAATGTCGGCGGCCCGGCCGATGTGCCCGCGGCGGTGGCGGCGGGGGCGGAAGGCGTGGGTCTGTTCCGTACGGAGTTCCTGTTCCTGGACGACTCCTCGAAGGCTCCGACGGAGGACAAGCAGGTTCAGGCGTACCGCCAGGTGCTCGAGGCGTTCCCCGAGGGCCGGGTGGTGGTGCGCGTGCTCGACGCGGGCGCCGACAAGCCGCTGGAGTTCCTGACGCCCGCGGACGAGCCCAACCCGGCGCTGGGTGTGCGGGGGCTGCGATCGCTGCTCGACCACCCGGAGGTGCTGCGGACGCAGCTCACCGCGCTGGCGAAGGCGTCGGAGGGGCTTCCGGTGTATCTGGAGGTCATGGCGCCGATGGTGGCGGACCGTCAGGACGCGAAGGCGTTCGCGGACGCGTGCCGTGCGGCGGGGCTGCGGGCGAAGTTCGGTGCGATGGTGGAGATTCCGTCGGCGGCGCTGCGGGCGCGGTCGATTCTCCAGGAGGTCGAGTTCCTGTCGCTCGGCACCAATGACCTGGCGCAGTACACCTTCGCGGCGGACCGGCAGGTCGGTGCGGTGTCGCGGCTTCAGGACCCGTGGCAGCCCGCGCTGCTCGACCTGGTGGCGGCGTCCGCGGACGCGGCTCGGGCCGAGGGCAAGAGCTGTGGTGTGTGCGGTGAGGCGGCGGCGGATCCGCTGCTCGCGTGTGTGCTGACGGGTCTGGGTGTCACCAGCCTTTCGATGGGTGCGGCGTCGATTCCTTATGTGCGGGCGACGTTGGCGAAGTACACGCTGGCGCAGTGCGAGCGTGCGGCTGCCGCCGCTCGGGCGACCGACAGCGCCGATGATGCGCGGCGGGCGGCGCAGGGCGTGCTGTCCGGCGAGTGAGCCGACGGCGGCGGCGGCGGTCGGGTTGGTTGGCGGAGGGCGTTCCACCCGTGCGGGGTGGGGCGCCCTCCGCCGTTTTGTCATCGGCCCGGTGTTCCGCGCCAGCCGGTCCCGTACTGCGGCCTCTCCCTCATGTGAGGGGTCCGAAGGGACCCGTCGGGCCGATGTGGTCGACGGGCGGTGGCGGCAGGGGGAGTCCCGCGCGGTAGGCGACGCCGTGCTCGGGCGGTACGGGGTCGCCGGTGGCGGCGTCGGTGCAGTAGGCGTTGAAGACCTCCGCTTCGGTGAGCGGGTGGAGGTGGCCGTCGCGCAGGGACCAGCCGCGTACAGTGTCGGGCCGTTCGTCGTCGTGGGTGGTGCGCAGGACGACGCCTCCGGTCCGGCCGGTGGCGGTGCTGGCGGCCATGACGGTGCAGAGCACGAGGGCGTCGTTCTCCGCGAGTTCGATCGTGTCGTCGGTGTCGGCGTGTACGTGGACGGCGGCGAGCAGTGGGCCGTCGTCGGCGGGGAGGCTGCACACGACGTGGTGGGTGCCGGGGCCGACGGTCTCGATGAGGCGCAGCAGGGTGTCGGAGGCGCGGTCGAAGGCGCAGTGGGCGAGGTCCTGTCCGCAGTCGGGGCAGGTGCCGGCCCGGGTGAGGGCGTCGGTGGCGCTCTCCCAGGTGGCGCGGCGGTCGGCTTCGTGGGCGAGTTGGGCGCGCAGCAGGGTGAGGGACTGGCGGGTGTAGGCGACGGAGGGGCCCGCGGCGGTCGCCTCCGCGGTGTAGTGGGTGCGGGTGGTGGCGCTGTCCGGGGGCTGGCGGGTGGTGGTGCAGTAGTCGGCGTAGGCGTCGGGGTCGAAGAGTGTGACGGCGATGTGGTGGCCCTGGGCGTGCAGGTGGCGGAGGAAGGCGTCGACGGCGTGCAGATACTGTGCGTAGTTTTCGAAGGCGAAGCTGCGGTGGTCGGTCAGGGCCGCGAAGTCCTGGTCGTCCAGGAGCAGGGCGACGACGGTGGGGGCTTCGCGGCGCAGCGCCCTGCGGTGGGCCGCGCGGTGCCGGGGCGGGCGTTGTGCCTGGTCGGCGCGGGCGTGGCGGTTCTTGCGGTGGGTGGTGCGGTTCTTGGTGCTGGACATGCTTCCCCCTCGGTGTGGCACCGGGGTCCCGATGACCCCTAGTGCTCACTCACCGTAACCGGGGGCACTGACAACGGCGGTTCTGCGGCGGTCGGGTGCGGTCGGTCGAGGCGGCGCAGGACCAGGCGGCGTTGCAGGAGCGCGGCGGCGGCGAGTACGGCGCCGAGCGCGATCCAGCCGGTCGGTCCTGTGGCGATGACGACGGAGGTCATGAGCAGCGGGCCGACGCAGCGTGAGGTGGACTGGGCGAGGCCGTGCACGCCGACGTAGCTGCCCTGTGCGTCGTCGGGTGCGAGGGCGACGGACAGTTCCCAGGAGATGGCGGACTGGATCATCTCGACGACGGTGAAGGCGATGGCGGCGGCGAGGATCGCGGCGGTCGCGGCCCATCGCGTGTGGACGACGGCGACGGCCGTGGCGGCTCCGGAGAGCAGGAACCATACGGCGACCCGGCGCAGGGAGTCGGCGGCGACGCGTGGGGTCCTGCCGTGCCGGGAGAGCCGGACCTGGAAGGCGACCACGATGACGGTGTTGACGACGAAGATGGCGGCTGCGAGGCCGTGCGGAGCGTCGGTGCGGGTGATGATCCACAGCGGCATGCCGACGCTGAGCGCGCAGCCGTACAGGAACATCGCCGAGTCGAGGGCGGCGTAGAGGAGGTAACCGCGGTCCCGCCAGGGGTTCGAGGGGGCGCCGACTTCGCGGTGCGGTACGGGAGTTGTGGCCGTGGTGGCGGTCGGGGCGGTGTGGGCGGCGACGGTTCTGCTGGCCGAGGGGGGTTCGGCGCAGCGGGCGACCAGGGCGGCGACGAGGACGAAGGACAGGGCGTCGCCGAGGAGCAGGCCGCGGTAGACCGCGCTGGTGCCGATGGCCAGGGCGGCGGAGGCGCCGAGGCCGCCGACGGTGTAGCCGACGTTGACGACGGTGCGCTGTACGGCCTGGTAGCGGGCGCGGTCGGGTCCCGCGACGCGGGCGGCGAAGAGTTTGGTGAGGACGGAGGCGGAGCGTTCGCCGAAGCTGCCGAGGGCGACCAGGGGCAGCAGTTGCCAGAAGCCGTGGGCGAGCAGGAGCAGCAGGCTGGAGGCGCCGCGCAGGAGTTGGACGGCGAACAGCACGCGGGTGAGCGGCACGCGGTCGGCCAGGCGGCCCGCGACGGGCGCGCCCGCGATGCCGGCGGCGCCGCCGAGGCCGAGCAGCAGTCCGGCCTGGCCGGTGCTGAGTCCGCCGATGAGGACGAAGTAGAGGGCGGTGACGGCGACCCAGAGTCCTGAGCCGGTCTTGTCGATGAGGTTGATCCAGAGCATCCGCCGCCCGTCCGGGCCTCCTGGTATCGGCGGTATCCGCATCGTGTCCGCTCCCCCTCGTCACCGGGTCCGTTCGCCGCTCGTCCGCCACGTACTCGCTTGCCGTGCGGCATTGTATTGGTACATACTCATGTATGTGGCAACACAATATGCGATCAGCGGTGCGACGGCCAGGGAGATTGCCGCGTCGGCCGAACGGGCGGTGACCGAAGGGCGGTTGCGCCCGGGGGACGCGCTGCCGCCGGTGCGGACGCTGGCGGACGGACTCGGCGTCAGTCCGGGGACGGTGGCGGCGGCGTACAAGGAGCTGCGGCGGCGCGGGATCGTGGTGACGCGCGGGCGCGGCGGGACGGTGGTCGCGTCGGCGCCCTCGGTGGCCTCGCGGCGTCCGCCCCGGGTGCCAGAGGGGCTGCGGGATCTGGCGGGCGGCCATCCGGACCCGGCCTTCCTGCCGGATCTGGTGCCGCCGGGACGGCTGTCGCCCGGCGCACGTTCGCACCGCGCCTCGCCCCGGCTGCCGCAGTTGGAGGAGCTGGCGCGGGCGTGGTTCCGCCGGGACGGGGTGCCCGACGGGCAGGTCACCTTCGCGCACGGCGCGCTGGACTGCGTCGCGCGGCTGCTGTCGGTGGAGCTGCGGCCCGGCGACGCGGTGGCCGTCGAGGACCCCGGCTTCCACCATCTGCTCGATCTCGTACCGGCGTTGGGGCTGCGGACGGCCGCGGTGGCGGTGGACGACGAGGGGATGCGGCCGGAAGCGCTGCGGTCGGCGCTGCGGGCCGGCGCGCGGGCGGTGGTGCTGTGTCCGCGCGCGCAGAATCCGTACGGGTCACGGGTGTCGGAGGCGCGCCGCGAGGAGTTGCTCGCGGTGCTGGCGGGGTCGCCCGAGGTGCTGGTCGTCGAGGACGACCACAGCGCGGACACGGCGGGCGGTCCGCTGCACTCGCTGACCACGGCGGGGGCGCGGGGTCCGGGGCGATGGGCGCAGATCCGTACGGTCTCCAAGCATCTGGGCACCGATCTGCGATGGACGGCGATGGCCTGCGACCCGGTCACGCTCGCCCGGCACGACGGCCGGATGCTGCTGACGTCGGGCTGGGTCAGCCATGTGCTCCAGGAGACGGTGGTCCGGCTGATGACCGATCCGGCGACGGCGGAACTGGTCGCCGCGGCGGGGACGGCGTACACCGAGCGCCGCGAGGCGCTGATCGCGGCGCTCGCGGAGCACGGGATCACCGGGGCCGGGGTGAGCGGTCTGAATGTGTGGGTGCCGGTGCGCGACGAGGCCGCGGTCGTCAACGGCCTGCGGTCGCAGGGCTGGTGGGTGGCGGGCGGGTCGCGGTTCCGGATCGGTGCGGGTCCGGGCGTACGGATCACCGTCGCGGACCTGCGGGTGCCGGAAGCGGCCGTGCTGGCCGCCGACTTCGGTCGCGTACTCGCCGACTCCGCGAGCACGTACGGGGGTTGAGGCACCGCACCGTGACGGGGGTGGTCAGTGAGGTGCCAGCGGCGCTATTGACGGGGGCGGCGCCGGTCAAGTATCCAGATCCTGGGCGGCATTGGTACAGACCAAATGGGAGTCCGGCATGCGAAGATCCCTCACACTCCTCCTCGCGCTCTTCGGCACGCTCGTCCTGTTCCTCGTTCCGCCCACCTCGGCGGCCGGCGGCGTCGGCGCGGCCTTCGCCAAGACCTCGGACTGGGGCAGCGGCTACCAGGCGCAGTACACGATCACCAACGGCAGCGGTTCCGCGATCAGTTCCTGGAAGGTCGAGTTCGACCTGGCCTCCGGCAGCAGCGTCGGCAGCTACTGGGACGCGCTGCTGACCCAGTCCGCCACGTCCGGCGGCACGCACTACACGTTCACCAACCGCGACTACAACGGGACGCTCGCGCCGGGCGCCTCGGCCGTCTTCGGCTGGGTGGGTTCGGGAACCGCCACCCCGGCCAACTGCAAGCTCAACGGGGCTTCTTGCGACGCGGGCGGCGGTGGCGGCGGTTCCGACACCACGCCTCCGACCGTGCCCGGCGGCGTCACCGTGGGCTCGCCGACCAGCTCCTCGCTGACGGTGAAGTGGAACGCCTCGACCGACAACTCCGGTTCCGTGGCCGGTTACGAGGTCTCACGCAACGGCGGCACGCCGGTCGCCGTGACCGGCACCTCGTACACCGCGACGGGTCTCGCGGCGTCCACCGCGTACTCCTTCCAGGTCCGCGCCAAGGACGCGGCGGGCAACTACTCGGCGTACAGCGCGGCCGTCAGCGGCACCACGAGCGCGACCGGTGGCGGCGGGAATCCGAGCCCCGGCGTGATCCGTACCGCGCCGTACGTGGACATGGGCGCCTGGCCGACGCCGAGTCTCACGGCGATGTCCCAGGCGAGCGGCGTGAAGAGCTTCACGCTCGCCTTCGTCACCTCGGCGGGCTGCAAGGCGTCGTGGTTCAACGCCTATGACCCGCGCCAGGCGTGGGCGAAGGACCAGATCGACGCCATCAGGGCGGCCGGCGGGGACGTGAAGGTCTCCTTCGGCGGCGCGAGCGGCATCGAGCTGGCCCAGGCGTGCGGTTCGGCCAGTGCGCTGGCCACCGAGTACGGCGCCGTCGTCGACGCGTACAACCTGTCCTACGTCGACTTCGACATCGAGGGCTCGGCGGTCGCGGAACCCGCGTCGATCGCCCTGCGCTCACAGGCGTTGGCGCTGCTCCAGCAGTCCCACCCGAGTCTGCGGATCTCGCTGACCCTGCCGGTGCTGCCCAACGGTCTCGACGCGAACGGGCTGAACGTGGTCACCTCCGCGAAGAACGCGGGCGTCAACCTGGACATGGTCAATGTGATGGCCATGGACTACTACCAGAGCGTCGACTACGGCGACGCGGCGGTCCAGGCCGCCAACAGCCTGTTCGGACAGCTCAAGTCCCTCTATCCGACCAAGTCCGACGCGCAGCTCTGGGCGATGGTCGGCGTGACGCCGATGCTCGGCCAGAACGACGACGGACACGTCTACGACCAGGCCGACGCCCGTCAGCTCGTCGCCTTCGCGCAGAGCAAGCACCTGGGCATGCTCTCGTTCTGGGAGGAGGGCCGGGACGCCAACGCGTGCACCGGCGCCACCTACAAGTGCACCAACATCTCGCAGACGCCGTACGAGTTCTCGAAGATCTTCGCGGCGTACACCGGATGACGGCGACGCGGACGTGACCGTCGGCACCTGAAGTGACCTTCTACGAGCGGCCCTTCGCGCGTTCGGCGGCGAGCCGCTCGTAGAAGCGCAGCACCCCGAGGTCGTCCACCGAGCCCGGGTTGACGGCCTTGTCGAGCGCGGTGCCCTGGAGGAGCCGTTTGACGGGGACCTCGATGCGCTTGCCGGTGAGGGTGTGGGGGACGCCGGGGACGGCGATGACCTCGTCGGGTACGTGGCGCGGCGAGAGCTGGGCGCGGATCGCGGTGCGGATCCGGTCGCGCAGCGCGTCGTTCAGTTCCGCGCCGTCGGCGAGCTGCACGAACAGCGGCATCCAGTAGCCGCCGTCGGGCTGTTCGATCCCGATGACCAACGACTCGCGGATCTCCGGCAGGCGTTCGACGACCTCGTAGATGTCGGAGGAACCCATGCGGACGCCCTGGCGGTTGAGGGTGGAGTCGGAGCGGCCGTGGATGACGACGGTGCCGCGCGCGGTGAGGGTGATCCAGTCGCCGTGCCGCCACACGCCGGGGAACATCTCGAAGTAGCTCTCGCGGTAGCGGGCGCCGTCCGGGTCGTTCCAGAACCTGATGGGCATGGACGGCATGGGGTTGGTGACGACCAGCTCGCCGACCTCGTCGACGACCGGGCGGCCCTGCGCGTCCCACGCCTGCAAGTCGGTCCCCAGGCAGGGCGCTTGGAGCTCACCGATGTGCACGGGGAGGGTGGGGACACCGCCCGCGAAGCAACTGCACACATCGGTGCCGCCGCTGACCGACGCGATCCACAGGTCTTCCTTGACCTCGTCGTGCAGCCAGCGGAATCCGTCGGGCGGCAGCGGCGAGCCGGTGGTGGCCACGCACTTGACGGCCGACAGGTCGACGTCGCGGCCGGGGTGGATGTCCGCCTTGCGGCAGGCGATCACATACGCGGCGGAGGTGCCGAAGACGGTGGTGCCGGTCTGTTCCGCCACCCGCCACTGGGCGGCGACGTCGGGGTAGCCGGGGCTGCCGTCGTAGAGCACGACGGTGGAACCGGCCAGGAGCCCGGAGACCAGGAAATTCCACATCATCCAGCCGGTGGAGGTGTACCAGAAGAAGCGGTCGTCCGGGCCGAGGTCAAGGTGGAGGCCGGTCTGCTTGAGGTGTTCGAGCAGGATGCCGCCCTGGGACTGCACGATGGCCTTGGGCAGTCCCGTCGTGCCGGAGGAGTAGAGCACCCACAGCGGGTGGTCGAAGGGCACGGCCTCGTACGCGGGCGCGGTGTCGTCGGCGGTCAGGTCCGCCCAGTCCAGGGCGCCTTCGGGGGCGGGCGTGCCGAGCAGCGGGATGTGCACGGTCGCGCGCAACGAGGGCAGCCCGGCGCGCAGTTCGGTGACGACGTCGGTCCGTTCGTGCCGCTTGCCGCCGTAGCGGTAGCCGTCCACGGTGAACAGCACGACGGGCTCGACCTGTTGGAAGCGGTCGAGGACGCTGCGGGCACCGAAGTCCGGGGCGCAGGAGGTCCATACGCCGCCGACGGCCGCGGTGGCGAGCAGCGCGACGACGGCCTGCGGGATGTTGGGGAGGTAGCCGCTGACGCGGTCGCCGGGGGTGACGCCGAGGCGGCGCAGGGCCGCGGCGAGCGAGGCGACCTGGCGGCTGAGTTCGGCCCAGCTCACCGTGCCGGTCTCGTGGCTCTCGTCCAGGTGCAGCAGGGCGGGGGTGTCCGCGCGGGCCGGGTCGAGGGCCGGGCGCAGCGCGTGCTCCGCGTAGTTGAGGGTCCCGCCGGGGAACCAGCGGGCGCCGGGCATCGAGGCGTCGGCGAGCACCGTCTCGTACGGGGTGCTGAAGCGGACGTCGTACCACTCGGTGATCGCGCGCCAGAAGGCGTCGGGGTCGCGGACCGACCAGGCGTGCAGCGCGTGGTAGCTCGCGGCGGGGTCGCCGGGCACGGTTGCCGGGGCGCCGTACCGCTCGGCCGTCCAGTCCTGGAACCGGGTCACCTGCGCGCGGGCGATCCGCTCGGGTCCCGGCGTCCACAGGGGCTCCGGGCTGTCGGCGGGCTCGGGCGTGGTGCTCATATGGGCGGCTCCCCGGACGGTACGCGTCGTCGCGTATCTGCGGCTGGTCCCCTGCGGGCGGAATGTCCCGCCCCGGGCCTGGGCAGGACGATGCCATGTGATCGTCTTCGGCGCCAGGGCGGGGTGGCCCACGGGTCGCGCGGCGGGGGTCGGCGGGGGCTCTGACGAGGGGTTCCGAGGGGGTGGTCCGGGCGGCGGGGCGGCGACAGGGCGGCTCTGTTTCCGGCTCCCGCCGGGGTTCCCGCCAAGATCCCTGGGAAGATCACTCACCGGGCCCGCGCGGGCCCGGCCCCGCCGCCGGGAGGGCACGGGCGCGCGGGGTGCGGTCCGGGTCGGCGGCGCCGGCGACCGGCGCGGGTCGCGCACCGCCCCCTCCAGGTGAACGGTGGCTGAACGAGCGGCGCGACCGGCGGTTTCGATGGAAGGGTGGGGGCATGGACGCTCGGGACCTGCTGCGGTCGGTGCGGACGGCGGGTTCCGCCGAGGGCCGGCGTGCCACACGCTCGGCCTGGCGGCGGCAGCGCACGGACGCGCGGGATCTGCCGCGGCGCGGCGCCGAGCGCGCCCGGGTGCCGGGCGCCGCACAGGAGGTGGAGCCGCTGCCCGGCGGCGGCCGGGTGCGGTTCGCGCGCTCGGTGCTGCGGGTAAGGGTGGCGATCGGCGGCGCTGTCTTCTGCGGCTGGGACGGCGCGGATCCCGACCCGTCGTACGCGCTGGCCGGCGGGCGGCCCGAGGCGGATCTGCGGGCGATCCTCGAACCGGACAAGGACGGCTGGAGGGTGGTGTCCGAGCGCGTCACCGTCCTGGTGTCGCGGCACGGCGCGGTGGAGATCCGCACGCCCGGCGGCGTGCTGCTGCGCAGGGAGCTGCCGCCGCGCTGGTGGGAGCCGACCGGCGGTGAGCCGGGGGTGGGCGCGCGCTGGGTGCAGCGCTCGGAGACCCCGGCCGACGCGCGGGTATACGGGCTCGGCGGCCGGGCCGTGGGACCGCGGCTGCCCGCGGGCGGCTACCGGCTGTGGAACACCGACCCCGACGGCTCCTTCGAGCCGGGCGACGACCCGCTGTACATCACCATGCCGGTGCAGCTCGTGGTCGCCGACGCGGGCTGCCACCTGGTCTTCCACGACAACACGTGGGACGGCAGGGTGACGCTGCGGGACGGTGAGGAGGGCGCGGGCTCGGGCCACGACCGGCCGGGCGGCTGCGAGCTGCGGATGGACGGCGGGCCGCTGCGCTACTGGGTGATCACCGGTACACCGTCACGGGTGCTCAACGGCTGGACGGCGCTGACCGGCAGACCCGCGCTGCCGCCGAGCTGGGCGCTGGGCCACCACCACTCGCGCTGGGGCTTCGGCAGCGAGCGGGAGGTGCGGCGGGTCGTGGCGGGCTACCGCGAGCGGGAACTGCCCCTGTCGGTGCTGCATCTGGACATCGACCACTTCGACGGCCACCAGGTCTTCACCGTCGACAAGGGCCGGTTTCCCGATCTGCCCGGTCTGGCCGCGGAGTTGGCCGAGTCCGGGATCCGGATGGTGTCGATCGTGGACCCGGCGGTGAAGGCGGAGCCCGGTGTGGCGGTCTACGACAGCGGCACCGAGGAAGGCGCGTTCGTGCGGGACGCGCGGGGCCGGGAGGTCAACGGCGTGGTCTGGCCGGGCGATGCGGCCTTCCCCGACTTCACCGACCCCCAGGTGCGGGCGTGGTGGGGCCGGTTGTACGCCGAGCGCCTCGATCAGGGCTTCTCCGGGGTCTGGCACGACATGAACGAGCCGGTGTCCTTCGTGTCCTTCGGCGAGAACACCCTGCCGCGCTCGGCGCGGCACTCTTTGGAGGGCCGAGGCGGCGACCACCGCGAGGCGCACAATGTGTACGGCCTGACGATGGCCCGCGCGGGCTACGAGGGGCTGCGCGAACTGCGCCCCGAGCAGCGCCCGTTCCTCTTCTCTCGCTCCGGCTGGGCGGGCATGCAGCGGTACGGCGGCACCTGGTCGGGCGATGTGGCGACCGGCTGGCCGGGGCTGCGCGCGTCCCTGTCGCTGGTCCTCGGGCTCGGCCTGTGCGGGGTGCCGTACTCGGGCCCCGATGTGGGCGGCTTCACCGGTTCGCCGTCGCCGGAGCTGTATCTGCGCTGGTTCCAACTCGCCGCGTATCTGCCGTTCTTCCGCACCCATTCGGCGATCGACGCGGGGCGGCGCGAGCCGTGGGAGTTCGGCCCCGAGGTGCTGGAGCACGCGCGGGCCGCGCTGACCGAGCGGGTGCGGCTGCTGCCGTATCTGGAGTCGCTGGCGCACGTCGCGCACCGCACCGGCGCCCCGTACGTCCGCCCGCTGTGGTGGAACGCGCCGGGTGACCGGGCGTTGCGCGAGTGCGGTGACGCTTTCCTCCTGGGCGACGCGCTGTTGGTGGCTCCGGTGCTCGAACCGGGTTCGCTGACGCGGGCGATACGGCTGCCGCGCGGCCTGTGGTACGACACCGCGACCGGTACCGCGCACCGCGGGCCCGGTCAGGTGCTGCTCGACGCGCCGCTGGGCCGGATTCCGGTACTGGCGCGGGCGGGTGCGATCGTGCCGGTGGCCGGGGCGGACGGCGAGGTCGAACTGGAGGTGTGGGCACCGCGACTCGGCCGTACCGGGAGCGGTGTCGTCTTCAGCGGCGACCCGGAGGGCTGGGGCACGGCGCGGATAGAACGGTTCACCTCTCGGTGGGCGGACGGCGAGGTCGTGGTGGAGCGGGACGGCGCGGACGCCGGGGAGCCGGTCGGCTACCGAGTGCGGGTGCGCGGCACGGCGTCGTAGGGGCCGACCGGTTACCGGGTGTGCGGCGGCGTGTCGTAAGCGCCGTCGAACCAGCGGCGGGCGGCCAGGGTGTGCAGGGGGAAGCCCAACTCGGCCGGGCGCGGCAGGATCTGGTGCCCGTCGGTCTCGTCGGTCGGTACGGACGGCGGCAGTTCGGCCGCGTCGCGCTCCGGCAGCAGGCCGAACAGCAGCAGATATCCGCCGTCCTCGTCGGTGAGCGCGTCGGCGAGGGTGACGTCCGCCGCCGAGGCGCGGATGCCGGTCTCCTCCGACAACTCCCGGACGACGGCCTGTTCCCAGCTCTCGCCGAAGTCGATGAAGCCGCCGGGCAGGGCGAGTCGGCCCAGGCGCGGCTCGATCGTCCGGCGGATCACGACGAGCCCCGTGCCGTCGGTGTGCCGTACCGGGAGCAGGACGACGGCGACGGGCAGCGGGTTGCGGTAGCTGACGGCCCCGCAGTTTCCGCAGGTGCGCGGCCATCCGGGGTCGGCGCCGAAGGGGGCGCCGCATGACGAGCAGTGAGAGTCCTTGGCCACGGCGGGACCCTATCGGACAGCGGTCGGGCGGGTGGGGTGCCGGGCCGCTTCAGAGGCGGCCTTGCGGGTCGGGCCGGCTTCGGGGCCGCGGGGCGGCTTGCGCAGGACCTGGCGGGTCGGGGACGAGGACTCCAGCAGGACGGGGGCGCCCAGGGCCGCGCCGATCGCGTCCGACCAGCGGCGCGGGTCGCGTCCGGGCGTGTCCCACAGGGCCGGGCGGGCGCGCTGGAGGCGCGCGGTGAGGGCGGCCTGGCGGGCCAGGTCGCCGGGCGGACCCGGCGCGAGGCGTTCGACGAGGGTGCCGTCGATGCCGTAGGCGCGGCAGATGCGCAGGCCGCGGGCGCGGGCGGGCGCGTCGAGGTGGGTGACGGCGAGGGCGTCCACTCCCCCGCAGACCTCCACGGCGTACGCGTGCGCGACGGCGTCGAAGTGGCCGGTGCGGAAGGCGCCTTGCCAGCGGCCGTGGCCGTTGTGCGGCTCGGGCAGCAGCGGTGTCAGCTCCGGGTCCTCGGTGACGAGCGGGCCCGGCCCGTGCCGGGTGGTGTAGGTGCGCACGACGCCCAGCCGCCGTGCCTCGCCCGGTGTACCCGCCTCGGCCAGCAGCGTCTCGGCGTTGGCGAAGGTGGTGGTGGACCAGGTGGTGTACGGGTGGAAGCCGTGCCATTCGTCCAGCAGGACGCCCTGGGCGCCCTCGAAGACCACCGGGCCCCGTCGCAGGAGGTCGTGCAGCGCGGCCCCGTCGGTCAGGGTGACCGTACGGGCGAAGGCGGCGAGGACTTCCGCGCAGTCCTCGACCGGCGGCGCGGGAAGCGGGCCCAACTCGTCCGCCAACCGGTCGCGCAGCAGGCGCAGTTGGCGCAGCAGCCGAGGGCGTGACGCGCAGTCGCCGACGGTCGGCGCGTCACCGGGGTGGGCGAGCGCGTACGCGGCGGCCTCGCCCACGCCCATCCCGCAGGAGCCGTGCCGGTCGGCGCCGCGCGCCTGCTCCCGCAGCCGGTTGGCGGCGGCGTGGTACGGGGTGGCGATCGGCGCCGCGCGGTCGACGGACAGCAGGGCGTACGGGTCGGGGACGCCGACCGTGCGCAGGTGGTCGGCCTCGGCGGCCAGCGCGAGCGGGTCGACGGTCATGAACCGCGACAGGTGGGTGCGGACCCCGCGCAGCGTGCCGGAGCCGAACTGCGCGAAGGTGTGGTGGCGGCCGTCTGCGGTGACGACGTTGTGCGCGGCCTGGGCGCCGCCGTTGAACCGGACGACCGCCTGGACCGTACCGTCCTGGCAGAGCCGGTCCACGGCGGCGCCCTTGCCCGCGTCCCCGAATCCGAGGTCGACGACGATGGTGTGCACTACAGCCTCGTGGTGGTGGCGGGACCCGCGTCGCCGTCGGTGAGGGGCGCGTCGGAGACGGCGAGGGCGCTGCCGCGGGCCGCGCCGTCCCTGCCGCGGTCGAGTCCGGCGAGCGCCCTGCTGACGCTGTCGCCCGCCGCCGAGCCGACGTCGGCCAGGTCGGCCAGGCCCGCGGCGAGGTCGATCGCCTCCTCGCCGAGGCCGACGGTCAGCGCGATGGTCTCGCAGACCGCGTCGAGGTCGTCCAGCTCGATGACGTTCTGGCCGAGCAACTTCCGCCAGATGCCGAGCACTTCGGTATTGCCGACGTAGGAGGAGCCCGCCGGGAGGATGTAGTGGACGTGGTAGGTGCGCTGGAGTTCGGTGACGATGTCGGTGATCGGGATGTCCTGCGGGATGCGCTCGCCGAGGACGTCCCACACCTCGCGCGCCTTGACCTTGCCGTACGGCATCTCGTCGCCGATCAGGAACAGGTAGCCGCGCCGCCCGCGCTTCTCGTGGCAGTCCAGCGCGGTGTGCCGGGCCATGGTGTAGAGCGCGAGTTCGTACGACTCGCTCATCTGGCCGCCGCCCCCGCCCTCCAGGAGGATGTTGCCGAGGTCGTCGTCCATCCGGTTGTCGGACTCGAACTGCCCGATCTGGAGGGGCACCCGGTCGCAGGTGGCGTCGCCGACCGCGCCGAACATCACCTGCGGGTGCTCGGTGTAGCCCTTGCGCAGCAGCAGGCCGAACAGCTCGGGGAGCTTGGTCTGGAGCACCTGCGGCACGGTGCGCATCGAGCCGGTGACGTCGAAGAGCACGGCGATGGCGAGCGAGGTGGGGTGTTCCGCGGAGTCGCGGCTCTCCCGCAGGGTGATGTTCTTGGGGTCGAGTGACGGGTGGGCCGCCCAACTGCTGCGCGGGGACGAGCCGGTGACGTGGTCGCTGTAGGCGAAGGCGCCGGAGCCGGACGCGGCGCGGTAGCGCGCGGCGGCGTCGTAGACATTGGTGGACCAGCTTCCGCTGCCCATGGTGGTTCCCCCTTGTGTCGTGGTGGTGGTGTCGCGGTTGTCAGATGTGCGGCATGGCGAACGGGCGGAAGGTGCGCGGCCCGTAGAGCCGTTCCAGCAGGTCGTCCAGCTCGCCGAGGAGCTGCCAGGCGTCCTGCGGGCGTGCGTTCTGCGAGGGCAGTACGCACGCGCGCAGGAAGGCGCGCATCGGCGCCGGTGCCCGGTCGCCCATGAGCTGCCGCACGCAGAGCGCGGCGAGGTGGATGTCGGTGGCCGGGGAGGCCGGTCGGCGCTCCGGGACCTCGGGCGGATAGGCGTCCCTGTGCCGGTCGACGAGGACCGGCACATGGGTGTCGAAGGCGGTCGCGTAGCACCAGTCGACCAGGACCAGGCCGTGCAACTCGGGGTGGATGAGGACGTGTTCGGGGAAGACGGCGCCGTGCACCAGCCGGGCGCGGTGGGCCCAGCCGAGCGCGGTCAGCAGGCGGCGCCACATCCAGGCCGCGTCGCGCGGGTCGAGGCCGCCGGGGTGGGCGGCGGCGACCTCGGCGAGCGTGTGGAAGCCGGTGAGCGGTACGAGCGCGTTGACGTGCCGCTCGACGCCGTCGGTGTCGCGGTGCCGGAAGCTCTCGATCAGTTGCGGGGCGTACGCGCGGTGCCGCCGTTCGCCGACGGTGTCGAGGCGGCGCAGCACGTCGGCCTCGTGCTCCAACAGGTCGTTGTCGCGGGGCCGTTGCGGGATCTTCAGTAGGGCCTCGCGCCGGTCGCCGTTCTCGTCGTAGTGGGCGGTCCGCAGGACGGCGAGGTCGCCGGTGGCCAGGACCGGGCCGAGGACGTAGCGGCGGTCCGCGGTGGTGACGGTGGGAGCGGTGGCCCTTTCGTCGGTGTGGTGGTGGCGGGCGGACAGCCGGGCGAAGGCCGCGGCGGCCTCCGCGGTGCGGCCGGGTGGTGCGGCGTCGGGGTGCAGCAGCCGGGCGAGCCGCCGGTAGCGGCGGACCGCGTCGTGGGCGTCGGCCGGGAAGTCGGCGTCGAGGGCGGCGAGGGCGTCCTCGAAGGTGCGTATGTGTGCGCCCGCCGGGTCGTTGCCGGTGTCGCCGAGGGGTCCGCGACTCGCGCCACGCGTCGGGCCGTTGGTCCGGTCACCGGCCGGGTCACCGAGCGGATTCGTGGTGGCGGTCATCGGACGTCGTCCTCCCGGTCGGGGCGGAGCAGCGCCGGGTGCAGCAACCGGGCATCGCCTGCCCGGTAGAGACGGGCGCGCGGACCGCCCTTGCTGCCGGGGCGGCTGTCGGTCTCGCCGGTGGACTCCACAAAGCCCGGCACGGAGAGCACTTTGCGGTGGAAGTTGCCCGCGTGCAGCGGCGCGCCCCACACCGTCTCGTAGACCGCGCGCAATTCGCTGATGGTGAAGGTCTCGCCGAGGAAAGCCGTGGCCAGCGGGGTGTACTCGATCTTTCCGCGGGCGCGTTCCAGACCGTCCGCGAGGATGCGGTCGTGGTCGAAGGCGAGCCGGGGAGCGCTCCCGTGAGAAGCGGGCCGGCGGCCGGTACCACCCCCGTAGATTCCGGTCCGCCGACCCTGCTCGAAGGGACGCGGCGGCGCCGCGTCCGGTTGCCCTTTCGGGAGGATTGCTTCGACGGGGATCCAGGCGGCGCCCGCGGCGTCGCTTCCCGGCGTGGCATCGGGCAGTCCCGGCGCGAAGGCGAGGTACGCGATCGAGACCACGTGCATGCGCGGGTCGCGGTCGGGGACGCCGTAGGAGCCGAGCTGTTCCAGGTGGACCCGGCCGAGCGCCGTGGCGTCCAGGCCGGTCTCCTCGGCCAACTCCCGCGCCGCCGCCTCGTCCAGGGACTCGCGTCCCGCGCGGACGAATCCGCCCGGCAGTGCCCGCTCCCCCGCGAACGGCGGTCCGCCCCGCTCGACGGCCAGTACGTGCAGCCGGTCGGCGCGCAGGGTCAGCGCGACGATGTCGACGGTCACGGCGATCGGGTCGAAGGCGCGCGGATCGTAGGAGTCGAGGAAGTCCCGCTCCCGCCGCGCCGCCGACTCCCCCGCCGACTCCGGCGTGTTCACCGCGTCCGTCATGATCGCCCCCGTCTCGCGCCGAACCCACCCCGCATGTTGTTCTCAGGGTGAGTCATTCTCACTACGAGAAGACCATAGCACCGACCCCTGACACCGTCCAGCGGCGGCGCTACTCTGCGGTAATGACGAAGCAGACGTTCAGCACTTTCGAGGAGTTCTGGCCGTACTACGTGGCGATGCACTCGAAGGCCGCCACCCGCTGGGTGCACCTGGCGGGCACGCTCACCGGCCTCGCGGTCACCGGGTACGGCCTGGCGCGGGGCCGCAAGCGGTACGCGGCGGCGCTGCCGCTGATCGGGTACGGAACGGCGTGGCCCGCCCACTTCCTGATCGAGAAGAACAATCCGGCGACCTTCGGGCACCCGGCGTGGTCGCTGCGCGGCGACGTCAAGATGATCACCACCATGCTCGCCGGACGGGACGCCGAACTGGCCGAGACGGCGGACAAGTGGCTGGCGGAGCAGGGCGGCACGGGCGACGACGCCTGACACCGCCTCACGCCGGCCCTTCCGGCCCGCCGACTTCGCGCGGTCCGGCGCTGTTCCGCCGGCGGGCCGCCCGTGGCACACTTCTGACGATCCGTCAGATGACGAGCCGGGGAGGCCGCGTGGAGCAGCACAGGCGCACACCGCCGGTGGTCGAGGGCTGGTTCACCGAGGGGACGGGAACCGACTTCCGGCTGCTCGGCACCCGATGCCGCGACTGCGGAAGCGTGTTCTTCCCCCGTGAGGACTCCTTCTGCCGCAACCCCGCTTGCGCGGGTACCGACTTGGACGAGTTCCCGCTCTCCAGGACCGGGCACGTCTGGTCGTACACCGACGCCCGCTACCGGACGCCGCCGCCGTATCCCTCGGACCCCGGGCGCGCGTGGCAGCCGTACACCCTGGTCGCCGTCGAGCTGGCGGACGAGCGGATGGTCGTGCTGGGACAGGCGGCGCCCGGGGTGACCCCGGCCGATCTCGCGGTCGGGATGCCGGTCGAGCTGGTGCCCGGGGTGCTCGGGGAGACGGCAGCCGACAGTACGGGCGGCGCCGGCAACGGGCGCGGCACCTGGAACTGGCGGCCCGTGGGCGGTGCCCGATGACCGCCGACATCGCGGTGCTCGGCGCCGGCATGCACCCCTGGGGCAAGTGGGGGCGGCCGTTCACCGAGTACGGGGTCGCCGCCGCCCGCGCGGCCCTCGCGGACGCGGGCCTCGACTGGCGCGAGGTGCGGTCGGTGGTGGGCGCCGACACCGTACGCGGCGGCTATCCCGGATACGTCGCGGGCGCGACCTTCGCGCGGGCGCTCGGCTGGCAGGGCGCCCGCGTCACCAGCGTCTACGCCGCGTGCGCCTCCGGGGCGCAGGCCATCGCGACGGCCCGCGCGCAGATCCTGGCGGGCCTCACCGACGTGGCGCTCGTGGTCGGCGCCGACTCCGCGCCCAAGGGCTTCTTCGCCCCCGCGGGCGGCGAGCGGCCCGACGACCCCGACTGGCTGCGCTTCCGGGTCCTCGGCGCCACCAACCCCGGCTACTTCGGGCTGTACGCGCGCCGCAGGATGGCCGTGCACGGTGACACGCTCGACGACTTCGCACAGGTGAAGGTCAAGAACTCCCGTGCGGGCGCGGCCAATCCACTGGCCCGCTACCGCGAGCCGGTCAGCGCCGAAGAGGTCGCGGCCTCCGCGGTCGTCGCCGATCCGCTGCGGCTGCTGGACATCTGCGCCACCTCGGACGGCGGCGCCGCGCTCGTGCTGTCGAGCATGGACTTCGCCCGGCGGCACACCTCCGCCCCGGTACGGATCCGCGCGGTCTCCACCGTGACGCCCCAATACCCGCGCACCGTACCGGACTTGCCGGACATCGCGAGTGACTCCGCCGTCGCCGTGCCCCCGCCCGGACGGGAGCCGCGCGCCTCGATCGCGGCGGCGGCGTACGAGGAAGCCGGGATCGCGCCGGGAGACCTCGACCTGGCGGAGGTCTACGACCTCTCGACCGCCCTGGAACTCCAGTGGTACGAGGATCTGGGCCTGTGCGCGACGGGTGAGGGCGCCAAGCTGCTGCGGTCGGGGGCGACCGCGCTGGGCGGCGCCATCCCGGTCAACACCAGCGGCGGCCTGGCGTCCTTCGGCGAGGCCGTACCCGCCCAGGCCATCGCGCAGGTCTGCGAGCTGGTCCGCCAGATCCGCGGCCGGGCGGAAGGGCGGCAGGTCGCGGGAGCGCGGCTCGGAATCACCGCCAACCAGGGGCTGTTCGGGCACGGCTCCGCGGTGGTCGTGGTGAAGTGACCGGGCACCGGGGGGCGCGTAGCGGATCGTACGGGCCGGGCGGACGCGCACCGGGCCGCACGGGTTGGTCGGACGCGCGCCGGGCCGTACGGGCCAGGCGGACGCGTACCGGGCCGGACCGTACCGACGCGTGTCGGGTCACACGGTGGGGATCGGTCCCGGCTCCGCCGTGAAGTGACGTGATCGGTCAGGCTTCTTGACGCTCCGTCACCCCTGGAGAACACTTCCGGTGGCGCGGAGCCGGTCGGCGGGAGGGGCACCGGCCACCGGCGGTCCGCGCCGCCGCCCGTTCCCGACACGGTCCCGCGCGGACCGGGCAAGGGAGACCGACATGAGCGACCAGCCCGTGAGCTACGTAGCCGCCATCGACCAGGGCACCACATCCACCCGGTGCGTCGTCTTCGACAGCGGCGGCCGGATCGTCGCCGCCGACCGGCGCGACCACCGGCAGATCCTCCCCAGGCCCGGCTGGGTGGAGCACGACGCGACCGAGATCTGGGCGAAGACGCAGGCCGTGGCGGCGGGCGCGCTCGCCAGGGCCGGGCTGCGCCCCGACCAGCTCAGCGCCCTCGGGATCGCCAACTGGAGGGCTCGATCGCCGTCACCGGGGCACTCGTCCACTGGCTGCGCGACCAACTCGGCCTCATCCGCAGCGTGGACGAGATCGAGCCGCTGGCCGCGAGCGTGCCCGACAACGGCGGCGCCTACGTCGTGCCGGCCTTCTCCGGGCTGTTCGCGCCCTATTGGCGGTCCGACGCGCGCGGTGTGATCACCGGGCTCACCGGCTTCGTCACCAAGGCGCACCTGGCGCGGGCCGTGCTGGAGGCCACGAGTTGGCAGACCCGCGAGGTGGTCGACGCGATGCAGGAGGACTCCGGGGTACGCATCGCCGAACTGCGCGTGGACGGCGGCATGACCGTCAACAGCCTGCTGATGCAGCATCAGGCTGACGTGCTGGGCGTGCCGGTGGTCCGGCCGGTCGTCGCCGAGACCACCAGCCTCGGCGCGGCCTACGCGGCGGGTCTGGCGACCGGCGTGTGGGACGGCCTCGACACGCTCAGGGCGCAGTGGGAGCGCGACACCGAGTGGAGGCCGCGCATGGCCGAGCCGCGACGTGAACTCGGTTACCGGCGTTGGAAGATGGCCGTCGAGCGGAGCTTCGGCTGGCTGGAGGAGGACGGCGAGGACGGCTCCGCCGGATAGCGTCCGGCTCTGAACGGCGGCCGGTTGGCCGTCTCGCAGAAGAACCGGACTCAGGCGGCGGCCGGGCTGCGGAAGCGTCCGAGGCGGCGTCCGGTCTGCGGAAGCGTCCGGCCCCAGGCAGCCGCCGGGCTCAGGTGGCGGCGGGCTCCTTGCGCCCCGTCGCCATCTGCGCCGCGTGTTCCACCACGGTGATCAGGACGTTCTTCGCCGAGTCCCGCTCGCGCGCGTCGCACATCACCACCGGCACCGAGGCGTCCAGGTCGAGGGCGTCGCGCACGATGTCCGGCGCGTGCAGCTCAGCGCCGTCGAAGCAGTTGACGGCGACCGTGAAGGGGATGCCGCGCCGCTCGAAGTAGTCGACGGCCGCGAAGCAGTCCTCCAGGCGGCGGGTGTCGGCGAGCACGACCGCGCCGAGCGCGCCCTGCGCCAACTCGTCCCACAGGAACCAGAACCGGTCCTGTCCTGGCGTGCCGAACAGATACAGCACCAGGTTGTCCCTGAGCGTGATCCGCCCGAAGTCCATGGCGACGGTGGTGGTGCGCTTGCCCTCCACGCCCTCGATGTCGTCCACCGGGCGGCCCGCCTCGCTGAGCGACTCCTCGGTGCGCAGCGGCCTGATCTCGCTGACCGCGCCCACCAGCGTGGTCTTGCCCACGCCGAAGCCGCCCGCCACCAGCAGCTTGAGCGCCACCGGCTCGTCGGCGGACGGCTTGCGGCGGCGATCCGATCGCGCGAAAGCCATGTTGTGTCTACTTCCCTGCCGGCGTTGTCAGTTGTACGTCGATCTGTACGTCGGTTGCGCTTCGTCGTACGTCTGCGGAGAGCCTAGTCCTGTTCGAACATGACCGGCACGCCGCAGTGGATCACGATCCGCTACAGCGCGCGCAGCCCGTTGATGACCTCGCGCAGGATGTTCTCGTCCACCAACTCGGCCGGTGGGACCGGCTGGTGGAGTTGTACGTGCGACGCCTCCAGCAGGTCCCCGACCAGGACGCGGACCACCCCGACCGGCAGGTCGAGGTCGGCGGCCAGCTCCGCGACGGAGACGGCCTGGACCTGACAGCGTTCGACGATGTCGAGGTGCTCGGGTGACAGCGTGTGGTCGTCCTGCGCGCCTCCGTCGTCCCCGGCCTCGGTCTCCGTGATCACCAGGGCGATCAGGTCGATCTTCGTCTCAGCGGCGTTGCTGGTGCGGCCCCTTGTCATCGCATAGGGCCGCACCACCGGTCCTGCCGCGTCGTCGTACCACCGGTCCGAATCAGAAGTCATGACACCCGTCACCCCGTTGTCAGATCATCCGGTCAGCCGCTGAGTGCCGCGCCGCCGTCGTTCCGAGCCGCGGTGCCCAGGTGGGCACCGACCCGCTTGACCAGTAGCGCCATCTCGTACGCGACCTGGCCGACATCGGACTCGGCCGCGCTGAGTACGGCCAGGCAGCTTCCGTCGCCCGCCGCCGTCACGAAGAGGAAGGCGTCGTCCAGTTCGACCATGGTCTGCCGGACGCGTCCGGCCTCGAAGTGCCGCCCAACGCCCTTGGCGAGGCTGTGGAAGCCGGATGCGACGGCGGCGAGGTGCTCGGAGTCCTCGCGGGTCAGTCCGTCCGACGCGCCGATGGCCAGGCCGTCG
The DNA here is from genome assembly GCF_042957385.1 of Streptomyces sp. NPDC008079. Classification (NCBI taxonomy): domain Bacteria; kingdom Bacillati; phylum Actinomycetota; class Actinomycetes; order Kitasatosporales; family Streptomycetaceae; genus Streptomyces; species Streptomyces sp. NPDC008079. The sequence continues at coordinate 23,125 of NZ_JBIBIC010000016.1, forward strand.
CCGGAGAGGACCAGGGCCTTGCGGATGCTGGCCACGCGCGAGACCAGATCGTCAAGGAGCCAGCTCAGCTCGCGTGTCGGGCTCGATGGTGCGGTCATCGACCGTTCCCCTCAGGTGTCGTTCTCGGTGCGGATGCCGACGGGTCGTCTTGCGTGCCGTCGTTCTCGGTCACTTCCCGGCCGCGCTGCCAGCCGCGCTGGAGTGCCGCCATCCGGTCGCGGACCTCGTCCGCCGACCGCTCGCGGCCGGCGCCCTCGCCGGTCGCGCCGCCGCTGTCGTGGGCAGTGGTCTCCACCCTCAACTGCGGCGCCAGATTGGCCTGCCTGACCCGGCGGGGCAGTGCGCTGCCGCTCGCGCCGGACGCGGTCGTCTTCTTCGCGGCCGTCAAAGGCGGGGATCCGGACGGGGGTTCGGGCGTGGGTTCGGACGCGGGCCGAGACGGGGACCGGCGCGCGGGCAGCGGCTGGGGCTCCGCCGGAGCCGGTGCCTGCGCCGGGGTCTGCGCCTGCGGCTGGCCCTGTGGGTACAGCTCGCCGCGGGCCTGCGCCTGCGCCACGGCCCGCTCCGCGGCCTGTTCCAGCGCTCCCCGGTCGGCCTGCGAGGTCTGCGCGGAGGGTCCGCCGACCGGTCGGCCGCGGTCGGAGACCAGTACGGGCGCGGTGCGGCGGCGGCGCGGCAACGGCAGCGGCCCGTCGAGTTCCGGGTCGCCCGTCTCGCCGACCGGCGCGCCGACGGGTTCGTCCGCCGGGTGCGCCTCGTGCTCCTTCTGCGTCTCGCCGCCGATGCCGTCCAGGCCCCACTGCCGGAAGGTGTGCTCGGTGTCGGAGGGCACCCGCGCCGGGCGGGACTCGGTGAGGTCGCCGATCTTGGTCGCGCCGGTGTCGTCGCCGGTCTCGGTGAGCAGATTCGCCGGGATGAGGACGACGGCGGTGGTGCCGCCGTACGGGGACTGCCGCAGCGAGACCCTGACGCCCTGGCGCTGCGCGAGGCGGCTGACCACGAACAGGCCGAGCCGGTCGGTGTCCGACAGTTCGAATTCCGGGGTCTCGGCCAGCCGGAGGTTGGACTCCAGCAGCGCGTCGGGCGTCAGGCCGAGGCCGCGGTCGTCGATCTCCAGCACGAAGCCGTTGGCGACCGGCTCGCCGTGCAGCCGTACCGCGGTGTGCGGCGGCGAGAACACGGCGGCGTTCTCGATGAGTTCGGCGAGCAGGTGGGTGAGGTCGCCGACCGCGGAGCCGGTGACGGCCAGCCGGGGCAGACGCCGTACCTCGATCCGCTCGTAGTCCTCGACCTCGGCGACGGCGGCGCGGACCACGTCCATGAGCTGGACGGGCTTGCGCCACTGCCGGGAGGGGGCGACACCGGAGAGGATGACCAGGCCCTCGGCGTGCCGCCGCATGCGGGTGGTCATGTGGTCGAGGCGGAAGAGGTCGGCCAGTTCCTCGGCGTTCTCGGTGCGGCGCTCCATCGCGTCCAGCAAGGTGAGCTGACGGTGCAGCAGGACCTGGCTGCGGCGGGCGAGGTTGACGAAGACCTCGGAGACGCCCTTGCGCATGTCGGCCTGGCGGACGGCGGCCTCGACGGCGGCCCGCTGGAGGGTGTTGAGCGCCTTGCCGACCTGTCCGATCTCGTCGTCGGAGTACTGGAGGCGCGGCACCTCGGTCTCGACGTCGACCTGTTCGCCCGCGGCCAGCCGCCGCATGACGCGGGGCAGCCGGGTGCCGGAGACCTCCTGGGCCTCGCGGCGCAGCCCGGACAGGTCGCGGATCAGGCTGCGGCCGATCCGTACCGACACGATCAGCGAGGCGATCACCGCGACCAGACCGAGGACACCGATGACGGCGGCTTCGACGACCAGCGTGGTGGACAGCGGCCTGGCCTGCTTGCTGAACTTCGCGATGGCGTCGCCGTCGAGCTTGCCGAGGTCGGTCATCACGGTGGCGGCGGTCGCGGGCCACGCCTTCTGGGCGGCCACGACCGGCGCCTCCTCCACGCCCGCGACGATGATCGCGTTCTCGGCGGCCCGCAGCGCCTTGCCGCTGGCGCTCTGCCAGTACGTGTCGAAGGGCGCGCGCGCCTCGTCGGTGAGGGTCTTGAGGTCGACGGCGTAGTAGTTGCGCTGCTCGGCGACCGCGAAGGTGAAGGAGCGCAGTTCGTCCTTGCTGGTGTGGCCGGTGCTGATCGCGGCGGCCATCAGCGCGTCCTCGCGGCTGACCTCCTCCTGCGCCCGGTAGAGGCCGATCACCGCGCGCCGCTGGCTGTCCAGCGTGACGTCGCTGAGCGGGAGGTACTCCTCGAAGAGGTCGAAGGTGGGATCGACCAGCGAGTTGTACGCCTGGTAGGCGTCGTCGCGGGTGATCCGCTGGTTGTCGATCCGCTGGCGGAGCGAGGTGAGGCCCTCGACGGTGTTGAGGAGGTCGTCGAGGCGGTCGCGGGACCGCGCGTTGAGGTCGTCGCGGACGCCGGACGCGTCGATGGTCGTCCGCATCTTGGCGATGGACGCGTCGGTGGCGTGTTCCTGCTTGTCGTAGGCGATCCGCGCCTCGGAGTCACGGGTGTTGGCCAGAAAGACCAGAGCGACCCTGCGCTCCTGCTGAAGGTTCCGAACCGCGTCGTCGGCGGGATAGCCGACATTGTCGACTATTCGCTGGATGTCCGGCCGTCCGAACACCTCGCGCCCGGTGATGGTGGCGGCGAAGGCCCAGATGAGGGTGAGGGACACCAGTGGGATCAGCAGCAGCGCCACGATCTTCCGGCGGATCGTCGTACCGCGAAAGCGCATGGCCTCCCCAACGTCTTCCCCGGTATGGGGATCGTCTGTCGCGTTTAAACGGCGTGAGCCTACTACTGCCGATGCGGTAACTCGAAAGCCAGTGCGTAGGGTTGGGCAGGTCTGGCCGGATACGTACCCCGGAATGCATCGTGAAGATTCGGGGCAGGCACCTTGTATGGACTTCGAACAAGGGCGGGTGTGGACCGAGGACCCGGTCGGCACTCCCCGAATGCCCGATCCGGTACGAGCGGCGGCGGTGCGGGCGGTGCTGATCGTGGCCGTCGCGCTGATCCTCGCGGTGATGGCCGTACTGCTGGCCGCCGGACACTCCTGGCTGTCGGCGCCCGCGCTGATCTCCGCCGTCTTCACCAGCGTCGTCGCCACGTGGGCGGTGTTGGACGTGTGGGTGACGCGACAGGTGTGGAACCAGCGCAACGGGGTGCTCTCCAGCCCGAGCAGCGCGGCCCGTGCCCTGCGCAGGGAGCGGCGCAGAAGGCACCGTGCGGCGCGGTCGGCCGCGCGCGGCAGGCCGACGCGGCGGGTGCACATACCGCGTCATCTGCCCTGGCACCTCGGGGTCTGACTCCGGCCGCTCGCGGTCTGCCGTCGGTACCTGGTGGTCGGGCGACGGTCCGGGAGCTGATCGCGGTCATTACCAGCGGCGGCCGGTAGCAGCGGCGGCCACCGCCGGCGGCGGTCCGGACTAGCCTCTGTCCGGCTGGAGTTCCCTGCCCGGTCCGGGCACGGCGGCGCGCGCGGACCCGGAAACGGGCACGTCCGATTCCCCGTCTCCCCCGTCCCGCTCCGGCTCGGGCGGCCGTCGGTACATCCGGGTGGCGGTGATCTCGCCGTGCACCTGCTCGCCCTGCGGGTCGGGGACCGGAAGTCCCGGCCGCAGGTGCTCCTCGACGCTGATGTATTTCAGGCCCGCCCGCAGATCCGCGTCATTGCGGAGCCTGACCACCAGCGGGAATTCGGCGAGTGCCGTGGTGTCGAACAGTCCCGTGGTGTAAATGAGCTGTACGCCCAAGGCGTCGGCCACCGCGCGCTGCAATTCCAGGAGATAGGTGGCGTTGGCGCGACCGATGGGATTGTCGAGGAACAAGGTGCCCGCGTGCCGCTGCTTGTCCCGGCCCCGGTCGTTGCTGCGCAGCGCGGCCATCGTGCAATAGAGGGCGATGGCGGCGGTGAGGAGCTGCCCGCCGGAGAACACATCGCCCATCTGTCCGACCGGCACCCGCTCGGCGCGCAGCACCGCGTCCGGTTTGAGGATCTCCACGGCGATGCCGCGCGGTTCGAGCGCGGACCCGACGCCGCGCAGCAGCAGGGACATCCCGTCCCGCCGCAGGTCCGAATTCTTGCGTACGGCGGCCCTGGTGGCCTCGTCGATGACCTCGCCGAGGCGTTCGGTGAGAACGGACTGGTCCGGGTCCTCGAAGCGGATCCGCAGGAACTCCTGGCCCGACCATTCGCCGAGCCCTTCCGGCAGCCGTGACAGGCGCTGCGCCGAGCGCAGGGTGGCGAGCGAGGACTCGACCAGGCCGCGCAGCCGGTCCACGATGCTGTCGCGGTTGCGCTCCAGCTGGGTCAGCTCGTCGGTCAGCACGCGCAGCCGCGGGGCGAAGGCGGTCGCCCAGGCGGCGGCGTGCTCGGGCAGCGCGGCGGCGGGCAGTTCCCTGATCTGCTGGCGCGCGGGCGTCCTGACCTGCTCGTAGCGCACCGCGTTGGCGTGCCGGACCAGGACGTCGGAGGCTTCGCGGAGCTGGGTCTCCGCGGTGGACAGGTCGGCCGCGCAGCCGCGCAGACCGCGCCGGGCCTCCGCCGCGGCCTGCCGGGCCTCCTCGGTGCTGCCGGGGTACGGCTCCGGCTCGTCCTCGTCCTGCTGTCCCGGCGCGTTGTCCCGCAGCAGGTCGCGCAGCATCGCGGCGATCTCGTCGAAGCCGCCCGCCGCGTCCTCGGCGGCGCGGTGGGCGTGGACCATGTCCGTGTGGGCGGCCCTCGCCTGCTCCAACGCGTCGGTGCGGGAGGCCAGTTCGGCGTTGGCGGCGCGCAGCAGCTCCTGCGCGTGCTCGGCGTCGCGCGGCGCCAGTCCGTCGGGCAGGTCGGTGTGCCGGTCGCCGTCCGCGGGCGCGAGCCGTTCCGCCTCGCCGCGCAGCCGCCCCAACTGCTCGCTGGCGGCGGAGGCGCGCGACTCCAGGGTCTGTACGAGCTGTTCCGCGCGGGCCGCCGCGGCCTGCCGTGAGGGGCCGTCGGCGCCGTCCGGGCCTTCGAGCAACTGGGCGGCGCGGCTGCGGACCTTGTTGGTGAGCCGGTCCAGTTCGACCAGGGCCGCGTTCTCGGTGCTCTCCGCGCGGGCCTGCTCGGCGCGCAGGTCGGCGCCCACACCGACCTTCTCGTACACCTGGGAGGCCGAGTGGTACGCCTCGCGGAGCGCGGGCAGCGACTCGGTGGCCGCGGGGGCCTGCGCCCGGTCCTGCGCGCTCTCGTCGGGGGCTCCGGCGATCTCGGACCGCTCGGCGCGCAGGACGCGTGCGGTGCGGCGGGCGTCGTCGGAGGCGCGCTGGGCGGCGCGGCGGTCCTCGTCCGCGGCGCGGGCCTGCGCCAGGCAGGTCTCGGCGCGGGTCTCCGCCTCGGCCGCGTCGGCGGCCAACTCCCGTGCCCTGCGCTGCCAGTTGGCGCGCTCGCGGAGCCGGTGGGCGAGACCGGCGAGCGCGTCGGCGCGGCGCCGGGCCTGCTCGGCGGCGGCGCGGCGGGCGTCGTTGTCCCGCGCGCTCTCGGCGGCGGCGGCCTCGGCCTCCGCGCGTTCGGCGCGCAGCGCGGCCAGCTCCGCGCGGGCCTGCTCCGCGCTCTGCCGCGCGGCGGTGACCTCCGCCTCCAGCTCGGCGAGGCGGTCCGGCGGGCAGGAGGCGCGCCACGAGGCGAGGCGGGCCGACAGCGTCCGGTCGTGCGCGAGCCGGGCCGCGAGCGTCCTGATGTCCTCCTCGCGGGCGGTGGCGCGGGCCCGCAGCTCCTGGCGTTCGCCGTCGGCGGCCAGTTCGTCGTGCATCGCCGGGTTCGGCGGGACCAGGAACACGTCCTGGTCCGCGCTGCCCGCCGCCGTCGCGGGCGGCGGCGCGAGCAGCGCCGCCGCGGTGCCGACCGCGACCGTCGAGCGCGGCAGCAGCGCGGCCTGCGCCAGCACGTCCCTGGCCCGCTGGTACGAGCCGGGTTCCGTGACCACGACGCCGTCGACCAGCTCGGGGCGGGAGGCCAGCACGACCGCGTGGTCCACCGGGTCCACGGCCTGTGCGAGGTAGCGCCAGCCGGGCAGCGCCGGAATGCCGTGCTCCCCCAGGAATTCGACGGTCGCCAGGACGTCGGGGCCCGGCGGCAGCAGGCCGCCGTCGCCGAGCGCGGCGAGGATGCGCGCGTCGTCGGCCGCCGCGGTCCGCAGCTCGAAGAGTTTGCGCTCGGCGGAGGCGACGGCGCTGTCCAGCAGTTCCCGCAGCGGCTCGGCGAAGCCGTCGAGCTCCGCGGCGGTGAGGGGTCCGTCCGCGGACGGGCGCGTGGCGGCGGGGCGGAGGGGCGACGCGCCCGCGCCGTCCCGGTCGGAGGCTCCCGAGCCCTGGCCGGTGCGGCCCGCGGCCGTATCCGCGGCGCCGGAGCCCGTACGGCCGTGCCGTCCTGCCGAACCCTCCCGGGCGTCACGGCCCGTACCGCCGTGCGGCCCGGTCGCGCTGTCACCGGCCGAGGTGTCGGAGGTTCTGCCGGAGCGGGCGCCGACCGGGTGTCCGGCGTCCTGGCCCGCCGCGGAATCCGTGCCGTCGCGCGGGCCCGGCACGCTCAGCAGGGCGGCCAGGCGGGGGTCGGCGGCGAGCGCGGTGGCCGCCACGGTCGCGGCGGTTCTGGCGGCTTCCGCGGTGGTGAGGGCGTCAGCGGCGCGGGCGGCGGCCAGGTCGGCGCGGGCCTCGGCGGAGGCGGCCTCGCGGGCGCGGGCGGCGGCGCTGTGGGCGGTGTCGGTGGCGGAACGGGCCAGGGCCGCCGCGGTCTGTTCCGCGTCGGAGGCGGCGAGGGCCGCGCGGGCCGGGTCGGCGTCGGGTGCGGTGTCGTCGAGCCAGCCCGCGCTGACCGCCTCCGCGGTCTCCTGCTCGACCTCGGCGAGCCGCTGCCCGAGGTGTCCGCTCTCGCTGCGGGCGCGCTGCGCCTCGGTGGCGGCGGCGGTCGCGTCGCGGTGCGCGGCCTCGGACTCCGCCTGGAGCGCGGCGGACCGCTCCTCCTCGGCGTCGGCCTGCTGCTCGGCGCGTGCGGCGGCGGCGTGCAGGGCGCGTACGAGATCGGCGGCGGCGCGGGTGCGGGCGGCCAGCGCCGGGGCCGCGTCGCGTTCGGCCTCGCGGATCGCGGCGGTGACGCGGGCCAGCCGGTCGCCCGCGGCGCGCTGCCGCAGTACGGTCTCGGCCGCCTGCCAGGCGGCGTGCAGCGTACGGGCGTCGCCCAGCTCGCGGCGGAGTCCCGCGGCGCTCTTGTCCGCGGCGGCCAGCGCCAACGAGGCGTGCCGGTAGGCAAGTTCGGCGGCGATCAGGGCGCTGCCGCCGCGGGCCTGGTCGGCGTCGGTGACGCTGTGCGCGGCGCGCGCCATGTGCTCGGCCAGTTCGGTGGTCCTGCCGCGCTCCTGCTGGGCGCGGGCGGACAGGCGACGGGCGAGGGCGCGGGTGCGGCGCTCGGACTGGGCGTGGACGCCGCGGGCCTGGTCGCGGGTGGCGGCGGCCTCCACGATCCGCTCCAGCAGGTCGAGCGAGCCCGCGGTGAAGTCGCGTTCCGCGGTGAGTTCAGCGCGGCGGCCGAGCTTGTTGGCGAAGCCGTGCACGAGGTCGGCGAGGCCGTCGGTGTCACGGGTGTCGGTGACGGCGCGCAGCAGGAGGTCGGTGAAGTCGGAGTCCTTCTTGACGGCGAACAGGCCCGCGGCCTCGCCCTCGTCGGCGTTCATCTCCCGCTGGTAGCGGAAGAGTTCGGGGTCGAGGCCGAGGTCGCCGAGGTGTTCGTTCCACCGGTCGTGGATCTCCTCCCACACCACTTCCAGGTGCGGGTACGCCTTGCCAGCCTCGGTGACCGCGTCCCGGAAGCCCTTCATGGTGCGGCGCCTGCCGCGCGCGCCGGACATGCCCTCGACCGGCGGCCGGACGCTGGCGGCCTCGGCGACGGGCAGCGAGTCCAGGCTGAGGCCGGGTCCCGGCCGGAACGAATACCACGCCTCGGCGAATTTCCGCGGGTCGGTGGAGACCTGGCGGCCTCGCCACTCGCTGACCTTGCCGACCACGACCAGCTCGCCTGTGACGGTGTGCTGCCACTCCAGGGCGACGTGGCCGCAGTCCTCGGCCAGCAGGAATTTCCGCAGGACGCCGGAGCTGGCGCCGCCCAGGGTGTTGCGGTGGCCGGGCAGCATCACCGAGAAAATCAGCTTGAGCAGGACCGACTTGCCGCCGCCGTTCTCCAGGAAGAGCACGCCCGCGGGCGCCGGGCGGCGCGGCGGTCCTGCGGGCTCGTCGGCGAAGAACTCGCCCTGCGCGGGGGCGGGTTGCGGCACCGGCTCGCCGACGCCCCGCAGGTCCAGGACGGTGTCGGCGTAGCGCGCGCCCGCGGGCCCGATGGAGTAGAGGCGGAGTCGGGAAAGCTCGTACATGCGGCGGACTCTCGTGGCTCGTGGTTCAGGTCGGAAGTCGACTGGAGGTCGGGGGCGAGTGGGAGGCGGGGCGGGTGGGAGGCGGGGCGGGTGGGAGGCGGGCCCCGGTCAGGTGTGGGCGTGGAACGGCAGACCGGCGTCCGCGGCCAGGTCGAGGCCGCTGTCGTCGGCGGCGGCGGGGACGAGGCTGGCGCTGCCGTCGCCGACCGGGACGATGCCGAGGTCGAGCAGTTCGGCCATGGCGGCGCTGCCCGCCATGTCGCGGACCTGCAACTGGTAGCGGGCGGTGGTGCGGTAGGTGCCTCCCGACTCGTCCCCGGTGCGCTGGAGGAAGCCGGAGTCGACGAGGAAGGCGACGGCCTTGCCGATGATGCCGGTGGTGGAACTGGCCAGTCTGCGGGCGTCCTTGGTGGCGCCGGTCGCGCTGCGCCGGGTGTAGACCCGCCAGGCGGCTTCCAGTCCCGGTGCGTCGCTGGCCGGGTCGGTGTTCTCACCGGTCTCGTCGGCCTGTTCCTCCAGGCGGCGGCAGGCCTGGCGGATGAAGGCGTCGATGCCGTTGACGGTGATCCGGCCGATGTAGCCGTCGTCGGCGAGGTCCTCGGGGCGCGGGAAGGCGAGCGCCGCCGCGGCGAGGTGGGCCAGGCCGTGCAGGAAGCGGTCACCGGAGTCGGAGGCGGCGCGGCGGGCGTAGTCGCCCATCCGGACGGCGAACACCGAGTCCTCGCCCGCCGCCAGGGCCATTCCGGCGCGGGGCGAGACCTCCAGCACGATCAGGCCGAGTCCGGCCGCGACCGCGTCGGCCAGGCGCGCGAAGGCGGGGTCCTCGCGGTGGCGGCGGATCAGTTCCGCGTACTCCGCGTCGCGGGCGGGCAGCAGCTTGGGCTGGAGCCCGAAGCCCACGAGGCGGGCGGCGTCCGCCGCGTCGCCGGGCGTCACTCCCCCGGTGCGCGCCGGTCCGGTGCTCCCGGCCTCGTACGCCGCGGCCTCGGGCGTGTCCGCCGCCGTCTCCCGGTACTCGCTCACTTCTCGCTCTCCTCGGTCCAGGCGATGACGCCGGTCAGCACCGTCGCGTCCGCCGTACGTGGTCGCCCGCCGCCGGGTCGGAAACGGCGGGCGGGCGCCGTGCCGGGCCTCACGCGGGCTCCGCGCGCGCGGCCGTCATCGCCGCCGCGTCCAGCCGCGCGGTGCCGACGATGAGGTCGGCGCCGCCGAATTCGTGGTCGTCCAGCGGCGTGCCGTCGTCCACCGCGAAGAGCAGGCGCTGTTCGCCCTGGCGGTAGGCGGTGCCGACCGGCGGGGAGGCGGCGTGGATCGCCAGCAGGGCCAGCAGATAGGGCAGTTCGGGGTCGCGGCGGCGGGCGTCGGCCAGGAGCCCCGACAGGCGGCGGGGCGCGTCGTGGGGCAGGTCGAGCAGATCGAGCGCGGATTCGAGCTGTTCCTCGCTGAACCGGCTGTCGTCCGGGGTGGCGACCAGGTCGGGCTCCGGCATCTCCGCGCCCAGGTGCTCCCGCTCCAGCGGCGGGGTGAGCAGCAGTTCGACCAGGTCGGTGACGCGTACGGCGGACGGGGTGCGCAGGCCCGCGCCGCGGGCGAAGAACGCGTCGGTGACCCGCGACGCGCGCTCGACCGGGATCGGCAGCAGGGGCGCGACGAGCTGCCCGTACAGGTCGAGTCCGGCGCGCGCGGGGGGCGCGGCGAACGCCTGCCGGTCCTGCTCGGCGCGGAACAGCGGTCCGGCCTCCAGCAGCCTGGACTGGAGCTGGGTGTGGCGCCGGATGCAGTCCTTGACGATGTCGACCAGTTCGGCGGCGCGGCGCTTGTGCTCCGGCTCCTCCGCCTCGTCGCGCGCCTTGCGGATGTTGGTGAGGATCGCGTTCTCGTGCCGGTAGCGGTCGGCGACGTGGTCGAGGGCCTCGGCGATCATGTCGGGGACGGTCCGCAGCCAGTCGACCGCCCGGACGTTGCGCCGGGTGGCCTCCAGGGTGCGGCGCAGCGTCTCCGCGTACTGCACGGTGCGGTACCTGGCCTGTTCCGCGGCGAGTTGGGCGTCGGCGAGCCTGCCGCGGCTGATCAGCACCTCCAGCTTGACCTCGGCGGCGATCTGCGCGCTGGTGACGTCGGTGTCGAGCGCGCCGACCAGGACGTTGACCGCCTCGTCGGTGGTGCGCAGGTAGACGCTGCCGCCGGGGCCCGGCACTTCCTCGATCAGCTTGAAGTCGTAGTCCCGCCGCACATATCCGCCGTCGGCGCCGAACGTGCCGTAGACGGCGCGGAATCCGCGGTCGGCGCTGCCGACGTTGATCAGATTCTCCAGCACCCAGCGGGCGACGCGCTCGTGCTCGGCCTGGCCGCGGACGGGGGCCTGCGCGGCGACGCGGGGCAGCAGTCTGGCCACTATCTGGTCGTGGTCCGCGCCGGTGTCGAAGTCCATGTTGAGCGTGACCAGGTCGATCGCGGCCAGCGCGATCTCCGCCATCGCGTACACCGAGTACTCGCCCGCGAGGTTGGCCTTGCGGGTGTCGAGGTCGTGCAGCGGCGCCGTGCAGGCGAGCGCCTTGAGCCTGCGGGCCAGGCCCTCGTCGGCGGCCGGGCCCGGGGCGGGCCGGGCGGCGCCCGGCAGCGAGTACGGGATCGTGGTGGTCACGCCCCACACATTAGGCGGTGGCACCGACAACGAACGAAACGGCACGGATCGCCACGGGGCGGGCACCCGGCGCGTCGGCCCGCGGGAGTGCCATGATCGGTCCCGCGACAGGTACGGCACGGGCACGGAAGACTCGCGGGCGGCGCGCGGAGCACCTTCGGCGCCGTTCGTAGGCGGATACGAGGATACGAGGACGGGCTGATCATCATGGCGGACGCGGTCACCGGGGCGGCACCCGGCACGGCTCCTCGGACACCTCCCGGCGCGGCACCCGACACCGACCCCGGCGCGGTCATCGATCTCAACGCCGACCTCGGCGAGGGCTTCGGCCGCTGGCGGCTGACCGACGACGAGGCGCTGCTGTCCGTCGTCACCAGCGCGAATGTCGCGTGCGGCTTCCACGCGGGCGACCCGTCGACGATGTGGCGGGTGTGCGAACTGGCGGCGGAGCGGGGCGTACGGATCGGCGCGCAGGTCTCCTACCGCGACCTCGCCGGTTTCGGCCGGCGCTCGATGGACGTGCCTCCGGAGGAACTGGCCGCCGAAGTCGCCTATCAGATCGGCGCGTTGGAGGTCTTCGCCCGCGCGACGGGCACCACGGTGGCGTACGTCAAGCCGCACGGCGCCCTCTACAACCGGGCGGTGCACGACGCCGAGCAGGCGGTGGCCGTCGTCGCGGGCGTGCGGCTCGCGGGGGAACTGCCCGTACTCGGCCTGCCCGGCTCGCAGTTGCTGCTCGCGGCGGCCCGCGAAGGGCTGCCCACGGTCCACGAGGCGTTCGCCGACCGCGCCTACACCTCGGGCGGCACGCTGGTCCCGCGCCGCGAGCCGGGCGCGGTCCTGGAGTCGGAGGACGAGGTGGTGGCCCGCTCGGTGGGCATCGCCCGCGACGGGCGGGTGACGGCGATCACCGGCGAGAGGGTGCCGGTCGCGGCGCGGTCCTTGTGCGTGCACGGCGACACACCGGGCGCGGCCCGGCTGGCGGCCCGCGTCCGGGAGTCGCTGGAGGCGTCGGGTCTGCGGATCGCGGCCTTCGCGTGAGCCGGGCGGGTTCCGGGCCGGGTTCCGGGGCGGGCACGGGGCCACGGGTGCTGCGCGCCGGGGCGGACGCCGTACTGGTGGAGTCCGCGACCGGCGAGGAGACGGAGGCGCTGCACGCCGAGTTGCTGCGCAGGCGGGCGGCCGGGGAACTGGCCGGGGTGACGGAGATCGTGCCCGCCGCCCGTACCGTGCTGGTGTGCGGGCTCGCCGATCCGCGGGCCTTCGCCGCCGAGGTGGCCGCGTGGGACGTGCCCGCGGTGCCGCGTGGGCGGGGCGCGGCCGTGGAGATCGCGGTGCGCTTCGACGGGCCCGACCTCGCGGAGGTGGCCGGGCTGTGGCAGGTCTCCCCCGAGGAGGTGGCAGGGACTGTGACCTCGACGCCCTTCCGTGTGGCCTTCTGCGGCTTCGCGCCCGGCTTCGGCTATCTGACCGGACTGCCCGAGCACCTGCGCGTACCGCGCCGGGCCGAGCCCCGTACCGCCGTACCGCCCGGCTCCTTCGCGCTGGCCGGACCGTACGCGGGGGTGTATCCGCGCTCCTCGCCCGGCGGTTGGCAACTGGTCGGCACGACGGACGCCGTGCTCTGGGACCCCGAGCGGGAGCCCGCGGCGCTGCTGAGCCCCGGCACCGAGGTGCGGTTCACGGAGGTGCGGGGGTGAGGGAAACGGCGTCAGGGCAGGCCGAGTTGGCCGTCGTACGGGCGGGGGCGCTCACCACCGTGCAGGACCTCGGGCGGCCGGGCCACGCGCATCTGGGGGTGCCGCGGTCCGGCGCGCTGGACGGTCCGGCGCTGCGGGCGGCGAACCGGCTGGTCGGCAATCCGGCGGAGGCCGCCGGTCTGGAGACGACGGTCGACGGCTGCGCGCTGCGGGCCTCGCACGCGGTGCTGGTGGCGGTGACGGGCGCGCCGTGCGCGGTGCGGGTCGACGGGCGTCCCGCGGCGTGGGGCGCGCCGGTACGGGTGCCCGGCGGGGCGGTGCTCGACGTGGGGCGGGCGGAGCCGGGGCTGCGCAGCTATCTGGCGGTGTCCGGCGGTGTGGCCGTACGGCCGGTGCTGGGCAGCAGGTCGACGGACCTGCTGTCGGGGCTCGGTCCCGCGCCGCTCGCGAGGGGTGACGTGCTGCCTGTCGGCGGCCGGTCCGGGGACGTCATCAGGGGCTCCGACGTGAGCTCTGATGGAGACTCCATCAGCCTCTTCGGCGAGGGCGATGTGGTGGCATTGCCCGGTCCCGGAGCCGAGTTGGTCCTTCCGTTGGCGCGCGGGCCGCGTGACGACTGGTTCGCGCCGGACGCCTTCCGTACGTTGTTCGGCGGCGGTTACACCGTCTCACCCGCGTCCAACCGGATCGGGCTGCGCACGCGGGGCCCGGCGCTGCGCCGGGCCCGCGGCGGTGAACTGCCCAGTGAGGGCATGGTGCTCGGCGCTGTGCAGGTGCCTCCGGACGGCTGTCCTGTGGTCTTTCTCGCCGACCATCCGACCACCGGCGGCTATCCGGTCATCGGCGTGGTCCCCGAGGGTTCGCTGCCGGCCGCCGCCCAGTCACCGCCGGGGACGCCGGTCCGCTTCGTGCCGCTCAGCACGCGCTGACCCGGCGCCGGTGGGCGCGGCGGGGTATACGGCCGCGCCGCCGGGCCCGGCGGGACCTTGAGCGCGGCGAGCGCCGCGACCGTGGCGCGCCGCGCGTCCTCCTCCAACACCGCTGTGCCGCCCTGCCGGTGGTGGCGCAGTTCGGTGCCCGCCAGCCGGATCAGGTCGGGCAGCAGGTCGGTGCAGCGGTCGGCGATCCAGCGCGTGCCGCGGGTGGCCATCCACCACGCGGCGGCCCGGCGGCCGGGCGGCGCGCCGTCCGGCTCGGGGCGGGGCGCGGGCCCCTGGGCGAGGCCCGCGGCGGTGAGCAGGGCGTGGAAGTCGCGGGCGAGCAGCCGGTGTCCGGTCTCGCTGGGGTGCAGCCGGTCGGCGCTCAGCGCTCCCGGCATGGTCGCCCAGTGGCGCTCCGCGGCGTGGAGGTGGTGCGCGCCGTGGTGTGCGGACAGGGCGTGCACGGTGTCGTTGAGCGCGCGCATCCTGCGGCCCAGCGGCCGGGCCAGCGGCCACGGCAGCCCGAGCACGGTTCCGGGGTCCGGCAGGCACGCGGTGAGCACGTCGCAGCCCTCGGCGCGCAACGCGCCCATCACGACGTGCAGTTCGGCGGCCACCGCCTGGATGTCGAAGCCGCCGCGCAGCGTGTCGTTCCCGCCGACCAGCACGGACGCGAGGTCCGGCCGGTGCCGCAGCGCCGCTTCGAGCTGCGGACCCGCCACGTCGCCCGAACGGGCCCCGCTCCGGGCGAGGTTGAGCGTCCGGGTGTCGTACGGGGCCGCCGCGAGCCCGTCGGCGAGCAGCGCCGCCCAGCCGCGCCACCCGCCGTCGGGCAGCGGGTCGCCGACCCCTTCGCTGAGCGAGTCGCCGAGTACGGCGAAGCGCACGGCGCCGGTCACGGCCTGACCCCGTCGGACTCCGGTGCGGTCCGGCGGCGCGCGGACGGCGCGGCGGCGCCGACGGCGGCCCGGTGCGCGGTGAGGAAGGCGTTGACGGCGGCGGGCCAGGTGTACAGCTCGGCGCGGGTGCGGGCCATGGCGCGGCGCCCCTCCTCGGGCGCGGCCAGGATTCGCTGTACGGCGGCGGCGTACTCGGCGGGTGTGTCGGCGCAGCCGCCCGCCGGTCCGATGAGGGTGGGCAGCGCGGAGCGGGAGCTGGCCACCACGGGGGTGCCGCACGCGAGGGCTTCGAGGGCGGCCAGACCGAAGGTCTCGACGGGTCCCGGTGCCAGTGCCACGTCGGCGGTGGCGAGCAGTGCGGCGAGGTCGGCGCGCCGCGGCACATGGCCGAGGAAGGTGACCGGCAGCCGGGCGGCCCTGGCCTGGGCGGTGAGCCGGGGCCGCAGGGGTCCCTCGCCCGCGACCACCAGCGCCGCGTCGACGCCGGAGCCGCGCAGGTGGGCCAGGGTCTCCAGCGCCATGCCCGGCCGCTTCTCGGGCGAGAGCCGCGAGCAGAGCACGAGCAGGACGGCGGCGCCGTGCCCGTGCGTCTCGCGCAGCCGCGGGTTCCGGGCACCGGGGTGGCAGCCTTCGAGGTCGACGCCGAGCGGGGCGCGTACGACGTTGCGGGCGCCGATCCGCTCGAATTCGGCGGCGGCCCAGGCCGTGGTGCACACCACACGCGTGTAGGCCAGCGCGGTACGGCGGTTGAGGGTGTCGGCGGCGCGGCGGGCGGGTCCCGAGGGCAGGCCCCAGGTGCCGAGCACACCGTCGGCGCTCTCGTGGGACACCATCAGGGAGGGGACGCGGTGCCGCCTGGCCCACTCCCCCGTCCAGCGCAGGGTGGTGCGGTCGGAGACCTCGATCCGGTCGGGGGCGAGCGAGGCGAGTACGGCCTCCACGGGGGCGCGGCGGGCCAGTACGCGGTAGCCGCCGGTGCCGGGGATCTCAGGGCCCGGCAGGGTGATCACCCGCCCCTGCGGGGTGAGTTCGTCGGAGGCGGTGGCGCCGGGGACGATCAGCACGGGTTCGTGGCCCGCCGCCGCGTAGCCCTCGCCGAGGTGGCGCAGCGCGGTGCGCAGGCCGCCGGAGACGGGCGTGACGAAGTTGGCGAGCCGCACGATGCGCAGGGCGGACTCGGGGTCGCGGTCGAGGGGGTGCGGGGCGGTGCGGGCGCCGCCGTCGGGTGATTCGAGGTCGTCCTGGCCGTACATGACGTCGTCCCTGCCGTCGGTGGGGTCGGTGCCGAAGTCTGTGATGGTGCCGCCGGTTCGCGCGCCGCTCGCCGTACCGGCCGTTCGCGTACCGGTGGTCATGCGGTCGCCCGCGCCGCTCATGCCGTCGCCGTTGACGCCGCCGCTCATGTCGGTGGTCATGCCGCTGCCGCCTCGCGCTCGCCGAGCACCTGGTCGTAGTGGCCGAGGAGTTGGTCGCCGACGGCCTCCCACGTACGGTCGGCGACCGCTGTGCGAGCCGCGCTCCCGTAGCGCTCGCGCAGCCCGTCGTCGCCGAGCAGGAACTGGACGGCCGAGCGGACGGCCGCCGGGTCGAGCGGCGGCACCAGCAGGCCGGTGCGGCCGTGCTGGACGAGGTCGAGGGGGCCGCCGGCCGCCGGGGCGACGACGGGGACTCCACTGGCCATCGCCTCCTGCACGGTCTGGCAGAAGGTCTCGAACGGCCCTGTGTGGCAGAAGACGTCGAAGGAGGCGTGGATGCGGGCGAGTTCGGTGCCGGTCCTGCGGCCCATGAAGACCGTGCCCGGCAGGGCGGTGCGCAGGCTCGGCGCGCTGGGGCCGTCGCCGACGACGACCACGCGCACACCGGGCAGTTCGCAGAGTCCGGCGAGCAGTTCGACGTGCTTCTCCGGCGCGAGCCTGCCGACGTATCCGACGATCAGCTCGCCGTTCGGGGCCAGTTCGCGGCGCAGCGCCCCGTCGCGGCGCGCGGGGTGGAAGCGGTCGGAGTCGACGCCGCGCGGCCACAAGTGGACGCGCGGCACGCCCTGTTCCGCCAGCGCGCTGACGGACGCGGAGGAGGGGGCCAGGGTGCGGGCAGCGGCGGAGTGCACCGCGCGGATCCGGCGCCAGGCGGCGGACTCGCCCGCGTTCAGATACGTCCTGGCGTATCCGGCGAGGTCGGTCTGGTAGACGGCGACGGCGGGGATACGCAACCGAGTGGCGGCGGCCAGGCCGCGCGCGCCGAGCACGAAGGGACTGGCCAGGTGGACCAGCTCCGTCCGGTGCGCGGCGATGGCGGCGGCGGTACGGCGGCCCGGCAGCGCGACCCGCACCTGCGGGTAGCCGGGCAGGGGGAGGGAGGGGACGCGGATGACGGGACAGGGGTCGGGACCGGGGTCCTGGTCGGCCGGGCCCGCGGGCGCGACCACGAGCGGTTCGTGGCCGCGCCGGGCGAGGTGCTCGGCCGTGCGCAGGGCGCAGTGGGCCACTCCGTTGACGTCGGGTGGGAAGGACTCTGTGACGATGGCGACACGCATACCGTGGTTGTCGCCGCATTGAGCGTTGTCAGGGCCACGTGGATCTTTCCCGAAGTGGAACGCCCCATGAGCGTTAGGGCCCGCCCGGCGGATCATGGGCGGTCCGGGTGCCGAAGGGGCCGTTCGTGATCCGCCGGACACGCCCTGAGACCCGCGCCGGGTTCTCCGTGGTCCGCCCGCGGGCCGGCCGCCTACCTGGACGTACCGCCGGAACTGAGCCGGCCGCGTACGGCGGTCTGCACTTCGGCCTCTTCCGCGGGGTCCGCCGCCAGTCTGCGCAGCTGCGCCAGGACCCTCACGTCACCGGACGTCGCGCGGTGCGCGGCCAGCTCGCGGGTGCTCTCCTCGCAGTCCCACAGGCACTCGACGGCGAAACCGGCGGCGAAACCGGGGTCGGTGACGGCGAGCGCGACGGCGGCGGTGCCGCGGAGCTGGGAGGACGACGTCTCCCGGTAGATGTGCCGCAGGACGGGTGCGGCCAGGCAGGCGGAGAGCCGGCCGACTCCCTCGACGAGCGCGTCGAGCCCTTCGGCGTCCGCGCCGCCGGTCTGTACGGTCCTGCGCAGCGCGCCCAGCACGTGCTCGGCGTCCTGCGGTCCGCCGTGGCGGGCGAGCAGCCGGGCGGCGGCGGAGCCGAGCGGGTCGGTGCGGGCGGCCCAGACGCGGGCGCGGGCCATCGCCTCGTCGTCCCTGAGCCGTTCCAGGGATTCGAGGGCGGCGCGTACGACAAGGTCGTCGGTGGAGACCGCGGCCGTCTCGATCAGGTCCAGGCGCCGGGGGTCGCAGCGGTCGGTGAGGTGGCGCAGCGCGGCGGCGCGGGCGGCTGAGGGGCCGTGCAGGGCCGCTTCCAGCAGTTCCGCGTGGTCCTCGGGGCCCGCGACGGCGGCCAGGCAGCGGGCGGCGGGCTGGTCGCGTTCGAGGCGGGGGTGGCGGGTCAGTCCCTGCTGCGCCCATTCGAGGACGGCGGTGACGCTCCAGCCGGGGGTCGGGCCCGCGGAGCGCATCTGGCGCTGCCAGCGGTCGAACGAGACCTGTTCCGCGGCCTTGGCCACGCGGGTCGCGGTGGCCGGTTGCGAGGCGTCTTCGGCCCAGAGCTGCCACGGGCGGGGTTCGTAGGCCTCGCGGACGGCGCGGGCCAGTTCCGCGTCGCCTTCGGGGGTGTGCGGGAAGCGGGCGACGACGGCGGGACCCAGCGCGCGCAGTCCCGCCTCGTCGTCGCGGACCGCCAGCTCGTCGAGCGCCCATTCCCAGCAGCCGCCGGTGGCCGCGTACCGCCGCAGCAGGTGCAGCGCGTCGCGGCGGCCGTATCCGGCGAGGTGGCCGAGGACGGACAGGGCGAGGCCGCAGCGGTGCTCGTCCGGGGCGACCAGGTCGTCCGGGTGGAAGAGGTGGTGTTCGATCCCGTCGAGCGGGCTCTCCAGGTCCGAGTAGAGGCGCGCGTAATACAAGGAGCGCGACTCGACCCGCCAGTCGAGCCGGGGATCGCGCAGCACGCACTGCTCCAAAGCGGCGAGGGCTTCCGTCCGCGGCGCCGCCAGGGCATGCAGGGGCCCGTCTCCGCGTCCTCGCTGGAGGAGGCCGAGAAGGGATCCACTGGGCGCTATGTCTGGGTCGAACATGAGGTCAGCATCCGGTGCGGGGGGTTCCATGGCAACGGGATTTCCGCTACCGGTGCCCGGCATCCTTACCGGCCGTCGTCGGTTTCATGCCGGACGGGAACGGGGGATTCCGTGGGGACGGGCGGCGGAAGCCTACCGACTCGGGGTGTGCCGTGTCGCTTCCGGGCGGCGGGCGGGTGTCGAACGGGTGGCGCGGGAACGGCCGGTGGGGTGGCGCGGAGGGTGGCGTTATGCCGCTGGGCTGGTGGCATATGCCAGAAGCACCACCGTATCGGGTATCGCGGAAACCCTTACGGCCGATCGCTCCCTGTGCAACAGTCGTTACCGGTCCTTCCGTCCGCGACGGCCGTTCAGCGCCTGCCAGCAGACACGTTCGGAGTGTGTCATGCCGTTCCCCACGCACGCGGAGCACAACTCCGCGCAGCCACCGGATCCCGGTGCGGTGGACGCCCTGATCTCTCAGGCGCGTCGCCTCAGGACCCAGGTGGATTCGGTGCTGCGCGAGAGCGCCGCCGCCGCCGAGGACCCCCAGTTGCGCTGGCAGCGCGCCCTGTGCGATCTGGCCGTGCACCAGCTCGACGACGTGGACACCCACCTCGGCCAGCTCAGGGACGGCCTGGACACCGGGTATCCGGGCGGCGACCCGCTGACCGCCGACCTGCTGGTGGACCTGCCGTCGCAGACGTCCCTGCCGCCGGGGCCCGACGCGGTCAGCGCGCTGGGCCGGGCGGGCAGCGCGGAGTGGGACCTGCTCACCGATGACGCGCAGTGGTCGGACGAGCTGTACCGGATCTTCGGCCGGGAGTCCGCCGACGGTCCGCTGACCCTGGACGAGCTGCCCTCGTGGCTGTTCTCCGAGGACCAGCAGATCCTCACCGAGATGGTGACCGGCTGCCTGGTCGACGGCCGTCCGATCGACGGCGAATTCCGTATCGTGCGCGCGGACGGGTCCGTGCGTACGGTGCACATGGTCGGCGAGCCGGTACTCGGCGCCGACGGGGACACCGTGTCCATGTGGGCGGTGTTGCGGGACGTCAGCGACCTGCGGCGCAGCCAGCGCACGCTCCGGGAGACCCGTGACTCCCTCCAGCGGCAGCGGCAGATCGCGCAGACCGAGCGTCGGCTGGCGGTTGAGCTGCAGGAGGCCGTGCTGCCGCCCTGGCGCGGCACCCTGCGGTTCCCGCAGGACGGGGGGCCCACCACGATGGACCTGGCAGCGCATTATCTGCCGTCCGGCACCAGCGCCCTCATCGGCGGCGACTGGTACGACGCGATGCAGTTGCCCGACGGGTCCTCCTTACTCACGGTCGGCGACCTCACCGGACACGGGGTGGCCGCCACGTCCGGTATGGCGATGCTGCTGGGCGCGCTGCGCGGCATGGCCGTCGCGGGCCTCCAGCCCGGCCCCCTGATGGGCTGGCTCAACGAACTGCTCGACACCTCGGCGCAGCCCGCGCTCGGCAGCGCCCTGTGCTGCCGGTACGAGCCGTCGACCCGGCTGCTGCGCTGGGCCCAGGCGGGCCACCCCGCCCCGCTGCTGTTCCGCGACGGAGCGGGGCGGGTGCTCGAATCCCCCGAGGGCGTCCTGCTCGGAGCGACCTCCGGTGCCCTGTACGGGCAGGCCGACGAGCAACTGGCCGCCGGTGATCTGCTGGTGCTGCACACCGACGGCCTCGTGCCGCGCCGTTCCGCGCTGGACACCGACACCGAGAGCGGCTCGGGACGACTCCTGGCGATGGCACCGCTGTTCGCCCGCGCCCGGACCGCACAGGACTGCGTGCGGATCGTCGCCGAGGAGTTCGGCACCCCGGAGCGCGAGGACGACGCCTGTGTGCTGATCGCCAGGATCGCCTGAGCCTTCTTTCCTGCTTCCTTTCCCGTGGACACGTTCCGCGGACAGGTCGCGCGCACGAATTCCATACGGCATTCCGTACGGGCATTCCGCGCGTGCGCTCCGCGGGTGAATCGCGGTCTTCTTTTTCGAGACCCTCGAGAGCCCGGCAGGGATCTCATCCGTGCTGTCGTACGAGCTGTCCGACCCGTTCGGCGGCAGGCCGGCCGGCCGCTGTTACACGGAGCGGGTCTTCCCGGTGGTTCCCTTCCCCTTGGATTTCGGCAGTGCCGTCTCGATCTCGGTGCGCAGATCCTGGATCTTGGTGTAGCCGGAATACCGGCCGGTGAGCCGGTACATCTCGCGCAGCCGGTCCCAGGTGCGATGCGAGGAGGTCTCCCCGATGGTGAGCAGCGCCATCCGGGCGTAGCGGTCGGCCTCCTCCGGGTCGTCGGCGATGAAGCAGGCCGACGCCAGCGACAGATAGTCGAAGATCATCGACCGCTCGTGGCCGCCGCCCCGCAGCACCAGCGCCTTCTTGGCGTGGAGTTGCGCCTCGGCCGCGGCCGACGGGTCGTGGTCGGCCAGGGTGCGGAAGGCGAGCGCCTGCATCCCGTGCAGGTCGGCCTCGTCGAAATTCTGCATCCAACTGGGCGCGGGTACATCGCCCTTGTCGGACACGAACAGGTCCTCGGCCTCGCCGAGGGTCCGCCGCATCGCCTGGCCACGGCCCATGGACGCCTGCGCCCACGCCTCGATGGTGCGCAGCATGGCGCGGGTGCGCGGCAGCGCGGACTCGCCGGAACCGGACTTGGCGAGCTTCATCAGGTCCAGCGCGTCGTCCGGCCGCCCCAGGTGCACCATCTGGCGGGCGGCCCTGGACAGCGCCTCGCCGGCCCTGGGCCGGTCGCCGCCCTCCCGCGCGGCGTGTGCGGCGATCACGAAGTACTTCTGGGCGGTGGGTTCCAGGCCCACGTCGTGCGACATCCAGCCCGCCAGCACCGCGAGGTTGGCGGCCACGCCCCACAACCGGCGCTGGAGATGCGCGGGGTGGGCGTAGGAGAGCATGCCGCCCACCTCGTTGAGCTGGCCGACCACGGCCTTGCGCTGGAGGCCGCCGCCTCGTGAGGCGTCCCAGGCGCGGAACACCTCGACCGAGCGTTCCAGCGACTCGATCTCCTGGGAGCCGACCGGTACCGCCTCGTACTGGTCGTAGGCGGCGGGGTCGGCGTCGAGCGGATCGTCGAGGACTGGCGCGTCGGCCGCGAGGGCCGGGTCGGTGTGCAGCCAGTCGTGCATGGCGGTGCTGAGTACGGAACCGGTGGCGAGCGCGGCGCCCGCGCCCACCAGACCGCGTCGGTTGAGCATGAGGTCCATTCCCGTGAATTCGGTGAGGACCGCGGCGGTTCGTTCCGGCGGCCACGGGAGGCCGTCTCCGGTCTGTCTTTTTCCCGTCTTCCGGCGCCGGTCGAACCCGAGATCCTCGATGGTCACGACACGGCCGAGACGCTCGGTGAACAGCGCGGCCAACACCTTCGGCACGGGATCGCGCGGCGACTCACCGGTCTCGATCCAACGGCGTACGCGCGATGTGTCGGTCGACAGCTGCGGATGGCCCATGGCCGCCGCCTGCCGGTTGACCAACCGTGCGAGTTCGCCCTTGGACCAGCCGGTGAGGCCGAACAGGTCCGCGAGTCGGGTGTTGGCTTCATTGCCCACGTCAAGCCCCCAGGTTCCTCGGCTGAATTGACACTATTCCCCCTGACAATGGCCTCGCGACTATTCGCCAGGGTTCGCCAGGGTCCGCTACGTGGTGTGCCACCCGCGGGCGGGTGTCAGGTAGGAACGCGCCACCCCGGTCCGTCTCCGCATTCCCCAGGGTGCGGTACCGGACCGGCCGTGGCGCCCCTGAACCGTTGGCACACGAAGGGATCTGCTTCTCCTCATGTATTCGGCATCGTCCTCCGTGTCCGCACCGCCCCGGCCGTCGTACCCCGCCGTCGCGGAATCCGCCCTCCGCCCCCGCCAGGCCACCGCCGTACGGCGCGTCGGCCGGCCCGCGGGCAGCTCCCATCCGCTCAGCGGGAGACTCGACTTGACCGGCCCACAGGGCGCCCAGTTGCGCACCGCCGTCGCCGCCGTGCAGCGCATCTGCCCCGAGTTCGCCCCGGTCCAGCTCCTGCGCCGCGGCGGCCGTACCGCGCTGCTGATCGGCACCTCGGGGCGCGCTCCGGCCGTCGCGAAGTGTCTGCTCGACCAGTCCCCCGCCTGGGCGGAGCGTTTCCGCCAGGAGATAGCGGCCTACCGCACGTTCGTCCGGCACCGGCCGCCGGTCCGGGTGCCGCGGCTGATCGCCGCGGACCCCGAGAGCTGTGTGCTGGTGATGGAGCGGATGCCCGGACGGGTGGTGTCGCCGCAGCGGCACCCGGTGCAGCCGCCGACCAAGGGCGATGTGCGGGCGGCGCTCTCGGCGTACTCGCGCGTCAACATGTGGCGCCCGCCCGCCGGTTCCTTCGACGCGCCGATCGACTATCCCGTCCGCATCAACCGCTACCACGAGTTGGGGCTGCTGACCGACCGGGACATGGGCGACCTCCAGCAGCTTCTGCACGGACTGGCCCATGTGCAGGGGCAGTTCTGCCACGGCGACGCGCAGTTGTCGAATGTGCTGCTGTCGCCCGCGGGTCCCTCGCTGGTCGACTGGGAGCACTCGGGCTGGTATCTGCCGGGGTACGACCTGGCGGTGCTGTGGTCGGTGCTCGGCGACGACCCGGCGGCGCGGCGGCAGATCAGCCAGCAGGCGCAGGCGCAGGGTCCGGCGGCGCGGGACTCCTTCCTGGTCAATCTGATGCTGGTGCTGACCCGGGAGATCCGCACCTACGAGACGGCCGTCCAGCGCACGATGCGGGCCGTGGGACCCGTGGCGCCCGGCGCGGCCGAGGCGGGCGAGGAGCAGCGGCTGCTGCTGCGCCGCCTGCACGACGACTGCGGCATGGCCCGCAGGGCGGTGCGCGCCGCGGTCGGCACCCGGTAGGAGCGGACCGGACGGGTACACCGTGACCGCGGCCGGCCACGAGTTCCGCGCGCCGTCCCGCGCGCCCCACTGGTCCACACCACTGACGAGGAGCAGGCCAGCACGCCGCAGCGGGGAAACTTCCCAAATACGCCGCTGACGTGCGAAGACGGCCTCGTGTCCGGATGCCTGACGGATGGTTGACGGATGTTCCGGCAGCCGATACCTCTGTGGTGCCGATCGTTCGGCATCTCTTGGAGGAGGCTGCTTTGCGAGGATCCGCTCCCCCGTCCGACAGACGCCGTGGACGGCGCGCGCTGCGTATGGCCACGGCCGCCGCGGCTGCCGCCGCTCTGCTCCCGGTGTTCGGTGTCGCCCACGCGGCCGAGCCCGGCCCGAGTGCCGCGGGCTCGCTGCAACAGGCGTTCACGGACGCCGCCAAGGCGTACCACGTGCCGCAGAGCGTGCTGCTGGGCGTGTCGTATCTGGAGTCCCGCTGGGACGGCCACCAGGGCATGCCGAGTGTGACCGGCGGCTACGGGCCGATGCATCTGACCGACACCCGTACCGCCCTCGCGGACTTCCCGAGCAAGGGCATGGGGGACGGCGCGGACGACGGGCGCGGGGACGACACCCGGCCGATGATCAGTACGGCGACCGCGCAGGCGCCCGATCTGGCCGCGCTGCCCGCCTCGTACACCACGCTGGACCGCGCGGCGACGCTGACCGGGCTGTCGGCCGGTGCGCTGCGCGAGGACGCGGCGACGAATGTGGCGGGCGGCGCGGCGCTGCTCGCCGACACCCAGAAGTCGCTGGGCGAGCCGCTGAGTTCGGATCCCGCGGACTGGTACGCGGCGGTCGCCCGCTACTCCGGCGCCGACGACACGGCGACGGCCGCGGCCTTCGCCGACGACGTCTTCGACGTCCTGAAGCAGGGGCAGACACGGACCACCGACGCCGGGCAGCGGGTCACGCTGGCCGCGGCTCCCGCGGTGAGGCCCGCGGCGGGCCAGGCCGCCAGGATCGGCCTGAAGCAGGTCAACGCGGCGGGGACGGAGTGCCCGAGCGGCCTGGGCTGCGAGTGGATCCCGGCACCGTACGAGGACACCGGCGGCGGGGACTACGGCAACTACGACAAGGCCGACCGGCCGAACACCGAGAAGATCGACACGATCGTCATCCACGACACCGAGGGCTACTGGGACACCGCCCTCCAGCTCGTCCAGGACCCGACGTATCTGGCCTGGCACTACACCGTGCGCTCCTCCGACGGGCACATCGCCCAGCACCTGAACACCAAGGACGTCGGCTGGCACGCGGGCAACTGGTACACCAACTCCAAGTCCGTCGGCATCGAGCACGAGGGCTTCCTGACCGATCCGGGCACCTGGTACACGGAGTCGATGTACCGCACGTCCGCGCGGCTGGTGAAGTACCTGGCGGCGAAGTACCACATCCCGCTGGACCGGCAGCACATCCTCGGGCACGACAATGTGCCGGGCCCGACGGCCTCGTACATCTCGGGGATGCACACCGACCCGGGTCCGTACTGGGACTGGGGTCACTACATGGCGCTGATGGGCGCCCCCCTGCGCGCGACCGCCGGCGCCTGGGGCGGCGTGGTCACCATCGCCCCCGACTACGACACCAACCAGCCGGTCTACACCGGCTGTGTGACGGCCGCGGCGGTCTGTCCCGCGCACGGCTCCGACGCGGTCCGGCTGTACACGGCGCCGAGCGAGGACGCGCCGCTGGTCAAGGACATCGGGCTGCACGGCGCGACCGGCGCGAGCACCACGGGCGTCAACGACGTGGGCGCGCGGGCCTCCGCGGGCCAGCAGTTCGCGGTGGCCGAGCGGCAGGGCGACTGGACGGCGGTGTGGTACCTCGGCCAGAAGGCGTGGTTCCACAACCCGGCGTCGCGGCCGACGGCCGTCAACTCGATCGGCCTGGTGATCACCCCGAAGAAGGGGCTGGCGAGCATCCCGGTCTACGGCCGCGCGTACCCGGAGGCGGCGGCGTATCCGGCGGACGTGCCGGTGCAGGGCATCTTCCCGATGCCGTACGCGATCCCGGCCGGACAGCGGTACGTGGTCGGCAATGTGGTGCCGGGCGAGTACTTCTACTCGACCTCCTTCGACACCAGCAACCAGAAGGTGGTGCGCGGGAAGCAGCTCTACTACGAGATCCAGCTCGGCCACCGGGTGGAGTACGTGATGGCCTCCGACGTGACCTTGCTGCCGTCGGTGCTGGGCGCTCCGCGCTGAGTCCGCCGGGCCCGCGGCGGCGGGCCCGAGGGTAGCGGGGGAAGGGCGGCACCGGGAATCCGGTGCCGCCCTTCGCCGTGTCCTGTCGCGCCCGTGTCGCCAAGCGTGCGTGTGCCGAAGCGTGCGCGTGCCGAAGCGTGCGCGTGCCGAAGCGTGCGTGTCCTGGGCGTCCTGTCGCGTCCGCGTCCTGAGCGTCCGCCCCGCGGAAGGTGTGTGTGTACGCCGGGTCTCAGCCCGCCTGGAACATCTCCGCGGGCAGCGGCTTCAGAAGCTGGTACAGATCGTCGGTGATCGGCCGGTCCCAGGTGGCGATGGTGACCTGGACGCCGTCGCTGCGGTCGAACTGGGCGCAGGCGACCCGCGACTCGGAGATCTTGATCCGGCGCACGATCAGCAGGCTGTCGCCGTGCATCACGGGGGTGTCCTCGATCCCGGTGACCTCGGCCGGTTCGTCGTTGCCGAGTGCCGCGAGGAGCTGGGCCACCTCGAAGGGCACCTGGCCGTCGTCCAGCTCGCGGGCGGGCGAGCCGACCGGGAGGTTGCCGATCAGCATCGCGGGGCCGCGTCCGCCGAACAGGTCGTAGCGCAGATAGATGCCCTGGCAACTGCCGTCGGGGCCGGGCAGCAGCCCGGCGCCGAGGTCACCGGGCCAGTCCCCCGGGTCCATCGCGAGGACATCGAAGTCCGGCCCGGTGGGCGTGGCTGCGCTACGGCGGCGGAGGAAGGACATGCCGCCATCGTACGGGTAGCGACCGCCGCCGGGGACCGGGCCCGCGCCCCTTCCGTGCCCTGGTCGCGTGCCGCCCCGGCCGGTGCGATCCCGTACGGCGGGCCGCCCCCGGGCCGCTCCCCCGGCCGTCAGCGGCCGTAGGCGTCGTCGTCCGGCGGCGCGGGCGCCGCGGGGATTTTGCGCAGTGCTTCCGGCAGCCCGGTGGGGTCGGTGCCGAGCTTGCGGTAGACGGCGTTCAGGGTGCGGACGACGTCGCGCTCGCCGGTGCCGAGGGCGGCGGCGATCCGGCGGTGGTCCTCGCCCTGTGCGGCGCGCAGGGCGGCGGCGTGCTCGCGGGCGGTGAGGGCGTCGGAGTCGGCCGAGTGCGGGTGCCGCGGGCGCAGCCCGGCCAGCTCCAGCTCCTGGCCGGCCCGGTCGGCCAGTCCGTCCGCGCCGCACGTCCGGGCGGTGTCGAGTCCGCGGTGGAGCTGTTCCGCGGCCCGCTCTGGCTGTCCCGCCCGGCGCAGCGCGGCGCCGTGGGCGACGAGCGAGCAGGCGAGCTGATGAGCGGAGGGCGACTCCTCCAGCCGGTCGACGGACTCCTCGAGCAGCTTCAGCCCGTCCGGGCCGCCGGTGACCTCGGCGGCGACCCGCAGCGCGTGGCCGACGGCGGAGGCGGCGCCGAACTGGCGGGCGCGGGCGACGGCGTCCAGCGCGGTCGCCCTGGCCCGGTCGGGGGTGTCGTGCGCCTCGGCGAGCGCGAGGTGCAGTTGCCAGGGGCTCCAGGCGGGGTTGCGCATCCCGCGCGGGTCGAGCCTGCCGCCGACGCCGGTCAGTTCGGCGACGGCTTCTTTGTACCGCCCCTGGGCGAGCAGCAGTTCGCCGTGCACGGCCTGGGCGTCGGGGAAGGTGACGGCCGCGGGGAACGGCTCCCGGAAGTCGTACGCGGCGGCGAGCGCGACGGCTTCCTCGGTCCGGCCGCGGGCCAGCAGGATCTCGATGAGGACGGCCACCGAGTACCACTGGACGGGGGTGCCGCGGCCGACCCGCTCGGCCAGCCGCAGCCCGTCGCGGGCGAAGTCCTCGGCCTCCGCGAGCCGCCCGCGGCGGTAGCGCAGGTAGCCGAGCAGCAGATACCCGAAGGACAGGTGGGCGCCGCGCCAGCCGTGCCGCTCGAAGCCCGCGATGCCGGTGGTGAACAGCTCCTCGGCGCGGCCCGGCTGGTCGGCGTACATGTAGGTCATGGCGACCAGGACGGGGACCTCGAAGCCCCAGCCCTCGTTGGCCCAGGGCAGGCCGCCGTCCAGGGCGCGGCCCGCGTGGCGCAGGACGGTGGTCGTGGGCTCGCCGCGCAAGGTGGCGTCCCAGGCGCGCAGGCCGATGATGTACCGCTCGGTGAGGTCGCGGCCGGTGAGCCGGTCGGCGAGCCTGGCCAGCCGCCGGGAGCGGCTGGGCGAGTCGGGTTCGTCGGCGCGGAAGGCGTCCCACATGAACTGTTCCGCCTGCATCCGCAGCCTGGTGCGGGCGCCGGTGGCGGTACGGGCGGCGTGCGCGACGACGTCGGCGGCCTCGCCGAGCCGGTCGCTGTGGGCGAGGGACTGGGAGAGCCGGAAGACGATCCCGTCGCGCAGTTCGGGGTCGGTGATCGGCTCTTCGAGCGCGGCCCGCAGGTGGTTGACGGTGACCGAGGGCTCCAGGAGCTGGGAGGCGGAGCCCAGTTCGTAGAGCACGGCGGCCCGGTCCTCGGGCGGCGGGGGTTCGCGCAGGGCGCGGCCCAGGTACGCGCGGGCCGCCTCGGGGGCGCCCGCGCGCAGCGTCTCCCGTGCGGCGGCGCGCAGTTGGGCGACCACCCAGGGGTCGCCCTCGGGGTGGGTCTCCAGCAGGTGGCGGGCCGCGGCGGCCGGGCCGAGGCCCTCGTCGACCACCGACCAGGCGGCCTGGCCGTGCAGGGCGACGCGTACGGCGTCCGGGATCGCCCGGTAGACGGCGGTGGCGATCAGCGGGTGGACGAACTCCAGGGTGCCGCTGCCGGTGACGATACGGGCGTCGCGCAGCCGGTCGGCGCAGTCGGCGGCCTCCTCGCGGCCGAGTCCCGCGACGGTGGCGGCCAGCGTCGGGGAGATCTCCGTGCCGAGGACGGCGGCGGCCCAGGCGAGGCGGACGGTGGAGGGGCCCAGGCGTTCGAGCCGGGCGATCAGACCGCTGCCCTTGGCCGCGGCGGCCAGGTCGCGCAGCAGGTGGGCGCTGGACTCGTCGGGGCGCAGCCCCCGGTCGCGGACCTTCTCGGCCAACTCGACGGCTTCGAAGGGGTTTCCGGCGGTGACCGCCCAGCACTCGCGGCAGAACGCCTCGTCGGCGTGCGCGCCGACCGACTCCCTGATCAGGTGGCGGATGGCGGTCGCGGTGAGCGGTTCGAGGCCGATCGGGCGGTGTCCCGCCCGGCCGGGCAGGCCGCGGAACGACTCGGCGCCCGGCGGGAGTTCGTCCGGCCGGTAGGCGACGACGATGAGCAGCGCCAGTTCGTCGGCGCGCGGCGCGAAGGCGGCGAGCCAGTTGAGCGACTGCGGGTCGGCCCAGTGCGCGTCGTCCAACACCAGCACGACGGGCGCGCGTTGGACGGCGATGTGGGTGAGGACCCAGTCAAGGCCGTCGCGCAGACCCTGCGGGTCGGGGGCGGCGCCTTCCGCCGTGCACAGTCCGAGGGCCGGGCCGACGATGCCGTACCAACTGCCGAGCCTGGCGCGGATTTCCGTCTCCGGGGCTCCGACGAGCTGGGGTTGCAGCAGTTGCCGCGCGACGTGGAAGGCGACCTGCTGCTCCTGGTCGCCGCCGCGTGCGGACAGTACGGTGCAGCCGCGTTCCGCGGCCCTGCGGCGTACTTCGGTGAGCAGTGTGGTCTTGCCGAGGCCGGCGGACGCGGCGAAGGCGATGAGCCCGCCGTGCCGTTCGGCGGGGCGCGCGGCGGTGCCCGCGTCGTCGTCGGCGCCTAAGCCGGTGAGATCGCTCAACGCCTCGTCCACGGCGACGAGTTCGGCGTCTCGTTCGAGCAGCGCGCGCCGGTTGCGCGAGTGGCGCTGCGACATGGTCAACCCCCCTGCCTGCCGGTGGTGTGCGCCCGGCGCACGACATGCGGGGACGTGCAGGACGGACAGCCGACCGGTGGCCTCACAGCGTACGCCGTCGGCTCCGCTGTGTAAGGGGGACGGCCGTGCCGGTTCGCCACTGGCAGGGGACGTGACCGGCACGGCGGGAGCGGCGGCGACCTGGGAGATCTTCCCGCCGCCCAGCACGGGCGAGACTGCCACGCGAGACGGTCGTCCCACCAGGCACCGCAGTCCCCGCACCGCACTGGAGCACCCGTGCGCCCCATGTGCGCCCCCCTTACCCGCCGTAACGCGCCGTCTCGTCCGCGGGTCCTGCCGTACGCCCCTCGTGCGCGCGTCAGCCCCCGCGGGATGTCGGCGCCTCTCGCTCATCGGCTCGCCGCGCGCCTCAATCCGACGCAGGCCCCAACTCGACGCGGGCCTCAACTCGTCCCGCGCCTCAGCTCGCCCCGCGCTTCAGCTCGACGCGGGCCTCGACTCGAGCGGGCCTCGACTCGGCGCGCACACCGGCTCGATCCGCGCGTCACCCCCTCGCTCCGGTCAACTCCCCTGCCCGGCCCGCTCCTCGCGCTGCCGCGCGTGATGGCGGGCGACGCGGGCGCGGTTGCCGCAGGACGGTTTGCACCACTCCTGGCGGGCGTGCTCCTTGACGAAGTAGCGGACGCAGCGCGGGGCGGGGCAGGCGCGCAGCAGCGCGCGCTCGGGTCCGGCGAGGAAGGCGATGGCGGCGCGGGCGAGGGCGGCGGCCAGCCGGTCGGCCGGAGCCGCGTCGGCGGACACGGTGTGAGCCGCCGCGGGTTCCGCGCCGTCCGGCCAGTCCAGGCGCGGGGCGACGGGGACCAGGGCGGACGCGGTGTTCAGCCGGTCGAGCGCCTGCCGGGCCGACGGCAGTCGTCCGGCGTCCGCGCGGCTGGGCGGACCGGGCAGCACGGCGCGGGCGAAGAGCGCGCGGACCGCCGTACGCACCTCGACGACGGAGGTGCGCGCGGCCTCGTCGGCGGTGAACCGCGCCGCCGAGCCCGGCACTTCACCGAGAACGCCGCTGAGCGCGTCGGCGTGCTCGCGCACCCACCGGGTCAGTCCGGCGGGGTCCGCGAGGTCGTCGGCGACGCCGCCGTGGCCGTCGTGCCGGATGGTGACGGCGAGGTCGAGCGCGAGATGATCACCGGTCATGCCCTAATGCTATCGTCGCCATAAGCCATTAACGACTGAGGGGGTACCTGTGTCCGACCTCCGCGAGATCCTGCGCGGTCTCGATGTGTTCGACGGCGACCTGCCGCCTTTCGACATCGCGGAACTGCCCGCGGATCCGCATGAGTTGTTCATCGAGTGGCTGCTGGCGGCCGTCGCGGCCGGGGTCCGCGAGCCGCACGCCATGACGGTCTCCACGCTGGGCGCCGACGGCGACCCCGCCGCCCGCGTGCTCATCGTCAAGAACGTGTCGGCGGCGGGCTGGGAGTTCGCCTCCGACACCGGCAGCCGCAAGGGCCGCGAACTGGCCGCCCACCCCGCGGCGGCGCTCACCTTCTACTGGTCGCCGCTCGCCCGCCAGGTGCGGATTCGCGGCCGGGTCGAGACCGCGGGCCCCGAGGCGAGCGCGGCGGACTTCCTGGCGCGCTCCCCCGGCGCCCGCGCCGAAGCGCTGCTCGGCCGCCAGAGCGCACCCCTGACCGACCTCGCCACGCGCGACGCGGCCGTGCGGGAGGCCGCGGGGCGGATCGAGCGCGACCCGGACCTGGTGGCCCCCGGCTGGGCGCTCCACACGCTGCGCGCGGACAGCGTCGAGTTCTGGCAGGGCGACCGCGACCGCAGACACACCAGAGTCAACTACGTCCGCACCGAAGGTGGTTGGGAGCGAGGTCTGCTGTGGCCGTGACCGGACCCACGACCGGCCCGACGGCCGGAGGACCCGCGCTCGCGGCCGTGCTCGACGCGGGGCAGACCCGGCTGCGCACGCTGCTCGACGGTCTCGACGACGACGCCGTCCGCGCCCCCAGCGCGCTGCCCGGCTGGACCCGCGGCCATGTCCTGACGCATATCGAGGGCGTCGGCCTCGCGCTGGCCCGGCAGGCGCGCTACGCGCTGCGCGGCAAGCTGATCGAGGTGTACGACGGCGGTCGCAGCGGCCGGGACGCGGCCATCGAGGCCGGGCACGGCCGCTCCGCACCGGTGCTGACCGCCGCGCTCGGCGACGCGCTGGACGAGATCGAGGCGTCCTGGGCCGCGGTCGGCCCGGACGACTGGGACCGGCCGGTGAGCTACCGCGACGGCACGGTGACCACGGCGGGGCTCGCCTGGTGGCGCGAGCTGGAGATCCACACGGCGGACGCGCTGCTCGGCCCGACCCCGGCGGACTGGTCCCCCGAGTTGTGTACGCACCTGGTCGACTTCCTGTCCGCGCGGGTGCCGGACGGGATACGGCTCACGCTCGGCACGCCGGGGGACGCGGCGGACGACACCTGGTCGTTCACGCGGGGCCAGGGCACACCCGTGCTCGTACGGGGTCGGCTGACCGACCTGGCGGCCTGGCTGGCCGGACGGGTGCCGCCGCGGGCGCTGACCGGCGATCCGCTGCCGACGCTGGGCAGTTGGCCGTAGCGGGCCCGCTGACCACGGTGACCCGCGGCGGGCGGCGGAAGCCTCCCGGCCGCGGGTGGGCGGCGGCCGATGCCGTCCGCCCGTGCTGGGCTCAGGTGAGGTCGAACTCGCCGTCCCGCGCGCCCAGCACGAAGGCGCGCCACTCGGCGGGGGTGAAGATCAGGGCGGGCCCGTCGGGGTTGCGCCCGTCCCGCATCGCGATGTAGCCCTCGACAAAGGCGATCTGTACGTCGCCGGTGCCCTGGCTGCTGGAAAGCCACTCCGCGTCCGTCAAGTCGACCTGCGGCTTCTTCCCGTTGGCCAACGGCTGTCCGATGGTGCTTTCGGCCACGTCCGCTCTCCTCCTACGTCGTCGTCCGTCCTCCAGCCTATCCACCGGATCCGGAGCCCGCACAAGTCCGCGGAAACCACCCGGCGCACGGTGTACTTCAGGTAGTGGGGGGCTCGCTGCCCACCACCCACATGGAGAAGAACTGCGACCCGCCGCCGTAGGCGTGTCCCAGGGCCCGCCTGGCGCCGGGGACCTGGTGCTCCCCGGCCTCGCCGCGTACCTGAAGGGCCGCCTCGGCGAAGCGGATCATGCCGGACGCGCCGATCGGGTTGGTGGACAGCACGCCGCCCGAGGGGTTGACCGGCAGGTCGCCGCCCAGCTCCGTGACGCCGGACTCGGTGAGTTTCCAGCCCTCGCCCTCGTCGGCGAAGCCCAGATTCTCCAGCCACATCGGCTCGTACCAGGAGAAGGGCACGTACATCTCGACGGCGTCGATCTCGCGGCGCGGCGCGGTGATCCCGGCCTGCCGGAAGACGTCGGCCGCGCAGTCCCGGCCGGCCCGCGGGCTGACGTAGTCCTTGCCCGCGAACATCGTGGGTTCGCTGCGCATGGCGCCGCCGTGCATCCAGGCGGCCGGTCGCGGCGCCCGGTCCGCGCCCGCGGTGTCGGTGAGCACCATCGCGCAGGCGCCGTCGGAGGACGGGCAGGTCTCGGAGTAGCGGATCGGGTCCCAGAGCATCGGCGAGGAGCGCACCTTCTCCAGGGTGATGTCGGTCTCGTGCAGGTGCGCGTAGGGGTTGAGCAGGGCGTTGCGGCGGTCCTTGTAGGCGACCAGCGAGCCGACGGCGGCGGGCGCTCCGGTACGGCGCATGTAGGCGCGCACGTGCGGTGCGAAGAAGCCGCCCGCGCCCGCCAGCAGCGGCTGCTGGAAGGGGATCGGCAGCGACAGGCCCCACATGGCGTTGGACTCCGACTGCTTCTCGAACGCGACGGTCAGCACGGTGCGGTGGACACGTGCGGCGACCAGTCCTGCGGCGACCAGCGCGGTGGAGCCGCCGACCGAACCCGCGGTGTGCACCCGCAGCATCGGTTTGCCGACCGCGCCGAGCGCGTCGGCCAGATACAGCTCCGGCATCATGACGCCCTCGAAGAAGTCGGGCGCCTTGCCGATCACGACGGCGTCGACGTCCGCCCAGTCCAGTTCGGCGTCGTCGAGCGCGCGGCGGGCGGCCTCGCGGACGAGTCCCGCGATGGACACGTCGTGGCGCGCGGCGACGTGTTTGGTCTGGCCGACGCCGACGACGGCCACGGGCTCCTTGGGCATGGGTTACTCCCCTTCCAGGACGGCCACGAGATTCTGCTGGAGGCAGGGGCCCGAGGTGGCGTGGGCCAGTGCGCGGTCCGAGTCGCCGCGGTGGATACGGGCCGCCGCCTCGCCGAGCCTGATCAGCCCGGCGGCCATCATCGGATTGGCGGCGAGCGGCCCGCCGGAGGGGTTGACGGCCACGTCGGGGCCGAGCCGCAGCGCCCTGCGCAGGACGACCTCCTGCGAGGTGAAGGGCGCGTGCAGCTCCGCGGTGTCCACGGGCGCGTCGAAGGCTCCGGCCCGCTCGGCCGCGAGCCGCGTCGAGGGCGAGTCGGTGAGGTCGCGGACGCCGAGCGAGGGGGCCTCGATGCGGTGGTCCATGCCCCGGATCCAGGCGGGCCGCGCGCACAGCCGCCGGGCGGTGTCCCCCGCCGCGAGCACCACGGCCGCGGCCCCGTCGCCGACCGGCGGGCAGTCGGCGCGGCGCAACGGGCGTACGACATAGGGGTCGTCGGCTGCGGGCGCGGTGGTGAGCTGCGCGTTCGGGTTGGTGCGGGCGGCGGCGCGGCTGCGGGCGGCGATCCCGGCCAGCTCGCGCTCGTCGGTGGCTCCCGCGTCGATCAGCGCCCGGGCCTGGAGTGCGGCGAGCGCGACGGAGTCGGGCCACAGCGGCGCCATGTAGTACGGGTCGAGCTGCCGGGTGAGGACCGAACGCAGGTCGCCGGGCGAGGACTTGCCGTAGGAGTAGACGAGCGCGGTCTCGGCCTCGCCGGTGAGGATCCGCACCCACGCCTCGTACAGCGCCCAGGCGCCGTCGGTCTCGACGTGGGACTCGGAGATCGGCGGCCAGGCGCCGACGCCGTCCAGCGCCATGGTGAAGGAGAAGGCGCGTCCCGCGAGGTAGTCGGCGGAGCCCGAGCAGGTGAAGTCGATCTCGCTGGTGGCCAGTCCGGTCTGTCCGAGCGCGTCGTGCAGGACGGGCATCAGCAGTTCGACCTCGGAGACCTCGTCGGTGCGCGCGCGGTGGCGGGACTGCGCGAAGGCGACGATGGCGACGTCGGGCATCTAGACCAGCTCCCGGTAGGTGTCGTATTCGGCGTCCGGTTCCCCGGTGGGGCGGTAGTGGTCGGGGTAGCGTCCGCCCTCGGTCCAGACCGCCTCCACCCGCAGGCCCATCCGCACCTGGTCGTACGGCATTCCGGCGATCCGTCCGTGCAGCGGGAGGTCGGCGCCGTCGAGCGCGATGTGCGCGTAGACGTACGGGACTTCTATGTCCATGGCCTTCAGGTGGGCGCTCTTGATGTTGACGATGCAGAAGGTGGTGACTGTGCCGCGCGGACCGACCTCGACCTCTTCCGCGGTGGCGACGCCGCAGGTGGGGCAGGCGCCGCGCGGCGGGACGTAGACCTTGCGGCAGGACGGGCAGCGCTCGCCGACGATCCGCCGGTCCTCGGCGGCGCGCAGGTAGCCGGTCTGGGCGCGGCCGGGCGAGTAGGTGTAGTCGAGGCGGGCGGGGGCGACGATGCCGGTGACGGGGTCGGTGAAGACGCCGTCGTGGGCGGTGGCCGCGCCGCGCGTACGGCCGTCGTCGTACGGCTCGAAGCAGGCGATGTCGGTGATGGCGCCCTGGCGTTGCCCGGCCCAGCGGATCGCGACGCGCATGCCGGTGCTGACGTCCTCGGGCGCGGCGGCGTCGAGCGCGTGCAGCAGGGCGGTGTCGGCGCCGTCGAGGCGGACCAGGACCCAGGCGAAGGGCGTGGCCAGCGGCTGGTTGGGGCGCGGGTCGGGATTCCAGGCCCAGGTGGTGACGGTGCCGGTGGCGCCGACCTCGACCAGGTCGCGCACCTCGGCCGCGGTGACCGGGTCGTACTCGACGGGGGGTACGAGGACGCGGCCTTCGGCGGTCCGCACGCCGAGCACGGTGCGCTCGCGCAGCCCGGTGAGGAAGGCGCTCTGCACGGGGCCGAGCGAGCGGGTGAAGGGGAATTCCACGACGAGCGGGGCGCTGAGCACGTCCGGTGCGTGGCCTGGTGTCATGGGCTGGCCTCCTGGGGTGGGGCGGCTCGTCGGGGGTGGTGCGCGGTGGCTGTCCGAGCGCGGTGGGCGTCCGGTGCCGGGGGGGGGTTCAGGTGCCCGGCTTCAGGGGCCGGGGTTCAGGTGCCCGGCTTCAGGGGCCGGGGTTCAGGGGCCGGGGTTCAGGGGCCGGGGTTCAGGGGCCGGGGTTCAGGCGCGGCGGAAGACCGGCTGCCGCTTCTCGGCGAAGGCGCGCGGTCCTTCCTTCGCGTCGGCGGTGGCGAACAGCGGCCAGCCGCGCTCGAGTTCGAGTTTCAGCCCCTCGGTCTCGGGCAACTCCGCGGTGTCGTAGACGCTGGCCTTGACGGCCTCGACGGCGAGCGGGCCGTTGGCGTTGATCAGCTCCGCGGTCTCCATGGCCCGGTCCAACGCGGTCCCGTCGGGCACGACATGGCCGATCAGGCCGATGTCGCGGGCCTCGTCGGCGCTGTACGGGCGTCCGGTGAGCAGCATCTCCAGCGCGTGGGTGCGGGCGATCTGCCGGGTGAGCCGTACGGTCGAGCCGCCGATCGGGAAGAGGCCGCGACGGACCTCGAACAGGCCGAAGACCGCGCTCCGTCCCGCGATCCGGATGTCGGTGCCCTGGAGGATCTCGGTGCCGCCCGCCACGCACGGTCCTTCGACCGCGGCGATCACGGGTTTGCGCGGCCGGTGGTGCCGGAGCATCGCCTTCCAGTGCAGATCGGGGTCGTCCTTCAGCCGGGCCCGCGCCCGCGTGGCGGTCTCGTCGGCGCCCTCCGACAGCGCTTTGAGGTCCATCCCGGCGCAGAAGGCGCCGCCCGCTCCGGTCAGCACGATCGAGCGGATCGCGTCGTCCTCGTCGGCCTCGACCCAGCCGTCGTACAGCCCGACGAGCATCGGCAGCGAGAACGCGTTGCGCGCCCGCGGCCGGTTCAGGGTGAGGACGAGGGTGGCGCCCGCACGCTCCACGGTGAGGTGTTCCGTACCGCCCATCACGGTGCTCCTTCCGTCCGGTACTGGAACAGGTTGCAGTAGCAGCAGGCCGGGGACAAGGGTTTTCTGACTACTCGTCAGATTTGTTGGACGGGAGCCCTTCCCACCGCACGCCCGGACCGCTCTAATGACCGCGAGTCCACCGCCACTTCACCTTCACCGACGACCGACGCGGGACCGCGCGGGACGGGAGACGCCGTGGAGTACAACCTTGCCGACCTCTTCGAGTCGGTCGTCGACGCCGTACCGGACCGGGAGGCGCTGGTGTACGTCGACCACCCCGGCACCGGATCCGAGCGGCGGCTGACGTACGCGCAACTCGACGCGGCGGCCAACCGGCTCGCCCACCACCTCCTCGCGGCCGGCCTGCGCCCCGGCGAACACGTCGGACTGCACCTCTACAACGGGGTCGAATACCTCCAGACCGCTTACGCCTGCCTCAAGGCCCGCCTGGTGCCGGTCAACGTCAACTACCGCTATGTGGCTGAGGAGTTGGTCTACCTCTACCGGGACGCCGACCTGGCGGCGCTGGTCTTCGACGCCGAGTTCACCGACCGCGTGGCCGCGGCCCTGCCGCAAGCTGACCGGCTGCGGCATCTGATCCGGGTGGGCGGCCCGCCCGCCGCCGAGGACGCGGAATCCGCCCTGGATACGGTGGAGTTCGCCGACGCGGTGGCCGCGGAATCGTCCTTACGCGACTTCGGCCCGCGGTCGGCCGACGACCAGTTCGTCATCTACACCGGCGGCACCACCGGCATGCCCAAGGGCGTGATGTGGCGTCAGGAGGACCTGTTCTTTTCGGGGATGGGCGGCGGCGCCCCGACCGGCGAGCCGGTCAAACGGCCGGAGGAACTGGCGGAGCGGGTCGCGGCCGGCGGCGAGGGCCTGGTCTTCTTCCCCACCCCGCCGCTGATGCACGGCACGTCCACGCTCACCGCCTTCATCGGCTTCCACTTCGGCCAGAAGGTGGTGATCCACCGGAAATTCGTGCCGGAGGAGGTGCTGCGCACCATCGCGAAGGAACGGGTCACCAGTGTCTCGCTGGTCGGCGACGCGATGCTCAGGCCGCTCGCCGACGCGCTGGCCGGACCGCTCCAAGGCACCGACTGCTCCTCGCTGTTCACCCTGTCCAGCTCGGGCGCGGTGATGTCGCAAACGGTCAGGGACCAGTTCCAGTCGCTGGTGCCCGGGGTGCTGATCCTCAACAACTTCGGCTCGTCGGAGTCCGGCTTCAACGGCACCGCGACGGCCGACGCGGGCCCCGACCGCGGCTTCCGCATCTCGGTCGACTCGCACATCGCGGTGGTCGACCCGGCCACGCTCGAACCGGTGACCGGCGCGGCG
The DNA here is from genome assembly GCF_042957385.1 of Streptomyces sp. NPDC008079. NCBI lineage: Bacteria > Bacillati > Actinomycetota > Actinomycetes > Kitasatosporales > Streptomycetaceae > Streptomyces > Streptomyces sp. NPDC008079. Next base: position 61,339 of record NZ_JBIBIC010000016.1, read on the forward strand.
CCCGGCCGTATCGCGCTGCGCGGCCACGTACCGCTCGGCTATTACAACGACCCCGCCGCGTCCGCGGCGACCTTCTTCCGGCGGGACGGCGAGCGCTGGGTACTGCTCGGCGACATGGCCACCGTGGACGAGGACGGCGTGGTGACGGTGCTCGGGCGGGGCTCGCAATGCATCAACACCGGTGGCGAGAAGGTCTATCCGGAGGAGGTCGAGGAGGCGCTCAAGGCGCATCCCGACGTCTACGACGCGCTGGTGGCGGGGGTGCCGGACGAGCGCTGGGGCCACCGTGTGGCGGCGGTGGTGCAGCCGCGCGACGGGGCGGACCCGCTCACCCTCGAGGACGTGCAGGCGCACTGCCGTGCGCGGCTGGCCGGGTACAAGATTCCGCGCAGTCTGGTGGTGACCGACCGCATCCAGCGCTCCCCCAGCGGAAAGGCCGACTACCGGTGGGCCCGTTCGATCGTCGTACAGGGGGCCGGATCCGGCGGGTAGGGTCCGATCATGACCGTACATGATCACCAACGCGGCGCCGGGCGGAACTCCGGCCGCGAGTCGCCGCATGCGCCGCACTCCGCCCTGTCCCCGCTCTCTCCCGGCCTCGATCCGGCCCGCACCGCGCTGGTGCTGGTCGACCTCATGGACCGGATCGTCGCGTTACCCCTGGCTCCGCACAGCGGGCCCGACGTGCTCACCGCCGCGTGCGGCCTCGCCGCGTCCTTCCGGGACGCGGGCGCGACGGTCGTCGCCGTTCGCGCGCAGCGCACCGGCCCCGCGGAACAGCCGCCGGGCAGCGGCCTGGTGGAGGGCGTGGCGCGGGACGGCGACCTGCTCGTCGTGAAGCGGACCGTCGGCGCCTTCCACGACACCGGCCTCCACGACCGGCTCCAGGAGCGCGGCATCGACACCCTCGTCCTGGCCGGGATAGCCACCAACATGGGCGTGGAGTCCACCGCGCGGGCCGCCGCCGACCACGGCTACCGGCTGGTCTTCGCCGAGGACGCGATGTCCGGCCTCACCGCCGCCGAGCACCGGGCGACGGTCTCCCTCGACTTCCCCCGGTTCGGCACCGTCGTCTCCGCCGCGGAGGTGGAATTCGTCGGTCCCGGCTGAACCCGCCGGTCTTCGGGAACCTAGGAGTGGCGGCGGGGTGGCCCGCCGCCTTCTTTTTCACCCTGGTTTCTGTACCTACTAGTATGTACACTCGGTTCCATGGACACGGCGGAGCGGTTGATCGAGAGCGCCCAGGAGCTGCTCTGGGAGCGGGGCTATGTCGGGACCAGCCCGAAGGCCATACAGGACCGGGCGGGTGCCGGGCAGGGCAGCATGTACCACCACTTCCGGGGCAAGCCGGACCTGGCGGTGACGGCGATGCGGCGCAGCGCCGCGCAGCTCAGGGCGCAGGCAGAGGAGCAACTGGCGGGCGGCGAGACGGCCGTGGAGAAGGCGCTGGCGTATCTGCTGCGCGAGCGCGACGCCCTGCGCGGCTGCCGGGTCGGCCGGATGGCCATGGACCCGGACGTCATCGACAGCGCGGAGCTGCGACAGCCGGTGGCGGAGACCTTCGGCTGGCTGTGCGACCGGCTCGCCGGGATCATCGCCGACGGCATGGACAGCGGCGAGCTGCGGCCGGGCCTGGATCCGTACGACACGGCCGCCGCGATAGTCGCCGTCGTCCAGGGCGGTTACGTCCTGGCCCGCGCCGCCGACTCGCAGGAGCCGTTCGACCGGGCGGTACGGGGTGCCACGGCGCTGCTGACGGCGGCGCGTACGGCGTCCTGACCACAGACACCCGGCGCCGCTTCTCGACCCGACACCTGACAAGGACCCGTCCCGCCGCACGACGGCGGCGCACCGCTCCGAGGCGGCGCCGCGGCACTCATGGGGGAGCCACCGACCATGCACGCGATGAACTACCGCATCACCCTGCCCGCCGACTACGACATGGGGATCATCCGGCACCGGGTGGCGACCCGCGGCCACCTCCTGGACGACTTCCCCGGCCTGGGCGTCAAGGCGTACCTCATACGTGAGCGCGGGGTCGAGGACTCGCCGGTCAACCAGTACGCCCCGTTCTATCTGTGGAACACCCCGCAGGGCATGAACGGCTTCCTGTGGGGTCCCGGTTTCCAGGGGATCGTCAGCGACTTCGGACGGCCGGTGGTCGAGCACTGGACCGGGCTCGGCTTCGCGCGCGGACCGTCCTTCGGCGCCGTTCCGCGCGCGGCGGCCAGGCGGGCGTGGCCGCTGGACCCGGGCGCCGAGCCCGCCGCCGTGATCAGTGCCGCGCTCGCGGAACTGCCGGAGCTGGCCGCACGCCCCGGCGCGCACAGCGTCGCGCTCGCCGTCGACCCCCGACGGTGGGAGCTGCTGCGCTTCACCCTGTGGGAACAGACGGCCCCGCCCGCCCCCGGCGAGGAGCGGTACGAGGTGCTGCGTCTGTCGGCACCGGAGTTGGACACGATCGAGACGGGACAGCAGTGGTGACCACCCCTACGGCTGATACGGCGCGTACATCCCCTACGGTCCCTACGGCCCGTACGGTCCCTGCGGCCCCTACGACGATGACGCCGAGCACGATCGACCGGGACGCGGGCTACCGGCTGCTGGCCGAAATGGCGGGCCCCTCCACCGTCGAGTCCACCCTCACCGGCCTCGACTCGCTCGCCCCCGGCTTCCCCGACTGGATCGTCACCGCCCTCTTCGGCGGCACCTACCAGCGCGAGGGGCTGGCCCTGCGGGACCGGCAGATCGCCAATCTGGCGGCGCTGACCGCGATCGGCGGGGTCGAGCCGCAGCTCGACGACCATGTCCGCAACAGCCTGCGGATCGGCATGTCCGCACGCGAGATCGTGGAGGTGATGGTGCACCTCGCACCGTACGCGGGCGTGCCGAGGGCGTTGGCCGGGCTGCGGGTGGCGGCCGGCGTCTTCACGGACGGGGCGGACGGCCCGGGCAGCGCGGACTGCGCGGGCGATGCGGGCGACGCGAGCGATTCGGGCGGCGCGGACGACGCCGACGGCACGGCGCCGGGCGGTGCGCGATGAGCGGGCGGTCCGGGACGAGGGCGGTGCGTACGGTCCTCGGGGACATCGCGCCCGACCGGCTCGGGGTGTGCGACACCCACGACCATCTCTTCCTGCGCATGCCCGCGCTCGCCGGACAGGAGCTGGACGATCCGGCGGCGGCGGGGGCCGAGTTGGCCGCCTTCCGGGCGCTCGGCGGGGCGGCGGTCGCCCAGTGGACGCCGTTCGGCCTCGGGCGGCGAGCGGTCGAGCTGCCCGCGCTGTCGCGGACCTCGGGCGTGCACGTCGTGGCGGCGACCGGACTGCACCAGGCCGCCCACTACGCGCCCGAGCTGGTGGAGCGGCTGCGCGCGGACGGCCTGGCCGCCTTCTTCACCGCCGAGCTGACCCGGGGGCTGCTCGACGGCGACGACCCGGACGGCCCGCGCGGCACCGCGAGGGCGGGCATGATCAAGGTCGCCGGGATGTTCCACGGCCTCGACGGCCACGCCCGGGGGGTCCTGGCGGCGGCGGCCGAGGCCCACCACGCCACGGGTGCGCCGATCGGCGTCCACCACGAGCTGGGGACCGCCGCGGTCGACGTCCTCGGCGTACTCCACGGTGAGGAGGGCGTGCCCACCGCCAGCGTCCTGCTCGGCCACCTCAACCGCTTCCCCGATCCGGGCGTCCACCGCGAACTGGCCGCCTCCGGCGCGTTCCTCGCCTTCGACGGCCCCTCACGCGCCAACCACGCCACCGACTGGCGGCTGATCGACTGCATGGTCGCGCTCGCCGAGGCCGGCCACACCGCGCAGCTCCTGCTCGGCGGCGACACCACGACGGCCGCCGCCCGCTCCTCGACCCGCGGCGGTCCGGGGCTGCCCTACCTCCTGCGTACGCTCCGGCCGCGCCTGGAAAGGGAGTTGGGCACAGCGGCGGCCGAGGCGGTCTTCGTGACAAACCCGGCGCGGGCGCTGTCCGCCGAATGGCACGACGGGGGCGGGAGCACGGGCGCCGACAGGGCCTAGCGCGGGTCCGGTCGGCCGCCGGTCGCCGCGCCCTGGGCCAGGTCGGCGACCACGGCCGCGTGGTCGGAGGGCCAGACGCCGTCGACCGGACGGTCACCGGCCCGGTGGGCGCGCTGGACGGCGCCGCGCATGCCCCCGGCCGTCGGCATGCCGACGAAGATGTAGTCGAGGCAGGTGGGCCGGTTGCCGAAGTTGGCCGCGTCCTGCTGGGTGATGTCCCAGGTGCCGTTCGGCAGGGCGGGGTCGGCGAACCGCCAGGCGTCGACCAGCACGAGCCCCGGAACGGCGGGCGCCGTCCGGTAGCCGCCCATCAGCCGGATCTCGTCGAAGTCCGGTTCCGCGTTGAAGTCCCCGGTGACGACGGGCGGATGCCCGCCGGTCGACCGCTCGGCCACGAAGGCGGCCAGCTCCCGCACCTGGAGGCAGCGGACCGCGGAGTCGGCGGCCCCAGAGTTGAGGTGGGTGGTGAAGAAGGGCAGCGGGCCGCCGGGCGCGTCGATCAGCGTGTGCAGCGCCGTCTTGCCGTCGTCGGCGGCGGCGCCCGCGGGCAGCCGACGCTCGGCGGTCTCCAGGATCGGGTGGCGGCTGAGCACCGCGACCCCGACGTCGACGGTGGTGTCACCGCCGTTGCGCCCGTGCCAGCGGTCCTGCACCGGGGCGCGCGACCAGGCCCACTCCATGCCCAGCTCGTCCGCCAGCCATCCGGCCAGATTCTCGTCCGCGCTCCCCCACACTTCCTGGAGGCCCACGACGTCCGGCCGCACCTCGGCCAGCGTCCGCACGATCGCGTCCCGCCGCTCGCGCCAGTTCCCGAACCGCCACCAGAGATTCCAGGTCATGACGCGGGTGGTGTCCGCCGACCCGGAACCGCTGCCCGAGCCGCCGCCGGAGCCGCCGTCGAAGCCCGTGTCCGAGCCGCTGCCGATATCCACTCGCCGGTTCCCCTCACCGCGCCTACCGTGTCGGGATGTCCACTGAGGTGATCATTCTCAACGGCGGATCGAGTTCCGGGAAGTCCAGGATCGCCCGCTGCTTGCAAGATGTGCTGCCGCGGCCCTGGCTGACCTTCGGCTGCGACACCCTGGTCGACGCGCTGCCCGCCGCGATGCGCACCTCGGAGGACCCCGAGGGCGGCATCGGCTTCGGACCCGACGGCTCGGTGTCGGTCGGCGACGACTTCCGGCTGCTGGACATCGCCTGGGCGCGGGGCATCGGGGCGATGACCCGCGCGGGGGCCAGGATCGTCGTGGACGAGGTCTTCCTCGGCGGGCCCGACTCCCAGGAGCGCTGGCGCACCGCCCTGACCGGCCTCGACGTCCTGTGGGTCGGCGTGCGCTGCGACCCCGAGGTGGCGGCGGCCCGCGAGGCCGCCCGCGGCGACCGCGCCACCGGCATGGCCCGCTCCCAGGCCGACCTCGTCCACCGCGGTGTGCGCTACGACCTGGAGGTCGACACCAGCCGCACGCCGTCGCTGGCCTGCGCCCGTACGATCGCCGCCCGCGTCACCGGCTGACCGCCGCCGGACGACGGCACCGGGCACCCACGACGGCCACGCCGCCCGTCGGTCACGGTGTCAGGCGGCGCGGCCCCCGTCGCCGGAAGGCGCCGACCGTACCCGTCGGACCTCAGCCCCGCGCCCCGTCCGCCGGCCGACCGGCCGGGACCGGGGACAGGAAGGCCCGTACCTCGCGCAGGAATTCAGCCGGGCGGTCGTCGTGGATCATGTGACCGGCCTCGATGGTGACCAGGCGGCAGTCGGGGATGCGGCCCGCGACCCGGGCGAGCTGGTCCTGGCGCAGGTGGCTGCTCGGGCCGCCCGCGACGAGCAGGGTGGGCGCGGTGATCGCGGTGAGGTCGCGCCACCAGGCCGGGTCGGGGTCATTGCGCTGCGCCGCGACGGCGGGCAGCAGACGCCAGTCGTACGGGGTCGGCTCCTCGGGGGCTTCGGTCGGGACGGGGCGCGGCGGGTCGGCGGGGAAGGGCAGCGGGCCCTCCTCCAGTACGAGCCGCCGTACGGCGTCCGGCCGCGCGATGGCCGCCAGCGACGCGGCGAACGTGCCCAGCGAGTGGCTGACCACCGTCACCCGCCGCAGTCCCAGCGCGTCGAGGAAGCCGAGCACGTCGTCCCGCAGCAGCTCGAAGGAGTACGTGCCGGGGTGTTCGCTCGCGCCGTGGCCGCGCAGGTCGGGCGCGTACGCGCGCCAGCCGTCGGCGGCCAGCGCGTCCGACACCGCGCGCCAGGACGTACGGTCCTCGCCCAGCGCGTGCAGCAGCAGGAGCGGCGGCCCGTCCGCCGGACCGGCCACCTCGTAGGCGAGCCGCACACCGTTCGCCTCGACGTTCAGAATCTCACCCATACGCCGAGGCTACGGTGCCGCGGGCCGCTCACAGCGGGCGTTCGCGCTCGGCCCAATACGGCTCGCGGAGCCGTCGCTTGTAGAGCTTGCCGTTGGGGTCGCGGGGCATCTCGGCGACGAAGTCGACGGTCTTGGGCCGCTTGTACCCGGCCAGTCTCCGGCCGCAGTGTTCGAGGATGTCGTCGGCGAGCGCCGGTCCCGGCTCGTGTCCGGGTGCGGCCTCGACCACGGCCTTGACCTCCTCGCCCCACTCGTCGTGCGGGATGCCGAAGGCGGCGGCGTCGGCGACGGCGGGGTGGGTGAGGAGAGCGGCCTCGATCTCGGCGGGGTAGATGTTGACGCCGCCGGAGATGATCAGGTCGATCTTGCGGTCGCGCAGGAAGAGGTAGCCGTCCTCGTCGAGATAGCCGAGGTCGCCGACGGTGAAGAAGTCGCCGATCCGGTTGGACCGGGTCTTGGCCGCGTCCTTGTGGTAACTGAAGCCGCCGGTCTTCATGTTGATGTAGACGGTGCCGACCTCGCCGGGCGGCAGCAGATTCCCGGCGTCGTCGTGGACGGCGATCTCGCTGATCGGCCAGGCCCGCCCCACGGTGCCGGGTTTCTTCAGCCACTCCCGCGCGGTGGCGAAGGTGCCGCCGCCCTCGCTGGCCGCGTAGTACTCCTCCACGCACGGGCCCCACCACTCCAGCATCGCCCGCTTGACGTGGTCGGGGCAGGGCGCGGCGCCGTGGATCGCGTGCCGCATGGACGTCACGTCGTAGCGCCCCCGTACGTCCTCCGGCAGGGCCAGCAGCCGGTGGAACTGCGTGGGGACCATGTGCGTGTGGGTGCAGTGGTAGCGGTCGATGACGCGCAGCATCTCCTCCGGCGTCCACTTGTCCATCAGCACCACCGGGTGCCCGATGTGCAGGGCGGCGCCCGCGAATTGGAGCACGGCGGTGTGGTAGAGCGGTGAGCAGACGAGGTGGACGTTGCCGTCGAAGGGCTTGATCCCGAAGATCCCGAGGAATCCGCCGAGATACGTCTCCTCGGGCGGCTTGCCCGACAACGGGCGGCGGATGCCGCGCGGGCGGCCTGTGGTGCCCGAGGTGTAGTTCATGACCCAGCCGCTGGTCCTGGCGTCGGGCGCGGTGGCGGGCTGTCCCGCGAGCAGGTCGGCGAAGGGGCGGAAGCCGTCGATGTCGCCGACCGCGTACCGCCGGTCCGAGGCGAACCCCGCCTCGTCGGCCGCCTCGCGGGCGGCCTCGGCGAAGCGCTCGTGCGCGATGAGCACTTTGGCGCCGGAGTCGGCGAGTATCCAGCCGATCTCGGGGGCCACGAAGTGGTGGTTGACGGGCACCAGGTAGAAACCGGCCTGGAAGGCGGCGAGATAGGCGGTGAAGAACTCGACGCCGTTGGGCAGGACGACGGCGAAGGCGTCGCCGGGCTCCAATCCGGCCGCGCGCAGCCCGTGCACGAGCCGGTTGGACGCCGCGTGCAGCCGCTCGGCGCTCCACTGCTCGCCGTCGGGCGCGGTGAGAACGGTACGGCCGGGGTCCTGTTCGGCCTGTGCCCAGAAGCCGTTGGGCGTGGACGTGCTCATCCGGTCCTCCTCAGCGGTCGTGTCTGCCGGAGCAGATCTGTTCTGCGCGTGCGGGCGGTCAGCGCCGGTCACGCCCTGGGCCGGGGGCGGCGCCGTCCTGCGCGCCGCGTCGGGCGATACGGTTCAGCCGGTCCATCGCGCGCTCGAAGCCGCGTGTGAGGTCGTCGAAGACGGCCTGGACGGGGCGCTCCTGGTTCATCGCGCCGACGATCTGGCCGACCGGTGTGCCGAGCAGCGGGCCGACCTCGTAGCGCTGGATGCGGGAGACGGCGTCGGCGACCAGCAGGCCCTGGAGCGGCATCGGCAGGGTGCCGGGGCCTGCCGGGTCCTCCCAGGCGTCGGTCCACTCGGTGCGGAGCTGGCGGGCGGGTTTGCCGGTGAGGGCGCGGGAGCGGACGGTGTCGCCCGAGCCCGCGGCGAGCAGCTTGCGGGTGAGGGCGGGCGAGTGCAGATCGGCCTCGGCGGCGGTGAGCCAGACCGAGCCGAGCCAGACGCCCTGCGCGCCCAACGCCAGCCCGGCGGCGACCTGTTCGCCGGTGCCGATGCCGCCTGCCGCGAGCACCGGCAACGGGTCGACGGCGCGCACCACTTCGGGGACGAGCACCATGCTCGCGATCTCCCCGGTGTGGCCGCCCGCCTCGTAGCCCTGGGCGACCACGATGTCGATGCCCGCCTCCTGGTGGTGCCGCGCGTGCCGGGCGCTGCCGGCGAGCGCGGCGACCAGCACACCGTGGTCGTGGGCCCGGCGCACGACGTCGGCGGGCGGTGAGCCCAGCGCGTTGGCGAGCAGCTTGATCGGGTAGTCGAAGGCGACGTCGAGCTGGTCGCGGGCGACCTTCTCCATCCAGCCGGTGATCCGCCAGCCCGCGCGCTCGTCGGCGGCGAGTGCGGGGACGCCGTGTTTGGTCAGCAACGCCTCGACGTAGGCGCGGTGTTCCGGCGGGATCATCGCCTCGATGTCCGCCTCGGTGACTCCCTCGACCTTCTTCGCGGGCATCACGACGTCGAGGCCGTACGGCAGTTTGTCGGTGTGCCCGTCCAACCAGTCGAGGTCGCGGGCGAGTTCGTCGGGGGCGGAGTAGCGGACCGCGCCCAGGACGCCCATGCCGCCCGCGCGGCTGATCGCGGCGGCGACCGCGGGGAACGGCGTGAAGCCGAAGACGGGGTACTCGATGCCCAGCCGTGTGCTCAGCTCGGTCTCCATGGGGGGCAGGATGCCGCAGCCGGTGTGGAGAGGGAAGAGATTTTCTGACGCAGTGTCAGATTTCTGCGACCCCGCGCCCGTCACGCGGGGCCGCGACGCCCGAGCGCGCCACACGTCGGCGGCGCTCCCGGCCGCCCCCCGTCACATCAGCGGCGCTCCCGGCCGCCGCCCCGTCACGTCGGCGACACTCCCGGCCGCCCCCCGTCACATCAGCGGCTGTCGCCGCCCTCGTCGCCGCGCCGCACCGTCATCACCGCCGCCGCGACCGCGGTCGCCGCCAGGATCGCGGCGGCGGTACCGAGGGCTGCCTGCGCGGCGGCGCGCGGTGTGCCGTCCCCCGCGAGGTAGACGCCGCCGATGACGGCGACGCCGATGGTGCCGCCGAGTTGCTGGACGGCGTTGAGCAACCCGGCGGCCGAGCCGGTCTCCTGCCGGCCGACGCCGCTCAGCGCGGTGGTGAAGAACGGCGGGGTGAACAGCCCGGTGCCCAGGCCCGCGACGGCGAGCGCGAACAGCAGCGCCGTCGGGTACGCGTCGGGCGCGGCGGACCGGTAGGCGAGGACCGCGCCGCCGATCCCGACGCCGAGGAAGGCGATCCCGGCGTGCATGACGCGGGTCCCGTAGCGCGGGACCAGACGGCCGCCCGCGGCCACCGACCCCGCGGACAGCCCGAGCGACCAGGGCAGCATGGTCAGTCCCGCGGTGAGCGGGCCGCGGCGCAGGCCCAGTTCGAGATGGAGGACCACGGTGATCATGACGCCGTTCATGACGGCGAAGAACAGCGTAGAGGTGGCGAGCGCGGCGGGAAAGGCACGGCCGCGCAGCAGGGCCGGTTCGATCAGCGGCGCCCCGCCGCCGCGCGCGGTGCGCCGCTGGTGGACGACGAACAGCGCCAGTACGGCGGCGCCGACGGCCGCCACCGCCCATCCGGCCGCTCCGGGCGAGCCGGTGGCCAGCGGGCACACCACCAGCGCGGTGCCCGCCATGGCCAGCGCCGTCCCCGCAGGGTCGAGGCGCGGCCGGACCGGGGCACGGTCCTCGCGCAGCCGTCGCGCGACGGCCAGCACGACGACCGCGAGCGGGACGTTGACCATGAAGCAGGCGCGCCAGGACGAGCCGAACAGGTCGGCGTGCGTCAGGACCCCGCCGAGCACCGGGCCGAGGACCGCGGACAGGCCCATCACCGGGCCGATCGTGCCCAGCGCCTTGGCCAGTTCGTCGCCGTCGAACATCGCGCGGATCAGGCCGAAGGTCTGCGGGATGATCAGCGCCGCCGCCGCGCCTTGCAGCGCCCGCAGTCCGATCAGCGTCTCGGGGGTCGGCGCGAGCGCGCACGCCAGCGACGTGACGGCGAAGGCCGTCACCCCGATCCGGAAGACCCGGCGGCGGCCCGCGATGTCGCCGAGCCGGGCGCCGGTCAGCAGCCCGAGCGCGAACGCGAGGGTGTAGGCGGCGCTGAACCACGGGATGGCCGCTGCCGCGCCGCCGAGGTCGGTGTGGATGACCGGGCCCGCGACCTGCACGATCGTGGCGTCCAGCAGATTCATCGCCTCCGCGACCAGCACGGCGGCCAGCGCGATCCACCGCCAGGGGTACGCGGACGGCGGTACGGAACCGGCCGCCGGTCCCTCTCCCGTGCCGGGACCCCCGGTCACGGCGGGCGCGCCGTGCGGGTCGTACGTGTCGTGCGTCTCGTGTCCTGTGCTGCGGGACATGCCTCTCCCCTGCGGGTACGGGTGCGCGGTTGGTCGTCCGTGCGCGTGGTCCGTCTCTCGACGCCCCGGCCCCGTGACCGACGACCACCACCGTCCCGCCCGTACGGCACCCGCTTCCATTTCCGTGGAAGAATTCGATGATTACTTCCATCGAGGTCGGCTGATATGGCGAAGGCGCTCGCACTCGACGATCTGGACCGTGGCCTGATCCACGCCCTGCAAGTGGACGGCCGGGCGCCGTTCACGCTCGTCGCGGACGTCCTCGGCTGCTCCACCCAGACCGTCGTACGCCGCTACCGCCGCCTGTACGCGCACGCGGGCCTTCGGGTGGTCGCGCTGCCCGCGCCGCGCAGCGCCGGTATCCACCAGTGGTTCGTACGGCTGACCGCCGCCACGCGCGCCGCGCACGACATCGCGGTCGCCCTCGCGCGGCGCCCCGACACCTCGTGGGTACGGCTGACCTCCGGCGGCACCGAGATCGTCGCGATCATCCACACCCAGCCCGCGGGCCCCGACGCGCACGCGCTGCTGCTGCGCGACATCCCCCGTACCGCCGGGATCACCGCGGTGTCCGCGCACTACCTCCTGCACACCTACGTCGGCGGACCGACCGCCTGGCACGGACGGGTCGGTGTCCTGGACGCCGCACAGCGGGCGCGGCTGCGCGCCGAGAGCGCCGCCGAGGAGCCGGAAGGCTCCCCGTATCTCCTCACCGGCTCCGACCGCCTCCTGCTGGACGCGCTGCGCGACGACGCCCGGATCAGCTACGCGGAGCTCGCCGCCGCGACCGGCTCCACGGCCGCCACCGTCGCCCGCACACTCGCCGAACTGCGCACGCGTGGCGCGCTCTTCCTCGACGTGGACATCGAACCGGCGGTGCTGGGCGTGACCGTGTCGGCGCTGCTGTGGATGCAGGTGAAGCCCGCGCATCTGGACGCGGTCGCCACGGAGTTGGCGGGGCACCGGGAACTGGCGATGGTCGCGGCGACGACCGGGCCGACGAACCTGGTCGCGCAGGCGCTGTGCGGGGACGCGGAGGAACTGCACCGCTATCTGACCCGCGAGGTCGCGCTCGACCCGATCGCGCGGATCGAGACGGCGCCGGTCCTGCGCACCTACAAGGCCGCCGCGACCCTCCGGATCGGCTGAGGACGGGGCCGAGGGGCCGGGACCGGATCGGACCCGCCGCTCACAACCGCTCGGGCGCGCCCTGCTGTTGGGCGGAGACACGGCGGTACAGGGCCTGCGCCTCGGCGGTCCTGCCGAGCTGTTCCAGGCAGTGCGCCTCGTCGTTGCGACTGGTGAGGGTGTCGGAGTGGTCGGCGCCCAGCACGCGCTCGCGCGCCTCGGCGACCTCGTGGTAGACCGCGAGCGCGGTCGACCAGCGGCCCAGCCAGCCCAGACCCACCGCTATCTCCCGCTTGCTGACGAGGGTGTCGGGGTGCTCCGCGCCCAGTACCCGCTCGCGCACCGCCGCCACGTCGCGCGCCTCGGCCAGCGCCCGGTCCCAGTGGCCGAGCCGTCCCAGATTGACCCCGAGCGCGTGCCGGGCCCGCAGCGTCTCGGCGTCGGTGGAGCCCCCGGTCCTGGTCCTGGCCTCGACCAACTCCTCGTACAGCGCGAGGGCGTCGCCGCTGCGGCCGAGCCGTCCGAGGCAGATGCCGGTCTCGTAGCGCGCGGCCAGCGTGTCGGAGTGGTCGGCGCCCAGCACCCGGGCGCGCGCGGCGGCCACGTCGCGGTAGGTGGTCAGCGCCTCGGCCCAGCGGCCCGCGCGGCCCTGCGCGTAGCCGACCTCGAAGCGGGTCACCAGCGTCTCGGGGTGATCGGCGCCCAGCACCCGCGCCCGGGCGTCGGCGACCTCGACGGCCATCGCGTACGACTCGTCCGTCCGGCCGAGACGGCCCAGGTTGAAGGCCAGATTGTGCTTGCAGTGCAGGGTGTCGGGGTGGTCCGCGCCGACCGTGCGCTCGCGCGCCGCCAGCACGGCCGAGTAGATCTGGTGGGCCTCCAGGTAACGGCCGAGGCTGCCCAGCGCGTACGCGGCCTCGTGCCGGGCCACCAGCGTGTCCGGGTGGTCGGGGCCGAGGACCCGGCGGCGTACGTCCGAGATGTACTCGTACAGCCGCAGCGACTCCTCGGTGCGGCCGAGCCTGCCCAGGCAGAAGGCGGCCTCGTGGCGGCTGGCCAGGGTGTCGGGGTGCTCGGTGCCGAGCGCGCGGTCGCGGGCGGCGGCGACGGAGGTGTGCAGGTCGTACGCCTGCCGCCAGTTGCCGACCCGGCCGAGGTCGATGCCCTCGGTGTGCCGGGCGGCGAGCGCGGCCAGGGTGTCGGGGCCCGCGGCGGCGACGACCACGCGGGTGGACCAGGCGCCGGTGAGTTCGTGGTGCGGCGCGTCGGGGATGCGGTGCGCGCGGGTGGAGCGCGCGGCGGAGCCGGTGGTCAGGCCGCTGGCCCAGGACGGCAGTGCCGAGGGACGCTCGGCGGCGGCCGCGCCCGCCGCCGCCCGCATGGCCTTGAGCCGGCCGCCGACGTCCGCGGCGTCCTGCGGGCGGTCCTCCGGGTCCTTGGCGAGCAGGTCGAGGATCAACCGGTCCAGTTCGGCGGGGAGTTCCGGCCGCGTCATCCGTGGCGGGTCGGGCGCGGTGTCGCGGTGGCCGACCAGGATCGACCAGGCGTCCTCCAGGTCGAACGGCGGCCGTCCGGTGGCCAGTTCGTACAGCACGCAGCCCAACGAGTAGAGGTCGCTGCGCTGGTCGACCTCGGAGACCGCGCCGATCTGCTCGGGCGACATGTAGTGCGGGGTGCCCATCGCCATGCCGGTGCCGGTGAGCCGGGAGGTGAAGCCGATGTCGTGGCCGAGCCGGGCGATGCCGAAGTCGCAGATCTTCACCGCGCCGTCGCTGAGCCGCATGATGTTGGCCGGTTTCAGGTCGCGGTGCACGATGCCCTGGGTGTGCGTGTACGCGAGGGCGTCCGCGACCTGTTCAGCGATGTCGGTGATGTCGGGGACCGGCAGCGGATGGCGCCGCGCGTCGTCCAGCACCTGGAGCAGATTGCGGCCGTCGAGCAGTTCCATCACCAGGTAGAGGACGCCGTCGTGTTCGCCGAAGTCGTGCACGACGGTGACCCCGCGGTGCTGGAGGGACGCCGCGACGCGTGCCTCGCGGCGGAAGCGCTCCTGGAGGACGCGGGTGAATCCCGCGTCGCCCGCGTGGCCGACCGGTTTCAGGCACTTCACCGCGACCCGGCGGCCCAGCGACTCGTCCAGCGCACGCCAGACCTCGCCCATGCCGCCGCGGCCGATCAGTTCGTGCAGCCGGTACCGCCCCTGGATGAGGGTCCCCAGTCCCTCGGGGCCGTTCCCCTGCCCGCGTCCCGGTCCGTGTCCCTGCTCGCGCCCCTGCTGGTAGGTCTGTTCGCGTCCCTGGCCGTGTCCCTGTGGATGTCCCTGGTCGTGTCCGTCGTGATGTCCAGCCGCCATCGCGTGCCGCCGCCCCCGTGGTCCTCGGTGCTTCCCCGGTCCCAGTATGGCCGCGACCGCCGACAAGCGGCACAGCGCATCAGGGCAAAACGGCCGCGGACTCGCGAAGCCGCGGCCCGCCGGGCGGGTGACGGGCGCCGGGCCCCACCCGCCGGACCGACGGCCGGGTGACGGCTCCGACCCGCCGGACCGCAACGGGGACGCGCCCCGGCGGGGGCCGAACAGCCGGGAACCTGCCGCACAGGCCCTAGCGGCGGACGCGCGGCATGCCCAGACCGATCCAGGAGATGATCTCGCGCTGGATCTCGTTGTTGCCGCCGCCGAAGGTGAAGATGACGGCGCTGCGGTAGCCGCGTTCCAGCTCGCCGTGGAGCACGGCGCCCGCCGAGCCCTCCTTCAGCGGTCCGGCCGCCGCGGTCACCTCCATCAGCCAGGCGTACGCGTCCCGCCGGGCCTCGCTGCCGTAGACCTTGACCGCGGAGGCGTCCTGCGGGGTGAGGGTGCCGCGCTGGAGGGCGTCCACCATCTGCCAGTTGAGCAGCTTCATGGCGTCGAGCCGGGTGTGCGCGCGGGCCAGCCGGCCGCGGACCCAGCCGAGGTCGATGACGCGGCGGCCGTCGTCGAGCTTGGTGTCGGCGGCCCAGCGCTGGACGTCGTGCAGGGCGCGGATCGCCATGGTGCCGTGCGCGGCCAGCGTGACCCGCTCGTGGTTGAGCTGGGTGGTGATCAGCCGCCAGCCCTTGTTCTCCTCGCCGACCCTGCGGGTGACGGGCACGCGGACGTCGTCGTAGTAGCTGGCGGTCGTGTCGTGCGAGGCCAGGGTGTTGATCACCGTGCAGGAGTAGCCGGGGTCGGTGGTCGGCACCAGCAGCATGCTGATGCCCTTGTGCGGCGGCGCGTCCGGATCGGTGCGCACCGCGAGCCACACCCAGTCGGCGGTGTCGCCGTTGGTGGTCCAGATCTTCTGGCCGTTGACCACGTACGTGTCGCCGTCGCGCACCGCGCGGGTCTTGAGCGCGGCGAGGTCGGTGCCCGCGTCGGGCTCCGAGTAGCCGATGGCGAAGTCGATCTCGCCCGCGACGATCTTCGACAGGAAGTACGCCTTCTGCTCGTCGGTGCCGAACTGCATGATCGTCGGACCGACGGTGTTGAGTGCCATCAGCGGCAGCGGCACCCCGGCCTGCGCGGCCTCGTCGAAGAAGATGAACTGCGCCATCGGCGTCATCCCGCGCCCGCCGAACTCGGTGGGCCAGCCGATCCCGAGCCAGCGGTCGGCGCCGAGCTCGCGGATCGTCCGCCGGTAGAAGTCCTTGCGTGCGGCGGGGTCGTCGTGCCGGGCGTAGGCGTTGTCCGGTACGAGACCGGCGAAGTAGTCGCGCAACTCGGCGCGCAGCCGCCGCTGTTCGGGCGTGTATTCCAGGTCCACGGCCCCTCCTGAACTCTTCGGGACTCCCGTCGGGACGCACCGGCGGTGCCGGCCGCTGCCCCGATACCGGCGCACACAGTAGAACGCGTTCCAGAAATTCGGAAGGGCCGTGCGAGGGCGGCGACGGCCGATACCCCGGCGCGGGAACGGGGGGGGCCGGGTGCCGCGACGGTCCACGACACCCCGCCCGCGGGCAGCCGGGATTCGCCGCCGCCGTGGGTGATACTGCAATTTCGCTGGTGGGCGCCGTGTCCACCGGTCCGTGGACGGACGCGAGGGACGCACACACGTATGGCCGACGGGCAGGACGACCCCCACGAGGACGACCGGACCGGGCCGCCGGGGGCCGGCGGGGAACCGGGAGCCGAAGACGGGGAACCGGGAGCCGAAGACGGGGAACCGGGAGCCGAAGGCGGGGAAGCCCCCGAGGAGGACACGCCGTCCGCGCCGGGCGCCACAGCCCTCGGCGTCCGGCGGTACCGAGGGCGGCGGACGATGCGGGTGACCGCGCTCGCCGTCTCCGTCCTGGTCCTGCTGACCGCCGCGACCGGCGCCTTCCTCTACCTCCGCCTGGACGGCAACATCCGCGATCTGCCCCTGTTCGGCGGGGTCGGCGGCGACGCGGGCACCGAGCGGGCCGACGCCTTCGGCAGGACCCCGATCAATGTGCTGGTGATCGGCTCAGACACCCGCGCGGACCCGGAGGACTGCCGGCTCGGCGGCGACTGCGGCCCGGGGCAGAACGCGGACGTGGGCATGGTGCTGCACATCTCCGCCGACCGCTCGCACGCCTCGGTGCTCAGCATCCCCCGCGACACGGTGACCGACCTGCCCGCCTGCCGCGACCCGCACGGCGGTGTCACCGAGCCCCGGCACGCCCAGATCAACTCCACGCTGCGCTACGGCCCCGGCTGTACGGTCGCGGCCGTGCACGCGCTCACGCGGATCCCCATCGACCACTTCGTGATGGCCGACTTCGCGGGCGTGGTCCGGATGTCCGACGCGGTCGGCGGCGTCCCGGTCTGCGTGGACCGCAATGTGTACGACTCCTACTCGCACCTGAAGCTGGCCAAGGGCAGGCACGAACTCCAGGGCACGGCCGCGCTCCAGTTCCTGCGCTCGCGCCACGCGTTCGGCGACGGCAGCGACCTCGGCCGTACGGACGCGCAGCATCTCTTCCTCGGCGCGCTCGCCCACCGGCTGCGCGAGAACAGCACGTTCACCGACCCGGCCTCACTGCTGGACCTCGCGGACGCGGCCACCCGGGCGCTGACCGTGGACACCCGGCTCGGGAGCGTCTCCCGGCTGGTCGGCCTGATCGACGACCTGCGCAAGGTGCCGTCGGCGCGGATCGCGTTCGTCACCATGCCCAACATGCCCGATCCGGAGGATCCCGACCGCGTGGTCGTCTCGCACTCCGGCCGCCGCCTGTTCGCCGCCATCGCGGCCGACCTCCCGCTGACCGTCACGGACTCCCGGGCGATCGACGGCAAGCCCGACGATCCGACGGACGCCACGGGCCCCACGGACTCCGCGGATTCCACGGCGGGGGTCACGGGTGGTGACGACGGCGACCCGTCGGGGGACGCGACGCGGGACCCCTACGGCGGCGAGGCGGCCACCGCCACCCCGCGCCCGACTCCGGCCCCGCCCCTGACCCATGCCTTCGGCCGTACCGCCGGCGGAAAGGCCGCCTGCGCGCGGGTGGCCACCGGACCCGCGGTCACCGTGCGTGGCGAGACCCTGACCCCGAGCGCCGCCTTCCGCGCCACCCCCTGGATCCCGGTCTCCGCGCCATGACCGCCCCGCTCACCTGAGCACGCGGGTGCGGAACGCGCTGTGCGGCGCGTATGCGGCGATACTGGGGGGAGACGCGACAGCCCGGCCGGAGCATGCCGTGGGCCGACCGGGCAAGGCGGTCCCCGAACCGCGTCCGGCCCCTTGACCTGGACGAGGGCCCCCGGGCGCCGCACTGCCGACCTTCTCAGGAGGTACTGATGAAGATGCTGATCAACGTCGCCGAGACCGTGGTCGCCGACGCGCTGCGCGGGATGGCGGCGGCGCATCCGGAGCTGACCGTCGACGTCGAGCGGCGGGTGATCGTGCGGCGGGGGGCGCCGTACGAGGGGAAGGTCGGTCTGGTGTCCGGCGGTGGTTCCGGGCACGAGCCGCTGCACGGCGGATTCGTCGGGCGCGGGATGCTGGACGCCGCCTGTCCCGGCGAGGTCTTCACCTCGCCCGTGCCTGACCAGATGGTACGGGCCGCCGCCGCGGTCGACAGCGGGGCCGGGGTGCTGTTCATCGTGAAGAACTACACCGGTGACGTGCTCAACTTCGACATGGCCGCCGAGCTGGCGGAGGACGAGGGCGTGCAGGTCGCCAAGGTCCTGGTCAACGACGACGTGGCGGTGGTCGACAGCCTCTTCACGGCGGGACGGCGCGGTACCGGTGCGACGCTCTTCGTGGAGAAGCTGGCGGGCGCCGCGGCCGACGCGGGAGCGCCGCTCGACCGGGTGGCGGCCGTGGCCCGCCGGGTCAACGAGTCCTCGCGCAGCTTCGGCGTGGCGCTCAGCGCCGTGACCACGCCCGCCAAGGGCGCCCCGACCTTCGACCTGCCCAGCGGCGAGCTGGAGCTGGGAATCGGCATCCACGGCGAGCCGGGGCGCGAGCGCCGGGCCATGATGACGTCCGGCGAGATCGCCGATGTGGCGGTCGACGCGGTCGTGGAGGACCTTCAGCCGGACGGACCGGTGATCGTGCTGGTCAACGGGATGGGCGCGACGCCGCTGCTGGAGCTGTACGGCTTCAACGCCGAGGTGCACCGGGCCCTGACCGAACGCAAGGTCCCGGTCGCGCGCACACTGGTCGGTAACTATGTGACCTCGCTCGACATGGCGGGCTGCTCGGTGTCGATCTGCCAGGTCGACGAGGAGCTGCTGGGGCTGTGGGACGCGCCGGTCTCGACGCCCGCGCTGCGCTGGGGCTGCTGAGCGCCCGCTCTCCCGCGCCGTACCGACCGCTCCCGGCCACCGGCCGCCACCGCCGAAAGGACCGTACAACCGTATGAATGCCCTCCCCTCCCCCGGATCCGCCGGCTCCACCGTCGACGCGGACTTCGTGCGGCGCTGGCTGGACACGGCCACCGCCTCCGTCGACCGCGAGTCCGAGCGGCTGACCGAACTCGACTCGCCCATCGGCGACGCCGACCACGGCAGCAATATGCGGCGCGGTTTCATCGCGGCGCGCGACGCCGTCGAGCAGGAACCGCCCGGCACGCCCGGCGGCGTGCTGGTGCTGGTGGGCCGGACGCTGATCAGCACGGTCGGCGGGGCGTCGGGGCCGCTGTACGGCACGCTGCTGCGCAAGGCGGGCAAGGAGCTGGGCGACGAGGAGGCCGTCGGCGCGAACCGGCTGCGGGACGCGCTGCGCGCGGGGGTGGACGGGGTCGCCCAGCTGGGCGGCGCGTCGGCCGGTGACAAGACGATGCTGGACGCGCTGCTCCCGGCGGTGGACGCGCTGACCGGCGCGCTCGACGCGGGCGGCTCGCTGTCCGAGGGCCTGGCCTCCGCGGCCTCCGCGGCCGACGAGGGCGCGAAGGCCACCACGCCGCTGCGCGCCCGCAAGGGCCGGGCCAGCTACCTCGGCGAGCGCAGCGTCGGCCACCAGGACCCGGGCGCGACCTCGGCGGCCCTCCTGGTCGACGCGCTGGCCGCCACGGCGCGGGACGGTGCCGCGTGACCACCCCGATAGTCGGCATAGTGCTCGTGTCGCACAGCGCCTCCGTCGCGGCCTCCGTCGTCGCGCTCGCCACCGGACTGACCGGCGGCGCGGCCGATGTGCCGGTCGTCGCGGCCGGCGGCGGCCCGGACGGCGGGCTCGGCACCAGCTCCGATCTGATCGTCTCGGCCGCCCGTACGGTCGACCAGGGCGCGGGGGTGGCCGTCATCGCGGACCTGGGCAGCGCCGTACTCACCGTCAAGGCGCTGCTCGCGGACGACGAACTGCCCTCCGGCAGCCGGTTGTTGAACGCCCCCTTCCTCGAAGGCGCGGTCGCCGCGGTCGTCACGGCCTCGACCGGCGCGGACCTGGACGCGGTGGCCGCGGCGGCCGAAGACGCGTACACCTACCGCAAGTTGTGATCTGAGGCGCCGGAGAAAACCGCGGGCCCCCGCCGTCCCACACGGGTGACGGCGGGGGCCCGCGGGCTGCTGCGGGTCAGCGTCCGTAGCTGATCAGGGCGCGGACCATGCGGCAGGTGATGTCGGACGGCGGGTGGACGCCGATGCGCTCGGCGGTGTCGTGGATCCGGCGGTTGCTCGCCTGCGCCGGATCGTAGACGCCCGAGTCGAGCAGGGCGATGACCAGGCGCATCGTCTTGAGCCGGCGGTTGTGCGCGATGTACCACTCACGCGGCCGTCCGGCGGGAAGCGGCTTCTTCGGCAAGGACAGTAGGGGCAGTGCGGCAACGGCCATCGGCATCCTCCTGAGGCGTCGGCCAACCCTCTCGAACACTGTCGATTTTACCGCCAAGCACTGACAAAGGCCGCTGCTCAGACGGGGGTTGGCGGAGGTTCTTCCGACCCGCGCGAGGGCCCTCCGCACGGCGCTTCGCGGGCACTTCGCGGCACTTCGCAGGGCACTTCGCCGAGGGCCTTCGCGGTCCGCCGGACAGGCCCTAGCCGCCGAGCAGCCGTACGGCGTGGTGGGCGGCGGCGAAGCAGCGCGGGTCCTCGTAGGTCGCGTACTCGCGCCGCGCCACCTCGGCGATCTTGATGGCGTGTTCGTCGCGCAGTTCGACCGCGGCCTCGACGATCCGGCGGCGCTCCGCGGGGTCGTGGGCGTCCACGACCGGTGCGGCGGGGTCGGGTTCGCCGCGTCCGGTGAAGATGTTGAGCAGCGTTCCCGACACGTCGCGGACCGCTTCGTAGGAGGGCAGCGCGAGTTGCGGCGGCAGGTGCGGCAGCGTCATCCGGACCGCGGCGGGCGCGGTGACGGCGTGGATGGCGGGCACCGGATTGCCGCCCGGCCGCATCAGGGTGTAGCGCCCGGCGCCGATCGCGGTCAGCTCGGCGAGCGCGGCGTCCACCGACTGTTCGAGCCGCGCGTCGGCGGCGGCGAACAGCTTGGACTTCGGTCGGCGGCCGAGTGTCCTGACCGCGCCCACGGCCTTCGCGCCGCGCGCGAGGGCGCCGTCCGGCGGCTGGTAGAGCGCGGCCCAGAAGGCGAGGCCGTTGGCCAGTTCGTGGAGTTGTACGGTGCTCGGCGCGCCGACGGCGGTGATGCCGCGTACGGCGTGCGCGGTACGGATCACGCCGTGGGTCAGACCGGCGAACATGCCGGGAGTCAGCCGGGGCCACCACTTGACCAGGGTCTCCCGCCAGCCCGCGCCGTCGATCTCGCGCCGGAACAGCGTCGCCCAGTCGGCGAGCCGCCGGGCCTCGCCGAGCGCGGCGCGCCAGGAGTCGGGGTCCGCCGCGTCGATGGGGGCGAAGAGGTCGGGCGGCGCGCCGAGGCCGCGGTGGCCCGCGTACCACTCGACCCAGTCCGGCACCTGGTCGCCGTGGCCGAGGGCGGCCAGCGCCTCGGCTCCCATCGGGGCGTGGAGCGCGAATCCGCGCAGCTGATTGCCGGACCCGAGGAAGAACCCGGCGTGACCGAGCCGTTCCAGGGCCTCGTTGACGGCGGTGTCGTACGTGTCGTCGCGCGTGCTGTCGTACGCGTCGTCATGGCTGGGGGTGGCGTCGGGCATGGCGGGCACGGTCCCCTCGGGGTTGCGCGGAAGCGGCGGGTCGGGCGCGGGCGGTGCGGTGCGGTGCGGTGAGTCGCAGTACGGTGCGGTGCGGCGAGTCGCGGGCGGCGCGGTGCGGGAAACGGGCCCCGCTCCCCCTCGAACCGGGGAACGGAGCCCGCGCACCGCTGTCGCCCTGTACCGGTTCAGCCCCTGGCGGGGGCCGGGTCGGCGGGCGAGGCGGCGGCCTCCGCGGCGGCGATCTCGTCCGCGCTGAGCGGCAGCCCGTGGGGGTTGGCCGAGGCGCCGTCGATCTTCTTGACGAGCAGGCAGGACAGCGCGCCCAGCGCCATCACCACGACGGACACCAGCAGTGTCGGGTGCATGGCGTCGATGAAGCCGTGCCCGAAGACCGCGGCGCCCGCGTCCTGGATGCGGTGCGCCGCGTCGGCGGGGACGTCCGAGGGGAGCTTCAACCCCGAGGTGTTGCCCGCCACTTCGAGGTGCTTGCCCGCGTTGTCGAAGCTCTTCACGAACCCCTCGCGGTAGTCCGCGGGTACGCTCCCGGCCCGCTGCGCCGCCTGGTCCTTGAGGGAGGAGGCGAGCTGCCCCTGGAGCACCGCGCCGACCACGGCGCCCGCGAGCACGGAACCGACCTGCCGCAGCGCGTTGTTGACGCCGGACGCGGCGCCGGTGAGCTTGGGCGGCACATTGCGCATGACCTCGGTGGCCATCGGGGTGAAGGTGCAGCCCGCGCCCATGCCCATGATGAACAGCGGTGCCACGATGCCGGTCCAGCTCTGGCCGACGTCGGCCACGGACATCACCCACAGCAGACCGCCGCCGTACAGCACGAGGCCGGTCATCAGGATGTACTTGCCGCCCAGCTTCTCGGAGAGCACACCCGCGGGCCCGGCCATCACGAAGGTGCCGACGGACAGCGGCAGCAGCACGATGCCGGACTTCATGGCGCTGTAGCCGAGGATGGACTGGAGGTAGACGGTGATCGGGAGGAAGAGGCCCACGATGCCGAACGAGATCGCGATGCCGACGAAGTTCATGATCGTGAAGTTGCGGTCCTTGAACAGCGAGAACGGCACGAGGGGTTCGTTGTCCTGCTGGCCGCGCTGATAGACCAGGAAGACCGCGAAGACCACGGCGGAGGCGGCGATCGACGTCCAGATCCAGCCGTTCCAGTTGTACTTCTGTCCCTCGATCAGCGCGAAGGAGAGCAGGAAGAGGGTCAGCGACAGCAGGACGACGCCGGGAACGTCGAAGCGGTGCTTGACCGTTCGTTCCGCGTTGGGGATGAACAGCAGGGCGCCGGCCACCGCCAGGACGCCGAGCGGGATGTTGACGAAGAAGATCCAGCGCCAGTCGATCTTGGTGACGAGCACGCCGCCGACGGCCGGGCCCGCGGCGCCGGACACACCGGCCACGATGCCCCAGATGCCGAGCGCGACACCGCGCTTCTCGTGCGGGAAGACGTCGATGATCAGGGAGAGGGTCTGCGGCAGCAGCATCGCGGCGCCGATGCCCTGGATCGCGCGGAAGGTGATGAGCTGCGACGGGTTCTGCGACAGACCGCAGGCCAGGCTCGCCAGGGTGAACAGCGCGACGCCGTAGACGAAGAGGTTCTTCTTGCCGGTCAGATCGCCCATCCGGCCCGCGGTGATCAGGAGTACGGCGAGCGCCAGGGTGTACGCGTTGGTGATCCACAGGATCTGGTCGAGTGACGCGTTCAGGTGCTCCACCATGTCCGGAATGGCGATGTTGACGATCGTCAGGTCGAGCAGTGTCATGAAGAACCCGATGGACAGCACCGTCAGGATCGCCCACGGGTTGCCCCGCAACTTGTTCACAATTCCTCCTTGCCGTGGGCGTGGCAGGCGCTCACGGTCGCGTGTGTCGTTCGAGGCGGCGACGATCAGCTCTACGGCCCCAAGAGGAGCCCTCCGCGAGCGGATGTGACATCGCCGTCGGGCGGTGAGGCAGGGATCACAGGCGTGACACCGGCGCGGCCACCGGCGGGAATCGCCGAGGTGAACGCGCGGGTGCGGGGGTGTACTCGCCCGGCGCCCGCGGCGCGGTCAGGGCGGCGAAAAGCCCCCGTGTGAAGGGGAGTTCCCCCACGGAGGCTGTTGTGGGGCAGGACAAGCCCCTGGGAAAACCGTGACAGACGCCTTCTGGTCCGTCAACCGGCGACTACAGGTGGGTCACCTCGCGCAGCACGGCGACCTCACGGGGTTCGAGCCCTTCGAGAATGGACAGGGCGGTGCGGCGGACCTCGGCCGCGGCGGCCGTGTCACCGGCGGCGTGATGGGTGTCACCCAGATAACTGAGCGTCACGACCTCCTCGGCGAGGTCGCCCAACGCCCGGGTGATCTCCAGCGACCGTTCGAAGGCATCGACGGCCTCCGCGTACTGCCCGAGCCCGTGGTGCGCGTAGCCCAGATTGTCCCAGGCGACCGCCTGCATCGGCCGGTCGCCGAGCACGCTGTAGAGCGCCAGGCCCTGCTGACACTGCGTCAGGGAGGCGGCGAAGTCGCTGAGCCTGCCCAACAGCCAGCCCGCCGCGTTACGGGCCCGCGCCTCGCCGTGCTGGTGCGCGATGACGTTGAACAACTCCGCGGCCTGCTGGGCGTATTCGAGCGCTTCCTGGTAGCGGCCCCGGTGTTCGAGCACCGAGCTGAGGCCGAAGTAGGTGTGGGCGAGACCGGTGCTGTCGTCGAGGTCGCGGTAGACCCCGGCGCAGTGTTCGAGGTGGGTGAGGGCGGCCGGGTAGGCGACCAGCCACGAGTAGCTGGTGCCGAGACCCCGGTGCACGCCGGAGCGCCGGGGGCCCCAGGGGTCGGGCGGCGAGGCCGGGTTGGGGCCGCGCCGGTCGGAGACGCCCATCAGAATCCAGCCGAGCCGGTCGGAGTGCACGTCGAAGCCGTTGACATCGGCCTGCGTGACGGTGGCCATCAGGACCTGCTCCTCGGCCTCCATCCACTCCGCAGCCCGCCGCGCGTCTGCGAGCGTCTCGGGCACCGCGCCCGGCTCCGGGTCCCCCAGCGTCAGCGGGATCGGCACCGGGCTCAGCAGCCTGGCCGCCACGTGGGCGGTGTGCAGGTAGTGGTCGAGCACCCGCAGCAGGACCGTACGGCGCTCCGCCTCGCTGTCGTGCGTGGCGGTCAGCTCACCGGCGTACGCGCGGAGCAGGTCGTGGAAGGTGAAGCGGCCCGGCACATGCTCCATCACCAGGTGGGCACGGGTCAGGTCGTACAGCGCGCGGCGTGCCTCGGCGACGGTCACCCCGGTCAGGCTCGCCGCGGCCGGGACGGTGATGTCGGGTCCCGGGTGGACCGACAGCAGCCGGAACATCCGCCGGGCGGACTCCGACAGGTGGCCGTACGACCAGGAGAAGACCGCGCGCAGGTCGGTGGAGGCGTCGCCGATGTCGAGGGTGTCGAGCCGGTGGCGTACGTCGCGCAGCGCGGCGACCAGGTCGGCGAGCGACAGCCGGGGCGAGACGAGGGCGCGGGCGGCGGCGATGCTCAGGGCGAGCGGCAGCCGGGCGCACAGTTCGACCAGTTCGGCGGCGGCCTCGGGTTCCGCGGCGGTGCGCTCGGGGCCGAGGCGGCGGGCCAGCAGGTCCAGCGACTCCACCGCGCTGAGCAGGTCGAGGGTGACGGGGGTGGCGCCCTCGGCGGCGATCAGGCCGGTCAGTTGATTGCGGCTGGTGATCACCACGGCGCAGGAGGTGCTGCCGGGCAGCAGCGGCCGGACCTGGTCGGTGTCGCGCGCGTTGTCCAGGACGATCAGGACCCGGCGGCCCGCCAGCAGGGTGCGGTAGAGCGCGGCGCGGGCGTCCAGTTCCTCGGGGACGCTCTCGGCGGGCACCCCGAGCGCGTCGAGGAAGCCGCGGATCGCCTCGACCGGCGCCAACGGGCGGGAGCCGGGAGCGAATCCGCGCAGATTGACGTGGAGCTGGCCGTCGGGGAAGCGCTCGGCATTGCGCTGCGCCCAGTGGATGGCCAGCGTCGTCTTGCCGATGCCCGCGGTGCCGTCGATGGCCGAGATGACGGCGGTGCCGCCGAACTGCACGGCGTGGTCGAGGAGTTCGTCGAGGAGCTTGAGCTGTCTGCGGCGGCCGGTGAAGTGCCGTGAAGCGGCGGGGAGTTGGCGGGGCACGCGGGCCGGGGCGGCGACCGGTCCGCCCTCCGTGGCGCGCGGCTTCTCGGGGGCGGCGACCGAGGGATCATTGGCGAGAATCCGCTGGTGCAGCAGGTCGAGCGCGGGCGGTACGTCCAGGCCCATCTCGTCGGCCAGGCGGGTGCGCAGCCCGCGGAAGGCGGCGAGCGCCTCGCTCTGCCTGCCGCCGCGGTGCAGTGCGAGCATGAGCTGGCTGACCGGCTTCTCGCGCAGCGGGTACTCGGCGACGATCGCGGACAGCGAGGCGACCACTTCCGTATGCCGCCCGAGGGCCAACTGGTGGTCGGTACAGGTCTCCTGGACCGCGAGCCGCCGTTCGTTCCAGGCCGCCGCCCTGGCCTCGATCACCCGCCCCGAGAGCCCGGCGAGCGCGGGTCCGTGCCACAACTCCAGCGCCGCGCCCAGCAGTTCCACGCACTCGGCGAGGTCGCCCGCGACGCGCGCCGACTCCGCGGCGGCCACCTGACGGTCGAATTCGGCACTGTCCAGAGCGCCTTCGCTCACCGCCATCCGGTATCCCGCGTCTCCGACGGCCGTGATGTCCCCGGTCCCGCCGGGAGCGGCGACCAGCGCCGAGCGCAGTCGCGACACCGCGTTGCGGATCTGCTTTCCGGCCGTGGCGGGCGGAGTCTCGTCCCAGAGGGCGTCGACGAGGTGGCTGAGCGATACGGTCCTGTTGGCTTCGAGGAGAAGCAGCGCGAGGACTCGCTGTTCCCTGGGCCCGCCGAGGGATATTCGGGTCCGACCGGACCAGGCCTCCAAGGCGCCGAGGACCCGAAACCTCACGCCGTCCCCCTTACCGGGCTCGCCCGGCGTTGTGATCGGAAACTGCATCATAGACCGCGGGCTCCAATGAGGACCAGTTGAGGACGAGTTGAGGCCGCCGTGCCCAATGCTTGAGCCAGGCCCTTCAGTTGAGTAGTCGATGTAGTCGATTGATTAGTCGATCAGTGCGGTGAAGGCAAACAAGCTTGGCGGTCTTCCGCCACCCAACGGGGGTGTGGCGTGAAGATCGGCTCGATGGCATACGCCTCGGGTCCCGGCGGCCGACGGCCGGGACACGCGCGGTGCCTCCCCTGGGCGAGGCCCGGGTTCGGAACCGGCACGGGGCGGCTCCGCACCTGGGCCTCGTTCGTACCCCCGCGCGGGCCGGTGTCCTCGGTGCGGCTGTTACGGGGCCGGGTATCCGGGGTGCGCCGCTCCCGGAGCGGTGGCGGGCGCGAACCACGTGGGGTCGTCGCGCAGCGCCATGTCGATCCGGCCGCGGGCGATCGGGCCGAGCGGCGGCAGTTCGTCCAGCGCGAACCAGCGCACGTCGAGCGATTCGTCGTCGTTCACCCGCGCCTCGCCGCCGACGGCCCGACAGCGCAGCACGATGTCGATGTACTGGGCGCGGTCGCCGTTGTCGTACCTCACCGGCTCGTTGGTGAAGACGCTCAGCACCTTCTCGACGACGGCGTGCACCCCGGTCTCCTCCTCGATCTCCCGGACGGCCGCCTCGGCGGGCTGCTCGCCCGGGTCGGGGATGCCACTGATGAGCGCCCACTTTCCGGTGTCCGTACGGCGGTTGAGCAGGATCCGGCCGCGGTCGTCGAAGACGACGGTCACCACACCCGGCAGGAGCAGCAGGGTGTCCCCCGCCTTCGCGCGGATGTCTCGGATGAATTCGGGAATCGCCATGCCCAGAGCGTACGAGAACGACGGTGAACGCCACACCAGCACCAGGTTTCCCACGTGGTGCCGGGTTCCCGTACGACGTATCCACAGGTCGGGGTGTCACCCGTTACGGTGGCGACAGACAGCGCCCACGCGGGGAACGCGGGTGTGACGGTACCCCGTCGCGCCCGGGTGGCAGGGGGTACCGGGGGATGGACACGACGGCCGGCGGGACGCCGGGCGCCACGCGTGCGAAGGCGGCCGGGGCGCCGCGGCGCGAACCGCGTCTGTACAGCGGCACCACCGACGCCGTCGGCATCGCCCTCCTCGTCTGCTGCGGCGTCTGGACGCTGATCGCCGCCGCGGGCCGCGCCGCCCGCCCCGAGGGCACCCTGCTCGCCATCCTCGCGGTCAGCGCCGGATACGCGGCCGGCCGCATCCTCGGCGCGCTGCTGCCGGTGCTCGCGCCCGCCGTCGCGGCCGTGGCCGTACTCGCCCTGGTCCTCGTCCCGCCGAGCCGGCTGTCCGCGCACCCCGACGCGCCGCCGCTCGGCTATCCGAACGCCGACGCCGCGCTGCTGGTCCTCGCGGTCGGCGCCGCCTGCTGCGCCGCGTGGGCGGTCCGGGGCAAGGGGTGGCGGCTCGGGCTGCGGCTCGTGGCAGCGGGCGCCGCCGTCACCGCGCTCGCGCTGGGCTCGGCGGCGGGCTTCGCGGCGGGGATCGCCGTCGTCCTGTACTCGCTGGCGGCTGCCCGGATGCGGCGACGGCTGCTCGGCCTGTGCGGACTGGCGCTGGCCGCCGCGCTCGCCGTCGGCGGCAGCTACGCCGTCGCGGTCGACGCCCTGCCGTCCGGTCTGTCCGAATCGCTGACCGGCCAGCTCACCCAGCCGCGGGTCGAGCTGTGGCACGAGGCGATCGACCTGGCCGAGCGGCACCCGCTGCGCGGGGTCGGGCCCGAGCGGTTCACCGAGGAGAACGCCGGTCCGCCCGCGGACGCCACCACCGCCGTCGCCGCCTCACCGCCGTCCGCGCCGCTCCAGCTCGCCGCCGAGCAGGGCATTCCGGGCGCGGCGCTGCTCGCCGTCGCCTTCGGCTGGCTGCTGTACGCCCTGTGGCGCTCGCCGCGCCCGACCCCCGTCGTCCTCACCGCGGGCGCCGCCCTCACCGGGCTCGCCCTGCTCGCCACCGTCGACCACGTGCTCAGCTACGCCGTGGTCACCGCGGGAGCCGGGTTCCTCGCGGGCATGGCCACGGCCCGCCCTCTGCCGGACGACGGCTGCCCGCCGGTGGCCGGGTCGGCGCCCGGTCCCTTGCTGCCGGACGACGGATTCGGTCCACTGCGCTGACCGGGTGACGCGGCCTCGGGGCCCGCCCCGGATACGGGTGTGCGGGCCTGGGCGTCTCCGGCCCGCGGGACGCGGGTCAGGCGCCGGAGGTGTGGCGGGCGGTGCGCAGCGTCAGCAGGTCGCGGATGGTGTCCACGGCGCCCTGCGCGTCGTCGACGGTGACCGTGAAGCGGCGACCGCTGCCGAGGTCGATGACCAGGCCCTGGCCACGGCGGACGACGACCGCGGTGCCCTCCTCAGGGCGCCAGCGGTAACCCCAGCCGCCCCAGTTGCGCGGGCTGACCAGGGGCGCGAGCTGGGCGCCGCTGACCTGCTCCAGCGGGATACGGCGGCGCGGCACTCCGATGTGGCCGCAGCGCACGTCGACCGCGTCGTGGTCGACCCGGACCCTGACGTGCGTGAAGGCGACCGTGCCGAACAGCACCAGCAGTCCGACGGCCACGCAGCCCACCACGGACATCACCAGCGGGGCCAGGCCCGAGGCGGCGTCGGGGCCTTCCACGGCCAGCTCGATGCCCAGCGCCATGCAGGCGGCGCCACAGGCGGCGAGCACCCATTGCATGCGGTTACGGGCCCGCCCCGTCCAGACGTGGGGCGCGCCGCTCTCCGGCCGAGGAGGGTGCGTCATGCTGTGAAGGGTACTGGGATACCCACCAGAAGGCAGCCCTATGCACTCAGGCGGTGGCGGGTGTCACCAATGAGGCGCCTTCGGCGTACGCCAGCGCCGCCGCGGGGAGCGGGGCCGACCGGCCGTTGAGGACGACCTCGATCCGGCCGCCGCCGGTCGCCCGGGCGGCGGACCCCGCACGGCGCAGCGCCTGCGCGGCGACGGCGTCCGCCGAGCCGTACAGCACGGCGCCGGGGACGGCCGCGGCGATCCGGTCGGCGACGAGTTCGTAGTGCGTGCAGCCGAGCACGATGGCCCGCGCTCCGGCGGGGGTCAGCGCCGCGGCGGCGGCGACCGCGGCGGCCACGGCCGCGGTGTCGCCGTGCTGCACGGCGTCCGCGAGACCGGGGCAGGGCACCTCGGTGATGTGCGCGCCGTTGCCGAATTCCGCGATCAGTCCGCGCTGGTACGCGCTGCCCGTCGTCGCGGGCGTCGCCCAGATGGCGAGGGAGCCGCCGGCCGCCGCCGCGGGCTTGATCGCGGGCACGGTGCCGACGACCGGCACCGCCGGTTCGAAGGCGGCCCGCAGCGCGGGCAGCGCGTGCACGGTCGCGGTGTTGCAGGCGACGATCAGCGCGTCGGGCCGGTGCGCGACCGCGGCCCGCGCGCACTCCAGCGCCCGCCCGGTCACGTCCTCCGCGCCGCGCGGACCCCACGGCATTCCCTCGGGGTCGGACGACAGCACCAGATCCGCGTCCACCCGCAGCCGCCGTACGGCCGCCGCCGCCGCGAGCAGTCCGATCCCGGAGTCCACCAGTGCGATCTTCACCCCGCCACTCTAGCGACGCCCCCCGCCCCGCTGCCGCGTCACCACCCCCGACCCGCCCACGCCCCGATGCCGATCCCCGCACCGCCGGAGCCGCCGCCGCGCGTCGGTCGGGGGGGGTCGGCCCGATCCGCGTCGAGGAGGGCGGGGCGCGCCGGGCCGCAGGGGGCCGCGCCCCTGCGGATGAGGCCATGGCCGCGGCCCGGACCTAAGTCGTCGCCGCCGCAGGCGGTGGGTATCGCAGCCGCCGGGCGGCCGTCGGCGGGCAGGGAGGCGGTCCGATCGGGCTTCGGGGAGGGCGGGGCGCGGCGGGTGGTGGGGGGTGGGTGCGGCAGACTGCGGGGCGTGACGGTGTTGATGGTGATCGCAGGGGTGTCGTTGCTGGCCTGGGTGTGGCTGGTGGTCGGGCAGGGGGGATTCTGGCGGACCGATGTGCGGCTGCCGCGGCGGGGCGCGCTGGACGAGTGGCCGTCGATCGCGATCGTCGTGCCCGCGCGCGACGAGGCCGAGGTGATCGGGGTGAGCCTGCCGTCGCTGCTGGCCCAGGAGTATCCGGGCCACGCCGAGGTCTTCCTGATCGACGACGGCAGCACCGACGGCACCGGGGACCTGGCCCGCGCGCTGCACGACCGGCACGGAGGTCTGCCGCTGACGGTCTCCTCGCCCGGCGAGCCGCCGCCCGGCTGGACGGGCAAGCTGTGGGCGGTCCGGCACGGCATCACGCTGGCCGCCGAGCGCAGCGGCCCCGACTACCTGCTGCTGACGGACGCCGACATCGCCCACCGGCCGGACAGTCTGCGCGAGTTGACGGCCGCCGCGGTCTCCCGCGACCTCGACATGGTCTCGCTCATGGCACGCCTGCGCGTGGAAACGGGCTGGGAGAAGCTCATCGTCCCGGCCTTCGTGTACTTCTTCGCGCAGCTCTACCCCTTCCGCTGGATCAACAAGGCCCGCTCCCGTACGGCCGCCGCCGCGGGCGGCTGCGTGCTGATCCGCGCGTCGGCCGTGGCCGCCGCCCGCGTGCCCGACTCCATCCGGCAGTCGGTGATCGACGACGTGGCGCTCGCCCGCGCGGTGAAGCGTTCGGGCGGCAGGATCTGGCTCGGGCTCGCCGAACGCGTGGACAGCGTGCGGCCCTACCCGGACCTGGGCGAGCTGTGGCGGATGGTCTCGCGCAGCGCGTACGCGCAACTCCGGCACAATCCGGCGGTGTTGCTCGGCACGGTGCTCGGGCTCGCGCTGATCTATCTGGTGCCGCCGCTCGCGGCGGTCGGCGGCGCGATCGCCGGGGCCTGGCCGCTGTGCGCGCTGGGGCTCGCGGCGTGGGCGGCGATGGCGGCCAGTTACGTACCGATGCTGCGGTACTACGGTCAGCCGTGGTGGCTGGCGCCGACCCTGCCGTACACGGCGGCGCTGTACCTGCTGATGACCGTCGACTCCGCGGTCGAGCACTACCGCGGCCGTGGCGCGGCCTGGAAGGGCCGCACCTACGCGCGGCCCGACGCCTCCGTCTAGGGCGCGTCGGCGCCCAGCCCGTCGAGGCCCGCACCAAGTCCCTTCAGCCACGCCTCACTTGCGGCCAGGCGTCCAGTTCAGGCCCCAGCCGTACGCGTAGTCCGTCGTGCGCTGCGGGCTCACGCCGCGCCTGGGGACCAGATAGCGCGCCTCGCGCCGTACGACGAGGTCGTCGCCCTCGCGGACCAGCAGCGCGAGGGCGCAGACGTTGGACTGCACGGTGCACTCGTCGAGGACGAAGTCGACCGGGGCGCCGTACTGCGGCTGGAGCGTGACGGTGGCGTGCAGTCCCGCGAAGCTGCGAGCGCCTTCGTAGATCGTGACGAAGACGAGGATCCGCCGGAAGTGGGCGGTGTGGTCGAGGTTGACGGTCAGATTCTCGCCGGACGCGCTGCCGCCGGTGCGGTCGTCGCCGTCGAGCAGGATGAACGGCGGCTGGTAGAGCGAGCCGAAGGCGTTGCCGAGGGCCTGCACCACACCCTTGCTGCCGTCGGAGAGTTCGAAGAGCGCGCACAGGTCGAGGTCGACGCCGCCGCCCTTGCGGAACCGCCCGCCGCCGCGGGCCGGGTCGACCCGCCAGCTCAGATTGACCCGCAACGCGCCCGTCGCGCCGCCCTGTTTGGTGAGCGAGACCGCCGGCGCGTCCTTGGTGAGCGTGACCTTGGACAGCCGTACCGGCGCGGGTGCCGAAGCCGGAACGGGCGGTGCCGTCGGGGCGGGTGGTGCGACGGGTACGACCACGGTCGGCTCCGGAGCGACGGCACGCGTCGCCTCGGGCAGAGGGTCGGACATGGGCTCGGACATGGGCTCAGGCACGGGATCGGGTACGGGCTCGGGCACCACCTCCGGCAGCCGCTCCGGCAGTTGATCCGCCCGCAGCCCGTACGCGGCGCCCAGCCCCGCGAGCCCGGAGCCGTACCCCTGCCCGACCGCCCGGAATTTCCAGCCGCCGCCGCGCCGGTAACACTCGCCGAGGACGTACGCCGTCTCCGCCGTGGCCCCCTCGCAGTCGAAGCGCGCGACCTCCGCTCCCCCGTCGGTGACGCGCAGCCGCAGTCCGGGGATCCGGCCGAAGGTGCCGCCGTCGGAGCGGGCGACGATCAGCACGGAGGTGACGGCCGTTTCGACGGACGTGAGGTCAACCGAAAGAGTGTCAGTGACCGTGCCTGCGGCCGGGTCCGGATCCGGCGTTCCACCAGCCGCGTAGCGCACCGCGCCGGAGGGGTGCACGGGTGCGGCGGCGTGCACCAGATCGTCCGCATCGCGGGCCCCGGTGTCCGCCACGAGCAGCGCGCAGACGTCGGCGCGCGGGATGCCCGTACCCGCCCGCCTGGTGAACTCCACCTGGAGGACCGCCGTGGGCAGCGGCATGTTCTCGCCCTTGCGCAGCGTCATCGGATGCCCCCTCGCACGTGCGCCGAGACGCCCGGTAACACCAAGGACGCACGGCTTTTACCTGATCACATCATGAGACGCTGACCGTTTTCCCCGGATTCGCTCATATTGGGGACAGGACCGCGCAACACGCAGCACAAACAACCCGCTAATCGGTCTCCCCAACGACCACATCGTGGGCTTAACTTATGGCTCATGAGCTCCCCCCGCGGTTCTTATGGTGGCGGCTACAGCGGCTACTACCCCTCGTCCTCGTCCTTCCCGGACACCCCGATCTACGACAGCCTCGTGGCCGAGCGAGGCACACCGCAGATCGCCCCCATCCGCGTGCCGTCCTACACCCCGTACGAGACAGGCACCGGATACAGCGGCTACCCCGGCAGCAACCTTCCCGCGCTGCCCGCCCTCCCGGCTCTGCCGTCGGGGCCGTCGGCCCCCTCGCCGCAGTACACCCAGCCGCAGCCCGCCGCGCAGAACGGCTACCCGACGCCCGCGTACCAGCCGCCGCCCGCGCCTTACATCCCGCAGCAGACCGCCGCCCCGCGCGGCGGCTTCAACGGGAACGCCTTCAACGGCGGCAACGGCGGCGCTTTCAACGGCGTCGGCTCCAACGGGACGGGCACCGGCAACGGTTACAGCAACGGCGGCGGGTACCCGGCGCAGCCGCCGCAGCCCTCCCCCTCCGGCTACGAGGCCGCGCGGCCGGTGCCGCCGCGTCCCGTACCGCCGCGGCAGGCGCCCGGCGGCCACCCGGAGGAGCAGTATCCGCGGCGCAATCTCGGCCAGGGCGTTCCCCCGGCCGCCGGAGGCGGTTACTACCAGGGCTGATCAGGTACCTCCCGGGCCGATCGGCCCGGCG
This sequence comes from Streptomyces sp. NPDC008079, assembly GCF_042957385.1. NCBI lineage: Bacteria > Bacillati > Actinomycetota > Actinomycetes > Kitasatosporales > Streptomycetaceae > Streptomyces > Streptomyces sp. NPDC008079. The sequence goes on from NZ_JBIBIC010000016.1 coordinate 95,263, forward strand.
CGCGTGCTGGCAGGATGGCGGTATGACCTCGACCGTCCTCAGCGCGCTGCACATCTACCCGGTCAAGTCGCTGCGTGGAATCAGCATGCGGACGGCGGTCGTGGAGCCGTGGGGGCTCACCGCTGACCGCCGTTGGATGCTGGTCGACCGCGAGCGGGGCAAGGCCGTGACACAGCGGGAACAGCCGCGTATGGCGCTGCTGGCCGCCGAGCCCGTGGGGGGTGGCGGTCTGCGGCTGACCGGTCCCGGGCTGCCGCCGCTCGATGTCGCCGTGCCTGAACCGGGTCCGCTGGAGACGGTGACGCTCTTCGCCCACAAGATCGAGGTCGTGCCCGCGGGGCAGGCGGCCGACGACTGGTTCAGCGGGTATCTCGGCCGCCCGGTGCGGCTGATGCACATGGACGACCCCGCGGTCCGGCGGCCGGTCGACCCCGATTTCTCCGCGCCGGGCGACATGGTCAGCCTCGCCGACGGCTTTCCGCTGCTGGTGACCACGACCGCCTCGCTCGCCGCCCTCAACTCGCTGATCGCGCAGGGCGAGCGGGCCGAGGAGGGCCCGCTGCCGATGAACCGCTTCAGGCCGAACGCGGTCGTGGACGGCACCGAGGCGTGGGCCGAGGACGACTGGCGGCGGGTACGGATCGGCGAGGTCACCTTCCGCGTCCCCAAACCCTGCGGGCGGTGCGTGATCACCACCACCGACCAGGGCAGCGCCGGGCGCGGCAAGGAGCCGCTGCACACCCTCGGCAAGTACCGCAGGATCGGTTCGAGTCTTGTTTTCGGCCAGAATCTGATCCCCGAGAACCCCGGAACCCTACGGGTCGGCGACCCGTTGACCATCGTGGAGTAACGCGTCGCCGCGGCGCTCCCGCGACCCCCGCGGATCCACACGCATGAGTCGCGCCGTTTGCGGTAGTTGAACGGGTGTGAAGGGGGTCCGTCCATGAATCGCCAGAGTCGGCAGCGTCACCGCACACGGCTCAGGAAGTTCGGCTGGCGGTGGCGGCGCAATCCGCTGCGGCGCCGCTCCGATGTCGTCGAGGCATGGCTCGGCGTGGCCACCGTGGTGCTGCTCTGCGCGACCCCCGCGCTCGGCTGGTGGGCGGGCAGTTCGGTGGACCGGGCCCTCCAGCGGGTGGTGCGCACCGAGAACGCGCAGCGGCGGCTGGTCCCCGCCACCGTGCTGGATCCGCCGGACACGACGACGCCCGTGGTCGCCGACAAGGTCGGCACCGCCGATCCGCGCCGCGGCGATCTGCTGCGCTGGAAGTCCCCGGACGGCGAATCCGTCTACAGCGCGACGGTGCCCGGCGACATCGAGGTCTGGCGCAAGGGCGGTATCTGGCTGTGGACGGACCGCTCGGGCGAACTGGTCGCGCCACCGCTGGATTCGGCCACCGCCGCCACGCACTCCGTGCTGGCGGGCACCGCGGCCGCGACGTCCGCCGCCGGATTCCTGATGATCGTACGGCAGTTGGTGATGTGGCGGCTGATGAGCCGCCGGCTGACGAGCTGGGAGCGGGACTGGGCCCGCGTCGGCCAGGACTGGGGCCGCGCGGGAGCGGGCGGCTGAGCGGCGCGACGACCGGGCGGGACCGCGGGCGGACCGGTGTTCGTCAACAGCCGCCTTCCGCGCACGCTACGGTGGGTCCCCGGTCAGCAGATGCAAGAGGTGGGGGCACAGCAGCCCGATGGCACATGGCGTGGTCCAGGTGACCAATCCGAACAGCTCGCGGTGGCGCCGCCGCACGGGCGAGTACGAGTCCCTGGCCGCCGCGGTCGAAGCGGCGGCGGACGGTGACATCCTCTCGGTGAGTTCAGGCACCTACCGGGAGAATCTGGTGCTGGACCGCGCGGTGACACTGCGCTGCGCCGACGGCGCCGGGACGGTACGGATCGCCCCGGCCTCGGGCGTGGCGCTGACCGTACGGGCCGCCGCGACCGTCCAGGACCTCGTGGTCGAGGGCCAGGACATCTCGGCCGCCGCGCTGCTCGTCGAGGCGTGCGCGCCCGAGCTGACGGGCCTGCGGATCAACACCCGTTCCGCCGTGGGCCTTGAGGTGCGCGACGGCGCCCGGCCCACGGTGCGGCAGTGCACGGTGGACAATCCGGGCGGCCTCGGGATCAGCGTGCTGGACGCCGCGGGCGGGCTGTTCGAGGAGTGCGAGGTGGTCGCCGCGGGCCAGAGCGGGATCGCCGTACGCGGCGGGGCCGCGCCGCGCCTGGAGCGCTGCCGGGTGCACAACACCTCGGGCTCCGGCCTGTCGGTGACCGGCGAGGGCAGCGCCCTGGAGGCGGTGGGCTGCGAGGTCTACGAGATCCGCGGCAGCGGTGTGCAGGTCTCCGCGCGCGCCTCCGCGCACTTCACCGACTGCCAGGTGCACCGCACGACCGGCGACGGCATCTCGCTGGACACCGACGGGGTGCTGGCGATGGCGGACTGCGACATCCACGACATCCCGGAGAACGCGGTCGACCTGCGGGCGCGTTCGGTGCTGACGCTGACCCGCTGCCAGGTCCGCCGCTTCGGCCGCAACGGCCTGTCGGTGTGGGACCCGGGCACCCGCGTGGACGCCAACCAGTGCGAGATCCACGACAGTACGGGCGACTACCCGGCGGTCTGGGTGAGCGACGGCGCCGTGGCCATACTGGATTCCTGCCGGGTCCACGACGTGCCGGACGCGCTCTTCGTCCTGGACCGGGGCTCGCGCGCCGATGTCGTGGACACCGACTTCTCGCAGATCCGCAACACCGCGGTGTCGGTGAGCGACGGCGCGAACGTCCAGCTCGACGACTGCCGGATCCGGGAGGCCGCCACCGGCGCCTGGTTCCGCGACCACGGCAGCGGCGGCACGCTCGCGCAGGTCACCATCGACGACACCGCGACCGGGGTGATCGTCACCAAGGGCGCCGACCCGGCGCTCGACCGCTGCACGGTCACCAACGCGGCCGAGTCCGGCATCTACGTCTCGGCCGAGGGCCGCGGCACCTTCACCGCCGTCCGGGTCACCGGCAGCCGCGGCTACGGCTTCCACATCATCGACGGCTGCCGGTCCACGCTGACCCGCTGCCGTACCGAGCGCTGTGCGCGCGGCGGTTACGAATTCGCCGAGCCGGGCCCGGTCACCGAGGACTGCACCAGCGACCGGGCGGCGACGGAGGCCGATCCGGTGCCGGTGCCCTCGGGCGCCGCGACCGTGCAGCAGGCCGCGGCGACACAGTCGTACGGGCTGCTCGGCGGTGTTCCCGAGCAGCGTCCGGTGGCCGAGACCGCGCCGCCCGAGCAGGTCGCGCGGGACAGTGACGACGTGCTCGGCGACCTGGACGCGCTGGTCGGCCTGGACAGCGTCAAGCGCGAGGTGCGCACGCTGATCGACCTGATCGCGGTCGGCCGCCGCCGCCAGGAGGCCGGGCTGAAGGCGCCCTCGCTCCGCCGCCACCTGGTCTTCACCGGCTCCCCCGGCACCGGCAAGACCACGGTGGCCCGGCTGTACGGGGAGATCCTGGCGTCGCTCGGCGTGCTCCAGCGCGGCCATCTCGTCGAGGTGGCGCGGGTGGACCTGGTGGGCGAGCACATCGGGTCGACGGCGATCCGTACCCAGGAGGCGTTCGAACGGGCCCGCGGCGGTGTGCTGTTCATCGACGAGGCGTACGCGCTGGCCCCCGAGGACTCCGGGCGGGACTTCGGACGCGAGGCGATCGACACGCTGGTGAAGCTGATGGAGGACCACCGGGACGCGGTGGTGGTGATCGTCGCCGGGTACACCGCGGAGATGGAGCGCTTCCTCGCCTCCAACCCCGGTGTGGCGTCGCGTTTCTCACGGACCATCACCTTCGGCGACTACACCGCGGAGGAGCTGCTGCGGATCGTGGAGTCGCAGGTCCTGGAGCAGGAGTACCAACTCGCGGACGACGCGGGCGAGGCGCTGCTCAAGTACTTCACCGCGATCCCGAAGGGTCCGGGGTTCGGCAACGGCCGCGCGGCCCGGCAGACGTTCGAGGCGATGGTCGAGCGGCACGCGGGACGGCTGGCGCAGGTCGAGGAACCCACGCACGAGGAGCTCCAGTTGCTCTACCCGGAGGATCTGCCGGAGCTGCCCTGAGCGGGCAGCGCGGGCAGCGCGGTCGGCGCCGGGGCGGACCGTACGGCCCGCTCCGGCCCTGACCGCGCCAACTCGGCGAGCAGCGCCGTGCGTTCCTCGGCGAAGGCCGGGTCGGCCTGGAAGTCCGAGTGCCCGAGCACCGGTTCCGGCAGCGGGTGGTACAGACTGCGGCCGTACGCGACGGGGTCGAGCAGCGGACCCCGGTCGACGTACGGCGCGGCCGAACTGCCGTGCTCGCCCTGTGCGTTGGAGCGGGCGCCGAGGTGGACGGGGCCGCCGATCGGGTCGGTGCGGCGCCACAGATTGCGCCAGGCGTGCATGTCATCGTGCAGCGCGCGCAGCCGGTCGGGCCCGAAGTGGGCGGGGAACCAGCGGCCGTAGAGCCGGGCCAGCGGACAGCCGTAGGTGAGCAGGGCGACGCGGGCGCGGGTGGCCGGGTCGAGCTGCCAGACCGCGGCGGCGGCCAGGACGCTGCCCTGCGAGTGGCCGGACAGGATGATCCGGCCGCCGGTGCGCCGCGTCCAGGTCTGGATCCGCCAGCTCAGGTCGGGCACCGCGCGCTCGGCGTAGCAGGGCGGCGCGAAGGGGTGCGCGGCGCGCGGCCAGAAGGTGCCGACGTCCCACAGGATGCCGACCGTGCGGCGCGCGGAGGCGTCGCGGTACGCCCGCCGTCCCAGCGCGATCAGCGCCACCACTCCGGCGCCGACCATCCAGGAGCCGAGCGCCTGCGCGGTGCCGGCGACCGCGTCGAGGACGCCCGGCGCCCCGGCGGCGGTCTCCCCCGGTGTGCGGCCCGAGCGCAGGGCGCCCACGAGAGCCCCGGCGCCCAGGGCGAACGACGCCGCGCACACCACGGCGATCAGCATCGGCGCGCTGTCGGTCAGCCCGGCGCGGGCGAGGGTCCCGGCGATCTGCCGGGTCCTGGTCCTGTGGTGCGGCTCGTCCGGGTACATCCGCTCGACCTCCGCGCGCAGCTCCCGCTCCCGGCGCCGCAGCCGCCACATCACCGCGGCGGCGCACAGCAGGAGCACCGCGAGCACGGCGGGGATCACGGACGCCTCCCAGGTCAGCACGGCGGGTGGCCCGGCCAGCGAGCTGCCCTTCTCGCCGGGCGTCGGACCCCGGTCCAGCCAGTCCGCGCACCGCTGCGCCACCCCGCCGGTCAGCACTCCGCCCATCGCGCAGGCCAGCAGCGCGACGGCGGGCCCGGCGAGCCCGCGCAGCGCGACCCCGCGGTCGGCGGGCAGGCCGTCGGGGGCGTCGTCAGGCACGTCGTCAGGCGCGTCGTCAGGTGAATCGTCGGGCGCGTCGTTGGGCGCGTCGGCGGACCCGCGAGGGGCCGCGGACGTCGGCGCGTACTCCGGCGGAGGCGAGCGGTGCAGGAGCAGCGCCGTCACCGCGAGCGCGGCGATCAGCGCGCCCTGGAGCACGGTGAGCGCGGTGAACGTCTGGGCGGCGGGCAGCCGTCCGGCGGAGGTCCAGCCGGGCCGGTGCCAGGCGCCGTAGACGACGGCCGCGGTCAGTGCCGCCGCCGTGCCGTTGAGCAGGACCCGCGTGGTGAGCCGGTCGGTGGTGTCGTCCACGTCGTTCTCGGTACGGCGGGCCCGGCACGCGGCGACGACGGCCGCCGTACCGAGCACAGCGAGCAGCCCGGCGAGCGTCCAGCCGACCGCCGGGAGCGCCCGCCCGCCGTGCCCGTGGTCGTAGCGCAGGGCCGGGACGCACAGGGCGGCGGCGACGGTGAGCAGGCCGGCGGCGGTGTGGGCGGTGCGCAGCCGGGCGACGGACCGGCGGCCGTACCAGAATCCGGGCAGCGCGAGGGCGGGGGTGCCGGAGCCGGGCGGCGGGGCCTGCCGGTCGTTCGGGCGCTGCGACTCGTACGCGTACCAGGTGCGGTGGGACAGCCACCACAGCAGGCAGGTCAGGGCGAGCGGTGCGGTGGCGGCCAGGGCGAGGCGGCGGCCTGGCTCGCTCCACCAGCCTCCGCGCTCGACGGCCGCGAAGCCGAGCCACGCCTTGTCGCGGGCGCAGGCGGCCCGGCCCGCGCACTGCCACGCGACGATGTCGAGGGCGACTTCGCAGGCGGCGGCGACCAGCAGCACGGTGAGGGTCAGCGCGATCAGCCGGACGAGGACGTCGTAGCCGCGGCGCAGCCGGTGCCGGGTGGACGGCGGGCGCATCCAGTGCGCCAGGTTGGCGATCATGAACGGCAGGAGCAGCAGCCACAGCGCGCGGCTGCCGTTGCCCGAGGTGAGGTTGGACCAGCAGTACGCCTCGGCCACCGGGCCGTCGCGGTGTTCCTCGGGGTGCTCCTCGGCGTCGGCGTCGCGGACGCGGCGGTGTAACCCGGCGATGTCGTCGCCCGCGACGCAGACGATGCGGGAGTCGTCGAGCATGAGGGCGGGGGTGGTGCCGCCGACTCCGTGGACGAGGAGTTCCAGCGCGAGCGTCTCGCACGTACCGGCTTCGGGTCCGGTGTTCGCCTCGGGTTCCGCTTCGGCTCTCGCCTCCGCTTCCGCCGCCCGCGCGTCCGTTCCGCCTTCCGCTCCCGCTCCCGTTCGTGGTGACACCGCGTCCCCCGTCCCTCGCTGTTCCCTCCGGTGGTGCCCGCCCGGCCCGCGGGCAGCCGTCAGGCCCGGCAGCCGTGCCGTAATCGTGATGTCGATGGTCGGAAGTCGTACCGGTCCGGTCACCTGACGTACACGCGATGTCGCCGCTCATGGAAAGATGACCGCAGCACGTCGGTGGACGGCATCGCGGACAACGAGACGGACGGGACGGGGTCACGGGTGAGCGACAACCAGAACCTGCTCGCGGAGCAGCGGCGGGCCCTGATCCTCGACGAGGTGCGGCGGCGCGGCGGTGTCCGGGTCAACGAGCTGACGCGGCGGCTGAACGTCTCCGACATGACGGTGCGGCGCGATCTCGACGCGCTGGCCCGGCAGGGTGTCGTGGAGAAGGTGCACGGCGGCGCGGTGCCGGTCGTCGAGGCCAGCAGCCACGAGCCGGGCTTCGAGGCGAAGTCGGCGCTTGAGCTGGGCGCGAAGGAGGCCATCGCGCGGGCGGCGGCGACCCTGGTCACGCCCGGCAGCGCCATCGCGCTGGCGGGCGGCACGACCACCTTCGCGCTGGCCCACCATCTGCTGGATGTGCCGGATCTGACCGTGGTCACCAACTCGGTGCGGGTCGCGGACGTCTTCCAGTCGGGGCAGCGGCGGACCGGCGCCCACAGCGGCGAGGCGAGCGCGACCGTGGTGATCACCGGTGGTGTGCGCACCCCGTCGGAGACGCTGGTCGGCCCTGTCGCGGACCGGGCGATCCAGTCCCTCCACTTCGACCTGCTCTTCCTCGGCGTGCACGGCATCTCCGTGGAGGCGGGCCTGTCGACGCCGAACCTCGCGGAGGCCGAGACCAACCGGCAGTTCGTACGGTCCGCCCGCCGCGTCGTGGTGATCGCCGACCACACCAAGTGGGGCACGGTGGGCCTGAGTTCCTTCGCCTCGCTGGAGGACGTGGACACTCTCGTGACAGACGCGGGCATTCCCGAGGTGCTGCGCGCGGAGATCGCCGAGCACCTGTCGGAGCTGATGGTCGCCGAGGAGCCGGAGGGCTCGACGGGCGCGGCCGACAACTGAAGGCCCGGCTAAGGGTGTTCAGGGCTTCGGCTCAGTTCGTAGAGGGCTTCGGCTCAGGCCGTCCAGGTCCTCGGCTCAGTCCGTCCAGCGGCTCAGCGGTATTCGGCGAAGCGTGCGCGCACGGCGAGGAGCACCAGCACACCGGCCGCGCCGAGCGCGCCCGCCGGGATCTGGGGCCAGCCCGCCAGATCGTCGTGGGCGGCCCTCGCGTGCGTGTCGAAGTCGTCGAGCTGACGGCCCGCGAGGGCGTCCAGGGTGGTGGCGAAGTCCCAGAAGTCGAAGGCCACGTCACCGCGTCCGACATTGGTCAGGACAACCGCGGCCTCGTCCGTCCTGCCCCGCGACTTCAGTGACCGCAGCCGCTTGTCGTCGGCGAGGAAGTGGCCGTAGCGGGTGAGAACGTCCTCGTACGCGGCGCGTTCGGCCGCGGTGGCGTATCCGTCGGGGCTGAGCAGTGCGTCGAGTCGCTTGACCAGACCGTCGAACTGCCGCTGGTCGGCGACCCCGTAGGCGGCGTCGTGGACGAACCAGCGGCTCTCGCTCGCGGCGGCCTGCGCGGCGGTGGCGCGGGCCTCGGCCAGCCGGGACCAGGGGCGCAGCCCTTCGCGGCCGGCCGCGGTCACGGCGTCGGCGGACGAGGTGAGGGCGAGAGTGCCCACGAGGGTGACGAGCAGCGCGGCGACGGTGGCCGCGACCAGCGCCGGGCTGAACAACCGCCGGTAGTCGGTGGCCAGTTCCCACTGCCACCACAGGAGGAAGCCGAGCATCAGCAGGCCGACGGCACCGATGACCAGGGCCCAGCGCAGCGCGGCCGAGTGGGCCGCGGACTCCAACTGCGCCGCCTTCGCCTCGTACCCGGCGGACAGCTCCGTGGCCTCGGGCAGGAGCTGGTCGTGCATGATCTGCCCGGCCTGGACGTTCATCGCCACGGCGCGCGGCGGCGGTTGGCCCGCGGTGCGGTCGGGCTGCTGCTCGTCCACGTAGGCGGCCCGGCCGCTGAGGTCGTCGTAACGGCCGAGCCCGTCGAGCAGGTCCCGCACCCGGACGCTCTGCGAGCGGTCGGCGGCGAGCTGCCGCAGCAGGTCGCTGATCTCGGCGCGCCGCTGCTGCGCGGTGATCAGCGCGATGAGCTGGTTGCCGACCTCGACCTGTGCGTCGGTGGCGGATCTGCCCGGTGCGAGGGTGTCGGCCCGCTGGGCGTCCAGGTCGGCCAGGGCGAAGCGCAACTGACCCGCCACGGCGGCCCGTTGGGTCACCGCGTCCCGCAGGCCCGCGGTGTCGGACCGTACGCCGATCGCCCCGGCGACCGCGACGGCGCACAGCGCGGCCAGCAGCGCCAGCGCCGTCACGGCCCTGGTACCGAGCCGCCGCGGCCCGGCCTTCCCCCGTCGAAGGCCGCGCCGCGGCGCGCGTATCGTCTCCGGTTGCCTGACCGTTACGGCCACCACCGCCGACGGGTCGCCCGCCGGGGGCCGCGTCACCTGAGACGTCGTCATGCGGCGACGCTAGGCGCGTCCCGCGAAACCCCGGTGGCCCCGGAGCGACCGCCCGGTGTCCGGCCCGTAACAGAACTGCCGCGAAAGGTACGTGCGACCGCGAACCGGCCGCGGGCGCCCAGGAGTTCAGCGCGGCCCGCGCGCCGTGGTCTTCCCCGTCCTCCCCGGAGCACGGCCGCCGCCGCTCCCCTCCCCGTCACCCTCGGTCGGGGATTCCGGCTGCCACAGCGGGTGTTCCTCCTTGATCCACCAGCGCGGTACGTAGCCGGTGCGCAGGCCGCGCCGCGCCTCGGGGTCCTTGCTGGCGAACCACACGTGTCCGGTGATCCCGGCGGCCAGCAGGAGCGCCAGCCAGTCGTGCACGAAGGTGGCGCCGGTGCGGTAGAGCAGCGGGGACATCCGGGGGAACCACATGATCAGCCCGCTGCCGATCATCACCAGCACCGCGCCGACGCTGAAGGCGGCGAAGAGCTTCTGGCCCGCGTTGAACTTGCCCGCCAGGCTCGGCTCGCGCCTGCGGGTGCGCAGCGCGGCGCGCAGCCAGCGCCAGTCGTGCGGGAAGAACCGGCCGAGCCCGCTCGCGTCCCGGCGGAAGGCGCGCGAGGCCAGTCCCAGGATCACCGGTACCGGGAGCAGGATGCCGGACCACTCGTGAACGGTGACGACCAGCCGTCTGCGGCCGACGATCTCCGACAGCGGCGGGAAGTACAGACAGGCGGCGGTGAACACGCACACGCCCATCAGCCAGGCCAGTGAGCGGTGCACCCAGGTCTCGGCGCGGGTGAAGCGGCGCAGCCCGGTGACGGCCCGTGCCTCACGTAGTGGGGTCATCATGGCGGCCGTTCGACGTGCCGACCCATCCGTCCACGTCATAGCCGTAGTGCTCCCAGTAGCCGGGTTGGACGTCCTTGGTGACCGTGATTCCGGACAGCCACTTGGCGGACTTGTAGAAGTACATGGGCGCGGCGTAGAGCCGTACGGGTCCGCCGTGCGCGTCGGTGACGGGCTTGTCGTTCATGGTGAGCGCCACCAGCATGTCGGGCCGCCTGGCCTGCTCCATGGTGAGGCTCTCGGTGTAGACGCCGTCGAAGCAGCTGAAGCGGATCGCCCCGCCCTTGGCCTGGACGCCCGCCGCGTCGAGCAGGGTGGACAGCCGCACCCCGGAGAAGGCGGTGCTCGGCACCCGCCAGCCGGTGACGCACTGCACGTCGTGCACCATCCGCACCTGCGGCAGCGCCCGCAGATCGGCGAGGCGGTACGAGGCGGGCTTGTCGACGAGGCCGCCGACGGTCAGCCGGTAGTCGTTCTCGCCCCGGTGCGGGATGGAGTTGGACACCGAGTAGAAGCGGAAACCGCCGCCGCCGGGCAGCAGTCCGGTCACCCCGGTGGGGTCCTTGGCGCTGACCGACGCCAGGATCGTGTCGAGTTTGCCCTGGACGGCGCTGCCCACGCCGACGCCGACGGCGCCGAGTCCCAGCATGCCGAGGATGACTCGGCGACCCACGGGGGTGCCGCGCCCTTCCGATTCCGCGCCTTCCGGGGAGTCCTGGGCGTCCTGCGAGTCCGGGGTGTCCCGCGGTTGGGGGGTGTCCGGCGTTCTGGGGGTGTCCGGCGATTGCGGGGTGTGCGGGACTGCCGACGGCGGAAGCGGTTCCGGTGACCTCACCGGGTGGGACGTGCTGTCTTCCATTCCTCGATTCGAGCACGCCGGAGGCCCGCTGGCCAGGGTCGGCGGGCCTCCGTCAGAGTTTCGTCACATCCGGGTCCGTTTATCCGCGTCCGCTGTGCGTTCCGCGAGGTCGCGGCGGGTGCGGGTGCGGGGACCGGCACCCGGCTGTGCCACCATGCCGGTCATGGGTGACAAGGATCAGTCGGGCATCGCGCACTACGAGCGGCCGGAAGGGCTGCCGCCGGTCAACGGGTACAGCCACGCGGTGGCGTTCACCGGGCGCATGGTCGCGGTGTCGGGTCAGGTGCCGCTCGACGCGGACGGCACGCTGGTCGGCGGGGACGACGCCGAGGCCCAGATCCGGCAGGTGTTCGTCAATCTCGTGGCGGCGCTGGCCGCCGCGGGCGCGACGCCGGACCGGATCGTGAAGCTCACCGTCTTCCTCACCGATCTCGCCGACCTCGCCGCCTTCCGGCGGGTGCGGGACGAATTCCTGGCCCCGCAGAGGCTCCCCGCGTGTTCCCTGGTACGGGTCGCCGGGCTGGTCAACCCCGCGTTCCGGGTGGAGATCGACGCGCTGGCGGCGATCTGATCAGGCGCTGGGCCCGGCGCCGGACCGCGCGCCGACCTCGTATCTGACGTGGCGTCAATCCGGCCGACTGCCGTCCGCCAGAAAGGCGTCGATCGCCGCCGCGTACGGCGCGATGTCCAGGCCCTGCGCCGCGAGCCAGGCGTCGGAGTAGTACTTGTCGAGGTAGCGGTCGCCCGGATCGCAGATCAGGGTGACGACGCTGCCGGTGCGACCCTCCGCGACCATCTCGGCGATGATCTTGAAGGCGCTCCACAGCCCGGTCCCGGTGGAACCGCCCGCCTTGCGGCCGATGGCCGTGTCGAGGGCGCGTACGGCCGCGACCGAGGCGGCGTCCGGGACCTTCATCATGCGGTCGATCGCGCCGGGCACGAAGCTCGGCTCCATGCGCGGCCGCCCGATCCCCTCGATCCGTGAACCCCGCTCGCAGGAAACGGACTTGTCACCGGTCAGCCAGCCGTCGAAGAAGCAGGAGTTCTCCGGGTCGGCGACGCAGATCCGCGTGTCGTGCTGCATGTAGTGCACATAGCGGGCGATGGTCGCCGAGGTGCCGCCGGTCCCCGCGGTGGCGACGATCCAGGCCGGGTCCGGGTACCGCTCACGGCGGAGCTGCTGGAACATCGACTCGGCGATGTTGTTGTTGCCGCGCCAGTCGGTGGCGCGCTCGGCGTACGTGAACTGGTCCATGTAGTGCCCGCCGGTCTCGGCCGCGAGCCGCGCGGAGACCTCGTAGACCGTGCGCGGGTCGTCCACGAGATGACACCGGCCGCCGTGGAATTCGATCAGCCGCTGCTTCTCGTGCGCGGTGGTGCGCGGGAGGACCGCGACGAAGGGCACGCCGATGAGACCCGCGAAATAGGCCTCGGACACGGCGGTTGAGCCGCTGGACGCCTCGATGACCGGCTTGCCGGGGCGGATCCAGCCGTTGCACAGCCCGTAGAGGAAGAGCGAGCGGGCGAGGCGGTGCTTGAGCGAGCCGGTCGGGTGGGTGGACTCGTCCTTGAGGTAGAGGTCGATGCCCCACGACTCGGGCAGCGGGAAGCGCAGCAGGTGGGTGTCGGCGGACCGGTTGGCGTCGGCCTGGACCTTGCGGACGGCTTCCTTCAGCCAGGCGCGGTAGCCGGTGTCGGTGCGGTCGACGTCCACCGTGCCGGTACGGCCGCCCGCCCGGTCACCCGCCCCGGCCGCTCCGGTCGCCCCCGCCGCTCCGGCCCCCTCGGCGGTTCTTCCCGCGCCGCTCGCCCCGTCCGATCGCTCGCCGGTCTCGTCCGAATCGTTCGCGTCCATGCCGTGGATCATAAGCGTCTAAACCACCGGAAAGCGGTCCAGTACTGGCCCGTCGGCCTTTGCGCAGGCGGGCGACGGTCCCGGAAGTTGCGGATTCGGCCACCTGGGGAGACTCTGAAATCGCATCACGGAGTGCTGTAGCAGTCACTCTACGCATTTTCGCTCAGGTGTTCCCATCGGAGCGGCGTACGTCCCGGACCCGCCCCGCGGTGTTCCGGCCCCCGCCGCGGAGGGAGTCGCAGCCGTGATCATGCAAGCCGACCAAACCGACAGAGAGTGTGCGCTCGAACTCGACGCGCATCCGTACCGGATCCAGCAGATCCGGCGCATCGTGTCCGCCCAGCTTCGCTACTGGCGCCTCGACCCGCTGATCGACGCGGCGTCGCTAGGCATCAGCGAACTGCTCGCGAACGTCCACCGCCACGCCAAGCCCGACAAGCACTGCTCGGTGCGTCTGTCGCACGCGTCCGACCGCCTCACGGTGGCCGTCACCGACAACGACCCGAGGCTGCCGAAGCTGGCACCGGCCGCCGCGGAGCCGCTGGCGACCGCCGGCCGCGGGCTGGCCATGGTGGAGGCGGTGAGCGACAGCTGGGGCACCGATCTGCTGCCCGAGGACGGCGGCAAGGTCGTGTGGTTCGTGCTCCGCACACCGATGCCGCGGCCGTCGCTGGTCCCGCTGCGTGCCGCTGTGGCCTTCGAGCCCCCGCGTGAGCGCATCGCCGCCGTCGCCGCCAGTATCGCCGTACCGGTCGCCTGACCGACCCGGTGCGCAGGCCGCCCGTCACGGCGATCCCGTACGGTGCCTGCGCGGCGATCCGCGAGGCCACGGAACCGGCCGTCGTATCCCCCCGTGCGGATACGACGGCCGGTCCGTCTGTGCGCGCGCTCCTCCGCAGTGCCCCGCTGTCGTGTCCCGCTGTCGTGCCGGGCCGCCGTGTCCCGCTGGCTCACTCGGTGGTGACGGCCCGTAGGACGTCCAGCCGGGCCGCCCGTCGCGCGGGCCGCTGGGCAGCGCGCTCACGCCGTACCGCCCTTGCCCTCGCGCAGGTCACGGCCGAAGCGCTCGTCCAGGACCGACAGTCGGCGCCAGTACTCGTCCTCGTCGATCTCGCCCGCGGCGAAGCGGCGGCCGAGCAGGGTGACCGGCGAGTTCTCCGCGGCCTCGCTGACCGCCTCCGACCGCCAGGGCGCCGCCCGCCGGGGGCCGCCGCGCCCGCGTCCGCGCCAGACGGTGCGGCGCAGCACGGTGATCACGGTGACGACCACGGCCGCCCAGATCAGGGGCAGGAACAGGATCCACGGGCCGGGCCCGCCGTCATGCCAAGCCAGGGTGTTCATCGCTCGTCAACTCCTCGGTGGATGCCGTGTCGGGAGGCTTCTTCCGACACCACAGAGCCTCGTCCTCCACGGGCCGCCCGTCGTCGTACGGCCAGCGGCACCCGCGCTACCACCCGCGGAGTACGCGGCGGCCCCGGCACTGCTCCCGGCGCTGCTCCCGGCGGCGCGGGCACCGGCGCCGGCGGTCGAGGGCGGGTGCTGTCGTACCCCTGCCCTAGGGTCGGGGACATGTGGCGCTGCACGGGACTGGGCTGGGGTCAGGGCGGTCCCGAGTGGACGTGGTGGCATCCGGTGCACCGCGGCCGGTCGAGCCCGCTGCGGCTCGGTGAACCGCTGTCCCTGGCCGTCGGCGCGGACGCGGTACGCACCTGCGCGGGGGTGTGGCGCGGTAGCAGGTACGTGACGTGTCCTTACGGCGCGCGGCTGCCTCCCGACGTACGGCGCGACCAGTGCGAGCGGTGCGCGGCGCTGGACCGTTCGTATTCGGTGGCGGCCGACACCAAGGCGGACGATCCGCGGCCGTACGCCGTCTATCTGGCCTGGTTCGGCCCCGGACTGCTCAAGGTGGGCATCACGGCGGCCGAACGCGGCGCGGCCAGGCTGCGGGAGCAGGCCGCCGTCTGCTTCACCTTCCTCGGCGAGGGGCCCCTGATGACGGCCCGCCGTACCGAGGCGATCCTGGGCGCGGCCCTCGGCGTCCCCGACCGCGTCTCCGCTCCGGCCAAGCGCGCCGCCCGCCACGCGCTGCCCGACGCGGAGGCCCGCGCGGCCGAACTGCGCGGCCTGCACGCCTCGGTGGCCGGCCTGCTGCCCGACACCTTGCGGGCTCGGCCCTGCGAAGTCGTCGACCACGTCGTCCTGTTCGGCCTCTCCCCCGGTCAACTCCCGCCTCCGGCCGCCCGCATCACCGCGCTGCCGCCGGGCAGCACGGTGACCGGGACGGTCAGGGCGGCGGCCGGTTACGACGTCTACGTGCGGGTCTCGGAGCCGGAGGGGGCGGAAGGCCCGGGCCGCCTTCTGCTGCTTGACACCCGGCTCGCCCAGGGCTGGCCCCTGCTGCGCGCGCCGCACGGCGCGCCAACGGACGTCCCGACGGCCGTGACCGCGCCGGCCAAGCAAGCCCCCGCCGCTCTTCTGAGGGCTCGCCGCTGCGCGGCCCGTCTTGCCCGCCCACCCGCCCACCCGTGCGGGTGTTTTGTCGTCTGCGGGTGCCGCCTGTGCCTGGTCGGTGCCGGTCCGGGGCACCTCCTCGAAATCCGTATCACCTGGCCTTCGCGCATCCGGTACCCGGCCGTCAACGTATTTCTGCGGGGGCACCCCGCCCCGTCCCCTCCTCGCCCGTCGGCGTCCGACGGTCCGGTGGGGGTTGCCGGGGAGGGGGGTGGGTGGGGGCTCGGCCCCTGCGCCCCCCGACCCGCCCGCGTAGGCGGGAGGGGGATGGATGGGCTCGGGCACGTCGGCGTCCGACGGTCCGCTGTGGCTGAGGAAAGTCCCAAAGACCGGCGACGGCGCCCGGCCGTTCCTCCACCGTGGGATCGACGGAGAGCGCCCCCTCAGGGCGGAAGACACCCGGGGCACCCTCACAATCTTGGACACCCACCCCGGCCCCCCACGGACAGGCGGACGCCAACGACCTCACCCCCACCCACCACCTCCGCCCCACCACAGCGGACCGTCGGACGCCGACGTACCCGAGCCCACCCACCCCCTTTCGCCCACCCCGCCGGGAGGTCGGGGAGCGTAGGGGCCGAGCTCCCACCCACCCCCCTCCGCCACCCCCACCGGACAGGCGGACGCCGACGTACCGGAAGGGGACGGGCCGGGGTGCCCCCGCAGGGGGACGAACAGACAGGGGCTGGACGTCATCGAAGTGCGGACACGTTCGTCCCCCGAGGAGGTGCCCCGGACCGGCACCGACCCAGGCACAAGCGGCACCCGCAGACGAAAAAGCACCCGCAGGGGCGGGCGGGCGGGAAAGACAAGGCACACAGCGGCGACCCGCCAAACGAACGGGCACCCCTCACCCGCCCAGCAGCGCCAGCGGATCATCCAGCACCGGCTGCCACGCCAACTCCGCCGCCCCGACAAGGCTGTTGTGGTCCAGAGCGCAAGCGAGCAGCGGCACACTACCGCTGCGCCCCCAAAGGCTGTGATCGGCGACAACAGCCCGCAAACGCTCCGGATCAGCGTCCAGCAGATACCGGTGCAGGCCGCCGAGAAGGATGCGATCGGGGTTGAGGACATTGACGAGTCCGGCCAGACCGCGCCCGAGGCGGTCGATGAGGGTGTGCGCGGCGTCGCGGACGGAAGGGTCGGACGGGTCGTCGTACTCCCTGCGGAGCAGGTCGATGGACTGCTGGAGCAGCGAGCCCTCGGGCCCGGGCGCGCGACCGGCCGCTTCGAGGAAGGCCAGCGGGTCGGCCTCGACGTCGAGACAGCCGCGGCTGCCGCAGTGGCAGGGGCGTCCGTCGGGCAGCACGGTGAGGTGGCCGACCTCCAGGGCGAGCCCTGAACTGCCGGTGTGCAGACGGCCGTCGAGGACCAGGGCGCCACCGACCCCGCGGTGTCCGGAGGCGACGACGAGCAGGTGCTGGGCGTCGCGTCCCGCGCCGTGCCGGTGTTCGGCGAGCGCGGCGACGTTGACGTCGTTGCCGATGAAGGAGGGGACGGGGTCGCCGTCGGGTCCCGTGATGCCGACGCGGGCGATCTGGCTCGCGAACACCTGCCGTACGGGGGCGCCCGCGGGCCACGCGAGGTGCAGCGGGTTGAGTGCGGTGCCCTCGGGCTCCGCGACGGCGGACGGTACGGCGAGGCCCGCGCCGACGCAGACCCGGCCCGACGCGCTCAGCAGCTCCGCTCCGGCCTCCACGACCGCGGCGAGCACATGCGCGGGGTCGGCGTGCACGGTCATGGAGCCGGGCGCGGTGGCGACGATCTCGCCGCCGAGTCCGACCAGCGCGGCCCGGAATCCGTCGGCGTGCACCTGGGCGGCGAGCGCGACCGGTCCGCCGGGGGCCACGTCGAGCCGGTGCGAGGGACGGCCCTGCGCGCCGGAGGGGCCGGTGGGCCGGGTGTCGACCCGGATCAGTCCCAGTGCCTCCAGCTCCGCGGCCACCGCCCCGGCGGTGGCGCGGGTCACTCCGAGCTCCGCGGTGAGCAGGGCGCGGGTCGCCGCGCGGCCGGTGTGCACGAGGGAGAGTGCCGGGCCGAGCGCGCCCCGACCCCTCTCAAGCCTTGTCCGAATCTGTGTCACCCCTCTATTCTGACTTTGTGCCGACGCTAAACAAAATAGGGACGGCCCTCGGCCGATCCCACCACACTCCCCCACCCTCTCCTGCCCTACGCCGCCTGCGCGTCGCCCTGACCGTCTTCTTCGCCGTCGACGGCTTCCTCTTCGCCGGGTGGGTCGTCCGCATTCCCGCGATCAAGGCCCAGACCGGCGCGACCGCCGGTCAGTTGGGCCTCGCGCTGCTCGGTGTCTCCGTCGGCGCCATCGCCACGATGGTGCTCACCGGACGGCTCTGCCGCCGCTTCGGCAGCCGCCGGGTGACGGTGCTGACCGGCATCCTCCTCTCCCTGAGCATCGCCCTGCCCCCGAGGACGCACTCGGCACTCGCCCTCGGCCTCGTCCTTCTGCTGTTCGGGGTGGCCTACGGCGGCATGAACGTGGCGATCAACAGCGTCGCCGTCGACCTGGTCGCGGCCATGCGCCGCCCGGTCATGTCCAGCTTCCACGCGGCGTACAGCATGGGCGGGCTGCTCGGCGCGGGGCTCGGCGGCCTGCTGGCACCGCACCTGTCGGCCGCCACGCACCTGCTGCTGCTCACCCCGATCGGCCTGCTGACGGTCTTCCTCGCCGGACGCGTCCTGCTGGCGCACCCGCTGCGGCAGCCGTCGGCGGTCGCGGCACGCCAGACGGCCGGACCCGTACAGGCCCGTACGGAACCGCCGCTCGCGGACGGCCCGGCCCGTACCACCGCGGCACCTGCCGACGCGGTCACCGCGACGGCGACGGACCCGGTGCACGCGCCCGTCGCGAAGACCGCGCCCGGCAGGCCCGCAAGGACGGGGCTGATCGTCCTCCTCTTCGGGCTGATCGCGGCGTGTTCCGCGTACGGCGAGGGCGCGCTCGCCGAGTGGGGGCCGCTGCACATCGAGCAGGATCTGCACGGGGGGTCGAGCATCGCGGCGGCCGGTTACGCGGCGGTCGCGGGCGCGATGATGCTCGGCCGCCTTTCCGGTACCGCGCTGATCGAACGCCTCGGACAGACACGGGCGTTGGTGCTGGGCGGCCTCACCGCCTCCGCGGGGATGCTGATCGGCGCGCTGGCACCGTCCACCCCGGTCGTGGTGGCCGGTTTCGCCGTCACCGGGCTCGGCCTGGCCAACCTCTTCCCCACCGCCATGGCCAGGGCGGGCGAACTGACCGGCCCCGGCGGCGTCGCGGCGGCCTCCACCCTCGGCTACGGCGGCATGCTGCTCGGCCCGCCCTCGATCGGTTTCCTCACCGACGCCGTCGGCCTGCCCACCGCGCTGACCACCGTCTCCGCCCTGGCCGCGGTCGCGGCGGCCATCGCCTACGGCGTACGGAACAGCGCCGCGCGCGCCGAGAAGTGACCGACGGAACAGGCGCTCACCGCCACGTATCACGGCATGCTGGTCCCCGGCCGCGAGATCCACTGCCGGAAGCGTAGGGCCCGGAGACCGGGCGGGGCGAAGGCGTCGGAGCCTCACGGGCCGGAACCGTACGGGTTCGGAACCGCAAGGAGGAGCGATGCGCATACCGTCCTGGCTGACCACCGCCACCGGCCCGCTGCACCGGGAACGGATCTCCCGCGGCTATCTGTACGTCGTCGGCGCCGCGCTGGCGCTGATGCTGCTGGACACGGCGGCCTTCTCGCACCGCAACGCCTCGCTCACCGCCGTCCTGCTGGTGCTGCTGACCCTGCCGTGGACGCCGCTGATCTGGGCGCTCTTCGCCGCGGTCGGCGGCATGGACACCCGTGGCACCGCCTTCGGCTGGTCCGGCTGGACGCTGACCGTCGTGGCCGCGCTGGTCTCCGCGGCGCTCAACGCCGTACTGCTCGGCTTCGCGGCCCGGTACGCCCGCCGCCGCGCCGACACCAGGGGCGAGCGCTCCGCCGACGGCTCGACGGCCGCGGAGACGGGCGCCCGGCCCACCCGCTGAGCGGGCCGCCGGCCCCGTTTACTCCCTCGCCCGCACGGTGACCGTCCTGCGAGAATCCGCGCATGGAGAGCGATCAGCGGACGGGGAAGCGGACGGGGAGCATGGAGACAGCCGAGTTCATCGACACGCTGCGCGACGAGGGCACGCTGCTCGCCGACGCGGCGGGCGGCGCCGGTCTCGACGCGCCCGTGCCGCCGTGTCCCGGCTGGCGGGTGCGCGACCTGCTGGCGCACACCGGCGCGGTGCACCGCTGGGCCACCGGGTACGTCGCCGAAGGCCGCATGGAGCGCGAGCCGTTGGACCCGGCGGTGCCCGACGACCCGGAGCTGGTGGACTGGTACCGGGGTACGCATCGGCGGCTCACGGAAGCGCTGGTCGCCGCCCCGGCCGATCTGACGTGCTGGTTCTTCCTGGCGGCGCCCTCGCCGCTGGCCTTCTGGGCGCGGCGCCAGGCCCATGAGACGACGATCCACCGGATCGACGCGGAGGCGGCGCTCGGCCGCGACCCGTCCCCGGTGGCCACCGGCTTCGCGGCGGACGGCGTGGACGAACTGTTGACCGGCTTCCAGGCCAGGCGGCGGGCCAGGCTCCGCACCGACCGGCCGCGCACGCTGCGGGTCCGGGCGACCGATGTGCCGGGCGGCGCCCGCGAGTGGCTGCTGCGGCTCTCGTCCGAGGCCCCGACCGCGGAGCGCGACGCGCCCGGTGAGGCGGACTGCACCGTCACCGGCTCGGCGGCCGACCTCTATCTGGCGCTGTGGAACCGCGGGCCGTACGAGCGGCTGTCGGCGGTGACGGGTGACGACGCGCTGGTGGAGCTGTGGCGTCGGACAGCGAAGATCACCTGACGAACGGACCGGGGCCCGCGGATTGACGAACGGGGTCAGCTCTGGACGAGCATCCGTTCCAGCACGGCGCGGTGGCAGGGGCGGGCCTGTTCGTAACGGGCGCGGCCGGTCTCGGTGAGGCCGACGCGTACGCCCCGGCGGTCCTCACTACAGATGCCGCGGTCGACGAGACCGTCCTTCTCCAGCCGGGCGACGAGCCGGGACAGCGCGCTCTGGCTGAGGTGGACGCGGTCGGCCAGCTCCTGGACGCGGAAGGTGCAGCCGCCGTCCTGGGGGTCGCCGGAGGCGAGCAGGTCCAGCACCTCGAAGTCGCTGGCGCCGAGCCCGTACTGGTGCAGCGCACGGTCGAGTTCACATGCCGTGCGCGCGTGAACGGCAAGGATCTGCCGCCACTCGTCCACGAGCGCCCGCTCACCCTTGTCGCCGGTCATGTCTGCACGGTAGCAGAAAGCGAACCCTTCATGCACGGACATTAAATGCGCTTGCATTGAATGCGTGCGCATGTAAGTCTCGCCTCCATGACCTCTCCGTCTCCTACCGTCCCCCGCACCGAGGAGCGATGGAGTGCCCTGCAGTGGGGCACGCTCCTGGTGCTCTGCGCGGCGCTCTTCCTCGACGCACTCGATGTGTCGATGGTCGGCGTGGCGCTGCCTTCGATCGCCCACGACCTCGACCTCTCCACGTCCTCGCTCCAGTGGGTCGTCAGCGGTTACATCCTCGGCTACGGCGGCCTGCTGCTGCTCGGCGGCCGCGCGGCCGACCTGCTCGGCAGGCGCCGCGTCTTTCTCATCGCGCTCGGCGTCTTCGCCGTCGCCTCACTGCTCGGCGGCCTGGTCGACTCGGGTGAACTGCTGATCGCGACCCGCTTCATCAAGGGCCTCAGCGCCGCGTTCACCGCGCCCGCCGGACTGTCGATCATCACCACGACCTTCGCCGAGGGCCCGGTCCGCAACCGCGCCCTCACCATTTACTCGAGCTGCGGCGCCACCGGCTTCTCCATGGGCCTGGTGCTCTCCGGCTTCCTCACCGAGGCGGGCTGGCGCTGGACGATGCTGCTGCCCGCGCCGGTCGCGCTGATCGCCCTCGCCGCCGGTCTGAAGCTCATCCCGAAGAGCCCGCGCGAGAGCGGCAAGGGCCGCGGATACGACCTGCCGGGCGCCGTCACCGGCACGGCCTCGATGCTGTTGCTGGTGTTCACCGTGGTCTCGGCGTCCGAGGCGGGCTGGGCCTCGGCCCGCACGCTGGTCTCCTTCGCCGCCGTCGCCGTCCTGCTCGCGTCCTTCGTCGCCATCGAACACCGCTCCTCGTCCCCGCTGATCCGGCTCGGCGTCCTGCGCTCGTCCAGCCAGATCAGGGCCAACCTCGGCGGCGCCACCTTCTTCGGCTCGTACGTCGCCTTCCAGTTCCTCGTCACGCAGTACATGCAGAACGTGCTGGGCTGGAGCGCCCTGCACACCGCGCTCGCCTTCCTGCCCGCGGGCTCACTGGTGGCCGTCCTGTCCACCCGGATGGGCCCGATCGTGGACCGGTTCGGCACGCCACGGGTGATCGCCGTCGGCTTCACCTCGCTGGTCATCGGCTACATCCTCTTCCTCCGGATCAATCTGGACCCGAACTACGCGGCGGCCATCCTGCCGTCGATGCTGCTGCTCGGCGCCGCCTTCGCGCTGGCCTTCCCCTCCCTCAACATCCAGGCCACCAACGGCGTCAAGGACCATGAGCAGGGCATGGTCTCCGGGCTGCTCAACACCTCCTTTCAGGTCGGCGGCGCCATCTTCCTGGCCGTGGTCACCGCGGTGGTCACCGCAGCCGGCGGCGATCACCCGGCGAACAAGCAGGCCATTCTCGACAGTTACCGGCCCGGCCTGTGGGTCGTCACCGGCATCGGTCTGGTGGGCCTGCTGCTGACCCTGTCCGGGCTGTTCACCCGCAGGAAGGCGTCCTACGGCATCCTGGTCGCGTCCTCGGCCGACTTCGAGAACGGGGGCGCGGGACGGTCCGGCGCCGCCGGTTCCGCGGCTGCCACGGGGTCTGTCGGTTCCGCGGGCTCCGCCGAGGCGGCCGACGAATCGGAACAGGTCGCCGTGCGCGACTGATCACCCGGTCGGCCGGCCGCTCGGCCGACTGTGCGATTCCCATCCCGCGTCCCTTCCGGCGTCCTCCGACTCCCTTGGTGATCCGGGCACTTGACGACCGGCCCCGCGCGAAAAGGCATCGCGCGGGGCCGGTCGTGCCATGGCAGACTTGGCCGCATCGCGATTGCGACGGGAGGGGCGGGGGATGCGCGGAAGCCGTACGCAAGCGGAACGCGACGCCATCACAGTCGAAATGGTCTTCGCCATGGTGTCGGGCGCCGTGCTGGCGGCGGTCGGATTTCTGGCGGTGGTGAGCCCGGTCATGGCGGACGAGGCCCACGGCACGGCCCGCGAAGGGTGGTTCACCGCCGCGGTGATCGTCGCCGCGGCCGCCTTCTGCGGGCGCGTCGCCCTGACGCTCCGCCGCTTCGAGCAGCGGGGGCACGCGCTGCACGAGCGGATTCCGTTACCCGGGGCACCGGTCGGCGCGGACGCGGGCGCCGAGAGGGGCGCGGGCGCCGAGTCGGGCGCCGGAACCGGTCCTGATACGGGGGCGCAGTGGGGTACGGCGGCGGGCCGTTCGCCTTCGGGCGGTGGGTCGGTGACGTCGGGTCAGCCCAGCCAGCCGGGCCGGACGAGCCCGGACTCGTAGGCCATCACGACCAGTTGGGCCCGGTCGCGCGCCCCGAGTTTCACCATCGCGCGGCTTACGTGCGTCTTGGCGGTGAGCGGGCTCACGACGAGGCGGCGTGCGATCTCGTCGTTGGACAGCCCGATGCCGACCAGCGCCATCACTTCCCTTTCCCGCTCGGTGAGTTGGTCCAGGCCGACCGCCTGCGCGGGCTCCTTGGAACGAGCGGCGAATTCGGCGATCAGCCGTCGGGTCACACCGGGCGACAGCAGCGCGTCGCCCTCCACCACCGCCCTTACCGCGCGCAGCAGTTCCTCCGGCTCGGTGTCCTTCACCAGGAAGCCGGAGGCTCCGGCGCGGATCGCCTCGAAGACGTATTCGTCGAGTTCGAAGGTGGTGAGGATGACCACCTTGACCTCGGACAACGCCGGGTCGTCGGTGATCCGGCGGGTGGCGGCGAGACCGTCCGTCAGCGGCATGCGGATGTCCATCAGCACGGCGTCGGGGGTCATGTCGCGGACCAGCCGCAGCGCCTCCTCGCCGTCGGCCGCCTCCCCCACCACCTCGATGTCGCTCTGCGCGTCCAGCAGCGCGCGGAATCCGGCGCGTACCAGCACCTGGTCGTCGGCCAGCAGCACGCGGATCACGAACGCTCCTCGGTGGCCTCGGCGGCCTTGGTGAACTCGGTCGCCTCAGCGGCTCCGTCGGCGGGGGTGGGCCGGTCGGCGCGGTGGTCCCCCTCTAGCGGCTCGGCCGTGCCCGATCGTACGGCGCGTGGCGCCGGCGGGGCGGCCGGTGGGATCGGGCCCTCGGGGCGGTCGGCCGGGGCGGAGGGTCCGGGCGTCGGGCCGATTGGGGCCTCGGTGCCGCCGGCCGGTACGCCCGGCGCGACGATCGGCAGCAGCGCGCGGATCCGGAAGCCGCCGTCGGGGCGCGGGCCCGCCTCCAGCGTGCCGCCCAGCGCGACGCTCCGCTCGCGCATGCCGACCAGGCCGTTGCCCCCGCCGCTCTCGCCGCCCGCGACGGCGGGTCCGTCGTCGTCGACCGTCACTTCCACGCTGCCGGACCGGTAGCCGAGGCGGATACGGGCGGCGCGGGAGCCGGAGTGCCGCACGATGTTCGTCAGCGCCTCCTGCACGATACGGAAGGCGGCGAGGTCGACGCCGGGCGGCAGCGGGGCCGGTGCGCCGTCGACGGTGACCTCGGCCTTCAGGCCCGCGGAGCCCGCCTGTTCGACCAGTTCGGGGAGCCGGTCGAGGCCCGGTGCGGGCGAGCGCGGTGCCTCGCCGGGGGCGCGGAGCGTACTGAGCACCTGCCGTACCTCGCCCAGCGCTTCCTTGCTGGCGGCCTTGATGGTGACCAGCGCCGTCCGCGCCTGCTCCGGCCGCTCGTCCATCAACGCGAGGGCCACGCCCGCCTGCACATTGATCACCGAGATGCTGTGCGCGAGCACGTCGTGCAGTTCGCGGGCGATCCGCATGCGCTCCTCGTCGGCCCTGCGGTGCTCGGCCTCGGCCCGCTCACGGCGGTCCCTGGCGATCTGCTCGCGCCGTACCCGGTACAGCTCGGCGGCGGCCAGCACCGCGAGCAGCCAGGCACCGGCCGCGGAGGTCGCCGCCCAGGACGCGCGGCCGTCGCCGGAGGGCGGCAGGTAGCGGTAGAGCCACTGGCCGATCAGCGTGTGTCCGGCGAGGAACACCAGGGCGATGGCCGGCACGGCCCTTCTGTGGCCCGCGGCGACGGCGCTGAAGAAGGCGACGACGAGGCTGGCGAAGACCGGGCCGTAGGGATAGCCGAGCGTGATGTAGAGCAGCGTCGCGCCGCAGGTCGCGGCGGCCACGACGACCGGCGCGCGGCGGCGGAGGAGCAGGAGTGCCGGGCCCGCGAGCAGCAGCAGGTAGCCGAGCCAGTCCAGGCCGACCCGGCCGGTCTGGTGGCCCGATGCCACGCGGGTGCCGACGACCTGGACGAAGGCCAGCGCGAGTGCGGGGATCCAGACGGGCCGCGCGAACGGAATTCCGTGGCGCGGCGGCCCTGTCGGCTCCTCGTGGCTCATGCGTTCCACGCTAGACCGCGGTCCGGGAGGCGGCGTCCGCTGTACGGGGGCACCGCGACTACTTCGCGGGGAGTACGCCGTCCGTCGCCGACGCGTCCGCGGGTATGTCGTCAGGGGTGTCCGCCGAGGCGCTCGCGGGGGCGCCGAGGCCGACTTGGCGAGCCAGTCCCGCGGCTGCCAGTTCGAGGAATTCGCGGCGGGCCTCGACCACCCGGTTGAACTGGCCGAAGACCTCGAAGCTGATCAGCCCGAAGAGCTGCGCCCAGGCGGCGACGAGCGCGGCGACCGTCCGCACCGGCAGATCGGGGGCCAGTTCCGCGGCGAGCCGGGCGGCGTCGGCGCGGACGGGGGCGGCGAGCGGATTGCCGGGCGGCTGCGTGAGCAGGCCGTCGCGGTGGGCGTCGCGGACGACGGAGAACAGGGCCAGGGCGGCGCGGGAGGCGGGGCCGATGGTGTCGAGCGGCGCGGTGTAGCCGGGTACGGGTGAGCCGTAGATCAGCGCGTACTCGTGCGGATGGGCGACGGCCCACTCGCCGGCGGCGCGGCAGATCGCGACCCATCGGTCGGCCGGTGCCGCGCCCTGCTCCACCGCGCTCGCCAGGGCGTCCTCCGCCGCCGCGCCGATCGCGTCGTAGGCGTCGATGATGAGAGCGGTGAGCAGATCGTCCCTGCTCGGGAAGTAGCGGTAGAGGGCGGATGAGACCATGCCCAGTTCGCGTGCGACCGCGCGCAGCGAGAGCCGCGCCGCTCCTTCGGCGGCGAGCTGGCGTCTGGCCTCTTCCTTGATGGCCGCGGTGACTTCGATCCTCGCCCGTTCCCTGGCTCCTCTGATCACGCTCATGGCAGCCAGTGTGCCATCTTCAAGAGCATCAGCCAAGAAAGAGAGCAGTGCTCTTGCTTTTTCTCACGAGGCGCTGGCACACTGTTCTCAAGTGAGAGCACCGCTCACAACAGCGGTCACGACAGCAGTCGAGAAATCGGAGAGATCGCCATGTCTGAGCAGGTCGCACACGTCAAGAAGCCCGGCTGGTTCACCGTCAACGTCCTCAATCGCACGGTCGGCTGGCTGACCCGGCGCGGCTTGAGCGTCTGGGGTTCGCGGGTGCTGGCCGTCCGGGGCCGCAAGAGCGGTGAGTGGCGGCAGACCCCGGTGAATCTGCTGACCTTCGAGGACCGGCGGTATCTGGTGGCCCCGCGCGGCCACGTCCAGTGGACTTACAACATGCGGGTGGCCGGCGGCGGCGAACTGCACCTCGGCAAGACGGTCGAGGAGTTCACCGCCACCGAGGTGGCCGACGACGACAAGCCCGCCATCCTGCGCGCCTACCTCAAGCGCTGGAAGGCCGAGGTCGGAGCCTTCTTCGATGGCGTGGGCCCGGATTCGACCGACGAGGAGCTGCGCGCGATAGCGCCCAACCACCCGATCTTCCAGGTCCACGCCACCGACGGGAAGTGAGGCGCGGGAGTACGGCGCAGGGCCCGGAGCCGGGCCGGGGCCGACGTCAGGCCCGGTCGACGGCCTCCAGCGCCTTGCGGGCGAGCGGGTGGGTGCGGACGAGTTCGGCGAGCGAGCTCTTTCCGCGGGTGATGCCCGCGAAGGCGCGCCAGGCGGGCGGGAATGTGGTGAGCACGGCGTGCAGCATTCCGGGGCGCCGTTCGAAGAGAGTCAGCATGCGGCGGCCGACCCCCATCTCGACGCCGAGCCCGGCCTTTACCGCGAAGGTGTAGTTGAGGGCCTGACGCCTGGCGTCCACCGCGTCGTGGGACTCGGCGATGCGCACGGCCCACTCCCCCGCCAGACGCCCGGAGCGCAGCGCGTAGGAGATGCCCTCGCGCGTCCAGGGTTCGAGCAGGCCCGCGGCGTCGCCGCAGACCAGGACCCGGCCCCGGGAGAGCGGGGAGTCGTCGGCGCGGCAGCGGGTGAGGTGGCCGGAGGAGACGCTGGGTTCGAACCCGGCCAGGCCGAGGCGGGCGATGAAGTCGTCCAGGTAGCGCTTGGTGGCGCTGCCGTCGCCGCGGGCGGAGATCACGCCCACGGTGAGCGAGTCGCCCTTGGGGAAGACCCAGCCGTAACTGCCGGGCAGCGGGCCCCAGTCGATCAGCACCCGTCCCGCCCAGTCCTCCGCGACGGACGTGGGGACCGGGATCTCCGCCTCCAGGCCGAGGTCGACCTGGTCGAGCTTGACGCCGACATGAGCGCCTATCCGGCTCGCACTGCCGTCGGCGCCGACGACGGCGCGGGCGTAGACGGTCTCCTCGACGCCCTTGCCCGCCGGACCGCCGCTGCCGTTGAGCACGACGGCGACGGTGCGACGGTCGGGGACACCGGGACCGTGCTGCTCCACGCGGGAGACGGTCACTCCGGTGCGCAGCTCGGCGCCCGCCTCGCAGGCGGCCTCCACGAGGGCGTTGTCGAATTCGGGCCGGTTGATCAGCCCGAAGAGCATCTGCCGGGAGCGCTTGGTGCGCGTCAGCTTGCCGTTGAGGCTGAAGGTGACCGCGTGCACCCGGTCGCGCAGGGGCAGTTCGAATCCCGGCGGCAGGGCGTCCCGTGAGGACCCGATGATGCCGCCGCCGCAGGTCTTGTACCTCGGCAGTTCGGACTTCTCCAAGAGGAGGACCCGACGGCCCGTCACGGCCGCGGCGTGGGCCGCGGTGGCCCCCGCGGGGCCCGCGCCGATCACCACGACGTCCCAGACCGCGAGCGCCTCGCCGTCGTTCGCGCCGCTGTCCTGCGCCGCCTGCTCACCGCTCACGTCTGTTTCGCTCCCGCTCGGCCTGTCCGGCTGTGTTGCCCCTGTTCAGCCGCATCCTATTGCGCCCGTCCGGAACATCTCGCTGTGGCACCATCGGCAGCGACCCCGTTGTGTGCACCAACGACCGATGTTGCCACCTGATTCCTGCTAGGAGCACCTATGTCCAGCACCCCGCTCGCCGATACTGTCGCCGCCCTGCTTCCCCGTGCCCGGACGGAGCTGGCCGAGCTGGTGTCGTACGCGTCGGTGGCCGATGAACGACAGTTCCCGAAGAGCGAGTGCGAGAAGGCGGCCGTCTGGGTGGCCGACGCGCTGCGGGCGGAGGGCTTCCAGGAGGTGGCCCTGCTGGACACCCCCGACGGCACGCAGTCGGTGTACGGCTGGCTGCCTGGGCCCGAGGGCGCGCCGACGGTGCTGCTG
Source organism: Streptomyces sp. NPDC008079 (assembly GCF_042957385.1). Taxonomy (NCBI): domain Bacteria; kingdom Bacillati; phylum Actinomycetota; class Actinomycetes; order Kitasatosporales; family Streptomycetaceae; genus Streptomyces; species Streptomyces sp. NPDC008079. The sequence goes on from NZ_JBIBIC010000016.1 coordinate 123,357, forward strand.
TACGCGCACTACGACGTGCAGCCGCCGCTGGACGAATCAGCGTGGCTGTCCCCGCCCTTCGAGCTGACCGAGCGGGACGGCCGCTGGTACGGGCGTGGCGCGGCCGACTGCAAGGGCGGCGTGCTGATGCACCTCACCGCGCTGCGGGCGCTGCGCGAACACGGCGGCGCTCCGGTGAACGTCAAGGTGATCGTGGAGGGTTCCGAGGAGCAGGGCACCGGCGGTCTTGAGCGCTACGCCGAGGAGCACCCGGAGCTGCTGGCCGCCGACGCGATCGTGATCGGCGACGCGGGCAACTTCCGGGTGGGGCTGCCCACGGTGACCTCGACGCTGCGCGGCATGGTGCTGGCGGAGGTGCGGGTCTCGACGCTCGAAGGCAACCTGCACTCGGGGCAGTTCGGCGGGGCGGCGCCGGACGCGCTGGGGGCGCTGATCCAGATCCTGGCGTCGCTGCGGGACGCGGACGGTTCGACCACGATCGACGGTCTCGACGCCTCGGGCGAGTGGCCGGGGCTGCGCTACCCGGAGGAGGACTTCCGGCGCGACGCCAAGGTGCTGGACGGTGTGGAACTGGTCGGCAAGGGCAGTGTCGCGGACCGGATCTGGGCGCGTCCCTCGGTGACGGTGCTGGGCATCGACGCGCCGCCGGTCGTCGGCGCGACCCCGTCCGTACAGGCCACCGCGGGCGCGCTGGTGAGCGTCCGGGTCCCGCCGGGCACCGCGGCCGAGCAGGCGGCCGAGGCGCTGACCGCGCATCTGCGGGCGGCGGCTCCGTGGGGCGCGAAGGTGGAGGTGACGCAGCGCGGCAGCGGTCAGCCGTTCCGCGCGGACACCGGGAGCCCGGCGTACACGGCGATGGCGGACGCGATGCGGGAGGCGTACGGGGAGGAGTTGGCGGTGGCCGGGCAGGGCGGTTCGATCCCGCTGTGCAACACCCTGGCGACCCTGTATCCGCGAGCCGAGATCCTGCTGATCGGCCTCAGCGAGCCGGAGGCGCAGATCCACGCGGTCAACGAGAGCGTGTCGCCGCGGGAGCTGGAGCGGCTGTCGCTGGCGGAGGCGCTGTTCCTGGGCCACTACGCGGCCTCCAAGTCCGCGGGCGGCGCGGCCTGACCGACCCGCGGGACCCGGCCGCCGTCACCGCCGTCCACGCCGGGTGGGCGGCGGCGGGGGCAGCGGCGGCCGGGCGGGGCGGGGTCATTCGGCCGGGTGACCGGCCTCCAGGTTGAGCGGGCGGCCCTGTTCGCGGGCGCGCAGCGCCCAGCGCAGCCGGTCGAGGCGGGCCGGTGGGAGCAGTCCCGCGGCCTCGTCCTCGGTGACGAAGCGCCAGCCGCGCAGTTCGGCGCCGGGCAGCAGCAGGCGGCCGATGTCCGCTTCCGCGACCCGGCCGCCGTCGAAGATCAGGCGGAGCCCGCCGTAGCCGGGCGGGCGTGGCGGTTCCCAGTCGACCACGAGGAGTTCGAGGCCGCGGGCGAGTTCGAGCCCCAGTTCCTCGGCGACCTCGCGGTGTCCGGCGCGCGCGGGCGACTCGCCGCGTTCGACGACGCCACCGGGGAACTCCCAGCCGGGTTTGTAGGTCGGGTCGACCAGCAGGACGCGGTCCGCGTCGTCGAAGAGCAGGACGCCGGACGCCACGGTCTCCGCGGTCGGTTCGGGGGTCTGGACGATCCCGCAGGCCCCGGCGCCGCGCCCGACGGCCTCGGTGACCCGCAGCGCGGTCTGACGGGGGGTCAGGCCTGCGGTGGACAGGATGTGCGCGTCCAGGGCGAGCCACGGCAGGGCGTTCTCGTAGTCGGCGATGCGGTCCAGCGCCCAGCGGCGGGCCCGGTCGTTCGTTCCGGTGCGGTCGGGGTGGTCGTCCCTGGTGGCGATGCGTTCACGCAGGATCGTTTCTCCTGGTTCCAGCAGTACGTGCCGGACCTCGATGCCACGGGACGCGAGGCCACCGAAGATCTCGTCGCGGTAGTCCTGCCGCAGCAGGGTCATCGGGGCCACCAGAACGCCGCCCACCTCATTGAGGAGAGCGGCGGCGGTCTCGACCACCAATCGCCGCCATATGGCCAGGTCCTGATAGTCGGTCACTTCTTGGAGCCGTTTTTCCGGCAGCAGTTGGCGCAGACAGCCGCCGAGTACCTCGGGGTCGTACAGGGTGCTTTCCGGTATCAGCTCCAGCATCTCCAGTGCGGCGCTGGTCTTCCCCGCGCCGAACGCCCCGTTCACCCAGATGATCACGGTGCCCCCTTTTCCGTAGACCCCTACGAATTGCCCGGATCATCGTGGGCGGCAAACGCGCCGTGGCCCGCGGCGGCGCGTACCGGCCGCAACGGTCGGCGCGGGGAGGCCAGCGTGACGGACACCGGACCGTCGCGGTGCGGGCCGTCGGAGCGCGGCCCGAGCCGCGCCTCCGCCTCCGCGGGCGCCACCCTGTGCTCACCGCGGACCGGGCAGCGCCCGCCGCGTCGAGCCGGGCGCCGCACGCGATGCGGTGGAGGGTGCGGGTCGCTCCCGCCTCCCGGTCCACGGAAACGCCCCGCCCCTCAACGGGACTCCGCCACGGCGGCGGCACGGGCGGGCCTCGGCGCGGCGCCCATGTCCCGCTTCCGGACGCTGTTCTGGGCGATCGTCGTGGGCATCCGCGTCAGCAAGCCGAGCCCCGCACCGGCCACCACCATGGAGCAATGCGTCGCCGTGCGGGAGGTGTGCACGTCCATGGTGGCAAGGACCAGCATGCCCGCCGTCATCAGCGCGGCGCCCACGATCGGGAAGACCTTGTAACGGCCGGTCTTCGACATGGCCTTGCCCGCGACCTGCGAAAGAACCACGACCGGGATCATCATCGGCAGCAGCAACAGGCCGGAGCTGGTGGCCGACGCGCCCTGGACGCTCTGCCGTTACAGCGGCGGATCGAGCGTGGCACCGAACATCGCGGCGCCCACCGCGAAGATCATCATCGACGGGAGCCGGACGTTCCGGGTGTCGAACACCCGCAACGGCAGGACGGGTTCGGCCGCGCGGCGCTGCGAGGCGACAAAGGCGGCTAGGCCGAGCGCGGCGGCGACGGCCAGCGCGCCGATCCGCCAGGAGGCCCCGGCGTAACGGTTGCCCGCCCAGGTCCCGGCGAGCACGACCGAGGAGAGGGCGAAGGTCATGAGGACGATGCCGGGCCAGTCGGTCCTGGCCTTGCCGCGGGAGGCGGGCAGCCGCAGCATCACCTGGCACCACACCAGCGCGAGTAGGCCGAGCGGCAGATTGACGCAGAAGGCCCAGCGTCAGCCGAGGTGGCCGGTGACGAAACCGCCGAGAAGCGGGCCGCCGATGGTGCCGAGCGCCATGACCGTGGCGGTCATGCCCTGGTAGCGGCCCCGCTCGCCGCGGCGGCACCGGCGCGCCGATCAGCCAGAAGGCGCCCACGGCGAGACCGCCCGCGCCGAGCCCCTCAAAGGCCCTGAAGGCGATCAGCGCCGTCATCGGCTGCGCGGCACCGGAGTGCGCGCCCCCTGACGAGACACGGCACGCGGTGGCGTCCACGACGCGAAGCACACCGCGCGGAGGCCAAGGTCTCGGGGCCCGCCCCCAGACGCCCTCACCCCTCGGAAGAGAGCACACCGAGATCTCGGCGCGCACGGTGCGCCGCCCTCACCAATCGCCAGAGGGCACGCCAGGTCTTTTGAGGGGCGCGGGGAACTGCGCGCCCAGCCAGCGCGCAGCCGCGGACCGCAGCCGGCCCCCGCGAGGCGGTCACCTCTTCGGATTGTCGGGCCACCGGCCCGACAAAGGCCGAGCACGCCGCGGGCCCCCGCCCCCACAGGAACCGTCCTCGCGGACGCGAACCCGGCGGCGAGCCGCCCCGTCAGATCGTCGTCGTAAAAGCGTCCAACCGCAGCGCCTGCGCCGCAGCCGCCGCCGCCCCGACCAACCCGGCATCCGTCCCGAGCTTGGCGGGCACGACATCGACCCCGGCCGCGAAGGAGAGCGTGGCGTACCGCGCGAGGTGCTCCCGGAGAGGATCGAAGAGAATCGGCCCGGCCCCCGCGACACCCCCGCCGATGACGGCGACATGGATCTCGACGAGCGTCGCGGTGGCCGCGATCCCGGCCGCGAGCGCCTGCGCGGCCCGGTCGAAGGAGGCCAGCGCCACGGCGTCCCCGCCGCGCGCGGCCTCGGCGACGGCCGCCGCCGTGGGCGCGGCACCGGCGGGCGGCACCCAGCCCCCGTCCAGCGCGCGGCGCGCGATGTTCGGTCCGCTGGCGATCCGCTCGACGCAGCCGCGCGACCCGCACGGGCAGAGATCACCGTCGAGGTCGACGCTGATGTGACCGATGTGCCCGGCATTGCCGGTGGGCCCGGGAAGGAGGGCGCCGCCGAGGACCAGACCGCCGCCGACCCCGGTGGAGACGACCATGCACAGCGCGTTGTCGTAACCGCGGGCGGCTCCCTGCCAGTGCTCGGCCGCGGTCATGGCGACCCCGTCGCCGGTGAGGACGACGGGCAGGCCGCCGACCGCGTCGGACACCCGCGCGACGAGCGGGAATTCGCGCCAGCCGGGCACGTTGACCGGGCTGACGGTGCCGTGCGCGGCGTCGACGGGACCCGCGCTGCCGATGCCGACGGCGACGACGCGGGGCCACACGGCGGTGGCCCGCAGCTCGGCGATCACGTTGGTGACCGCCCGCACCACCGTCTCGCCGTCCTCCCCCGCGGGCGTCGCCCGCAGCGCCCGCGCCAGCAGTCGCCCCTCCGCGTCGATGAGCGCCCCGGCGATCTTCGTACCGCCGATGTCGATTGCGGCCACGAGTGGACCGGTAGCGCCTTGGGGGTGCATCGCTCGGGGATCTCCTCTTTCCTGACGTTCCTGACGAATATCCTGGCGAATCGCCCGGGGTTCCGCGGAAACGGCACCAGAGATAGTCTCGCCTAACTCTGACAACGTTGTCCAACTCTTCCCGCAGGGAATACTACGATCGTGACCCACAGTTCTGGACGAGTTCCCCGGCCCACCATGAAAGATGTCGCCGCCCGAGCGGGCGTCGGCCTCAAGACGGTGTCGCGGGTGGTGAACGAGGAGCCCGGCGTCACCCCGGACACGGTCGCCCGCGTCCAGGCGGCGATCGACGCGCTCGGCTTCCGGCGCAACGACAGCGCGCGACTGCTGCGCACCCGCCGCACCGCCAGTGTCGGCCTGGTGCTCGAAGACCTCGCCGACCCGTTCTACGCCCCGCTCAGCAGGGCGGTCGAGGACGTGGCGCGGGCCAACGGCGCGCTGCTGTTCACCGGGTCGAGCGCCGAGGACCCGCGGCGTGAGCAGGAGTTGGTGCTGGCGTTCTGCGCCCGCCGGGTGGACGGGCTGATCGTGGTGCCCGCGGGTGACGACCACCGGTATCTGGTCCCGGAGATCGAGGCCGGGGTGGCCACGGTCTTCGTCGACCGTCCCGCGGGCCGGATCGACGCGGACATGGTGCTGACCGACAACGCGGGCGGCACCCGTGACGGTGTCGCGCATCTGATCGCGCACGGACACCGCAGGATCGGCTTCATCGGTGACCAGCCGGGCATTCACACCGCCGCCGAGCGACTGCGCGGCTACCGCGAGGCGATGGCCGACGCGGGGCTGACCATCAGGCCCGAGTGGTACTCGATGGGCCCGACCAACCCCGAGCGGGTCCGCGCCGTCCTGGCGTCCCTGCTGTCCGGTCCCGAGCCGGTGACCGCGCTGTTCGCGGGCAACAACCGCGTCACCGTCACCGCGGTGCGCGTGCTGTCCCACCACCCGCGCCCGGTCGCCCTGGTCGGCTTCGACGACTTCGAACTCGCCGATCTGCTCGACCCGCCGGTCAGCGTCGTGGCCCAGGACTCGCCGGGGCTCGGACGCAGCGCGGCGCAGTTGCTCTTCCGCCGCCTGGAGGGCGGCGCGGACGCCGCCCCCGCCCGGCTGGAGCTCCCCGCCCGCCTGATCGCCCGCGGCTCCGGCGAGATCCCCCCGTCCGACTGAGCACCCGCCGGGCCCGTAACGGCATCGGTCCTTGTCCTGCGGGCATGCGCCCGCCGCGTCAGGGGGCGTCCGCGATCCGCGGGACAGGCCCCTAACGGCCCGCCAGCGTGTCCAGCTCCCCTCGGCCGAGCCCGGTGCGCTCGGTGACCTCCTCGGCGTCGATGGCGCCGCAGTCGAGGCCGCGCAGCAGGTAGCCGCTGAGAGCGCGGGCCGTGGCGGGCTCGTCCATGACGTCGCCGCCCGCCTTGGCGACGTAGGCGGCGAGGCGGGCGGCGGAGGCGTCCAGGCCCTCGCGGTAGAAGGCGTAGACGGCGGCGTAGCGGGTCGGCAGGTGGGCGGGGTGCATGTCCCAGCCCTGGTAGTACGCGCGGGCCAGTGAGCGGCGGACCAGGCCGTAGTGCAGGCGCCAGGCGTCGTGCACCTGCTCGGCCGGGCCGACGGGGAGCACGTTGGTGGAGCCGTCGGACAGCCGGACGCCGGTGCCCGCCGCGGCGACCTGCATGACCGCCTTGGCGTAGTCGGCGGCCGGGTGGTCCATCGACTGGTGGGCGGCGCTGACCCCGCACGCGGCGCTGTAGTCGAAGGTGCCGTAGTGCAGACCGGTGGCGCGGCCCTTGGCGGCGTCGATCAGCCGCGGCACGGTCGCCGTGCCGTCGGGGCCGAGGATGGACTGGGTGGTCTCGATCTGGATCTCGAAGCCGATCCGCCCCCGCGCCAGCCCGGCCGCCCGCTCGAACTCCTCGCACAGCCGCGCCATCGCCGCGACCTGCGCGGGGAAGGTCACCTTGGGCAGTGTCAGCAGCAGCCCGTCGGGCAGACCGCCCCCGTCCAGCAGGGCGGTCAGGAAGAGGTCGAGCGTACGGATGCCCCGGTCGCGGACCGCCGCCTCCATGCACTTCATCCGGATGCCGACGTACGGCGGCGCGCTGCCGTCCGCGACGGCCGCCGTCACGGTGCGGGCGGCGGCCACGGCCGCCGCGTCCTCCTCGGTGTCGGGGCGCGGCCCGTAGCCGTCCTCGAAGTCGATCCGCAGGTCCTCGACGGGCTCGCGCTCCAGCTTGGCCCGCACCCGGTCGTGGACCTCGGCGGCCAGCCCGGTGGACGGCCCCGCGGGCAGGCCGAGTACGGCGGCGAGCGCGGCGGCGTCCGGGGCGTGGGCGTCGAGTGCGGCCAGCGCCTGGTCGCCCCAGTCGCGTACGGTCCGGGGGCCGAAGGCGTCGGCGGGTACGTAGACGGTGTGCACGGGCTGCCGGGTGCCGGGGTCGCCGGGGTAACGGCGGGCCAGTTCGGCGTCGGTGCCGGCCAGACCGGCGCCGATGTCCGCCCGTACCGCGTCCGCCAGTGTCGTACCGGCCGCCGCCGCGCCCGCTGAGCCCTGCGCCATGTGCCACCCTCCCGGAAATTCAACAAATCGTTGAAGTGAAGCTAGCCGTGCCGTAGGCCGAGGTCAACACCCCACCAGCGGGGCGCCGGACGGACGACGGCCCCCGCACGCGGCTGGCGTGCGGGGGCCGTCGGGGAGGGGTCGGTCAGCCCTTGCGGGCCTTGATCTCCTCGGTGAGCTGGGGGACGACCTGGAAGAGGTCGCCGACGACGCCGTAGTCGACGAGGTCGAAGATCGGCGCCTCCGCGTCCTTGTTCACCGCGACGATCGTCTTGGACGTCTGCATGCCCGCGCGGTGCTGGATCGCGCCCGAGATGCCGTTGGCGATGTAGAGCTGCGGCGACACCGACTTGCCGGTCTGGCCGACCTGGTTGGTGTGCGGGTACCAGCCCGCGTCCACCGCCGCGCGCGACGCGCCCACGGCCGCGCCCAGGGAGTCCGCCAGCGCCTCGATGACCGAGAAGTTCTCGGCGCCGTTGACACCGCGACCGCCGGAGACCACGATCGCGGCCTCGGTCAGCTCAGGACGCCCGGTCGACTCCCGCGGGGTCCGCGAGACGACCTTGGTGCCGGTGGCCAGTTCACCGAAGGCCACCTCCAGCGCCTCGACCGTCCCGGCCGCCGAAGCCGCCTCGACCGGCGCGGAGTTCGGCTTCACCGTGATGACGGGGACGCCCGTGCTGACCCGGGAGCGGGTCGTGAAGGCGGCGGCGAACGCCGACTGCGTGGCCACCGGGCCGTCGGCGCCGGCCTCCACGTCGATCGCGTCGGTGATCAGGCCCGAGCCCAGGCGCAGCGCGAGCCGCGCGGCGATCTCCTTGCCCTCGGCGGAGGACGGCACCAGGACCGCGACCGGGCTCACCGCCTTGGCGGCGGCCTCCAGCGCGTCGACCTTCGGTACGACGAGGTAGTCGGCGAACTCGGGCGCGTCGGCGGCCAGTACCCGCACGGCGCCGTGCTCGCCCAGCACGGAGGCGGCGGCGTCGGCGCCGGGGCCGAGGTGGACCGCGACCGGCTCACCGATCCGGCGGGCCAGCGTCAGCAGTTCGAGAGTCGGCTTGCGGACGGCACCGTCCACGTGGTCGACATAGACGAGGACTTCACCCATGGAAATGCACTCCTACGAAAAAGTTTGACGGGGCGGATACGGACCGGAACGGCCGGAAGCGGGCCCGGGACAGCGTCCGGGAGGGCGCCCGGCATCCGGTCAGATGAACTTCTGGCTCGCCAGGTACTCCGCGAGCTGCTTGCCGCCCTCGCCCTCGTCCTTCACGATCGTGCCCGCCGTCCGCGCCGGACGCTGCGTGGCGTCCTCGACGGCCGTCCACGCACCCGCCAGGCCCACCTCGGCCGCGTCCAGACCCAGATCCGACAGGTCCAGGGCCTCCACCGGCTTCTTCTTCGCCGCCATGATCCCCTTGAACGAGGGGTAACGGGCCTCGCCCGACTGGTCGGTCACCGAGACCAGCGCCGGAAGCGACGCCTCCAGCCGCTCGCTGGCCGCGTCGCCGTCGCGGCGGCCGGTCACCTTGCCGTCCTCGACCGACACCTCGGACAGGAACGTCACCTGCGGCACGCCCAGCCGCTCGGCCAGCAGCGCGGGCACCACGCCCGCGGTGCCGTCGGTCGAGGCCATGCCGGTCACGACGAGGTCGAAGCCCGCGCGCTCGATGGCCTTGGCGAGCACCAGCGACGTGCCGAGGATGTCCGTGCCGTGCAGGCCGTCGTCCTCGACGTGGATCGCCTTGTCCGCGCCCATCGACAGCGCCTTGCGCAACGCGTCCTTCGCGTCCTCGGGACCCACGGTCAGCACCGTGATCTCCGCGTCGTCCGCCGCGTCGGCGATCTGCAGCGCCTGCTCGACCGCGTACTCGTCCAGCTCGGAGAGCAGGCCGTCCACCGCGTCGCGGTCAGTGGTCAGGTCCTCGGCGAAGTGACGGTCGCCCGTGGCATCGGGCACGTACTTCACTGCGACTACGATCCTCAAACTCACGCCAGCTCTCCTACCTACTGCATCGTTGCAACGTCTTCGTCCAACTGCCCCGGAATCCGCCCCGGAATGGCAGCATAGGCGTCCGCGGCGGCGGCTCCCCGCCGGGACGCAGCAACTGCCCCGACAGAAATATTACTCGCCAGTACACAGAGCTGGTTCCCCGTTAGCAAGGACCTTGAACTGTGATGTGGCCGACGCCGCCGCCGTCAGTGGCCGAGTGAGTTGAAGCCGCCCTGGTGGTAGAGGAGCGGGCGGCCGGGACCCTGGGGGTCACCGGCGAGGGCCTGGGCGATGACGATCCGGTGGTCGCCCGCCGGGATGCGCGCCACCACGCGGCACACCAGCCAGGCCGGTACCTCGTCGAGCAGCGGGACGCCGTGCGGGCCGGACGCCCAGGCGGTGGCGGGGCCGAAGCGGTCGGCGCCGCTGCGGGCGAACGTGCCGGCCAGCACTTCCTGGTGCTCGCCGAGTATGTGGACGCCGACGAACGACGCCTCGGCGACGGTCGGCCAGCTCGACGACCCCAGGCTGATGCCGAAGGAGAGCAGCGGCGGCTCGGCGGACACCGAGGTCAGGGAGGTGGCGGTGAAGCCGACGGGGTCGGGGCCCGCGGCGGTGATCACGGCGACTCCGGCCGCGTGGCGGCGGAAGACCGAACGGAAGACGGCGGGGTCGAGAGCGGGGCCGGGCGCGGGGTCGAAGGCCGAGGAGTCAAAGGCGGCGGGGTGATCGCTGATGGCAGTCACGGTCAGATCCTTCTGAAGCGGTCGAGCGGCGGAGTGCGGGTCGTGGGCGCTCAGCAGCTCGGACAACGCGCGCTGGAGTGCCGACCGAAGTCGACATCGGCGCGCGCGTACAGATACGCGTACAGAAAGTGGTCGTGCGACATAACGTCAGAGTGACGATTCGGACGGGGTCACGTCAAGACCCGCCCGGAATATGGAATTTCCGTCACACCGCGCTCCGCCGGAGGCTGACAGCCCCTCAGATCGGCCGGCCCGCCCGGCTCGTCAGACAGCCGCGCCCAGCGCGGCGATCACGTCCGCCTTGCGCGGCTGACCGGCGGCCCTGCGCACGATCGCGCCGTCCGCGTCGAGGACGAACACGGTCGGGGTCTTGAGGACGCTCAGCCGCCTGACCAGCTCCAGGTGCGCCTCGGCGTCGATCTCGACGTGCCGGACGCCGTCCACCATGCCCGCCACCTCGTCGAGCACGCGCCGGGTGGCCCGGCAGGGCGCGCAGAAGGCGCTGGAGAACTGCACCAGGGTGGCGCGCTCCCCCAGCGGCCCGCCGAGGTCAGCGGCCGTCAGCCGCTCGTCGCCGTCCTTCGTCCGCACCCGGATTCTCCCGTCCCTGCGCCGGTGCACCAGCCCGTAGGCGCTCGCGGCCAGCAGTACGGCCAGGCAGACCACCAGTCCCGTCAACGCCGTGCTCCTCGTCCGCTCACACATCTCGTACGTCTCATACGCCCGGTCATACGTCCGGTCACATACACGGTCGTACGTCCGGCGGCTTCCCGCCCGCGTCATTCCGATCCGTGCAGCGTTCATGCGAACGCAATGATTCCCGCGGTCGCGTTCCGTCGCTGGTCGGCCATTATTTCAGTCATGGAGATCGATGTACGAGGGCCCCGCTTCGGTGCGTCCCTGACCACGGTGGTGCTGGCGGTCGTGCTGATCACCGGCAGCGGCTGGCTGCTGGCCGTTCAGGCCGCGGTCTTCGCCGTGGGAGCGGTGGCCGGAGTGCAGAATTCGCCGTACGGCTGGGTTTTCCGCACCCTGGTGCGGCCCAGGCTGGGGCCGCCGCCCGGCACCGAGGACGCGGCCCCGCCGCGGTTCGCGCAGGCGGTGGGTTTCGGCTTCTCCGTGATCGGTGTCATCGGCTATCTGGTGGGCCCGCAGTGGCTGGGTCTGGCGGCCACCGCGTGCGCGCTCGCCGCCGCCTTCCTCAACGCCGCTTTCGCCTACTGCCTGGGGTGCGAGGTGTATCTGCTGCTGAAACGGGCAGCAGCCCGATGGGTTCCGCCGCAGGTCGTGAGAAGAATCTCGCCTTGGCACCGGTCCCCGGGATGACAGGGGGCCCGCCGGCGGGGCACCATCGCTCAGCGGCCGAACAACTTACGGGCGCGTAACTTCCGCCGGGAGCGCCGCCCCGGAGAGAGCAGGTGCCCCGACATGGCCGAACTCGTCTATCCACCGGTGATCGCTTGTGCCCGCACCATGTTCAAGGTGCAGGGGCTCAAATTCGACATCCGGGGCACCGAGAACGTCCCCCGCCAAGGCGGCGCCCTGCTCGTCAGCAACCACATCGGCTATCTGGACTTCGTCTTCTGCGGTCTGACGACGCTGCCCGCCAAGCGCCTGGTGCGCTTCATGGCGAAGGAATCGGTTTTCCGGCACAAGGTGTCGGGTCCGCTGATGCGCGCCATGAAGCACATTCCGGTGGACCGCTCCGAGGGCATGCACGCGTACGCGCACGCCTTGGACGCGCTGCGCGGCGGTGAGATCATCGGGGTCTTCCCCGAGGCGACCATCTCGCAGTCGTTCACGTTGAAGTCGTTCAAGTCGGGTGCGGCCCGGCTGGCGATGGAGGCCGGTGTGCCGCTGCTGCCGATGGCGCTGTGGGGCACTCAGCGGCTGTGGACGAAGGGGCACCCGCGCAATCTGGGCCGCAGCAAGTTCCCGATCACGCTGCGGATCGGCGAGCAGATGCGCCCGCAGGAGAACGAGAAGGCGGGCGCGCTCACCCGGCGGCTGCGGCTGCGGGTGCAGGAGCTGCTGGACGACGCGCAGCGTACGTATCCGGGCAGGCCCTCGGGCCCCGCCGACCGCTGGTGGCTGCCCGCGCATCTGGGCGGCACGGCCCCGACGCCTGAGGAAGCGGCGGCCAGGGACCGCGAGCAGCAGCCCCAGCCGAGCTGAGGCGGGACCCTCCGGACGCGGGACCCCAACCGGAGGCGGGACGCGGGACGCGACGGCGCCCTCACGGCAGTTCGGTGGGCAGCGTCCTGGCCAGTTCCGACCGGTCGCGCGCGCCGCGCAGGGCCTCCAGTACGGCCGTGGGCGGCGCCGCGTGCACGAGCGGATAGTCGGCCTCTCCGATCTCCGGGCGCGCCGCCCACGCGAGCCGTTCCTCGTCCAGCGAGAAGCGCGCGTCGACGCCGGGTTTGTTGCCGCGCGCGTCCAGCCGTGACCAGTGGCCGCGCCCCGGCAGCAGCAGGGCGATCAGGCCGTGGACCACCGGGTCCGTACCGTCGTCGTCGGTGAGCCGCTGGTAGCAGAGCCCGGCGGGGATGGACGCGGCGCGCAGCAGCGCCGTCAACGCGTGCGACTTGGCGTAGCAGATGCCGGTGCGCTGCTCCAGCACGTCGGAGGCCCGCCAGGTGACGCGGTCGTCGCCGGAGTCGAAGGAGTGCGGGATCGTGTCGCGGACGAATACGAAGGCGGCCCGCGCATAGTCATGCGGTCCGGTGGTACGGGCCAGCAGCGCGGCCACGGTGTCGCGCACTCGCGGGTGGCCGTGGTCGATGACGTCGTCGGCGGCCGTATACGCCGAGAGGTCGGCGGTCTCCAGGGTCAGCTCCATGTGCGGGAGCCTAGGAAACCGCCGACCACTCGATCAATCGAATTACCGCCAACCGCATACTCATGCGGCCGACTCCGGGCCGTCGGACAGGCCCTAGGCCCGCATCTCCTCCTCGAGCGCGGCGGCGAAGCCGTCCACGTCCGACTCGGTCGTGTCGAAGGAGCACATCCAGCGGACCTCGCCCGTCGACTCGTCCCAGAAGTAGAAGCGGTAACGCTTCTGCAGCCGCTCGCTGACCTCGCGCGGCAGCAGGGCGAAGACGGCGTTGGACTGCACGGGCCGCAGCACGGTGACCCCGTCCACGCCCTGTACGGCCTGCTCCAGGCGGCGGGCCATCGCGTTGGCGTGGGCGGCGCTGCGCAGCCACAGGTCGCCCGAGAGCAGCGCCTCGAACTGCACGGAGACGAACCGCATCTTGGAGGCGAGCTGCATCGACAGCTTGCGCAGGTAGTCGATGGCGCGCACCCGCTCGGGGCTGAGGACGACCACGCACTCGCCGAGCAGCAGGCCGTTCTTGGTGCCGCCGAAGGAGAGGATGTCCACGCCCGCCTCGGTGGTGAAGCGGGCCAGCGGCACGTCGAGGCCGGCCGCCGCGTTGGCGATCCGCGCGCCGTCCAGGTGCACGGCCATGCCGAGCTGGTGCGCGTGGTCGCAGATCGCCTTGATCTCCTCGGGCGTGTAGCAGGTGCCCAGTTCGGTGGTCTGGGTGATCGAGACGACCTGCGGCTGGGCCCGGTGCTCGTCGGAGAAGCCGTACGCCTGCCGGTCGATCAGCTCGGGGGTGAGCTTGCCGTCCGGGGTCGGGACGGTGAGCAGCTTGAGGCCGCCGACCCGCTCGGGGGCGCCGCACTCGTCCACGTGGATGTGCGCGGACTCGGCGCAGATCACCGCGCCCCAGCGCTCGGTGACGGCCTGGAGCGCCGTCACGTTGGCGCCGGTGCCGTTGAAGACCGGGAAGACCTCCGCGCGCGGGCCGAAGTGGCCGCGGAAGACCTCCTGGAGGTGGCCGGTGTACTCGTCCCCGCCGTAGGCGGGCTGATGGCCCCCGTTGGCGAGGGCGAGCGCGGTGAGGATCTCCGGGTGCACCCCGGCGTAGTTGTCACTGGCGAAGCCGCGCACCTGCGGGTCGTGGCGGCGCACGGCGGCGCTGGCGAGCTGTTCTGTCACGGTCGGGGCGTCAGCCACTGTCGGGTCCCGTTCACTTCCGTAGGGCTCTGGTCCCAGACGTCCGCGATGGCCTCGGCGAGGTCGCGTACGTCGGTGAAGCCGGCGAATTTGGCGTTCGGGCGCGTGGCCCGCATCTCATCGTGCACCAACGCCTTGATCACCAGCACAGTGGCCGCGGCCGTGGGTCCGTCGGCGCCGCCGAGCTTGCGGAAGGAGTCGCCCAGCGCGAGCGTCCACGCCTCGGCCGCGGCCTTGGCCGCGGAGTAGGCGGCGTTGCCCGCGGTCGGCGTGGTGGCGCCGGACGCGCTGATCAGCACGTACCGGCCGCCGTGGCTGCGCATGAGGCCGTCGTGGAAGGCGAGCGAGGTGTTCTGCACGGTACGGATCAGCAGCTTGTGCAGCACGTCCCAGTCGCCGAGGTCGGTCTCGGGGAAGGACGCGGAGCCGCGCCAGCCGCCCACGAGGTGGACCAGGCCGTCGACCCTGCCGTGGTCCTTCTCGATCCGGCCGGCCCAGTCCTGGGTCGCCTCCAGGTCGAGCAGGTCGACGATCTCGCCGGTGATGTCGGCGCCGCCCGCGTCGTAGCGCGCCGCGTCGACGGCCTCGGCCAGCCGCTCGGGGTCGGCGTCGGCGGCGATCACGTGGCCGCCCTCGCGCGCGAGCCGTTGCAGTACCGCCCGCCCCGCGGGGCCGCCCGCGCCCGCCACGGCGATCACCGCTCCGTCGAGACCACCCGTGTACGTGTCGGTCGTCATGTCCGCCTCCTCGGCCGCACCGGTCACGCGGCGCCCCGAAGTGAGCTCTCGCCGGTGATTCCCTTGGTCGAGGTGATCACCGTCCGCAGCTTCTTCGCAAGGGCCTCGTAGAACATGCTGAGCGGAAACTCGTCCGCCAGCACGTCGTCCACGAGTTTGCGCGGGGGCTGGGACAGGTCGAGGGCGTCGGGGCCCTTCGCCCAGACCGAGCCGGGATGCGGGGAGAGGTAGCTGGCGACCAGGTCGTAGGCGGCGAACCAGTGCACGAGCTTGGGCCGGTCGATGCCGTCCCGGTAGAGCGTCTCGATCTCGGCGCAGAGCTGGTTGGTGACCTGCGGTGCGCGCTCCCAGTCGATGTGCAGGGTGTTGTCTGTCCAGCGTACGGCGTCGTGCTTGTGCAGGTACGCGAAGAGGAGCTGTCCGCCGAGTCCGTCGTAGTTGCGGACGCGTTCACCGGTGACCGGGAAGCGGAAGAGCCGGTCGAAGAGGATCGCGTACTGCACGCCCAGGCCCATCGGGTGGCCCTCGGCCTGGAGCTTCACGGCCTCCCTGAACGTGGTCAGGTCGCAGCGCAGCTCCTCCAGCCCGTACATCCAGAACGGCGCGCGCTGCTTGATCATGAACGGGTCGAACGGCAGGTCGCCGTGGCTGTGCGTGCGGTCGTGGATCATGTCCCACAGGACGTACGTCTGCTGCGCCAGGTCCTGGTCGGCGATCAGCCGGGCCGCCTCCTCGGGCAGTTCCAGGCCGAGGGTGTCGACGGCGGCGGCGGTCACCGCGCGGAAGCGGGCGGCCTCGCGGTCGCAGAAGATCGCGCCCCAGGTCCAGCGCTCGGGGGCCTCGCGGACGGCGACGGTCTCCGGGAAGAGCACCGCGGAGTTGGTGTCGTAGCCGGGGGTGAAGTCCTCGAAGGTGATCGGTACGAACAGCGGGTTGTCGTACCGATTGCGCTCCAGCTCGGCCAGCCAGTCGGGCCAGACGACGCGCAGGGCGACGGCCTCCAGATTGCGGTCCGGGTTGCCGTTCTGCGTGTACATCGGGAAGACGACCAGGTGCGGCAGGCCGTCGCGGCGGTCGGCCGCGGGCTGGAAGGCGAGCAGCGAGTCGAGGAAGTCCGGGACGCCGAAGCCGTCGTCGGACCAGCGGCGCAGGTCGGCGACCAGGGCGCGGTGGTACTCGGCGTCGTGCGGGAGGAGCGGGGAGAGCTGTTCGACCGACTCGGTCACCCGGCGCACGGTCCGCTCGGCGTCGTCCTTGCTGGGCGCGCCCTCGGCCTCGAAGTCGATGGAGCCGTCCTTGCGCTGCCAGGGCCTGATGGCTTCGACGGCCTGCTTCAGCACCGCCCACGCGGGGTGGCCGACGATGCCCACGCCGGACGTACCGCCGCCGTCCGCCACCTTCGCCGAAAGAACTTCGCCCATGACCCCTCCTCCACAAAAGAAACTGTCGTCCGGACACCGTATCCGTGACCTTGTTGATCCATCAAGGGGAGCCGGTGGAGATTGTCCTGCCTGGTGGTCGACAGGCCGCTGTTCTTCCTGTCGTCTGCCGGGATGGGTCACTAAAACTTGCGCATAGGGGCCGCTTGAGCACGCGGTCCCGAGTCGTCACGGCGTGTTCGGCCCGCCGTCGCCCGGTCTCGCTAGGGTGCCGGTATGAGCTTCCTCACCGTCGGCCACCGCGGGGTCATGGGCGTCGAGCCGGAGAACACCCTGCGCTCCTTCCGCCGAGCCGAAAAGGCGGGCCTGGACCAGATCGAGCTGGATCTGCACCTCAGCAAGGACGGCGCGCTGATCGTCATGCACGACGCTGACGTCGACCGCACCACCGACGGCGCCGGGCTGGTCCGCGACCTCACGCTGGACGAGATCCGCGGCCTGGACGCCGGGCTCGGCGAGCGCGTACCGGTCTTCGAGGAGGTCCTCGAAGCGGTCGGCCGGCCGATCCAGGCCGAGATCAAGGACGTGGCGGCGGCCCGCGCGCTGGCCGACACCCTGAGCGCGCACGGCGCGACCGACCGGGTCAGTGTGCTGTCCTTCCACGACGAGGCGCTGGCCGAGATCCGTACGCTGCTGCCCGACGTGCGCACGGTGCTGGTCGCCTGCGACCTCGGCCCGGAGATCGTCACCCGCGCCCAGGCGGTGGGCGCCCGCCTGGTCAGCCTGGAACTGCGGCAGGTGAACCTGGACGTCGTCGAGCGCTGCCAGGCCGCGGGCATCGCCGTCATGGCCTGGACCGTCAACACCGCGCAGGAGTGGGCCCTGGCCCGCGCGCTGCGGCTGGACGGCGCCGCCACCGACCTCCCCGAGGAGCCGGCCATCGCGTAGCCCCGCGGTCCCGTACCGGCGTCATCCCGTCGCGCCGCGGTCCCGCGGCCCCGCGCAATGTGCCGGACACAAAGGTCCGGCATCCGGACAACTGGCCGAATCGCGTGGACAGACGCGCCCGCGCGGTGCCAAGGTCCCGCCATGCGTCCCGCGATCTCGCTGTCCCCGCGCCGTGCCGCGCTCGCCGCGGCTGCCCTGCTCACCCTCGCACTGGCCGGCTGCTCGCCCCAGGACGACACGACCGACGCCGGTCCCTCGTCCTCCGCGGCGTCGGCCGGTGCGACCGGCACTACCACCGCCACCACGGCGTCGTGCGCGCCCGGCACGCTCGCCACCCGTACCCCCGGCAAGCTCACCGTCGGCACCGACAATCCGGCGTACGACCCCTGGTTCTCGGACAACAAGCCGTCCAACGGCAAGGGGTACGAGTCGGCGGTCGCGTACGCGGTGGCCAAGCAGCTCGGTTACGCGCCGGACCAGGTCGTCTGGCAGACCGTGGCCTTCAACAAGGCGTTCGCGCCCGGTGCCAAGAACTTCGATTTCGACATCAACCAGGTTTCGATCAACGACGAGCGCAAGAAGGCCGTCGACTTCTCGCCCGGCTACTACGACGTACGGCAGACCGTCGTCGCGCTGAAGACCTCGAAGATCGCGAACGCGCACAGCGTCGCGGACCTGAAGAACGCCAAGCTCGGCGCCCAGGTGGGCACCACCAGCCTGGACGTCATCGACAACCTGGTGAAGCCCGCCAAGCAGCCCGCCGTCTACCAGCGCAACGACCTCGCCGTGGCCGCGCTCAAGAACGGCCAGGTCGACGGGATCGTGGTCGACCTGCCGACCGCCTTCTACATCACCGGGGCCGAGGTCACCGACGCCAAGGTGGTCGGGCAGTTCGCGGCGGCGGGCTCCTCGCCCGAGCAGTTCGGGCTGGTCCTCGACAAGGGCAGCAAGCTGACCGCGTGCGTCTCGCGGGCCGTCACCGCCCTGCACGGCGACGGGACGCTGGCCGCCCTGGAGAAGCAGTGGCTGTCGGACGCCGTCGGCGCCCCGGTGCTCGGATGACCGTGCGGGACGACCCCGCGCAGGTCGACACGTACCAGCCGTCCGCGCGGCGGATCGAGCGCGAGCTGTACCGACGCGCCCGCGGCCGCCGCGCCCTGGTAGTGGCGAGCGTCAGCACCCTGGCGACCGCCGGGGTTCTGATCGGGCTGATCGTCAGTTCGCCCGGCTGGCAGCGCACCCGTGAGACGTTCCTCAACGGGCACTACGCGCGGCTCGCGCTGCCGGACGTGCTCCAGGGCCTCTGGCTCAATCTGCGGCTGATGGTGGTGTGCGGCGCCGTCGTCTTGGTCGCGGGGCTGCTGCTGGCGGTCGTGCGCACCCTGCGCGGCCCGGTGTTCTTCCCGCTGCGCGCCCTGGCGACGGCGTACGTGGACTTCTTCCGCGGGCTGCCGCTGATCATCTGCCTGCTCGCGGTGGTCTTCGGCGTGCCCGCGCTGCGGCTGAGCGGCGTCACCAACGACCCCGTGCTCCTGGGCGGCCTGGCGCTCTGCCTGACGTACACCGCCTATGTCGCCGAGGTGTTCAGGGCCGGGATCGAGACCGTCCACCCGAGCCAGCGCGCCGCGGCCCGCTCGCTCGGCCTCAGCAGCGCGCAGACGATGCGGTACGTGGTGCTGCCGCAGGCCGTGCGCCGCGTGGTGCCGCCGCTGCTCAACGACCTGGTGTCGCTCCAGAAGGACACCGGCCTGGTGTCGATCGCGGGCGCCGTGGACGCCGTCTACGCGGCGCAGATCATCGCCAGCCGCGACTTCAACTACACGCCGTACGTGGTCGCGGGGCTGATCTTCGTCGCGCTGACCATCCCGATGACGCGGTTCACCGACTGGGTGACGGCCAGGATGAACCGGCGGCAGTCGCAGGGAGGCGTCGTATGAGCGGCACGGGCGGGGACCGGCTCGCCAAAGACGTACCGCCCCAGGCGCGGGACCTGGCCGATCCGGACCGGAGCCGGGACACGCCCGTGCTGCGGCTGGAGTCGGTCCGCAAGACGTACGGCTCCTCCGTCGTTCTGCGGGACATCGCGCTCGACGTGCCCGCGCACACGGTCACGGCGCTGATCGGCGCGTCCGGCTCAGGGAAGTCCACGCTGCTGCGCTGCGCGAATCTGCTGGAGGAGATCGACGACGGCGCGATCTTCCTGGACGGCGAGGACATCACCGACCCGCGGGCCGACCAGGACGCGGTACGGCGCAGGATCGGCGTCGTCTTCCAGGCGTACAACCTGTTCCCGCACATGACGGTGCTGGACAACATCACGCTGGCGCCGCGCCGGGTGCACGGGGTGCCGCGGGGCGAGGCGGAGGAGCGGGCGCGGGAGCTGCTGGCCCGGCTGGGGCTCGCCGACCGGGCCGCGGAGTATCCGGACCGGCTCAGCGGCGGCCAGCAGCAGCGGGTGGCGATCCTGCGGGCGGTCGCGACCAGGCCGCGGCTGCTGCTTCTCGACGAGGTGACCGCCGCGCTCGACCCGGAGCTCGTCGGCGAGGTGCTGTCGGTGGTCCGCGACCTGAAGGAGCAGGGCATGACGATGGCGATCGCCACCCATGAGATGGCGTTCGCCCGCGATGTCGCCGATCAGGTCTGCTTCCTGGACGCGGGCGTGATCCTGGAGCGCGGCACTCCCGCCGAGGTGTTCGGCGCCCCGGCCGAGCAGCGCACGCGGGACTTCCTGCGCCGGATCACGGAGGCGGGACGGCTGTGACGGCCGGCGCCGGGCGACCGGGTTCGGGGCGCCGGGTACCGGGTGGGGCGGGTGGCGGGCGTCCGGGTCTCAGACCAGCTTCTTCGTGAGCAGCTCGAACTCCAGGTCGTCTCTGGTCGGCAGCCCGAAGCGCTCCTCGCCGTACGGGAAGGGGCTGGTCTGCCCGGTGCGCTGGTAGCCGCGGCGGACGTACCAGGCGATCAGGTCCTCGCGGACCGAGATCACCGTCATGTGCAGCTCGGCGACGTCCCACTCCTCGCGGGCGAACCGTTCGGCCTCGGCGAGGATCACCTTGCCGAGCCCGGCGCCCTGGAGCGCGGGCCGTACGGCGAACATCCCGAAGTACGCGTGGTCGCCGCGGTGTTCGAGCTGGCAGCAGGCCACCACCTCGTCGCCGGACTCCACCACCGTCAGCCTGCTGTCCGCGCCTTCGATGACGGCCAGCACGCCCTCGGGGTCGGTCCGCTGCCCCTGAAGGATGTCCGCCTCCGTCGTCCACCCCGCGCGACTCGCGTCGCCGCGATAGGCGGACTCGATGAGCCCGACCAGGACGGGGACGTCGTCGGGGGTGGCGGCGCGGAAGCGGGGAGCGGCGATATCCATGCGGGAAAGGCTATCCCCAGGTCCGGGCCGCGCTCACGGGTCCTGCCGAGCTCTTCGCGGGCGGGCGGCGTCGGCGCGCGACGGGGCGAGTCTTCGACGTGTGGCAGGGCGCGGGTTCGGCGCGCGACAGGACGCGTGTGCGGCGCGCGGAAGGGCGCGTGCTCGGCGCGCGGAAGGACACACGTGCGGCGCACGGCAGGGCTTCGTGACAGAGCTGGTGTTCACAGCGCGGGGGCGGTCTCGCGCAGCGCCAGCTCGAAGCGCCGGACGCCTTCGGTGATCTCGGCGGCGCCCGTGGTGTAGGCGAAGGTGATCCGTATGTACGGGGCGGGCGACTCGGCGGGGAAATAGGGACGGCCGGGGGCGACGGCCACGCCCGCGCGGAGCGCGGCGCCGGTCAGCGCGGTCTCGTCGGTGCCGTCGGGCAGCCGCAGCCACAGGTGGTAGCCGCCGGTGGGCACCGGGTCGGGGACCAGTTCCGGCAGGCGGTGCCGGAGCGCGGCGAGCATGGCGTCGCGCCGCTCGCGCAGTGCGGCGGTGACAGCGCGCAGATGGCGCGGCCAGGAGGGCGCGCCGACGAGTTCCAGGGTCGCCTCCTGGAGGGGCCTGGGCACGAAGAAGCTGTCGACCACCTGGATGGCGCGCAGCCGTTCCATCACCGGGCCGCGGGCGATCAGCGCGCCGACGCGCAGATTGGGCGACGTCGGCTTGGTGAGCGACGCGAAGTGGACGACGGTGCCGTACGGGTCCTCGGCGACCAGGGGCGGCGGCAGCGGGTCGCCGTGGCCGAGCCGCCGGGCGAAGTCGTCCTCGACCACGAAGGCGCCCGCCGCCCGCGCGATGTCGAGCACCTGGCGGCGGCGCCCGGCGGCGAGCACCGCGCCGGTCGGATTCTGGAAGAGCGGCTGGCAGAAGAAGACCCGCGCGCCGCTGGCCTCGAAGGCGTCGGCGAGCAGATCGGGCCGGACGCCGTCCGCGTCGAGCGGGACCGGCACCGGCCGCAGCCCCGCGGCGCGGGCGGCGGAGAGCGCGCCGGGGTAGGTGGGCGATTCGACGAGTACGGCGGAGCCCGGCGCGGCCAGCGCGCGCAGGGCCGTGGTGAGGGCGGCCTGCCCGCCGGAGGTGATCAGCACCTGGGCGGGCGGGACTCCCGCCTCGCGGCCGAACCAGTTCCGCAGCGCGGTGAGCCCTTCCAGCGGCGGCCGTTCCCAGGCGCCGGGCCTGCGGGCGGCGCGGGCCAGCGCGGCGCCGAGCGCCCGCTCGGGCTGGAGGCCGGGGTGCAGATAGCCGCCGTTGAGGGGGATGACGCCCTGCGGCGGGCCGACCAGGCAGCCCAGCACTCCGGAGGCGTCGACCACGCGCGGTGCCACGTCCGGGTCCTCCGCGGTGAGCGCGACCTGCTGCCAGGAGGTGTCGACGGCGGTGGCGGTCGCCGTGCCCCCGGCGGCCCGGTAGGTGCCCGCGCCGGGCCGGGTGACGACCAGTCCCTGCGCGGCGAGCGTCGCCAGCGCCCGCGAGACCGTCACCGGGCTGACCCCGAACCGCTCGACCAGGGCCCGGCTCGACGGCAGTTTCGCTCCCGGTGAGAAGCGGTCCAGCTCTCCTCGGAGGGATTCTGCCAGCGCACTGGCACTGCTATCGTCATTCATGAAGGATAAGAATAGCGCTACTCCCCGCACCTCAGTAGCGGTCGCTGGCACCGCGCTCGCCTGTCTCGGTGTGGCCGCCTTTTCGCTCACCTTCCCTTCCACCCACTGGGCGCTGAGCGGATTCGGCGCCTGGTCGGCGGTGACGGTCCGGGCGGTCCTGGCCACCGCGGTCGCCGGGGCCTTCCTCGCGGCGGGCCGGGCGAAGGTGCCGGACCGGGAGCACTGGGCGGGCCTGGCCGTGGTCGCCTGCGGTGTCGTCATCGGCTTCCCGCTGCTGACCACCCTCGCGCTGCGCACCACCGACACCTCGCACGCCGCCGTCGTCGTCGGCGCGCTCCCGCTGTGCACCGCGGTGCTCGCGGCCGTGCGCACCGGCGCGCGGCCGTCCCGTACGTTCTGGATCGCGGCCGTCGCGGGCGCGGCGGTGGTCACCGCCTTCTCGCTCGGCGAGAGCGGCGGCGCGCCGACCGCCGGGGACGGCTTCCTCTTCGCCTCGCTGCTGGTCTGCGCCGCCGGTTACGTGGAGGGCGGGCGGCTGGCGTCGGTGCTGCCGGGCTGGCAGGTGGTCGGCTGGGCGCTGGTCGGTACGCTGCCGCTCACGCTGCCCGCCGCGGTCGTGTCGCTGTCGCTGGAGCCGGTACGGCTGACCGGCGAGTCGGTCGGCGGGCTGGTGTGGGTCTCGGTGGTGTCGCAGTTCCTCGGCCTGATGGTCTGGTACCGCGGCATGGCGGCGATCGGGGTGACCAGGGCCAGCCAGCTCCAACTCGCCCAGCCCGTACTGACGTTGGTGTGGTCCGCCGCGCTGCTCGGTGAGCACCTGGGCCGCGCCACACTGCCCGCGGCGCTCGCCGTACTGGTCTGCGTGGCCGTCACCCAGCGCTCCGGCGCCCGGCAGGCGCGGGAAGTACGCAGGTCGCGGGCCGCGGCGCGGGCGCGCGGGGCCGAGGCGCCGGACGCCGGCCCGGAGGCGTTGCGGTCGGGCGACGCGCACGAGATCGTGGCACACGGCGATCCGCGACGGCGCGCGCCGCGGTGACACGCTCCCCCGACTACCCCGATGCGCTCGGGTGTGCGCCCTCGGACCTGGGCAGTTCTCCTGGGACCGCCGAACAACCGTCCGGCGGTCCGGTCGTCACGGACTGGACCGGGCCGGACGTCACGGACCGGACCGGACGGACCGGACCGGACCGGACGAGGGTCACCGCACGGACCGGGGCGCGCCGAAGAGGCGTGGGGATGAGGGGGAGGACGGCATGCACGGACCACCGCTGGTGGCCTGGCTGCTCGTGGCGCTCAGCACCGTCGCCGCGGTCGCGTGCCTGCTGCGCCGCGAAGCGCGCGACGAGGCGGTGATGGCGGCGGGCATGGCGGTGATGGCCGTCCCGATGTCCGTCCTCGACCCGCGGCCGTGGGGGACGCCGCTGTTCGCCGTCGTCCTCGGCGTGGTCTTCGCGCTGGCCGGGGTACGGGCGCTGCTGCTGGTCCGGCGGCCCGGCCACCATCTGCACCACTCCGTGTGCTCGGCCGCGATGGTGTACATGGCCGTGGCGATGGGCGGGGCGACGTCGGCGCACGGCGGCCACGCCGAGCACATGGCGGCCACCGGCGCGGGCACCCCGCTGCTCACCGGCCTGCTGCTGCTCTACTTCGCGGGCTACGTCCTGCGCAGCGGCACCAGCCTGGTCGCGCTCCCGGCGCAGGCGCACGGCGCGCCGGGCGGCGGCCCGCTGATATCCACCGGCCAGGCGGAAGGAGGCGCGGGCGGCGACCGGGACCGTGTCCCGCTGCGGCACGCGCCGGAGGTCGCGGCGGCCTGCCGGGTGGCGATGGCGCTGGGGATGTTCGCGATGCTGCTGACCCTGTGACGGACTCGCTGCCGTGAGTCATGCGTCACATCGGGTCGTGGTCCGTCCCCCGTGCACCGCGCGCCTCCTAGGCTGATCACCATGACGGTCCCGTTCGTGCTGCTGATTCTCGGCGCACTTGCGGCGGCGATGGCGCCGCGTCTGCTGTCCCGTGCCAAGTGGCCGGAACGCGAACCGGTGCTGGCCCTGTGGGTCTGGCAGTGTGTGGTCGCCGCCGTACTGCTGTGCTGCGTGCTGGCCATGGCGCTCTCCGCCTCGGCCGCCTGGGCCGCGGTCCGCGGCAATCTCTTCGCGTTCGCCCCGAGCGGTGTGGTCGACGCCTACGCGCTGTCCGAGTACGGCCGCTGGGCCGGGACCATCGCCGTCCTGCTCGCGCTCGGCGGGGTGTGGACCGCGGCGATGCTCACCCGCGAGGTGCGCGGCACACGGTCGCGGCGCAAGCAGCGCCGCGCGGAACTCCGCGTGCGCGCGCCCCGGCTGCCCGGCGAGACCGTCACGCCCGGCGAGCGCCTGGTGGTCCTGGAGGACGCCCGCTCCGACGCCTGGTGGCTGTCCGGCGCCGAGCCCCAACTGGTCATCACCACGGCCGCGCTGCGCCGCCTGAAGGGCCGCCAACTGGACGCCGTGCTGGCCCACGAGCAGGGACATGTACGCGCCAGGCACGACGTGCTGCTGCACTGCTCGGGCGCGCTCGCGGGCGGCTTCCCGCAGGTGCCGGTCTTCGCCGCCTTCCGTGACCAGGTGCACCACCTGGTGGAACTGGCGGCCGACGACACCGCCTCGCGCCGCTTCGGCCGCCTCACCACCGCCCTCGCGCTGGTCGAACTCAACGCGGAACGCGGTGTCTTCGGCCCCTGCCCCACGCCGCTCGCCGCGCTGCCCGGCCGCGTGCACCGACTGCTCGATCCCGCGCCCCGGCTGCCGCTCGGCCAACGGGTGCGGATGACGGCCTTCGCGCTGCTGGTCCCGGCGGTTCCGCTGCTGATCGCTTTTGGCCCCGGCCTCGGCGCGCTGACCTGAGCGGCGGCGGGAGAGGCGGGGCCATGGCCGTCAAAGGCGTGATGTTCGACTTCTCCGGCACCCTGATGCGGGTCGAAGCGGCCGAGTCCTGGCTGCGGTCGGCGCTCACCGCCGAGGGCGTCACGGCCACCGACGACGAGGTCGCGGCGTACGCCGGAACGCTGGAGCGGGCGGGCGCGCTGCCCGGCGGCGGACCGCCCGAGCGGATTCCGCCGCGATTGGCGGCGGCCTGGGCCCGGCGCGACACCAGCGCGGCCGAGCACCGAGCGGCGTACGGCGGCCTGTCCCGTACCGTCGCGCTCCCCTGGGATGTGCACGACGCGCTCTACGACCGGCACATGGCGCCCGCCGCGTGGAATCCGTACCCCGACACCGAGCGCGCGCTGCGGGCCCTGCGGGACCGGGGCGTGCCGGTGGCGGTGGTGAGCAACATCGGATGGGATCTGCGGCCGGTCTTCGGGGAGCACGGGCTGGACGAGTTGGTGGACGTCTTCGCGCTGAGCTTCGAGCACGGCGTCCAGAAGCCGGACGAGCGGCTGTTCCGGATCGCCTGCGACGGGCTCGGACTGGAGCCCGCGGACGTCGCGATGGTGGGCGACAGCCGTGCGGCGGACGGCGGCGCCGCCGCGCTGGGCTGCCCGGTGTTCCTGGTGGACCATCTGCCGGTGACGGCACGTCCCGACGCGCTGCTCGGCGTCCTGGACCGACTGGGCTACCGACTGGGCTGATGCGGCGCCGCGCACCGTACGCGCCGAGCGTTCATGAACCGGCCGCTGAAGGGGCAAGCGCTTTCAGGACACGAGCCTCGATGACAAGCGCTTTCGGGATCGGCGCCGGTCCCGGCGATCCCCCGCGCCGCCGGGCCCGGCACCATCCCCCGTTTCCCGGACAGGGCGAAGCCCGCCGGGTTGCGCTGAGTATATTGGCTCGCAGCCAGTCAACGCAGGAGTAAATAATGTCCCCTCGGAGCGCATCGGTCAATGAAGCTATGCGTCAGCGTTCCCGGGAACGGTTGCTCCAGGCAACCGTGGAGCTGGTCGAGGAACGCGGCTACGCGGCCACCACGCTGGCGGACATCACCCAGCGGGCCGGGTCGGCACGCGGCCTGGTCTCGTACTACTTCGCGGGAAAGCGCGAACTGTTGCAGTCCGCCGTGCACCGGCTGATGCACATGGAACTGGCCGCCGCGCTGGACCGCGAGCCGCGGTCGGAGGACGGCCAGGAACGGATGGCGCGGGCCATCGACGCGGTCCTCGGCCTCACCCAGACGCACACCACCTTGATGCGTACGCACATGGCGTCGATCCTCCAGGCGGAGGGTTTCATCCAGTGCCCGGAGCAGCAGAAGCTCGCGGCGCTGCTGAGCCAGGCGGTGGACGGCGCGGGAATCGTGTCGGGACCCGAGGGTCCCGAGGCGGAGTACCGGCTGCTGCGCGCGCTGCTGATGGGCGCGACCGTGGCGCTGCTGCTGCCGGGCGCTCCGATGCCGCTGTCGCGGCTGCGGGCCGAACTCTTCGAGCGGTACGGGCTGGAGTGGACGCTGGGGGTGCCGCCGAAGGACTGCGCGGTGGCCCCCGCGAAGGCCGGCGCGGGCGGGGACGGGGGCGGCGGGGACGGCGGGGACCGGCGACCGGTGGACTGAAATCGTGCGCCTCGACCGGGCCGCCGGGTGCGGCGCTCTGCCGCGACGCGTCCGGAGGGCGCATGCTGGTGACATCCCGCCGAAGGGAGCACCGTCGTGTTACGCGTCGCAGTCGTCGGTTCGGGTCCGAGCGGGGTGTACACCGCGGACGCGCTCACCCGTCAGGAGTCGGTGCCGGATGTCGCGGTTGACGTGCTCGACCGGTTGCCGTGCCCGTACGGCCTGGTCAGATACGGTGTCGCGCCCGACCACGAGAAGATCAAGTCCCTCCAGGGCAGCCTGCGCAAGGTGCTGGAGGACCCGCGGGTCCGCTTCCTCGGCAACGTCGGCGTGGGGCCCGCGCCGCTGACGCCGGAGCGGCTGCTCGGCCTGTACCACGCGGTGGTCTACTGCGTGGGCGCCGCGACCGACCGCAGACTGGGCGTGCCCGGCGAGGAGTTGCTTGGCAGCTACTCGGCGACCCGCTTCGTGTCCTGGTACAGCGCGCACCCCGACGAGCCGCCGGACGGTTTCGCGCTGCGGGCCCGCTCGGCCGTCGTCATCGGCGTGGGGAACGTCGCGGTCGACGTGGCGCGCGTGCTGGCCCGGCGCGCGGACGAACTGCGGCGCACCGACGTACCGGAGGCGGCGCTGCGGGCGCTCGCCGACAGCCGCGTCACCGACATCCACATGGTGGGGCGGCGCGGGCCCTCGCAGGCGAAGTTCACCACCAAGGAGCTGCGTGAGCTGGGCGCGCTGGCCGACACCGATGTGATCGTGCGCGAGGACGAGTTGGCGCTCGACCCGGCGTACGCCGCCCCCTCCGGTCTGCCAACGGCGGCCCGGCGCAATGTGGAGGTGCTGCGCTCGTGGGCCGCGCAGCCGCAGCGGGGACGGCCGCGCCGACTCCATGTGCGGTTCTTCCTGCGCCCCACCGCGTTCCTCGCCGACGAGGCCGGGCGGGTGCGCGCGGTCCGTTTCACCCGAACGGGTCCTGACGGGCGCGGCGGTGTGTCCGATACAGGCGGCGGCGAGGAGATCGACGCGGGACTCGTCCTGCGCTCGGTCGGCTATCAGGGGGTGCCCCTGCCCGGCCTGCCCTTCGACCCTCGGGGCGCGGTGGTGCCGAACGACGCGGGCCGCGTGCTGCGCGACGGCACGCCCTCCCCCGGCGAGTACGTGGCGGGCTGGATCAAGCGCGGGCCGACCGGTGTGATCGGCACCAACCGGCCGTGCGCCAAGGAGACCGCGGCGGCCCTGATCGCCGACGCGCCGGGTCTGCTGACGCGAGAGCTGTCGGCCGATCCGCTGGCCGGGCTGCGGGCCGCGGGCGTACGGCCGGTCGCCTGGCCGGGCTGGCTGGCGATCGAGGCGGCGGAGGCGGAGTGGGGCCGTTCCCTGGACCGGGGGACGGTCAAGATCCCCGACTGGGAAGGGCTGTTGACGGCGGCGGGCCACTCGTCGTCGCCGCCCGCCGAGGGACCGGCCTGAGGCCCGTCACGGACGGGACGGATCGAGGCGCGTCGAATCCAGCCACTCGAAATCCGGGCACTCGAATCCGGGCACTCGAATCCAGGGACTCGGATACAGGCACTCGGATACAGACCCTGGATCCGGGCGCCCCACGCCCCACGGTCAGCCGTCGAGCCGGGCCGCCTGGCGGGCCGCCGCGTCGAGGACGCGGTCGAGCAGACCGGGGAAGAGCGCTTCGAGGTCGTCCGTGCGCAGCGCGTTCATCTTGGAGGTGCCGCGGTAGATCTGGCTGATGACGCCCGCCTCGCGCAGCACCCGGAAGTGGTGCGTGGTCGTGGACTTGCTGACCGGCAACGGCACGTCGGAGCAGGCCACTTCACCGTGGGCCGCGGCCAGATTGCGGACCACGATCAGCCGCATCGGGTCGGACAGTGCGTGCAGCACCTCTTCGAGCCGGATCTCCCCGGTGCCGGGGTGCTCCAGCGCGCGCCCGGCGGCGGCCGGGGCGTCGGCACCTGCGGCTGGCGCCGACGGTGCCGGTGCCGGTGGCGCGTGGGACGGAATCGGGAGTGTCATGAACGTCATATTACGATACCCGTCGTAGTTTGACGTCTGCCGTACTACGGCGTCTATCGTAGAAGCCGTCACCAGTGCGCGGCGACAGGCCCCGACCGGTGGAGCCCCGCGACGGAGTCCGACGACGAGGAGAGTGCCGTGAGCGCGCTGTTCGAGCCCTTCACCCTGCGGTCCGTGACCATTCCCAACCGGGCCTGGATGGCGCCGATGTGCCAGTACTCGGCGGCGACCGAGGGGCCCGACGAGGGAGCGCCCGGCGACTGGCACTTCGCGCACTACGCGTCGCGGGCGGTCGGCGGCGCCGGACTGATCCTGGTCGAGGCGACCGCGGTCAGCCCCGAGGGCCGGATCAGCCCCGCCGACCTCGGGATCTGGAACGACCACCAGGTGGCGGCCTTCAGCCGGATCACCCGCTTCCTCAAGGACCACGGCACCGTGCCCGGCATCCAGATCGGCCACGCCGGACGCAAGGCGTCCACGGACCGGCCGTGGGCGGGTGGCGGCCCGCTGGGCGCGGACGAGCGCGGCTGGCAGCCGGTGGCGCCGAGCCCGGTGGCGTTCTCCGCCGAGTCCAAGGTGCCGACCGAGCTGTCGGAGGCGGACATCAGGGACGTCGTCGGGCAGTTCGTGGCCGGGGCCCGGCGCGCGCTCGCGGCGGGCTTCGAGGTGCTCGAACTGCACGGCGCGCACGGCTATCTGATCGGCGAATTCCTCTCTCCGCACAGCAACCACCGCACCGACGGCTACGGCGGCGCCTTCGAGAACCGGATCAGGTTCGCGCTGGAGACGGTCGACGCCGTGCGCGAGGTCTGGCCGGAGGAACTGCCGCTGTTCTTCCGCATCTCGGCCACCGACTGGCTGGAGGACGGCGGCTGGACGGCGGACGAGACGGTCCGCTTCGCCAAGGAACTGCTCGTGCGCGGGGTCGACCTGCTCGACGTGTCCACGGGCGGGAACGCCGCGGGCGTACGCATTCCGCTCGGCCCCGGCTACCAGGTGCCCTTCGCGGCCCGCGTGAAGGCCGAGACCGGTCTGCCGGTGGCGGCCGTCGGCGAGATCACCCACCCCCGGCAGGCCGAGACGATCCTGTCCACCGGCCAGGCCGACGCCGTCCTGCTCGGCCGCGAACTGCTGCGTACGCCGAACTGGCCGCTGCACGCCGCCCGTGAGCTGGGCTCCGAGGTGGCGGTGCCGCAGCAGTACGGGCGGGCCTTCCGCCGGGCCGGTATCTGACCGGTCCTGCCCGGCGGTCCGCCGCCGGAGCCGTCGTTGCGCGGGCGGGTCCGATCCCCGTCCGCGGCACGGCCGTTGAGCCAGTAGAGTGACGGACCGTGACAGCGCGACCATTGAACGAGATCGTCGAAGCGGGCTGGGCGAAGGCGCTCGAACCGGTGGCGGACCGGATCGCGGCGATGGGGGACTTCCTCCGCGCCGAGATCGCCGCGGGGCGTACGTACCTTCCCTCCGGTGCGAACGTACTGCGCGCGTTCCAGCAGCCCTTCGACGACGTGCGGGTGCTGATCGTCGGGCAGGACCCGTATCCGACCCCGGGTCACGCGGTGGGACTCAGTTTCTCCGTCGCGCCGGACGTACGGCCGCTGCCGGGCAGTCTGGAGAACATCTACCGCGAACTGGGCTCCGACCTGGGGCTGCCGCGGCCGTCCAACGGGGATCTCACGCCGTGGACCCGGCAGGGTGTGCTGCTGCTCAACAGGGCGCTGACCACCGCGCCCCGGCGGCCCGCCGCGCACCGCGGCAAGGGCTGGGAAGAGGTCACCGAGCAGGCGATCAGGGCGCTCGCCGCCCGGGGCCGTCCGCTGGTCTCCGTGCTGTGGGGCCGGGACGCCCGCAATCTGCGGCCGCTGCTCGGGCAGTTGCCCGCCATCGAGTCCTCGCACCCCTCCCCCATGTCGGCCGACCGCGGCTTCTTCGGCTCACGGCCCTTCAGCCGCGCCAATGATCTGCTGGTCCGGCAGGGTGCGCAGCCGGTCGACTGGCTCCTTCCCTGACATGTCTTGACGGTACTCTGCCCGGGTGACGACGCATCCCAATACTCCGGCGGGCTGGTACGCCGACCCGCAAGGCACTCCGAATCTGCTCCGCTACTGGGACGGCAAACAGTGGACGGAGCACACGAACCCCGGCCAGATTCCGCAGCAGCAGCAAGGCGGCGGCAACGCGTGGGAGGTGAATGTCAGCGGCGCCCCCGACCCGTCCAAGGTCCAGCGCCAGGTGCAGCAGCAGGCCGGGATAGCGCCGACCTCGTTCGGCGGCGGCACCCTGTTCACCGAGCCGATCCTGGTGGTGAACCAGAAGGCCAAGCTGATCGAGCTGGTCAACGAGTACAGCGTCTTCGACCAGCAGGGCCGTACCCTCGGCTCGGTCGTCGAGATCGGGCAGAGCACGGCGAAGAAGGTGCTGCGCTTCGTCTCCAGTGTGGACCAGTTCCTGACCCACAAGCTGGAGGTCAGGGACGCGCACGGGCAGCCGCAGTTGGTGCTCACCCGGCCCGCGAAGTTCATCAAGTCCAAGGTGCTGGTGCACCGCTCGAACGGTGAGCCGCTCGGCGAGATCGTGCAGCAGAACGCCTTCGGCAAGATCAAGTTCGCGTTCATGTACAACGGCCAGCAGATCGGTGCCATCAAGGCAGAGAACTGGCGGGCGTGGAACTTCGCCATCGTGGACCACACGGAGACGGAGATCGGCCGGATCACCAAGACGTGGGAGGGCCTGGCCAAGACCATGTTCACCACGGCGGACAACTACGTCCTCCAGATCCACCGGCCGCTGGCCGACCCGCTGCTGAGCATGGTCGTCGCCTCGGCGCTGACCGTGGACACCGCGCTCAAGCAGGACTCGCGCGGGCTCGGCTGATCCGTGCCCGCTTCCGCTGACTGGGTGCTCGGGATCGACTCCGGCGGTTCCGGTGTGCGGGTGGCCGTCGCCCGCGCCGACGGCACCGAGGTGTCCGCGCCCGCCGTCTCGGCCCGCCCGGCCGTGACCGGCGAGCGCGGGATCGACGCCGCGAGCCTGCTCGACCAGGTCGTGCCCCTGGTGAACGGCCTGCTGGACAAGGCCGGGGCCGGCACGCTGGCCGCCGCGTGCGTCGGCGCGGCCGGTATGGCCACACTCGGCGCCGACCTGCGCGCCGTGCTGCCCGACGCCCTGGCCGCCGCTTTCGGGGTGGAGTCGCTGGCGCTGGCCGGTGACGCGGTGACCGCGTACGCGGGCGCGCTCGGTCTGCGGCCGGGCGTCGTCGTCGCCGCGGGGACCGGCATGATCGCGCTCGGCACCGCGGCCGACGGCCGCGGCTGGCTGCGCGCGGACGGCTGGGGCCATCTGCTGGGCGACGCGGGCGGCGGGTCCTGGATCGGCCGCGCGGGCCTGGACGCGGCGATGCGCGCGCACGACGGCAGGGCGGGCGGCTCCACGGCGCTGCTGGCCCGCGCGGAGGACCGTTTCGGGCCGCTCGACGGGATGCCCGCACAGCTCTACCCGCGACCCGACCGCCCCGCCGTACTGGCCTCGTTCGCGCCCGACGTGGCCGCCTGTGCCACGGGGGGCGATCCGGTGGCCTCCGGAATCCTGCGGGCCGCCGCGACGCACATCCTGGAGTCGGCGGCTGCCGTACGGCCGGACGCCGCCGCGGTGGACGTGGCGCTGACCGGTGGCCTGTTCAAGATGGGTGAGCCGCTGCTCGGGCCGCTGCGTGAGCGGGCCGGGCGGATGCTGCCGGAAGCCAGGCTCGTACCGGCGGCCGGTGATCCGCTGGACGGCGCGCTGCTGATCGCGGGGGCCCTGCACCGGGACGCGCTGCCGCTTCCGGCCGACCCCGCGCTGCTGCGGCTCGTCTCCCGTGCCGCACCGGCACGTTCGCGTACCGCACCAGTTCGTTCCGGTGCCGACGCGGCGCGTTCCGGCACAGCTCAGACTCGTTCAATGACCGAACGTGAGCGGTGAAACGGACAGATCAGGACAGGTCTGCCGCGGCTCCGACCCGGCCGAACATCCAGGCGCCCCAAGGCGTTAGCATGCGTCGCCATGAGCACTGCCACAGGGCCCGCCTCCGGCCTTCCCGTTCGAATGCCGCGCCCGCGCCAGCCGGGACGTCACCGCCGACCGGAGGCGCTGGCCGCGCCCGAGGGCGCGCCGGTGCTGGTTCTGGCCGTCCCCGGCACTCCCACCGCCGCCGCGCTCAGTCTGGCGGAGGAGGTCGTGAGCATCGCCCGCTCCGAGCTGTCGGGACTCGATCCGCGGATCGGCTTCGTCGACGGTGAGGACGGCGCGGAGACCGAATTCCCTGCGCTGCGCGGCGTCCTGGCCGCCATCGCGGACGAGCGGTCGGGGGAGGACACCGCGGCCGTCGTCGTCCCGCTGCTCGCGGGACCCGAGGCTTCGGTGCT
Source organism: Streptomyces sp. NPDC008079 (assembly GCF_042957385.1). Taxonomy (NCBI): domain Bacteria; kingdom Bacillati; phylum Actinomycetota; class Actinomycetes; order Kitasatosporales; family Streptomycetaceae; genus Streptomyces; species Streptomyces sp. NPDC008079. Next base: position 156,528 of record NZ_JBIBIC010000016.1, read on the forward strand.
GCGCAGGATCCGGCAGGCCATCGCCGACACCAAGGCGCAGGTGGAGCTGACCGACGTCCTCGGTCCGCACCCGCTGCTCGCCGAGGCGCTGCACGTCCGGCTCGCCGAGGCGGGTCTGGCCCGCGCCGACCGCGCCCGGCTGTTCACCGTGGCGACCGCGGCCGACGGGATCATCCTGGCGACCGTCGGCGGCGAGGAGGCGGCGCAGGCCGCGGGTGTGACCGGGCTGCTGCTGGCCGCGCGGCTCGCCGTGCCGGTGCTGGCCGCCGCGCTCGACGAGGACGGCTCCATCGCACGGGCGGCGGAGCAGCTGCGCTCCTCCGGCTCCGGCCGGCTCGCGCTCGCCCCGTGCCTGATCGGCCCGGAGATCGCGCCGCAGCTCCTGCACACCGCCGCGGCGGAGGCGGGCTGCTCGGGCGCCGACGCGCTCGGCCCGTACCCGGCGGTCGGCAAGCTGGTGGTCACGCACTACGCGGGCGCGCTGGGCATCGCGATGCAGCAGCAGGAGAGCGCGCCCTCGCACTGAACGAGGCGGCGCGTCGACACGGCGACGACAACGGCGCGGGCGGGCGGTCCTTCGACAGGACCGCCCGCCCGCGCCGTTTCCCGTCGTGCGGGCCGCGCGAGCCCGCCGCCGCGGTGTCAGGGCCGGGCGAAGAGCACGCAGGACACGGCGGGCAGCGCGAGCGAACCGGCCTGCTTGGGGATGCCGGTGCCCGGGTCGACGTCGAACCAGGTGACGTCGCCGGAGCGCTCGTTGGCCGCGTACAGCCGGGTGCCCGACGGGTCGAGGGTGAGGTGGCGCGGCCAGTCGCCGCCGCAGCTCACGGTGTCGAGCAGTTCCAGCCGCTCCCCCGTCTCGTCCAGGGCGAGCACCGCGATGCTGTTGTGGCCGCGGTTGGCGGCCCAGGCGAAGCGGCCGTCGGGCGAGACGACCAGCTCCGAGGGGTAGTTCTCGCCCTCGGTGCCGTCGGGGAGCACGCGGACCTCGGCGAGCGGGCGCAGGCTGCCGATGGAGGGGTCCCAGCGGCAGACGGTGACGACGGAGTCGAGTTCGTTCATCACATAGGCGTGGTGGCCGGCCGGGTGGAAGGTGAGGTGGCGCGGGCCGATCCCGGAGCGCAGTCCCAGCTCGCGCTCGATCTCCAGCTCGCCGCTGTCGGTGTCCAGTTCGCAGACCCGCACCGAGTCGGTGCCGAGGTCGACGCTGACCGCCCAGCGTCCGCTGGGGTCGGTCAGCACGGCGTGGGCGTGCGGCCCGGTCTGGCGCTCGGGGTGGGGGCCGTCGCCCTCGTGCTCCAGCAGTGAGCGCAGTCCGCCGAGCGCGCCGTCCTCGCCGATGGACAGGACGCTGACGCTGCCGGGCTCCGCGTAGTTGGCCGTGAGCAGGTGGCCGCGGTGGACGGCGAGGTGGGTGGGCCAGCCGCCGTGCACCTGCACGGGCGCGCCGAGCAGCCGGGGCGCGGCCGGGTCCGCGAGCGAGAACGCGGCGGCGGTGCCCTCCGGCTCGGTCTCGCCGACCGTGTAGAGCGTCCGCCCGTCGTCGGACAGGGCGAGGAAGGACGGATTCTGCACCTCGGCGTTGTCGCCGAGCGCGGTGAGCGCTCCCGTGTCCGGGTCGACGGCGGCCGTGGTGAGCCCTCGCCCGCCCGCCGAAGTGAACGACCCGATGTAAACGTGCCCGGCCACTGCCGTACCTCTTCCGCCTGATGTCTGTACGGCGGCTGAGATTAGTACCTGACGGCGGCCGCGTCGCCCCCGGGTCCCACTGGTCAGGCGGCGAGCGGCGCCCGGGGGTCGGCGTGCAGGGGAGCGGCGAGGTCGGTGAGCGCCGTTTCCAGGACCCGCAGGTGGCCGAGCGCGCGTTCGGCGTGCGGATGTCCCACGCCGTCCCAGGGCGTTTCCGGCCGGGGTTCCGGTGCCTCGACCCCGCGTACGACCAGGCGGCGCACGGCGTCCTCGACCCGTCGGCAGGCGGCCGACAGCCGCTCGTCGTGGCCCGCTTCGGGGTGGGCGACGACCTCGGCGAGGCCGCGCACCTGGTGGGCGCAGGCGTCGAGGAGGCGCAGTACGTGACCGGCCCGCGCTCTGCGGGCCCGCAGGGGGCTCAGCGGGTGCACCAGCGGCGCCAGGCAGGCGCGTACCCGGCCGAGTACCAGGTCCAGTTCGGCGGCGCGTCCTGCCAGGTCGGCGCCGGGTTCACCGGCGAGGTGCCGGGCGGCCTGCGCGGTGAAGTCGCGTACGGATTCCAGGGCGCGCTGGATCCAGGCGTCGGTGGCGGCGTGCGTGGTGACCGGCAGCACCAGCAGCACGGCGAGGGCCGCCCAGAGCGCGCCCGCCCCGGTCTCCTCGAGGCGCAGCAGGAGCAGCGCCGGGTGCAGGACGCCGAGCAGCCCGTAGAGGGAGCCGGCCATGACGGTGACGAAGAAGGTCATCCAGGAGTAGGAGACGGCCGCGCTGTAGAAGATGCCGAAGACGCACACCGCGACGAGGACGGCGGACGGTACGGGGGCGCCGTGCAGGGGAAGGGCGAGGGCGAATCCGGCCACGATGCCGAGCGCGGTGCCGAGCACGCGGCGGAAGCCGCGCACCAGGGTCTCGCCGCGCGACGCCGTGTTGACGAAGATCCACCAGGAGGTGGCGACCGCCCAGTACCAGCGGTCCTCCGACAGTGCCTGGCCGAACGCGAGGGCTCCGGCCGCGGCGGTCGCGGCCTGGACGGCCTGCCGGGTGGTCGGCCTGCGCAGACCGGGCGGTTGGACAAGAGATACGGCCGGTACGGGAGCGGCGCCGCGTTCGTAGCACCACAGGCCGAAGCGGACGGTGGCGGCGACGGCGAGGCTGAGGCCGATCGCCGCGTACAGCTCGGGGAGTTCGGCCGGGACGGCGTGCAGAAACTGCGCGATGAAGAACATCATGAAGCCGAAGACGCCGAGCGCGTGGCCGCGGGCACCCCAGCGGCGGACGTAGACCCCGGCGAGGACGACGGCGACGAAGGCGGCATCGCGGGCGAGCGGGTACGGGTGCAGCCAGGCCGCGGCGGTGAGCACCGGCAGTCCGGTCAGGGGCATCAGGGCGATGGTGACCGCCTGCTGGCCGACGCGGGCGTCGGCGACGACGAAGAAGGCGAGCAGCGCGGCGAGACCACCGCCGCACATCGCGGGCAGCGGAAATCCGGCCAGGCCCGCCGCGGTGACGGCGAGCGCGATGCCGAGGACGGCGCGGGAGGCGTGGCGCAGCCGCGCGCGGCCCGGATCCGGTGCGACGAACAACTTCTTCACGTGTGCGGTTCCACCCCTGTCCGGTACGGGTGCCCGGCGGCGGTCGGCGCCGGACATGGCAAAGGCGTTGCGGAGGACCGCAACGCCATCGTCACCACCAGGAAAGCACCCGAGCGGGCAGTGGCTCAAACTGGTCGCTCAGTGCTGTGCCATTGGTACGGTGAAGGTGTCCTGTCATCGACCATGAGGAGACCAGTGGCCCATGGCCGTCGACGCACTGGACACCCGCATCCTGCGGCTGCTGCTGGAGCAGCCGCGCACCAGCGTCCGTGAGTACGCCCGCATACTCGGCGTGGCCCGCGGCACCCTCCAGGCCCGGCTCGACCGGCTGGAGCGGGACGGGGTGATCACCACGGCGGGACCACGCGTGTCGCCTGCCGCGCTGGGCCACCCGGTGCTGGCCTTCGTGCGGATCGAGGTGACGCAGGGGCGCCTGGACGACGTGGGCGAAGCGCTCGCGGCCGTGCCGGAGATCATCGAGGCGCTCTCGATCACCGGCGGCGGGGATCTGCTCACCCGGGTTGCGGCACGCGACAACGCCCATCTGGAGGACATCATCCAGCGGCTGATCCAACTGCCGGGCGTGGTCCGGACCCGTACGGAGATCGCCCTGCGCGAGCGGGTCCCGTACCGCGTGCTGCCGCTGGTGGAGGCCGTGGGCCGCAGCGCGGCGACCCGACGCCAGGGCGGCGGACCGGGCGGCAGGGCGGCCGGGGTCCCGGGGCCCGGCGCCGGATCGGGCGACGGATCAGGCGGTGGCGCTCAGCGGGCGACCCGGTAGCCCTTCAGCGCCGGGCGACACCCCCAGCGACCGCGCCCGATACCCGGGCGGCAGGCGGCGGGCGGCGGGCGGCAGGCGGCAGGCGGCAGGCGGCAGGCGGCAGGCGGCAGGCGGCAGGCGGCAGGCGGCAGGCGGCAGATCGTAGGCGTACGCGAGCCGCCGTGGCCGCGGCTGGCTGGATCACGACATCCCGGGCACCCCGCAAAAGACGGCCCACGCGTCCGCGCGCCGCGCGGCGGCCGTGATGCCCGAGGCCAACGCCCGGTACCCCGCACCGTACGGCTCGTGCCGCCCGCCCCAAGGGCCTCTCGTGTCTCCCGCCCTCTGGCGGACGCGCGTAGAAGCGCGCATCATGGCCGTGTTCCACCATCACTGCCGACCCATCCGACGCACACCTTGTCATGGGCATGCAATTCTCCCGGCGTCCCCACATGCCCCGGAATCCCCACAGGACCCGCGCCACCCTCAGCACTCGCAGTACCCGAACCCCCCACTGTCCCCGCACGCATCGAGCGCACCACGCACCTCGCACATCCGCGCGATTCACGCCACACCGCCCCACCGCCTCGCGGTCCCGCCCGTCGCCCCACCTCCCCCGCGAGCGCGCGCATCCCGGACGCCGAACACCCAGCACCGCCGCCGTCCCCACCGGCGGCCCCGTGTCACGTGTCACGCATGGCGCGGCATGCACCTTGTGTTGTCATGCGCAGGTCACAACACCTGCGCGCGAGCGAAGGGAATCGACATGGCTTGCGGATCGACCAGTCTCTGGGCAGGTGAGACCACCTGGTTCTGCTGCGGCAGCGCCTGGGGCCCCTGCGGCAGCACCGGCACCGGTGCCTGCGGCACCTGCCAGTCCAACGCCCACCAAGCGGCGTGGCCGAACGCCTCCCAGGCGTGCTTCGACATCACCCGGCCCGACCTGTGCGGTGAGACGATCGCGCGCCGCGGCTGCGGCTCGGTGATGAACGTCAAGCACCAGTGCTCCGGCGCGACGGTCTGCGTCACGGTCTCCGACTGCGGACCGCGCACCAAGAGCTTCTGCGGCGAGTCCGCGTGCTGCAACGGCGCCTGCCGCACCAACCGGGTCATCGACCTGACCCCGGCCGCGTTCTCCGCGATCGGCAATCTCAGCTCCGGCAAGCTCCCCGTCTACATCTACGAGTGAGGAGGACCGACATGAGCCACGACCAGAATCCCGCGGGCCGCGGCCGGATGGACCGCCGGCGCTTCCTCACCACCGCCGCGCTCGGCGGTGCGACCATCGTCGGCGCCACCGCGCTCGGCGGCATCGACGCGGACGCCGCCTTCGCCGCGCCGATGCCGTCGCTCGACCCGGCGATCTCCAAGTCGGCGTTCGCCGAGGGCCGGATCACCGCGATCAACGGCACCGTGCTGGAGGTCGCCGGTTCCTACGGCGACCAGCACCTCATCCAGCTCACCAACGCCACCAGCGTCTGGAAGCTGCGCCCCACCACCGCGGCGGAGATCAAGGTCGGCGACGGCCTGTACGCGCGCGGTGTCGACATGCCCGACGGCACCATCGCGGCGGACGCGGTGTGGGTCAACATCGTGAATCTCTTCTGCGAGATCCAGGGCATCGCCAAGGACCGGCTGCACCTCACGCACGGCAACAACCACGCCGTCGTGGGCCGGATCGTCACCGAGACGACCACCGCCTCGTACCTGGGCGGCGCGCTCACCTCGGACCTGTCGCGGGTGCGGATCGGGCAGTCGGCGCAGATCCTCGGCGCCTGGCGTCCCGAGGACGACACCGTCGACATCGCCCGCGTGACCGTCGGCCACTAGGAGGGAGCGCGATGATCTCCGTCATCCCGAGTCTGGCGCCGCTGCTGTGCGGGGTCCTGCTCGCCGTGACCGGCGCGCCGAAGCTCTTCGGCCGCCGTACGGCCCATCTGGCCGCGAACACCGTCCTGGTGCGGGTCCTGGGCAACGGCCACCGCGCCACCCGGGCACTGCGCGCGGTGGGCGCGGTCGAGCTGCTGATCGCGGCGGCGCTGCTCGCCGTTCCCGAGGCCGTGGCGCCCGCCGTGGCAACGGCGGTGCTGGGCGCGGGCTTCACCGCGTATCTGGGGTACGCGCGGGCGACGGCGCCCGAGTCGTCCTGCGGGTGCAGCGCCCGTGACGAGGGGCCGGTCGGCTGGCGGTCCTTCACCCGTGCCGGTCTGGTCGTCGTGGGCGGTCTGGCCGCCGTGGCCGCCGACCGTACGTGGTGGTCGCGGATCGGCGGGGATCCGGTGCCGTCGGCCGTCGTCCTGGTGGTGGCCGCGGCGGTGCTGCTCGGTCTGTCCACCGACCTCGACCAGCGGTGGCTGCGGCCGTTGCGCAAGCTGCGGCTGCGGGTCCTCGGGCATCCGCTGAGCGGTTCCGGCGAACGGGTGCCGGTCGCGGCGTCCGTGGAGCTGCTGGAGAACTCCCTGGCCTGGCAGGCGACGGCTCCCGTCGTCCGCTCCGCCCTGCTCGACCACTGGGACGACGAGGGCTGGCGCATCCTGCGGTTCGCGGGCGTCCACGAGGACTCGCGCGGGGCGCGGCCGGTGAACGTGCTGTTCGCGCTCGACCTGGCGGCGACCATCGACACGGCGCCCGTGCCCGCGGTGCGGGTGTCCGTCATCGACGACGTCACGGAGGAGCCGGTCGACGTGGACCCGCTCATCTCGGCGGCCGAGCGCCTTCAGCTCCTCCCGCTGGTCAACTGACCCGAGAACGACGGGGCGCGCCCCCCTCCCCGGTCAGGGAGGGGGGCGCGCCCCGCGTGGTGCCCGTTCGGGCCGTGGTCAGGCGCCCGGTGCGGGATCCGGCGGATAGCCGACGGGCGTGTCGGCGTAACTGCCGTAGGCCCGCATCTCGGCTGCCGCCGCGAACGGCAGTCCGTTGAGCGCGCTGAGCGCGGTGAAGCGGACATAGCTCGCGCGGACCCGGTCGAAGGCGATGACCTGGGTCGACGGGGAGTCCACGAGGGTGCCGCGGGCGACGGTCGTCCAGGTAGTGCCGTTGTCGGAGACGGCGACCTCGTAGCCGGCCACCCGGCCGTTCTGCCCGCCGGTCTGGCGGTCGAGGTAGCCGAAGCCGTCGAGGTCGGCGGGGCCGCCCAGCTTGAGGGTCACCCAGTGGGGGTACGGCGCCTCGGAGTTGGTGTAGTCGGTGTGCCAGATGGTGCCGGGGTCACCGTCGAGCACGTTGGAGACCGGTCCTTCCGCCGCTCCCGAGGAGAGGTTCTCGGAGTCCGCGGTCGCCGTCATCGAACTGGGCGAGAGCAGCGCGCGGGTCGCGACGGTCGCCTTGGCGTCCGCCGACACCGACTTGGTGGCGCCGTCGTCGGTGTAGCCCGCCACGACCTTCCAGGAGGCGGCGGTCCCCGCCGCTCCCGCGGGCGGGGTCAGCAGCCAGGTGGTGCTCACCGACGCGCCGGGCTTCACGGTGGCGAAGCTGTTGCCGTGCTCGGTCTTCACCGCCGCGGTCCACCCGGCGGGCAGACCGTCGAGCCGCTGGACGACGCCGGTGGCGTCGGTCAGCTCGCTGTTGGTGAAGGTGGTCACGTACTCGCTCGGCACGCCGGGGCTCAGCTCGGCGGTCGGCGGCGTCGTCACACTCGCGCACGCCGGACCCGCCGGGGCGGGGCCCAGGTCGGTCACCGAGAAGTCGTCCAGCACGAAGTCCGTGCCGTTGGCGCCGCCGAGCTTGCGCAGCCCCACCCAGGTGTCGCCGCAGCCCGCGACGATCTCCTTGGAGTACGTGGCCGTGTCGAGCGCGGGCGCGAGCACGTCGCGCGTCACATCCTTGGACGCGACCTTTCCGCCGCCGACGACGTCCGCGCCGGTCACCCAGGCCCACTGGCCGTCGAGGTTGGTCTGGTAGCGGAAGGAGACCGCGTACGTGTGGCCCGCCACGAAGGGCACGGTCGCGGGCACCGTCCGGTAGACCAGACCGCTGTTCTCCTCGTGGGCCTTGAGCGAGTGGTTCCCGCCGATGACGTCGTCCACCGCCTGGCCCTTGAGGGTCCCGGAGTTGTACGGCGAGTAGGTGTTCTTCCAGGTCTTCTGGCTGTACGGGGCGTGCAGGTCGCTGATGCTGGTGCGCGGGTCGGTGGCGCCGCCCGCGTCGCCCTTGACGAAGGGGCCCCAGCCGGGCTGGTTGCCCTCGAAGTCGTCCCGCGCGAGGACGGTCCCGCCAGAACCGGCCGCCTTCTTGGGCAGCGGCAGCGTGGTGTCGGCCATCAGGCGTATGTCGTCCAGCGTGACGGCCGCGCCCCCCGCCACCGCGCTGACGGCGACGGTGACCTTGCCGTTGGACGGCGCGGTGAAGGTCACCGACGCGCGCTGCGAGTACGTGCCCTGCTTGGCGTCCGCGGCCATCTGGTTGGCGGCGGGCGTGGTGTCGAAGGTGTTCGCGGCGGGCTGCTTGCCGCCGGTGACGGCGAGGGTGGTGGCCCTGCGCTGCCCCTTGGCGATCTCGACGTTGGCGCTGAGGGTGTAGGTCTTGCCGGACGTCAGGCCCTTGACCTGCTGCGAGATACCGGAGGCCGCGGCGCCGAGCCGGGCGACGTTGTCACCGTTGGCGGTGCGTACGGCGGTCGCGCCGCCGCGGGCGTTCCAGGCCGTGAGGTCGCCGGCGTTGAAGCCGGGGTCGTTCAGACCGGTGCCCTGCCCGAAGTCGACGTGGGTGTGCGGCGCCTTGCCGGACTGCGGGGCGAGCACGTACGGCTGGTTCTTGTCGCCGCTGATCGTGACCTTGCCGCCGGTCGGGGTGATGTCACCGGCCTTCACCCGGCCCTGGTCGGTGAGCTTGTAGAGGGTGAAGCGCTTGGTGCCCGCGAACTGCCGTGTCACGTCGAAGGTGTGGGCGCCGCCGGACGCGCTGAAGTAGTACATCTTGTCGGCGTCGCTCGGCGAGGACGTGCCGTTGCCGCGCTTGGCCTCGCCCCACGGCAGCAGGTAGCTGTCGCCGTCGAGGACGAGCGCGCCGCCCATGGTCACCTGGCGCTTGCCGCCCGCCATCGCGACGTGGACACCGCCGGTGAGGTCGGCGGAGACGCCGAAGTCCCAGGTGGTGACCTGGTAGTGCTGGAGGAATTTGGTCGGCAGGTTGTCGGTCCAGATGTTCCGGTAGAAGGCGTCGTAGTCGTCCTGGCCGGTCCAGCCCTCGAACTCCTTGATGTCGGAGCCGCCGAGCAGCGGGTCGACGTTCCACACGTCGCGGTCGGAGTTGGCGATGAAGCGGACGATGTTGGAGTTGATGCCCTTGTTGGTGGCGCCGCCGTAGTTCTTGTCGCTCGCCCAGTGCGACCAGATCGAGTCGCCCTCGAATTTGTAGGCCCACTCGCTGGCGACCTCGAAGCCCATCGCGTGGAGCTGGCGGGCCAGTTCGTCGGCGAGCCAGCCGCTGGAGTAGTAGGCGTCGATGTAGACGGTCTTGATGCCGGGCGCCTGCTTGCGCAGTTCCTTGAAGCGGTCGAGGACGGCGCCGCTGCCGAGGTCGGTGCGCTGGTCGATGTGGTACGACTGGTTGAGCCAGTCCCAGCCGTTGACCTGGCCCTGGATGAGTCCCGAGCTGAAGTTCTTGGCCTGCGGGTACGCCTCGGTCACATTGACGTGGACGGCGATGTCGGAGTTGTAGTCGGCGCCCACGGAAGCCAGCTTGTTGAGGTCGGTGAGGCCGCCGGCCCTGACGTTGTAGTCGCCGCCGTAGTCCGGGTGCGCGGAGTCGTGGCCCTCGTTGGCGTAGCCCTTCTCCAGCACCCACTGGCCGAGGTCGTCGGTGGCCAGCGAGATCCGCTTGACGTTGTCGAGCGTCTTGAGGAACGGGTTGGTGGCCTGGCTCGCGAAGTTGAACGGGATGTGCTGCACGACGCGTTCGGGCACCCGGTCGGCGCCGAGCGGGCGCGTCATCGCGGCGCGGTAGGCGAGCGCGCCGTCCTCCCAGGTCACCTTGTTGTCGCCGTTGGCGTCACCGGAGAGCACGACCGTGGTCCGCGGCAGCGCGTACGTCGCCACCCGCCGGTCCGTGGCGCCCTTGGGCGCGTAGGTGTAGTTGCCGACGGACAGCTCCGCGCGGCGCGCGCCGCCGCCCGCGTCCACGATCCGCGACTGGAGCCGGGTGTTGCCGTTGTCGTTGTTGTCCTGCGCGGCGTCGTCGGTCGCGTCGGTGATCAGCCCGCCCGCGAGCGTGGAGTTGCTGACAAAGCCGTACGGGGTGCCGACGGACGCCTTGTCGGGCTTGGCCGCCGCGCTGATCGTGAGGAACTGGTCGGCCGTCGTCGTGGAGTCCGTGGAGATCTTCGTACGGGCCAGGCTCGCGTGCGGGTCGGAGGAGTCGACCGACAGCAGCGACTGGCCGGGGATCGAGAACTGGTTGACGGTACGGGCGGCGCTGCCGGTGATCTTCCGGACGGCGAAGACGACGGTCTTCTTCGCCGTCGCGGTGATCGTCGAGGTGATGGTGACGTTCGGCAGGTCGGCGAAGGTCGAGGTGTACGTCGCGGTGTCGCCGTGCGCGGACATCTTCGTGGTCGCGGTGTGCGCGGCGCCGTTGATGTCGAAGGTGTGCAGGACGGACGCCTGGCCCGCGAGGGTGCCGCCGTTCAGCGCGTACGAGATGACCTGCGGGAATTCCTTGGCGACCGTGACCTTGAGCGCGCCGTGCCTGATCTCGACGGGGGTCGCGGGGTCGGCCGGGGGCGGCGGGTCGACGGGGGCGGGCGTGGTGTCGCCGACGGCGCGGACCCTGATCTCGGAGGCGGAGGCGTTGTCGGACCCGTTGACGGCGCTCTCGGCCTCGACCTTCACATAGCGGCCGGTGACGGGCTTGTCGAAGACGACGGTCTGCACCTCGGTGTTGCTCGTCGGCTGGTGGAAGGAGCCGGTCGCGGCGGGCGCTCCCCAGTTCCCCTTCGGGTCCTTGGCGACGGCCGCGTCGTCGGTGACGAAGATCCGGTAGCCCTTGACCGGGCCGTTGGCCTGGTTCTTCACCGAGTAGTCGACACCGGTGAGGGTGAAGGAGCCGCCGACGTCGAGGGTGATCCAGTGCGGCATCGGGGTCTTGGCGACGCCGACGCCGCCGACCACGTCGTAGGCGACCGTCCACTGCGTCGACGGGTCGTTGTCGAACGCGGCGAGCGCCGTGCCGTCCAGGGCCGGGGGCGCGGGGTAGGCGGGCGACTCGGAGTCTGCCTGGACCAGTGTGTACTGGGCGGGGTCGATCGGGGTGCCCGCGGCGGCGGCCGGGTCGGCCGACGTCTGCGGCGGGGCGGCGAGCGCCGGAGTGACGCCGACCGACAGCAGGGCGAGCGAGGCGAGCAGGGCGGCGGCGGTCGCGGACCGCTGCCGCCGCCGCCTTCCGCGGTGGGGTGATCGGGGCGAGCGCGAGGTCATTCCTGTACCACCTAGGGCCGTGAAGAGCCGGGAGCGAGTCGGGAGTGGTGGAGACTGTAGCGGCGATGGCATCGATAACACCAGAGCCCGACAGAGCTTCTTGCACAGGTGATAGCGGCCGACATCGGGCGGTCGTGCGGCCGGTGTGGTCCGGGAACGCGGACAGGCGGCGGCACGGACGGCAGGGGTACGTACTCCCCCGCGCGTGGTGACGCCCTCAGGCCGTTGGCCGGCGCCTGACCGTCAGCGGCGGGCGGGCGCCGTGCTGGCGCGGACGACCAGCGTCGGCTCCACGGAGGCCGGTTCCAAGGTGGCGTCCGGGTCCGCGATGTACCGCATGAGGTGGGAGACCGCGAGCGCCCCCATCTCGGCGAAGGGCTGGGCCACCGTGGTCAGCGAGGGCGAGCAGTACTCGGCGAGCGCGATGTCGTCCACGCCCACGACGGAGATGTCCTCCGGCACCCTGCGGCCCAGTTCGTGCAGGGCGCGGATCACGCCGAACGCCATCTCGTCACTGGCCACGAAGACCGCGGTGACGTCGGGGATCCGGCCGAGGATGAGGCCGTTGCGGTAGCCGGAGGCGGGCGACCAGTCGCCCGTCAGCTCCGGCGGCACCGTCCTGCCCTCCGCTTCGAGCACCGCGCGCCAGCCCTGCGACCGGCTCGCCGCGTCCAGCCACTCGCCGGGTCCCGCGACGTGCCAGACCGTCTCGTGGCCCAGGTCCAGCAGGTGCCGGGTGGCCAGCCGCGCCGCCGCCGACTGGTCGACGGCGACCACTTCGGTCGCCGACGTGCGCGAACCGTCGACGGTGATGGTGGGCACGGCGCTGGTGAGCTGCTCGATCTGGCGGCTCACATGGATCAGCGGCACGGCGAGCACGACGCCTTCGACGTGCTGGTCGGCCAGCCGCAGCATCGAGCTCTCGATGGCGGAGGTGTCCAGCGAGGCGGTGGTGGCGGTGCTGACCGCGTAACCGGCCTCCTGAGCGGCCCGTTCGATGCCGAGGGTGAGGGCGGTGCGGGAGTAGAAGCTGGTCTGGAGGGTGACCACGCCGATGGTGCGGCTGCGGCCGGAGGAGAGCATGCGCGCCGCGTTGTTCCTGCGGTAACCGAGCTGGTCGACGGCGGCGAGCACCTTGGCGCGGGTCCTGTCCTGCACATTGGGGTGACCGGCCAGGGCCCGCGAGACGGTCTGCGCGGAGACCCCGGCGACCCGTGCGACATCCGCCATGCCGGGCGGACGGGAGGCGTCGCGCGCGCTCTGGTTCTTCATGGGTCCCTTCCGGCTGATCCGCTGCCGCCGATGATAGCGGTCGCACCCGCCCAAAGGGGGCGCTCTCCAGCTCGTGGTCCCGCCCCGGACCGGCTGAAGGCACCGCGTTGGCATCGATAACAATCTGTGCCACAGTTCGGTGCTGTGAGCCTTCCGACCACCACCGCACCCGCGGACGCCAACGGCCGACCCGCGCCCCTGCTGTCGTATCCGCACGGCACGTTCCTGCGCGGCGGGCAGCCGCACCGCGTCCTGGCGGGGTCGCTGCACTACTTCCGGGTCCACCCCGAGCAGTGGGCCGACCGGCTGGAACGCCTCGCGGCCATGGGGCTCAACACCGTGGACACGTACGTCCCGTGGAATTTCCACGAGGCGCGCCGGGGGCGGCCGTCCTTCGACGGCCCGCGCGACATCGAGCGGTTCGTCGCGCTCGCGCGGGAGACCGGCCTGGACGTGATCGTGCGCCCCGGCCCGTACATCTGCGCCGAGTGGGACAACGGCGGGCTGCCCGCGTGGCTGACCGGGACGCCCGGCATGCGGCTGCGCTCCTCGCACCGGCCCTTCCTCGACGAAGTGGCGCGCTGGTTCGACGCGTTGATCCCGCGCGTCGCCGCGCTCCAGGCGGCCCGCGGCGGGCCGGTGGTCGCCGTGCAGGTGGAGAACGAGTACGGCAGCTACGGCGACGACCACGGCTATGTGGCGTGGGTGCGCGACGCGCTGGTGGAGCGGGGCATCACTGAACTGCTCTACACCGCGGACGGCCCGACCGACCTGATGCTCGACGGCGGCGCCCTGCCGGGCACGCTGACCACGGCGACCTTCGGGTCCCGCGCCGCGCAGGCCGCCGAACTGCTGCGCTCGCGCAGAGCGGGCGAGCCGTTCGTCTGCGCCGAGTTCTGGAACGGCTGGTTCGACCACTGGGGCGAGAAGCACCACATCCGGACCGTCGACAGCGCCGAGGCCACGCTCGCCGAGATCCTGGACGAGGGCGGCTCGGTGAGTGTCTACATGGCGCACGGCGGCACCAACTTCGGCCTGTGGGCGGGCGCCAACCACGACGGCGACAGGCTCCAGCCGACCGTGACAAGCTACGACTCGGACGCGCCGGTCGCCGAACACGGCGGCCTCGGCCCGAAGTTCTTCGCCCTGCGCGACCGGCTGCTCGCGGTGACCGGCGCGGCCGAAGCCTCCCGGCCGCTGCCCGCGACCGCGCCGCCGCTGACCGCTCGCGCGCTGCCCGTGGTCCGGGGCGCCGGTCTGCTGGACGCGCTCACCGCGCTGTCGCGGCCGGTGGCGTCCCCGCATCCGCTGAGCTTCGAGGAGCTGGAACAGCCCTCGGGGCTGGTGCTCTACCGCGCCCGCCCCCGTCTGCCGCGCGGCCCGCGGGAGATCACCGTGCACGGGCTGCACGACCGCGCCCAGGTCTTCGTGGACGGCGCGCCCGCCGGTGTGCTCGACCGGGAGACCGGCTCGCTCACCGTCGAGGGCGCCGGCGAGCCCGTACTGCTGGAACTCCTGGTCGAGAACCAGGGCCGGATCAACTACGGTCCGCTGCTCGGCCAGGGCAAGGGCATCCTCGGCGGGGTCCGCGTCGAGCGCCGCCTGGTGCACAACTGGTCGGTCCACGGACTGCCGCTGGACGAATGGCCCGCGGCCGACGTGGAGCGCGCGCCGTCGGTCGCCCCGCCGTCCGGCGACGCGGGTTTCGCGACCGCCCGGTTCACGGCGGACGCCCCGGCCGACACCTTCCTGGCCTTTCCCGGCTTCGGCAAGGGCTTCGTCTGGGTGAACGGCACGCTGCTCGGCCGGTACTGGGAGATCGGCCCGCAGGTCACCCTCTACGTGCCCGCGCCGCTGCTGACGGCCGGCGAGAACACCGTCACGGTGCTGGAGCTGGAGCGTTTCGGCGACCGCGTCGAGCTGCGCGACCGGCCGGAGCTGGGGCCGACCGAGGAGTACGTCGAGACGTTCGACTGAATCGCGCGGCCGGAGGCCACCGCTTCGCGTCGCTACCCGTCCGCGTCGCTGTCCGACGCGGCCTTCTTGGCGCGGCTCGGCTGCACCCGCTTGGGCTCGCCCTTCATCTTGGGGTGCTCCGGCGGGTAGGGCAGGTCGCCGAGGCCGTGCTCGCGCTCGTCCTTGTCGGCCAGTTCGAGCGCCGCGTCGAGCCGGAAGGCGTGCTCGTCCATGTCGGCGTGCACGTCGCCGACCTCCGCGAACCGCCCCGGCATGGTGCCCAGGTCGAAGTCCTCGGGCACGGCGCTGCTCACCTCGTCCCAGCGCAGCGGCGCCGAGACCGGGGCGTGCGGGAACGGCCGTACGGAGTAGGCGCTGGCGATCGTGCGGTCGCGCGCGGTCTGGTTGTAGTCGACGAAGATCCGCTCGCCGCGCTCCTCCTTCCACCAGGCGGTGGTGATCCGGTCGGGCGCGCGGCGCTCCAGTTCGCGGCCGATCGCG
This sequence comes from Streptomyces sp. NPDC008079, assembly GCF_042957385.1. Lineage (NCBI taxonomy): Bacteria > Bacillati > Actinomycetota > Actinomycetes > Kitasatosporales > Streptomycetaceae > Streptomyces > Streptomyces sp. NPDC008079. The sequence goes on from NZ_JBIBIC010000016.1 coordinate 171,710, forward strand.
ATGGCCGAGCGCCGTACCTGGGTGAAGGTCCACTCCGGCGCGATCGGCACGAAGACGTGCAGGCCGCGTCCGCCGGAGGTCTTCGGCCAGCCGGTCAGGCCGAGTCCGTCCAGCACCTCGCGCAGCATGAGCGCCGCGCGTACGGCGTCGCCGTAGTCCGTGCCGGGCTGCGGGTCGAGGTCGATGCGCAGTTCGTCGGGGTGGTCGGTGTCGGCGCGGCGCACCGGCCAGGGGTGGAAGGTGAAGGTGCCGAGGTTGGCGGCCCACAGGACGGCGGCGGTCTCGGTGGGGCAGATCTCGTCGGCGTACCGGCCGCTGGGAAAGGCGATCCGGGCGGTGGGGATCCAGTCGGGCAGATTCTTCGGGGCCCGCTTCTGGAAGAAGGACTCGCCCTCCACGCCGTGGATGTAGCGCTCCAGTGTGGTCGGCCGGTCCCTGACCGCGCGCAGGATGCCGTCGCCGACGCTGAGGTAGTACCTCACCAGGTCGGCCTTGGTGAATCCGCGCTGCGGGAAGTAGACCTTGTCCGGGTGGGACACCCGGACGGCCCGCTCGCCGACGGTCAGTTCCAGCGTCTCGGCCATGCGACCACGCTAGGCCGTACGGCCGGGCGGCGCCCGTCGGCGGGCGCCGCCGGGCGGGGCCGCGCACAATCACCAGCATGGACCTTCCGGTGATGCCCCCTGTGCGGCCGATGCTGGCGAAGTCCGCCGCGGCCGTCCCGCCCGGCATGCTCTACGAGGCCAAGTGGGACGGTTTCCGGGCGATCGTCTTCCGCGACGGCGACGAGATCGAGCTGGGCAGCCGCTCGGGCAAGCCGCTGACCCGGTACTTTCCCGAGCTGGTCGAGGCGCTGCGGGAGCGGATTCCGCCGCGCTGCGTGCTGGACGGCGAGATCGTCATCGTGCGGGGCGGCCGGCTGGACTTCGACGCGCTGCTGGAGCGGATTCATCCGGCGGAGTCCCGGGTCCGCCATCTGGCGGAGGTGACGCCCGCGTCCTTCGTCGCCTTCGACCTGCTGGCCGTGGGCGACGAGACGCTGCTGCCGGTGCCGCAGCGGGACCGGCGCGAGGTGCTGGTGGAGGCGTTGCGGGAGGCGACGGCGCCGGTGTTCACCGCGCCCGCCACGCAGGACATCGACACGGCCAAGGAGTGGTTCTCCCGCTTCGAGGGCGCCGGTCTCGACGGGGTCGTCGCCAAACCCCTGCATCTACCGTACCGGCCGGGCGAGCGCGTCATGATCAAGGTCAAGCACGAGCGCACCGCGGACTGCGTGGTGGCCGGGATGCGGCTGCACAAGAGCGGTCCCGTGGTCGGCTCGCTGCTGCTCGGTCTGTACGACGCCGAGGGGATGCTTCAGCACGTCGGCGTCTGCGCGTCCTTCCCGATGCGCCGCCGCGAGGCGCTGATGACGGAGCTGGAGCCGCTGCGGATGGCGTCCGTCGAGGGCCATCCCTGGCAGGAGTGGGCGAGCGAGGAGGCGCAGGCCGCCGACCGGCTGCCGGGCGGTCCGAGCCGGTGGACCGGCAAGAAGGACCTGTCGTGGATCCCGCTGCGCCCCGAGCGGGTGGTCGAGGTGGCCTACGACCACATGCAGGGCGACCGGTTCCGCCACACCGCGCAGTTCCGCCGCTGGCGCCCGGACCGGGAGGCCGCAGAGTGCACGTACGCGCAGTTGGAGGAGCCGGTGGGGTACGACCTGGCGGAGGTGCTGGGCGCCTGACCGGCCGTGCGGCGGCGCCCTCGTCCGCTCCTCGGACTACCTGGCGCCGTCGCTGCGCTGGGCGTCGCGCTGGAGGCCGGCCAGTACGACCTTGGGGTCGCGGTGCACGGCCTGTCCGATGTCCTTCTTCAGTTCGGCGCTGACCGGGGCCCAGGACGCCTTGGCGACGGGATAGAACGCCGCGTCCGACAACAGGTTCATGAATGGCACGAGATCGCGGTACCGCGGATCCATCCTGACCGTTTCCGCGACTTTCACCGTGACCGGGAGCAACTTGTACTCCTGTTGGAATTTCAACAAATTCTCTTCGCTGTATATGTACTGGAGGAACTTGGCGTCGGCCTCCCGGTGTCCCTTCTGCCGGAAGGCCATCATCCAGTCGGCGTTCCCGAGCGCCTGCGAACTGGGTCCCGTCCTTCCGGGCAGCGGCGCCACTCCGATGTCGATTCCGGCCGCCTTCGCCGACGGAAGCAGCGTCAGATGGCCGTTGAGCATCCCCGTGCGGCCCGCGAGGAAGTCGCTGAAGGCATCGCTGACACTCGTCCTGGCCGGGTCCTTGGGGCCGACGAGACCGGCGTCGACGAGGTTCTTCTTCAGCCAGACGAAGGCGTCGACATTGCGCACCGAGTCCAGGTTGTACGAGCCGACGTTGTCGGTGTAGCCGCCGTCGTTGCCGATCATCCACATCATGGTCTCGGCTTCCGCTTCCTGCGGGCCGAGCGGCAGTCCGTACGGCACCGGGACGCCGTGCTCCTTGAGCTTGACGGCGTCGCGCCTGATGTCGGCCCAGGTCTCCGGGGCGCGGGTGATGCCCGCGCGGGCGAAGAGCTTCTTGTTGTAGAAGAACATCCGGGTGGAGGCGACCCACGGGATGCCGTACTGCACGTGGTTGACGGAACCGGCGTCCGTCAGCGACGGGACGAAGGCGGACTGCATGCTGATCGGGAACAGTTCGTCCGCGCTGTAGAGCTGCTTGCCGTCGCTGAAGGCGCTGAAGGAGTCGAGCTGCGCGAGATCGGGCGCCCGGCCGTCCTCGACCATGGTGGCGACCTGCGCGTCGGCGTCGGCGACGGGCACGAACTGCACGTCGATCGTGATGTTCGGATTCCGCTCCTCGAACGAGCGGGCCAGGCTGTTCCAGGTCTGGGCCACCGGACTCGCGGTCTTCAGACCGCTGTAGTCGGTGGCGACCACGTGCAGGGTGATGGCCTTGCTCCGCGGTGAGGTGTTCCCGCACGCGCCGAGGGTGGTCACCGCCAGCACCATCGAGCCACCGACCGCCGCTAAGCCCAGGAATCGTCGCCGCCGCACCGCTTTCTACCGCCTTCGTATATTACTCGCCCCGTATTAGCCGTGCCGAGTTTTCCGCATGCCTTCACCAACGGTCAACACCACACGTGATATCCCGTCAGAAGAAGCGGAGCGCCCAGGTACAACACATCGCGGTATATCGGAAATCGCGCCAGTCATATCCGCCGCAAAAGGCGGATATGACTGGCGCGATGTGTGTCGGGGCGTCGGGATGTGGCGGCGCTCCAGGTGGAGCGGCGCGGCGTGCGGGTCAGCGCTTCTCGGCGAGCGCCCGCCGGTCAGCCCAGAAAGCTCAGCCGGACCTGGCGGCGCGGATTGTCGACGTTGGTGTCCACCAGGACGACCGACTGCCAGGTGCCGAGTTCCAGGCGGCCGTCCAGTACCGGCAAGGTGGCGTGCGGCGGGACGAGCGCGGGGAGTACGTGGTCGCGGCCGTGCCCGCGGCTGCCGTGGCGGTGGCTCCAGCGGTCGTCGGCGGGGAGCAGGTCCTGGAGCGCGGCGAGCAGGTCGTCGTCGCTGCCCGCGCCCGTCTCGATGACGGCCACGCCCGCGGTGGCGTGCGGCACGAAGACGTTCAGCAGCCCGTCGCGCCCGGCCGCAGCCTCGCGCAGGAACGACGCGCAGGCGTCGGTGAGGTCGTGGACGGTCTCGCTGGAGCCGGTCGCGATGTCGATGACGCGTGAGGTGAGGTTGTCGGCCATACGTCCATGGTCACTCAATTCCGCGGGGCGGCGGGGGTGTCGGCGCGGCGGGTCGCCGGGGTCCCCGTGCCCGGCGGCGGGGCGCGGGCTCCGGCCCGGCGGGCGGCTCGCGCCGCGATCAGCCGCTTTCCGCGGCCATCCGCCGCCATCCGCGAGGTGAGACGGCGTTGACCTGCCGACGGACGCGTGACTACCGTCGTTGTATGCCGCGTCCCTGCATGCTCACCTCGCGTGGTCACATCGACCTCCTGCGGGTGGCGTCTGCCGCGTGTTGTCGCGGTCGCTGACGTTTCGCGCCGCTTCCCCTCCCCCGCGCTTCCGTAGCTCTTCTTCGCGTTCCGGCCCCGCCGGTCCCCTCGGGACGTCCCCGCGGTGATCCGGCGGACCTCCCGTGCCGCGCGCCGGGATCCCGCCGGACCGCACCGGATCCCGCCCATCGAAAGGCGTCCGCCCGATGTCCGTACACCTGCACTGGTTCCTGCCCACCGGCGGCGACGGCCGCACCCTGGTGGACCGCCACGTCTACACCGACGGAGGCGTGAAGCGCTCCCGGATCACGCCGGTCTCCGGCATCCGCGCCCCCGACATCGAGTATCTGGCCCAGATCGCGCGCGCCGCCGACCAGTTGGGGTTCGAGGGGGTGCTGACGCCGACCGGTACGTGGTGCGAGGACGCGTGGCTGACGACGCTGGCGCTGACCCAGCACACCGAGCGGCTGAAGTTCCTGGTCGCCTTCAGGCCCGGGGTGATCTCGCCGGTGCTCGCGGCGCAGATGGCGGCCACGTATCAGCGGATCAGCCGGGGGCGGCTGCTGCTCAACGTGGTGACCGGCGGCGACTCCACCGAGCAGAAGCGATTCGGCGACCATCTCGACCACGACAGCCGGTACGCGCGCACCGCGGAGTTCCTGTCGGTGGTGCGCGGGGTGTGGGAGGGCAAGCCGTTCGACTACGACGGCGAGCACTACCAGGTGGCGGGCGGGCTGGTGGCGCTGCCGCCCGAGCCCCGCCCCGACATCTTCTTCGGCGGTTCCTCTCAGGCGGCCGGGCCGGTCGCAGCCCGCTACGCCGACGTCTATCTGACCTGGGGCGAGCCGCCCGAGCAGGTGAAGCGGAAGATCGACTGGATCAGGGGGCTGGCGGAGGCCGAGGGCCGTACCGTCAGGTTCGGCATCCGGCTGCACGTCATCGCGCGGGACTCGGCGCGCGACGCGTGGGCGACCGCGGACCGGCTGCTGGCCGACCTCGACGAGGACACGGTCGCCGCGGCCCAACAGGCGCTCGGCCGCAGCGAGTCGGTGGGCCAGCAGCGGATGCTGGCGCTGCACGGCGGGCAGCGGGACAAGCTGGAGATCTCGCCGAATCTGTGGGCGGGCGTCGGGCTGGTGCGCGGCGGCGCCGGTACGGCGCTGGTCGGCGCCCACGCGGAGGTCGCCGACCGGATCGAGGAGTACCACGCGCTGGGCATCGACCACTTCATCTTCTCCGGCTATCCGCACCTGGAGGAGGCGTACTGGTTCGGCGAGGGCGTGATGCCGGAACTGGCCGCGCGCGGTCTGCTGGAGGCCCTTCCGTCGCCGCTGTCCGCCGTGCCCGCCGCCAACGGCCGCCCGCCGTCCGCTCCCGGCGGGGCGCCGCTGCTGCTGTCCGGGGGCCGCTGAGCGGTCCGCGGCCGTGGGGCCGGCTGTGGTCGCGGGGGTCACCGAGGGGAGGCGGACCTGGGGTGATTGCCGCCTCCGGGCATTGGTCTGTACCATTCGGCGGGCCTCGGGATATCGCCTGGGCTCGGGACATCCGCCTCTGTCGCGCCCCGAAGGGGGACCACCACGTGAACGCGCTGCACCGGCTCGCCGTGCTCGTCGACTCGTGCCTGCTGCCCGCCGTCGACGGCGCGGACGAGAGACTTCCCGACTGGATCCTGCGCGGCCTGGAACGCGGCACCCCCGGCGTCGCGGTGCACGCGCGCGGCCAGGCGGCGCGCAAGGCGTCCGACGCGCTGCGCGCGGCGCTCCCCGACGCCCTCACCGGTCACCCGGAGCCGCACCGGCCGGGTGGCGGCAGCGCCGCGGCGGCCGAACTCATGGCAGCCGGTGCCAATCTGCACCTCGCCGTACGGCCCGGCACCCGCGCCGACGAGACGCGGGTCTTCGTGACCGACCTCCAGACGCACGGAGTGGCCGCCGCGCTGGGGCCGTTCACCGGTACGGGCAGCCTGCGGCCCTTCGCCGAGGGGGCCGCGGCCGGTGTCCGCGCGATCACCGCGGGGCGCTCCCCGGTACCCGGCGAGGACGGTCTGCCCGCCACGCTCAGCGGCCCGGCCGTCACCGGCATCCTGCGCGGCGAGCTGGGTTACGGCGGGGTCGTGGTCAGCGACACGCTGGACGCGCCGTCGATCGTCGACGGCTGGGGCGTGCCGGGCGCGGCCGTGCTCGCCTGGATCGCCGGGGTCGACCTGGTACGCCTCGGCCCCGCGAGCGGCGCGGGTGTGCACGACGCGATCCACACGGCGGCGGCCCGCGCGGTCGCCGACGGCGACCTGCCGCTGTCCCGGCTGGAGGAGGCGGCGGAACGCGTCTCCCGGCTGCGCCGCTGGGCCTCGGAACCGCGCATGCCCGCCCCGGCCGGGGTCACGGGTCCGTCGGCCCGCACACCGGCCCCCTGAGGCGGCGCACGCTCCTTGGATCGCGGCGGCGGCGCGGGTCCGTCGTGCGCCAGCGCCCTGTCACCAATCCGTTTGACAGCCCTGGAGATGACGCCCATATTTATCTGCGTGACACAGATTCTTCGTGGCGCATAGTTTTCGCCACGACTGCTCCCTCCGACCTTCCGTCGGCCGCAAGGCTCCTTGTGCCACCCGCTCCCAAGCCCTTTCCACGAACGGGGAACACCGCCATGACCGTCCTCATCACCGGAAGCCGCGGGCGCGTCGCCCGCGCCCTCACCGCGCTCCTTCACGACCGGGGCGCCGACGTACGCGTCGCCTCGCGGAAGCCGGAGGAGGTCGAACCGCCGGAAGGGGTGCGGACCACCGCCCTGAGCCTCGACGACCCGTCCGGCTTCCCCGCCGCGCTCGCGGGGGTCGACTCGGTGTTCCTCTACGCCGAGGCGTCGCACATCGGCGCGTTCCTGGAGCAGGCGGAACGGGCGGGGGTCGGGCACGTGGTGCTGCTCTCGTCCGCCAGCGTCATGGAGCCCGACGCCGAGCGGGACCCGATCGCCCGGCACCACCTGGAGGTGGAGACCGCGCTCGCCGCCTCACCGATCGCCTCGACCGTGCTACGCCCCGGCGCCTTCGCCGCCAACGCCCTCCAGTGGGCGTGGCCCATCAAGGCGTCAGGCGCGGTGAATCTGCCGTATCCCGGCGCCCACACCGACCCCGTGCACGAGGCCGATCTCGCCGAGGCGGCCTGCGCGGCGCTCACCGATTCCCGTGTGCGCGGCGGGACGTACCACCTGACGGGGCCCGAGTCGCTGAGCTTCGCCGAGCAGGTCGACGTGCTCGCGGACGCCACGGGACAGCCGATCTCCGCCGTGCCGGTCAGCCGTGAGGCATGGCGGGCGGAGACGGCGGAGCATCTGCCCGAGGCGTTCGCCGAGGCGCTGCTCGACTGGTGGAAGGCGCTCGACGGTACGCCCACGGAGGTGACCGACACTCTTGAACGGCTGATCGGGCGTCCGCCGCGCACCTTCGCGTCCTGGGCGGCGGAGAACGCCGCCGCCTTCACCCGCCCGTAGCGGGTACGGCGGATCAGGCCCCGGCGGCGCCCCTGTGCTCCTCGCCCGCGCCGCCGGGGTCGGCCACGTCACCCGCCCGCAGCCGCGCGATCTGCGCGGTGCTCAGGTCGACGGTGCGGCGCATATGGGCGAGCAGGAGCGCGAGTTGGTCGTCGTCGTAGGAGTCGAGCATCCGCCACCAGCCGCCGCTCAGGCCGCCCCACACACGGCCGAAGTCCGCCATCCGGTCGGGCACGGTGGTCACCATGACCCGGCGCCGGTCCTCGGTGTCCCGCTCACGGACCACGTAACCCGCGCGTTCCAGCCGGTCCACGAGCCGGGTGGCGGAGCCGGTGGTGAGGCCGGTCAGCTCGGCGATCCGCCCGATGGTGACCGGGCGCGACTCCAGGCTCAGCAGATTGAGGCACTGCACGTCCGTGGGGTGCAGCCCGAAGTAGTCGGCGAGCGCCTGGTTGAACAGCGCGTACGACGCCGTGTAGTGGCGCGAGGCCACGGACAGCTCGGACAGCAGATCGGAGCGGCGGCCGGTGGGGGCGTCGGTCCGCGCCATGGTGCCTCCTGCGTGGTTCCGCGCGGCCGTGGAGGCCCGCGCCCGTGCCGTCGCGCTTCTCTGCGCGACGCAGACAGTTTGGCAGACCGCCGCCCGCCTGGACACCGACGTCTCCCGCGTCCCCGGCCGCCCGCGCGCGGGGGAAGCTTTCACTCGCCCCCACCGTTGGGTGAAACATGAACGACTTGGGTGACGCGGCGGACGGGCCGGACGTGTCCGGCGTGCGGAGCGTGCGGACGGTCGTGGTCGGCGCCGGGCAGGCGGGGCTCTCGGCCGGGTATTTCCTGCGCCGCGCGGGGCTGCGGTCCGGCACGGACTTCGTCGTCCTCGACCACTCCCCCGGCGCGGGCGGCGCCTGGCAGTTCCGCTGGCCGTCGCTCACCTACGGCAAGGCGCACCGCGTACACGAACTGCCCGGTATGCCGCTGGGCGACGCCGACCCCGACCGGCCGTCCGCCGAGGTGGTCGGCGAGTACTTCGCGCGCTACGAGCGGGAGTTCGACCTGGATGTCCGGCGGCCGGTCGACGTCACCGCCGTACGGGAGGGGGTCGCGGGGCGGCTGCGGGTGGAGACCGACGCGGGTGTGTGGTCCACGCGGACGCTGATCAACGCGACCGGGACCTGGGACCGGCCGTTCCTGCCGTACTACCCGGGCCAGGAGACCTTCCTCGGGCGGCAGTTGCACACGGCGGAGTACCGGGGATCGGCGGAATTCGCCGGGAAGCACGTCCTGGTGGTCGGCGGCGGTACGTCGGCGGTGCAGCTGCTGATGGAGCTGGCCGAGGTCGCCCGCACCACCTGGCTGACCCGTCGCCCGCCGGTCTTCCACAGCGCGCCCTTCGACCAGGAGTGGGGACGTTCCGCGGTCGCCCTCGTCGAGGACCGGGTGCGCCGGGGGCTGCCGCCGCAGAGCGTCGTCAGCGTCACCGGGCTGGCCGCGACCGACGCGATCCGCGACGCGCAGGTGCGCGGGGTCCTGCGGCCCGAGCCCGTCTTCGACCGGATCACCCCGCGCGGCGTCGCGTGGTCCGACGGCCGCACGCTGGACGCCGACGTCATCTTGTGGGCGACCGGCTTCCGCGCGGCCCTCGACCACCTGGCCCCGCTCAAACTGCGCGAGCCCGGCGGCGGCGTCCGGCTCGACGGCACCCGCGTGGTCAAGGACCCCCGCATCCACCTGGTCGGCTACGGCCCGTCGGCGAGCACGATCGGCGCCAACCGGGCGGGGCGAAGCGCCGTACGCGAGATCCGCGCCTTCCTGGCCACCCGAACAGTCGAACCCACGAGCGAGCGTTCGCTCGAACGCGTGCACTGAACGCGAGTTGTCCCCTGCGACCCACCGGGACGCGTGATGCTTACCGACCGCCCCGGGAGGGGCGGCGCTCCGCGTTGTCCGCCGCTCCGGTCGTCGGCACGCCTGCCGCTCTGGCCACCGATTCCGATAAACATCGGATGTCTCGCTTCCCCGCGTCACGCCGTTGCGGCAGTATGAGCGCCATGGGTCATCGTCAGTCGCACGGCCTGCCGCGGCGCGGCGCGGAGGAGACATGCGCGTAGCGCTTTTCGTGACATGCGTGAACGACCTGCTGTACCCGGACACCGGGCGGGCCGTCGTCACCCTGCTGGAACGGCTCGGCGTCGAGGTGGACTTCCCCGCCGCCCAAACGTGCTGCGGACAGCCCCAGTTCAACACCGGCTACCGGCACGAGACCGAACCGCTGGTCCGCCGCTACGCCGCCGCCTTCGACGCCTACGACCACGTGGTCACGCCGTCCGGCTCCTGCGCGGCCATGGTGCGCGACAACTACCCGCGGATCGCCGCCAAGGCCGTCGCCGAGGGCCGCGACCGGGGACTCACCGAGGCCGCGGCGAGCGCCGTGCCCAAGACGTACGAACTCACGGAGTTCCTGGTGGACGTGCTGGGGGTGACGGATGTGGGCGCGTACTTCCCGCACACGGTGACCTATCACCCGTCCTGTCACGGGTTGCGGATGCTGGGGCTCGGTGAGCGGCCCCGGCGGCTGTTGGAGGCCGTGAGGGGGCTTGAGCTGCGGGAGTTGGAGGGTGCGGAGGAGTGCTGCGGCTTCGGCGGCACCTTCGCCGTGAAGAATCCCGACGT
>NZ_JBIBIC010000017.1:0-178750 GCF_042957385.1 Streptomyces sp. NPDC008079
CTTTAGCAGAAGCTATTCGGTCGGAATTACCAACCCCGTTCCGAGCACACACGTTTCCGCGGGTCTCGTCGAGGCGGTTGTGCCAACGTACTGGAGCGGGCCCCCGGATGCAAATCCGGGGGCCCGCTCCTGGTCCAGTGGTTGACGAGGCGTCAGACCTCAACCACCACAGGGAGGATCATCGGTCGCCGACGGTAGGTGTCGGAGACCCATTTGCCGACCGAGCGGCGGATGAGCTGCTGGATCTGGCGTGCTTCCATCACCCCGTCGGAGGCCGAACGGGACAGCCCCTCCTCGATCTTGGGGATGACGGCGGCGAATGCGTCGTCCTCGATACCCGAACCGCGGGCATGGATGTTCGGGCCGCCGACGATCTTGCCGGTGGTCGAGTCGACCACCACGAAGACCGAGACGATGCCTTCTTCCCCGAGGATGCGGCGGTCCTTCAGCGACGACTCCGTGATGTCGCCGACGGAGAGACCGTCGACGTACACGTAACCGGCCTGGACCTTGCCCGCGATTTTGGCGACGCCGTCGATGAGGTCGACGACCACGCCGTCCTCCGCGATGACGCAGCGGTTCTTGGGGATGCCGGTGAGCTGGCCGAGATCGGCGTTGGCGCGCAGGTGTCGCCATTCGCCGTGGATCGGCATCAGATTGCGCGGCTTGCAGATGTTGTAGAAGTACAGCAGTTCGCCGGCCGAGGCGTGGCCGGAGACGTGGACCTTGGCGTTGCCCTTGTGGACAACGTTGGCACCCCATCGGGTGAGGCCGTTGATCACGCGGTAGACCGCGTTCTCGTTGCCCGGGATGAGGGAGGACGCGAGGATGACGGTGTCGCCTTCGACGATCCGGATCTGGTGGTCGCGGTTCGCCATCCGGGACAGGGCGGCCATGGGCTCGCCCTGGGAGCCGGTGCAGACGAGGACGACCTTCTCGTCGGGCAGGTCGTCGAGGACCTTGACGTCCACGACGAGACCGCTGGGCACCTTGAGATAGCCCAGGTCGCGGGCGATGCCCATGTTCCTGACCATCGAGCGGCCGACGAAGGCCACCTTGCGGCCGCGTTCGTGCGCGGCGTCCAGGACCTGCTGGATGCGGTGGACGTGGCTGGCGAAGCTCGCCACGATGATCCGCTTGTCCGCCTTGGCGAAGGTCTGCCTGAGCACCTGCGAGATGTCCCGCTCGGGTGCGACGAAGCCGGGGACCTCGGCGTTGGTGGAGTCCGCGAGGAGCAGGTCGATGCCTTCCTCGCCGAGCCGCGCGAAGGTCGGCAGGTCGGTCAGGCGGCCGTCCAGCGGGAGCTGGTCCATCTTGAAGTCGCCCGTGACGACGACCATGCCCGCCGGAGTGCGGATGGCGACGGCCAGCGCGTCCGGGATGGAGTGGTTGACGGCGACGAATTCGCAGTCGAAGGGGCCGATGCGCTCGCGCTCGCCCTCCTTGACCTCCAGCACGTACGGCCGGATGCGGTGCTCCTGGAGCTTGGCCTCGATCAGGGCGAGGGTCAGCTTGGAGCCGATCAGCGGGATGTCGTCCTTCTCCCGCAGGAGGAAGGGGACGGCGCCGATGTGGTCCTCGTGGCCGTGGGTCAGGATGACGCCGACGACGTCGTCGAGGCGGTCCCTGATGGAGGTGAAGTCCGGCAGGATCAGGTCGACGCCGGGCTGCTCTTCCTCGGGGAAGAGCACTCCGCAGTCGACGATCAGCAGCTTGCCGCCGAATTCGAAGACCGTCATATTGCGGCCGATTTCTCCGAGGCCGCCGAGCGGGGTGATCCGGAGGCCGCCGTCGGGCAGGGTCCGCGGGGGGCCGAGTTCGGGGTGCGGATGGCTCAAAAGTCTCTCCCTACCACGCGCGCCGCCGGACCCTCCTGGGTCGCGGCGCGCGTGACATCGTGTTTTCCGTGCGTATGCGGCAGTGCGCATCGTCGGCTGTGCGGTCTTTCGGCTGTGCGGTTGTGCAGTCGTTCGGTTGTGCGGTTGTGCGTGTTCGGACCTATTAAGTTGTGAAGTCTGTGGTCAGAGGTCTACCCCGCCTGCGGCGAGATCCCTCCTGAGCTGTTCGGTGGCGGCCTGGTCCAGCTCCACGAGGGGGAGCCGGAGGGGACCGGCGGGCAGTCCGCGCAGCGCGAGGGCGGTCTTGGTGGTGATGACGCCCTGGGCGCGGAACATGCCGGTGTAGACCGGCAGCAGTCGCTGGTGGATCTCGGCGGCCTTGGTGACGTCGCCGCTGGTGTACGCGTCGAGGAGCGCGCGCAGTTCGGCGGAGACCAGGTGGCCGACGACGGAGACGAAGCCGGCGGCGCCGATGGAGAGCAGCGGCAGATTGAGCATGTCGTCGCCCGAGTACCAGGCCAGGCCGCTGCGGGACATCGCCCAGCTCGCGGCGCCGAGGTCGCCCTTGGCGTCCTTGTTGGCGACGATCCGGGGGTGTTCGGCCAGCCGGACGATGGTCTCGGTGTCGATGGGGACGCCGCTGCGGCCGGGGATGTCGTAGAGCATGACGGGCAGCCCGGTGGCGTCGGCGATGGCGGTGAAGTGCCGGTACAGGCCCTCCTGCGGGGGCTTGTTGTAGTACGGCGTCACCGCGAGCAGGGCGTGGGCGCCGGCGCTTTCCGCCTGGCGGGCCAGTTCCGTGCTGTGCCGGGTGTCGTTGGTGCCGGCTCCGGCGACGACGAAGGCGCGGTCTCCGACGGCTTCCACGACGGCCCGTACGAGCCGGGCTTTCTCCGTGTCGCTCGTGGTGGGCGACTCCCCGGTCGTGCCGTTGACGACGAGACCGTCGTTCCCGGCGTCCACGAGGTGGGCGGCGAGCCGTTGCGCGCCGTCGAGATCGAGGGCGCCGTCCGCGGTGAACGGCGTGACCATTGCGGTCAGGACCCGCCCGAAGGGGGCCGTGGGGGTGGAGGTCGGAGCCATGGGTCCACGCTACTCGGTGTGTGTACGGGCATGCAGCCTCGGGACCTGCGCAAAGGACTCCGGCGGTGCCTGCTCGGGGGTTCAAGCAACGCCGGAGTCCGTTTCAGCAGCCTAGATGAACTTCACGAATGCCTGCAATCTGAACACTTCGGACATTTGACTGCGGTCGCGCCGATCGATTCCGGCCGTTACGGTGCCACCCGGCCGTTCGCGTTGAACGCCGCGTGTGTCAGGGGCATCAGACCCGCCCACGCGGCCTCCATCCGCTCCCCCACCATCTCGATCTCCCGCTGCGGGAACGACGGCGTGGCCGCCAGTTCGTGCTGCGTCCGCAGCCCCAGGAAGTGCATCAGCGAGCGCGCGTTGCACGTCGCGTACATCGACGAGAACAACCCGACCGGCAGCGTCGCCCGCGCCACTTCCCTGGCCACCCCGGCCGCCAGCATCTCCTGGTACGCCGCGTACGAATGCGCGTACGACTCCTCCATCGCCCCCCGCACCGCCTCGTGCTGCTCCGCGGTGCCGTGCACGAACTCGTACTTCCCCGGCCGCCCCTGCTGCACCAGCTTCCGCTCGGGTCCCGGCACGTAGAACACCGGCTGCAACTCGCGGTAACGCCCGGACTCCTCGTTGTACGACCAGCCGACGCGGTGGCGCATGAACTCGCGGAAGACGAAGATCGGGGCGCTGATGAAGAAGGTCATGGAGTTGTGCTCGAAGGGGCTGCCGTGGCGGTCGCGCATCAGGTAGTTGATCAGGCCCTTGGAGCGCTCGGGGTCCTTGGTCAGCTCTTCGAGGGACTGCTCTCCGGCGGTGGAGACCCGGGCCGCCCACAGGACGTCGCCGTCAGAGGCGCTGTGCTTGACGAGGTCGACGGTCACGTCGTCGCGGAACTGGACGGGGACGGTGGTCCCGGTGGTGGTCTCGGTCGGCACCCGAGGTCCTTCCTGCTTGGCGGCTGTGCGGTTGAGCTGGTGTGCGGTTGAGCCGGTGTGCGGTCGGGCGGCTGTTCTGCCGTGCGGCGCCAGCCTATTCGCTCCGTATGACAGCGTTCGTCGGGCGGGCCAGGGCCGATCGGACGACCCGAGGTAGCCGCGGCGCCGCACGGCGGCTAGCCTCACCCGTCATAGCCCGCTCGTGCCGGAAGCTGCCGGAAACCCGAAGAGGATTCCCCGCGTGTCCCTCCCCCACAATTCCACCACCGCCTTCGTCGATGAGTTCACGCCCGGACGTGCGCTGCCGCACGCCGACCAGGACCGCTGGATGCGGCCCTACCGTCCAGGACCGTGGCGGGTCGCGACCGCGGCGCTGCTGCTGGTCTTCGCCTCGTACCTGCTCTTCGCCGCGCTGATCATGGTCGCCGCGGGAAGCGGGCAGGGCGGCGTCACGTGCCTGCTCTCGGCGTTCGTGATCATCGCGGTCACCCTGCGGCTGCTGCGCGTGGGTGTGTGGGTGAGCGGGAAGGGCCTGCGCCAGGTGGAGTTCTTCTCCACCTCGACGGTGTCGTGGAGCCAGGTGGTCTCGGTGCGCACGGCCCAGCAGCCCGTGCGGGTGCTGGGGCTGCCGCGCAGTGTGCAGGGGCAGGCGCTGGTGATCACCCGGCGCGGCGGCCGTCCGCTGCGGCCGATGCTGACCGACCACAACGCGGACTTCCTCGGCCGGGTCGAGGCGTTCGACCTCGCCGCCGACGCCATCGAGGGCTGGGCCGCCGAACTGCGCTGAGCCGCGCTCAGCTTCACCCTCCCGGGTGCACGGCCGGATGAATTCGACCGGGCACACCCGTATGAGGAGTCGCGCCCGGTCGCGGCCCGCCTAGACCCGCTCGCGCACCTCGCGCCCGTCGTGCAGCGCGATGGCCCGCTGCATCGCCTTGCGGGCCCGCGGGGTGTCGCGTGCGTCGAAGTACGCGACGGCGAGCCGGAACCAGTTGCGCCAGTCGTCCGGCGCGGCCTCCGTCTCGGCCTGCCGCTTGGCGAACACCGCGTCGGCCGAGTCGCGGTCGATCCGGCCGCTGGGCGTACGGACCAGTTCGTCCACGGGCAGGCCGCCCTCGGCCTCCAGTTCGCGGCCGAGCCGTCCGGCGTGGCGGGCGAACTGGGTGGTGTGCCAGAGGAACCAGGCGCCGATCAGCGGCAGGACGAGCACGGCGACGCCGAAGACGACGGTGACCGGGCGGCCGTCCGCGATGAGCAGCACCCCGCGGTCGCCGACCAGCACGAAGTAGAAGACCAGCACGACCGCGGACACGGCGTAGCTGAGTTTGGCGCGCATTTCGGTTTCCGTCCTCCGGTTCGGTCCTCCGCGTCAGCCCTCGTCCGGCTGAAGCGCGCGGTGGTCGTCCGAGAGGAAGTGTTCCAGGCCGAAGGTGAGGCCGGGGACACCGGGCACGGTACGGGCCGCGAGCAGGATGCCCGGCATGAAGCTGCTGTGGTGCAGCGAGTCGTGCCGGATGGTGAGGGTCTCGCCGGTGTCGCCGAAGAGCACTTCCTGGTGGGCGAGCAGGCCGCGCAGCCGTACCGAGTGCACCGGGACGCCGTCGACGTCCGCGCCGCGGGCGCCGTCCAGGGCGTGGGTGGTGGGGTCCTCCTGCGGGGCGCGGCCCGCCTCCGCGCGGGCGGCGGCGATGAGCTGCGCGGTACGGGTGGCGGTGCCGCTGGGGGCGTCCGCCTTCCGGTTGTGGTGCAGCTCGATGACCTCGACGCTCTCGAACCAGCGGGCGGCCTGCTGGGCGAAGCGCATGGTGAGGACGGCGCCGATGGAGAAGTTCGGCGCGATGAGCACCCCGGTGGCGGGCGAGGCGGCGAGCCGGCCGCGCAGGGTGTCGAGCCGCTGCGGGGTCCAGCCGGTGGTGCCGACCACGGCGTGGATGCCGTGGCCGACGCAGAACTCCAGATTGCCCATGACGGCGTCGGGGTGCGTCAGGTCGACGGCGACCTGCGTACCGGACTCGGTCAGTGTCTCCAGCCGGTCGTCACGGTCGATCGCCGCGACGAGGTCGAGGTCGTCGGCCGCCTCGACCGCGCGTGCCGCCTCTGATCCGATCCGGCCCTTGGCGCCGATGACGGCCACACGGAGCTTGCTCATCGTTGTCCTGTCCTCGTCCTTCGCATCTCACATCGGTTGACGGCACGCGCGCCGCGGCTCCCGCGAGCCGGTCCGCTACGCGAGCGCCTCGCGCAGGCGCGCGCTCTGCTTCTCCTTGAGCGGCCCTATGACGGCCAGCGACGGCCGCTGGCCCAGTACATCGCGGGCCACCGCGCGTACGTCGTCCGGGGTCACCGCGGCGATCCGGCCGAGCAGGTCGTCGACGGACAACTGCTCGCCCCAGCACAGCTCGCTCTTGCCGAGCCGGTTCATCAGCGCGCCGGTGTCCTCGAGACCGAGCACCGTGGAGCCGGAGAGCTGGCCGATCGCACGGCCGATCTCCTCGTCGGTCAGGCCGTGTTCCGCGACCTGGTGCAGCTCGTCCCGGCAGATCTTGAGCACTTCCGGCACCCGGCGCGGCTGGCAGCCCGCGTAGACGCCGAAGAGGCCGCAGTCCGCGAAGGACGAGGTGTAGGAGTACACCGAGTAGGCCAGGCCGCGCTTCTCGCGCACTTCCTGGAAGAGCCGGGAGCTCATGCCGCCGCCGAGCGCGGTGTTGAGCACGCTGAGCGCCCAGCGCCGGTCGTCGTTGCGCGACAGGCCGGGCATGCCGAGGACGACATGGGCCTGCTCGGTGCGCCGGTCGAGCAGTTCGAGGTGGCCCGCGGCGCGGAGCGTACGGCTGCCGGAGCGCGGCGCCATCGGGACGGCGTCCGGGTCGTGCAGGCCGCCCGCGTTCTCGAAGGCGCGCCGGACCTGGCGGACGACGGCCGCGTGGTCGACGTTGCCCGCGGCGGCGACGACGAGCCGCGTGGGGTCGTAGTGCCGCTTGTAGAAGCGGGCGACCTGGTCGCGGGTGAGCGCGTTGATGGTCTCGACGGTGCCGAGGACGGGGCGGCCGAGCGGGGTGTCGCCGAGCATCGCGGTGGTGAACAGGTCGTGCACCTGGTCGCCGGGGTCGTCCTCGGTCATCGCGATCTCCTCCAGGATGACGCCGCGTTCGGCGTCGATGTCCTCCTGGCGGATCAGCGACCCGGTGAGCATGTCGCAGACCACGTCGATGGCCAGCGGCAGATCGGTGTCGAGCACCCGCGCGTAGTAGCAGGTGTACTCCTTGGACGTGAAGGCGTTCATCTCGCCGCCGACCGCGTCCACGGCCGCGGAGATGTCCAGTGCGCTGCGGCGCTCCGTGCCCTTGAAGAGCAGGTGCTCCAGGTAGTGGGTGGCGCCGTTGAGCACCGGGGTCTCGTCGCGGGAGCCGACGGCCGCCCAGATGCCGAAGGTGGCGGAACGGACGGTGGGCAGCGTCTCGGTGACGACGCGCAGCCCGCCGGGCAGGACGCTGCGCCGTACGGTGCCGATGCCGTCGGTGCCCGGGAGGAGGGTCCGCGTGCGGACGGCCCGCCCCTTGGTGGAGGGGCGGGCCGTCACTGCGGTGGAGCGGGTCGTCACTTCTCCGACTCGTCCTTCGCGTCCTCGGCGTCGTCTTCGCCCTCGATGACCGGGATCAGCGAGAGCTTGCCGCGCTGGTCGATCTCGGCGATCTCGACCTGCACCTTGGCGCCCACACCGAGAACGTCCTCGACGTTCTCGACGCGCTTGCCGCCGGCGAGCTTACGGATCTGCGAGATGTGCAGCAGGCCGTCCTTGCCGGGCATCAGCGAGACGAACGCGCCGAAGGTGGTCGTCTTCACGACCGTGCCCAGGTAGCGCTCGCCGACCTCGGGCATCGTCGGGTTGGCGATCTGGTTGATCACCGCGCGGGCCGCCTCGGCCTGCGAGCCCTCGGTGGCGCCGATCAGCACGGTGCCGTCGTCCTCGATGGAGATGTCGGCGCCGGTGTCCTCCTGGATCTGGTTGATCATCTTGCCCTTGGGGCCGATGACCTCGCCGATCTTGTCCACGGGGATCTTGATGCTGATGATCCGCGGGGCGTTGGGGGACATCTCGTCCGGGACGTCGATGGCCTCGTTCATCACATCGAGGATGTGGAGGCGGGCGTCACGGGCCTGCTTCAGCGCGGCGGCCAGCACGGAGGCGGGGATGCCGTCGAGCTTGGTGTCGAGCTGGAGCGCGGTCACGAAGTTCTTCGTGCCGGCGACCTTGAAGTCCATGTCGCCGAACGCGTCCTCGGCGCCGAGGATGTCGGTGAGCGCCACGTAGTGCGTCTCGCCGTCGATCTCCTGCGAGATCAGGCCCATGGCGATACCGGCGACGGGGGCCTTGAGCGGCACACCGGCGTTCAGCAGCGACATGGTGGAGGCGCAGACCGAGCCCATCGACGTGGAGCCGTTGGAGCCGAGCGCCTCGGAGACCTGACGGATCGCGTAGGGGAACTCCTCGCGGGTCGGCAGGACCGGGATCAGGGCGCGCTCGGCGAGCGCGCCGTGGCCGATCTCGCGGCGCTTGGGCGAGCCCACGCGGCCGGTCTCGCCGACCGAGTACGGCGGGAAGTTGTAGTTGTGCATGTAGCGCTTGCGGGTCTCGGGCGCCAGGGTGTCGAGCTGCTGCTCCATGCGGAGCATGTTGAGGGTGGTGACGCCCAGGATCTGGGTCTCGCCACGCTCGAACAGCGCGGAGCCGTGCACGCGCGGGATGGCCTCGACCTCGGCGGCCAGCGTACGGATGTCCGTGACGCCGCGGCCGTCGATGCGGACCTTGTCCTTGATGACGCGCTGGCGGACCAGCTTCTTGGTCAGCGAGCGGTACGCGGCGGAGATCTCCTTCTCGCGGCCCTCGAACTGCGGGAGGAGCTTCTCGGCGGCCAGACCCTTGACGCGGTCCAGCTCGGCCTCACGGGCCTGCTTGCCGGGGATGGTGAGCGCCTGGGCCAGCTCGCCGGTGACGGCGGACTCCAGGGCCTCGAACACGTCCTCCTGGTAGTCCAGGAAGATCGGGAACTCGCCGGTGGGCTTGGCGGCCTTGGCGGCCAGCTCGGACTGCGCCTTGCAGAGCGTCCGGATGAACGGCTTGGCGGCTTCGAGGCCCGCGGCCACGATCTCCTCGGTCGGCGCCTCGGCGCCGCCCGCGACGAGCTGGATCGTCTTGGCGGTGGCCTCGGCCTCCACCATCATGATCGCGACGTCGCCGTCCTCGAGGGTGCGGCCCGCGACGACCATGTCGAAGACGGCGTCCTCGAGCTCGCTGTGGGTCGGGAACGCGACCCACTGGCCCTTGATGAGGGCGACGCGGACGCCGCCGATCGGGCCGGAGAAGGGCAGGCCCGCGAGCTGCGTGGAGCAGGAGGCGGCGTTGATCGCGACCACGTCGTACAGGTGGTCGGGGTTGAGCGCCATGACCGTGCAGACGACCTGGATCTCGTTGCGCAGGCCCTTGACGAAGGACGGGCGCAGCGGGCGGTCGATCAGCCGGCAGGTGAGGATCGCGTCCTCGGAGGGGCGGCCCTCGCGGCGGAAGAAGGAACCGGGGATCCGGCCGGCCGCGTACATGCGCTCCTCGACGTCCACCGTGAGGGGGAAGAAGTCGAAGTGCTCCTTGGGCTGCTTCGAGGCGCTGGTGGCCGACAGCACCATGGTGTCGTCGTCCAGGTAGGCCACGGCGGAGCCGGCGGCCTGACGGGCCAGGCGGCCCGTCTCGAAGCGGATGGTGCGGGTGCCGAACGTGCCGTTGTCGATAACGGCTTCGGCGTAGTGGGTCTCGTTCTCCACTATGGGGATTCTCCTCGTCCATGCCCGCAGGGCGTTTCCCTGGCGGGCCATCGGTGGAGGGGCGTCCTGTTACCGGTGCCGGTCTTCGATCGAAGCCTCCGGGGCGTGTGTCTTCCGGAGGCCACTACCGAGGACCGGCTGTTCGGCGATCAGGAGGACGCTCCTCCTCATACTTGATAACCATTGCACCAGATGACGGAGACATCACGCACTTCATGTGCGCGCTTCGTCGCTCGGCGCGTATATGGCCACTACGGCGATGCTTCGCCGTACACGGCGCGTATCGCGTATACGGCAAAGGGGGAGCGGCCCCGACTCGCGGGTACCGCTCCCCCTCCACGGCGTCTTAGCGAACGCCCGCGGCGCCGGCACGGATGCCGAGGCGCTCGCGGAGCTCACGGAAGCGCGTGATGTCCTTCTTGGCCAGGTACTGCAGCAGACGGCGGCGCTGGCCGACCAGGATCAGCAGACCACGACGCGAGTGGTGGTCGTGCTTGTGGGTCTTGAGGTGCTCGGTCAGGTCCGAGATACGGCGCGAGAGCAGAGCGACCTGGACCTCGGGGGAGCCCGTGTCGCCCTCCTTGGTACCGAACTCGGCGATGATCTGCTTCTTCGTCTCGACGTCGAGCGACATACGGACTCCTTAGGTATCAGTGGCCTCCGAGCGCCCCCGGTATTCATCGCGGGGGATGCTTCGTTGACTCGCGAGGCGCGGGATCACGGGGTGTGTACACACACGTGACCGTCACCCAGAGTACCAGCCCGCGGCGGTCCGCTTACCCGCGGGTCATCTCCGGGCGCGGGCGGGGACGCCGCCCGGCGCGTGAGGGTGGTGTGCGAGGGGCACTGACCCATGAGGGCGGGCCTGACATCGGAAGGCTACCGACGATTAGTCTTGCCCCTGACGGGGAGGGGGATCGGACATGGGATGCGTGGGTATGCGCGCAGCGGTGCGGTCCCGCGACGGTGTCCCGCGCCGACGAGCGGCTTTTTACGGGCCGGACTCGTCGCGGGGACACGGTGAAGCAGCAGACCAGGAGGCATTGTGAGCAGCGATCGGGACGACAGCCGCGTGGGCGGGGCCGGCCCTGTCGAGGACCGGGGCGACGCCGACTACACGGGTGAGTTCAGCCTGGGCGACGCGGCGCCCGCCTGGTACATGGGGGACGCGGGCGGCTCCGCGGACGCCGACGACGCCGACGAGGCGGCGGACAGCGGCTCGGATTCCGGCGCTGGCGCCGATTCCGGTTCCGTTCCTGTCACGGATTCGGGGTCCTTCACGGGCTCGGGCCCGCAGACGGGCGCGCGGTCGGACCGGCGCTCGGATACGGGTGCCGCAGGTTCCTTCCCTGCTGCCGTTCCCGGCTCCGAGCGGGGGGCGGGGCTGACGGGTGACGCGGCGGGTTCGTCGGAGTCGTCGGAGTCGTCGTGGTCCGCCGCCGCCGTGCCGTCGCTGCCCCTGCCCACGCCGGGCCCTTCGGCGTCGGCGGCCGAACCGTCCTGGTCGGCCGCGGCCGTACCGTCGATCCCGGTTCCGCGCGCCGCGTCGGCCGAGTCGGCGGGCGAGCCCGCGCGCGCGTCGGCGGGTCCGGACCGTTCGGACGGCTCGGACCGCTCGGAGGGTGCGGCGAAGCGGGAGCCCGAGTCCGCGCCTGCGGCGGAGGCCGCGGCCACGTCCGAGCCGGAGCCGGTACGGGCTTCCGCGTCGGGGTCCGGTACGCCCGGTGGTTCGGGATTCCCCGCTTTCGGGGGCCGCGAGGACGGCGCGCCCGACGCCACGGTGCGCTTCTCCGCCGCCGCGTTGCGGCGCGAGGTCGAGGAGCGCGAGGCCGGCAAGCGGAAGCCGCCGGAGCCGGCCGTCTCCTCTCCTACGTCCTCTTCTACGTCTTCTACGTCCTCGTCCACCGCCGATGACGAGCCTGCGGAGGCCAAGCCCGCCGCGCCCGCTGCCGCTGCCGCGAAGCCGTCGGCACCGTCGGAGCCCGAGGCCGAGGAGGCCCCGGCCGCGCCTCGTGCCCCGGTCTGGGTGCCGCTGCCCGGCGCGGCGGACGCCCTCCCGTGGGCGCCCGGCGCACCGCGCGGCCCCGTACCGCCGCTCCCCCCGGACTTCGAGCGCGCGGAGCCCTCGCACCCCGCCCCGGACAGCTCCCCGGCCGCCCCGCGACAGGGTTACGGTTTCCCGCCCGCCGCCGACGCCCCCGCCGCGCCCCTGCACCCGGGCGGCCCCAACCCGCCCGCACCCCAACAGGGTTACGGCAATCCCCCGGCGGCCAACGCTCAGGCGGCACCTCCGGCCGCCCCCTTGCACCCCGGCGGCCCCAACCCGCCCGCACCCCAACAGGGTTACGGCTTCCCGCCGCCGACCGGCGAGCCCGCCGCGCCACCGGCAGCGCCGCTGCACCCCGGCGGGCCCAACCCGCCCGCACCCCAACAGGGTTACGGCTTCCCGCCCGCGGCGCCCGCCGGGCCCGCGCAGCAGGGGAATTCGGGTCCTGCGGCGGCGGCGCCGTTGCACAGCTTCCCGCCGCCGACCGGACAGCCGGTGAACCTCCCGGCCCGTCAGGAGCCCCCGGCCGCCGCGCAGCCGGGCCCGGTCCAGCAGCCGGGCCAGCCCGTGCCGCCGACCGGCTACGCCCAGCCGCAGCCGCAGCCCCACCATCAGTCTCAGCCTCAAGCGCAGCCGCCCGCGCCGGTCGCGGGGACGCCGGACGCGCCGCAGGGCCAGGGGTACGGCTTCCCGCCGCCCGCGGCGCCGCACGCCCCGGTCCTGGCGCCCGCTCAGGTCCAGCCGCCGCAGGCACCGGAGCCGCAGGACGCGGTGCCCGAGCCGAACGACGCGGTGCCGCAGGACACCCCGGAGCGGAATCTGCCCGCGCCGGCCGGCTTCGGAGCGCCGCCGCAGGGCGGGCCGCAGCCGTACACGGCGGGCCCCGTACCGTCGGGACTGCCGCACGAGCCGGTGGCGCCGCAGCAGGGCGCGGGTCCCGCGCAGGGCAGCGGTTACGGTTTCCCGCAGCACGCGCAGCCGGGCCAGGACCAGGCGGCGCCGCTTCAGCCGCTGCCGCAGCAGGGCGGTTACGGCTTCCCGCAGCCGGGGCAGCCGCACCAGCCGCAGCAGCCCGCGCGGCCCGACCCGCAGGGTCAGCAGCAGGCCCCGCAGCCTCCGCCTCCGCAGCCGCAGGCACCGGCCGACCCGCGGATGGGCGGCTGGCCCACCGTCACGCCCGACCAGCGGCAGCCCACGACGCAGGGCGGCACGCCGCTCGGCTACACGGCGGCCGTGGAGCTGTCGTCGGACCGGCTGCTGCGCAATCCGCCGAAGGCGAAGCGCGCGGGCGCGAACGCGCAGCCGTCGCGGTTCAAGATCGGCGGCAAGAAGGAGGAGGCGGAGCGGCAGCGGAAGCTGGAGCTGATCCGTACGCCGGTGCTGTCGTGCTACCGGATCGCGGTGATCAGCCTCAAGGGCGGCGTGGGCAAGACGACCACGACGACCGCGCTGGGCTCGACGCTGGCCTCCGAGCGGCAGGACAAGATCCTGGCGATCGACGCCAACCCGGACGCGGGCACCCTCGGCCGCCGGGTGCGGCGCGAGACGGGGGCGACGATCCGCGACCTCGTACAGGCGATCCCGTACCTCAACAGCTATATGGACATCCGCCGGTTCACCTCGCAGGCGACGTCGGGGCTCGAGATCATCGCGAACGACGTGGACCCGGCGGTCTCGACGGCGTTCAGCGACGAGGACTACCGGCGGGCGATAGACGTGCTGGGCCGCCAGTACCCGGTGATCCTCACGGACTCCGGCACGGGTCTGCTGTACAGCGCGATGCGCGGAGTCCTCGACCTGGCCGACCAGTTGATCATCGTGTCGACGCCGTCGGTGGACGGCGCGTCCAGCGCGAGCACCACGTTGGACTGGCTGTCGGCGCACGGGTACGCGGAGTTGGTGTCGCGGAGCATCACGGTCATCTCGGGGGTCAGGGAGACCGGCAAGATGATCAAGGTCGACGACATCGTGGCGCACTTCCAGACCCGCTGCCGCGGTGTCCAGGTGGTGCCCTTCGACGAACACCTCGCCGCGGGCGCGGAGGTCGACCTCGACATGATGCGGCCCAAGACCCGCGAGGCGTACTTCAACCTGTCGGCGATGGTCGCGGAGGACTTCACGCGGGCCCAGCAGGCGCAGGGGCTGTGGACGGCCGACGGGGTCAACCCGCCGCCGCACCAGGCGCCGCCGATGCCGGTCCAGGGCGGCGGCCAGGCCGGTCCCGGCTACGGCCCCTACGCCGCTCCGCAGGGCGGTTTCCCCGCGCCGCCACCGCCGCAGCAGGGCAATTACCCTCCGCCGCCGCAGCCCCAGCAACCGCAGCAGGGCGGCTATCCGGCACCGCAGCACGGCGGTTACCCGGCGCCGGGTCAGGCGGGTCAGCCGGGACAGCCCGGCCAGCCCGGTGCGTACGGCGGTCCGCCGCAGGCTCCGCAGCCGTACCCGCCGGGCCAGCAGGCGGCGCCCGCGCCCTTCCAGCCGCAGTCGCCGCAGCCCCAGGCCCCGCAGCCGCAGCAGGGGTGGCCGCAGCAGCCCGCGCCGCCGCAGGGCGAGCAGCCGTACGGCGGGCCGCCGCAGGATCCGCAGAACCCGCAGGCGCCGCAGCTCCCGCCGGGGTACGGCTACCCGCCGCCGCCCGCCCCGCAGTAGCCGGGGGCAGGCGGGCCCGCACGGGCGCACAGCGCGGACACAGGGGCCGCCACCACGCGTTGTCGCTGGTGGCGGCCCTTGTCGTCCCCGGCCGCAGCGGCGGCCGGGGGGCGCGTACAACAGTTGGTGTACGGGGCGTCCCCCCGGAGGCGCACGCGGGCGGGGCGGGAATCCGCCCGTGGACCGTCGCCGCGGCGGCCGCGGGGAACAAGGATGGAATCATCCCTTCCCGCTGACGCACCGCCGAGGACGATCCGATGATCGAAGCCCACGCCCTGACCAAACGGTACGGCGAGCGCACCGCCGTGTCCGACCTGAGTTTCACCGTCCGGCCCGGCGTGGTGACCGGATTCCTCGGCCCCAACGGCGCGGGGAAATCGACCACGATGCGGATGATCCTGGGCCTGGACGCGCCGACGTCGGGCGGTGTCACCGTCAACGGCAAGCAGTACGCGGAGCACCGCGCGCCGCTGCACGAGGTGGGCGCGATGCTGGAGGCGTGCGCCATCCACACCGGCAGGAGCGCGTACAACCATCTGTTGTCGCTGGCCGCCACCACGGGGATTCCGCGCCGCCGGGTGGACGAGGTGATCGACATCGTGGGTCTGGGCGAGGTGGCCCGCAAGCGGGTCGGCGGTTTCTCGCTCGGCATGGGGCAGCGCCTCGGCATCGCGAGCGCGCTGCTGGGCGACCCGGCGACGCTGGTGCTGGACGAGCCGGTCAACGGCCTGGACCCGGAGGGCATCCTCTGGATCCGCAATCTCCTCAAGGACCAGGCGGCGGAGGGCCGTACGGTCCTGCTCTCCTCCCACCTGATGTCCGAAATGGCGCTGACCGCCGAGCACTTGATCGTCATCGGGCGGGGGCGGCTGATCGCCGACACGTCGGTGGCGGAATTCGTGCGGGCCGCGGCGGGGACGTCGGTGCGGGTGCGGACCGACGAGGCGGAGCGGCTGCGGAAGCTGCTGGCGGGCCCCGATGTGTCGGTGGCGTCGGTGGAGCGCGGTGTGCTGGAGGTGACCGGGCTCAGCAGCGACCGGATCGGCCGGATCGCGGCCGACCAGGGCGTCGCGCTGGCCGAACTGACGCCGCAGCAGGCGTCGTTGGAAGAGGCGTTCATGGAACTGACCAGGGACGCCGTGGAGTACCAGGCACCGGCGCCCGTGCGCGAGCGGGAAGGACAGGCGGCATGAGCACTGCCACCATCGACAAGGCGCCGGAGACTCCCGGGGCGCGGCGGACCGCGCCGCGCGGCGAGGTCACCCTCGCCCGCGTGCTGCACTCCGAGTGGATCAAGCTGCGGACGCTGCGGTCCACCTTCTACACGCTGATCGCGGGCATGGTCGCGCTGATCGGTTTCGGCGCGCTGTTCTGCGCGGTCACCGCGAACCGCTGGCCGCACATGTCGCCGCACGAGCGGGCCGACTTCGAGCCCGCGCTGACCAGTCTGCGCGGCTTCTTCCTCGCGCAGCTCGCGGTCGGTGTGCTCGGTGTCCTGATGATCACCGGTGAGTACGCGACCGGCATGATCAGGGCGTCGCTGTCCGCGGTGCCGCGGCGGCTGCCGGTGCTGTGGGCGAAGGCCGGGCTGTACGCGGCGGTGACCTGGGTGGTGATGACGGCGGGCGCGCTGATCGCCTTCCTGGTCGGTCAGGCGCTGCTGTCCTCCCGGCACATCGGCACCTCGCTGAGCGACCCCGGCGTGACCCGGATGGTGCTGGGCGCGGGCCTGTATCTGACGGTCGTGGGGCTGCTGGGCGTCGCGATAGGCGCCCTGGTCCGCAACACGGCGGGCGGTATCGCCACCGTCTTCGGCCTGCTGCTCGTCCTGCCGGTGCTCGCCGAGGCGCTGCCCACCTCGTGGGCCGACCACATCAACAAGTACCTGCCGAGCAACGCGGGACAGTCGCTGATCTCGCTGCACCAGGACGCCACGAGCCTCGCGCCCTGGACGGGGTTCCTGGTGTTCTGTCTCTACGCGGCGGTGGCGCTCGCGGGCGCGGCGGTGCTGCTCAAGCGGCGCGACGCGTGACGACGGCGTGACGAGGACGCGATGACGTACCCGCTGCCGTCCACCGCGACGGCACAGGACCCGGCTGCCCGGGGGAACGCCCCGCGGCAGCCGGGACCGGCGTCCGCGGACCCCGGCGCGACGGTCCCCTTGAGCACTGGTCCCATGGGCACCGGCATGTTGCCCATGCGATCGGCTGCTACCGGACCGGCCCCCGCGTGGCGGGCGCTGGCCGGGCGGGCCCGGCGGCGGGTGGGACGGCGGCTGCCCCCGATGGTGGTGGACGGGCTGTTCGCCGCCACGCTCTACGTGGGTCTCAGCATGCTGGCGCGGGCGGCGCTGCGGGACGATCCGGTGCCGTTCCTGGCGCTGGGGGCGGGGCTCACGGCGCCGTTGGTGTGGCGGCGGCGGGCGCCGCTCGCGGTCTTCGCCTGCATCGCGGCGACGGCCTTCGTGCAGTGGCTGCTGGACTTCCAGGTCCCGGCCGACGTGGCGCTGCTGGTGGCGCTCTACACGGTGGCCGCGTACTGCGACCGGCGGCGGCTGATGATGGCCTTCGGCGTGCTGGAGGTCGGGGTCGTCCTGGCCACGGTGAGCTGGGCGATGCACGACCGGAGCGCGGGGACCTTCGTCTCGCTGTCGGCGATGGCCGTCGCGGCGGCGGTCTTCGGCGTGAACATGCGCAGCCGCCGTGACCGTCTGGCCTTCCTGGAGGACCGGGCGGTGCGGCTGGAGCGGGAGCGCGACCAGCGGGCGCAGTTGGCGGTGGCCGACGAACGGGCCAGGATCGCACGGGAGATGCACGACATCGTGACGCACAATCTGTCGGTGATGGTGGCGCTCGCGGACGGTGCGGTCTTCGCGCAGCAGCGCACCCCCGAGCGGGCGACGACCGCGATGCGGCAGGTGTCGGCGACCGGGCGGCAGGCGATCACGGACATGCGGCGCTTCCTGGGGGTGCTGCGGGCGGACGAGCCGGACGCGCTGCGGCATCCGATGCCGGGCATCGCGCAGCTCGAATCGCTGGTGGACCAGGTACGGGCGGCGGGGCTGCCGACGGTGCTGTCCGTGGCGGGCGATCCGGGCCCGGTGCCCGTGGCGGCGCAGCTCACCGTCTACCGGCTGGTCCAGGAGGCGTTGACGAACACGCTCAAGCACGCGCCCGCCGGGACCAGCGCGGAGGTGCGGATCGGCTGCGCCCCCGACGCGCTGACCGTGACCGTCACCGACGACGGCCCGGGCACGCACCCCGCGGCGGCCGACACCGCGCACGGCGGCGCGATCGCCGACGGTGCGGCGGCCTCGGCGGGGCACGGCATACCCGGCATGCGGGAGCGGGCGGCGGCGTACGGCGGTTCGCTGGTCGCGGGGCCGCTGCCCGGTGGCGGCTGGCGGGTCGCGGCGGTGCTCGTCCTCGGCGCCCCGGAGCCGATATGACCGGCGGGGCGGCGGAGCTCGCGCCCGGCGGGAGCGAAAACGACGGGCGCGGAGCCGACGACAGCGGAGCCGACGAGGACGGGGGCGGGCGGGTGATCAGGGTGCTGCTGGTGGACGACGAGCCGTTGCTGCGGATGGCGTTCACGATGGTGCTGGACGCGCAGTCCGACATGCGGCCGGTCGGCGAGGCGGGCGACGGCGCGGAGGCGGTACGGCTCACGGACTCGCTGCGGCCCGACGTGGTGCTGATGGACGTCCGGATGCCCGGCACCGACGGCATCGAGGCCACCACGCGGATCGTACGGCGCTGCCCGGATTCCAAGGTGCTGATCCTGACCACCTTCGACCTGGACGAATACGCCTTCGCCGGGCTGAAGGCGGGCGCGTCCGGCTTCCTGCTGAAGAACGCGCTGCCCGAGGAACTGCTGGGCGCCATCCGCTCGGTGGCCGCGGGCGACGCGGTGGTGGCACCGCGCATCACGCGCCGCCTGCTGGAGAACTTCGCGCACCAGCTCCCCTCGGCGGCCGGCGGCTCCGAGGGCGACGGGCGGCTGAACCGGCTGACCGCCCGCGAGCGCGAGGTGCTGGTGGAGGTCGGCCGCGGCCTGTCCAACACGGAGATCGCGGGCACGCTGCACCTGGCGGAGGCGACGGTGAAGACCCATCTGAGCCGGATTCTGGTCAAGTTGGAGCTGCGCGACCGTGTGCAGGCCGTCGTCTTCGCCTACGAGACCCGGCTGATCCGCCCCACCTGAGGCCCGGCGCTCCCGCGCGCTCCCGCCCGCACGCTGTCAGGTGGCTGTCTCACAGGCCCGTCGCGCCGTCGATCCGCTCCCTGAGCAGGTCGGCGTGCCCGTTGTGCCGGGCGTATTCGGCGATGAGATTCACCAGGATGTAGCGCAGCGATATCTCCTTGCCGGTGACCAGCGAACGGCAGGTGGCGTCCAGCGAGGGCGCCTCGGCGACGATGGTCCTGGCCCGGTTGCGCTCGACCCGCCACGCCGAGAAGGCCGCCTCCACGTCCCCGTCGAGCCGGTCGAAGCCCTGGTCGGGGTCCTTGTCCGAGTAGTTGAGCATCGGCAGGTCCTCGCCCGCGAAGTGCTGGCGTATCCACCACCGCTCGATGCCCGCGAGGTGCCGTACGAGGCCGTGCAGGCTCAGCCCTGACGGGGGTATCGCCCGGTCCGACAGCCGGGCCGCGGCCACGCCCCGGCACTTCAGCTCGAAGGTCGCGCGGTGCCAGTCGAGGAAGGCGGTCAGGATCTCCCGCTCGCTGCCCGTGGTGGGCAGCGGCGGCCGGTCGTCACCCTCCGCCGTCGGGGAGAGCTGGACGTTCGCGAAGAACGGTACGTACTGCTCGGACATGCGCCAAGTCTGGCAGCGACCACTGACAGAGCGGCTGTGGAACGGCCTGGCCCGAGGCTATTCGGCGGCGGGCGACGGCTCGGTCGGCGCGGACGTGGGCTCGGGCGCGGACGCGGGCGGGGGCGTAGGCGGGGCGGCGGCCGAGTCGGCGGCGTCCACCAGGTCCCTGGCCCGCTTCACGTCGTCGGCCATCCGCTCCAGCAGCGCGTCGATGGTGTCGAACTTCTCCATCCCGCGCAGATAGGCGAGGAAGTCCACCGCCACGTGCAGCCCGTACAGATCGAGGCCGACGCGGTCGATCGCGTACGCCTCGACCGTGCGCGCGGTGCCGTCGAAGGTCGGGTTGGTGCCGACCGAGATCGCGGCGGGCATGGCCTCGCCGTCGACGTGCAGCCAGCCCGCGTAGACGCCGTCGGCGGGGATGGCGGTGTGCGGCAGGGTCTCGACGTTGGCGGTGGGGTAGCCCAGTTCGCGTCCGCGCTGCGCGCCCCGGACGACAACGCCCTCGACGCGGTGCGGGCGGCCCAGGATCTCGGCGGCGCCCTCGACGTCGCCCTCGCCGACCAGCCGCCGGGTCAGGGTGGAGGAGAACGGCTCGCCGCCGCCCGCCTCACCGCGCACGAAGAGGTCGACGACCTCCAGCTCGTAGTCGTACTTCAGCCCGAGCGCGGAGAGGAATTCGACGTCGCCCGCCGCCTTGTGCCCGAAGCGGAAGTTGGGGCCCTCGACCACGTGCTTGGCGTGCAGCCCCTCGACCAGCACGGTCTTGACGAATTCGCTCGGCGTCAGCTTCGAGAACTCGCTGGTGAAGGGGATGATCAGCAGCGCGTCCACGCCGAGGTCCGCGACCAGTTCGGCGCGCCGGTGGTGGGCGGACAGCAGCGGCGGGTGGCTGCCGGGCCGTACGACTTCGCTGGGGTGCGGGTCGAAGGTCACGACGACCGAGGGCAGCCCCAGTTCACGGGCGCGCTCCACGGCGCGGCCCATGATGAGCTGGTGACCGCGGTGGACGCCGTCGTACGAGCCGATGGTGACGACGCTGCGTCCCCAGTCACCGGGAACGTCGTCCAAGCCCCGCCAGCGCTGCACCTTGACGCTCCGCTTCTTCGCCGAATCACTGACCGTGTTGTCTTGTCCTGCGGGTCCAAGCCTGCCATGCCGCCGCGATGCCGTGCCCATCGGCACGGTCCGCGCGTACGGCGTCGGCCCTTCCCACCTGCGGCGCCCGTTCGAATGTGATGTGGACCGCGACATCCCGCCCGCTCGCCGACCTCCGACACGGGCGTGACTTTATCGGTTCCGCGACGGCTCCGGCGGAGCGGGCGCGGGCCCGGTCCGCGGCGAGCGCGGCGCACGCCTGGCCCGGTCCGCGGCCGGCGCGGTCTACAGCGAGGCCATGATGCGGCGCGGCGCGTCCAGGAACCGGCTCACGCCCTGGACGAGCAGCGGCGGCTGGTCGGTGTCGTCGCGCGACACGTTGAGCACGTAATAGACCTGTTCGATGGAGGGCGGGCCGACCGCGAGGGTGCGCAGCGCGGCCTGGCGGCTGTCGGCCTGTCCGGTGCGGACCAGATACGCGGCGGCCATCGAGCCCGTACGGCCGACGCCCGCGCCGCAGTGCACGAAGACCGGTCCCTGCGAGGTCCTCACGATCCGCAGGAACGTGTCGACCTGCCGCTCCGTGGGGGTCTGGCCGTCGCGGATCGGCAGCCGGACGGCGTGCAGTCCCGCGGCGGAAGGCAGGGCCAGTTCCGCGGGCGCCAGATCCTCCGCCCTGAGGTCGACGACGGTACGGATGCCCCGGTCGGCCAACGCCCGGTAGCCCGCGGCGGTCGGCGCGGACCCGCGCCACACGTGCGGGTCGACGGCCAGGAAGTGGTTGATGCCCGCCGTCCGCTCGCCGGAACCGGCCGAGGCGCCGTGCCGCGCCCACGCGGAGACCGCGAGCATGCCGCCCGCGGAGGCGGCCCACAGCACGCCGTAGCCGAGCAGACAGCCGAGCAGCACTTTCGTCACCCGCCGCGCCCAGATCCGGGCGCCGGGGGCGGCGGGCGGTAGGGAGCCGGGCCCGAAGTCGCCCGCGGGATCGGGTTCGTGGTCGGTTCCGGGACCGCGCGCCGGGCCGCGGACGGAATCACGTACGGAATCGCGTACGGGATCGCGTACGGGCCGCCGTAACGACGTCGGGGCAGGGACCGGGATCGGGATCGGGAGAGCGGCCGATTCGGACAAGCGGGGTTCACCACCTGGGGAGCGGAAACCTGGGGACGGGTGCCGCCGTCCCTCCCCGAGGGCAGCGG
The DNA here is from genome assembly GCF_042957385.1 of Streptomyces sp. NPDC008079. NCBI lineage: Bacteria > Bacillati > Actinomycetota > Actinomycetes > Kitasatosporales > Streptomycetaceae > Streptomyces > Streptomyces sp. NPDC008079. Next base: position 21,483 of record NZ_JBIBIC010000017.1, read on the forward strand.
CCGTCCCGTCAGGCTAGCCGCTGCTTCCGGGGCCAGTGCCCGATTCCGGTACGCGGGCCCCCTGCCGGGGGCGCGCAGAGGGCGGGTCAGTGCGGGACTCCCGCCTGTCCCGTGCCCAGGACCTTGGCGTGGGCCCGGTTCACGCTCGCGTCCGAGAGGCAGCCGCGCAGCCGCATCATGTCGTGCGGACTGAGCGCGGGCCGGATGACGCCCGCGAAGACGCCGTCGGCGAGCCGCCCGAGGCTGGCGTCGGGGTTGAGCGAGGAGGTGGAGCGGCGGCAGCCCTCCCACAGGTCGCGGGCGGCCAGTTCACGCGCCCTGGCGTCGTCGGTGCCGTGCACGTCGATCCGGAAGACCACGGTGCTGGCCGCCGCGTCGGGCCTGGACTCCTCGCGGGTCTCGGTGGCCTCCGACAGCACATAGACGAGGTAGACCAGCAGCACGACCCCGGCGGCCGCGCCGAATCCGGTCAGCAGCGGGCGCAGTCGGCGCGCGGGCGGCACCGCCGGGTTGTCCTCCAGTTGGGTGATGACGCCGTGCACGCCGCCCGAGGGGGCGGCGAGCGGCGCGAGGCGGCCCGCGAGCCGCCGTTCCGCGCCCGGTCGCGCGGTGACCGCCGCGATCCGCTGGATCACCCAGGCGACACCGGACAGCGCCGCGCCGGTGACCATGAGGATCGGTACGAAGACGAACGTACGGTTGCCGCCGTCCACGCCGTCGCGGCTGTCCCCGTAACCGCCGCCGCTCGCACCGCCGTTGCCGTTGCCATTGCCGTTGCCGTTGCCGTTGCCGAGCCAGCGGAAGGGGTGCGCGGAGGTCTCCCTGGCGTGTTCGAGGCGCTGCCGTACTTCCTCCATCCGGGCGTCCGCGTCGCTCAGCCGCCGTTCCAGACGGCCCATCCGGCCGAGCAGGATCACGCAGACGAGGAAGCCCTCGACGGCGAGGAGCAGCACCCCGCAGATAACGGCGCGCTGCCACTCCCAGCGGTAGAGGTAGATCACCAGGTAGATGCCCGCGGCCAGGGTGGACAGGCCGCCGAAGAGGTAGCTGACGTACTTCACGCGACGGCCCCCTTGCGCGGTTCGTCCCGCGCTTCGAGCGCGGCGCGCCCGTCCCTGGGGGCGGGGGCGTCGTCGGACCCGTCCGGCTCCGCGCCCGGTGCGTCGGACGCGCCGCCCGTCGGCTCCACCGCCCCCGTACCGCCACCTGTCCGCTCCACCGCCCCCGTACCGCCACCTGTCCGCTCCACCGTCCCCGTACCGCCGTCCACGGCGAGCCCGGAGCCGGGGGCGAACCGGCCGACGGCGTCGGTGACGCCCACGACGGTCGGCACGTGGTACTCGCGGGCCAGCACCGCCAGGTGCGACAGGACGCTGCCGGTCTCGGCGACCAGGCCCGACAGACCCGGCAGCAGCGGCGCGAGCGCCGGGTCGAGCGAGCGGACGACGAGCACGGCGTCCGGCGGCCGTACGCCCGCCCCGTCCCAGGCGGTCCCCGCGCCCTGGCCGCCGCCCGCGCCCTGGCCCTCGCCCTGTCCCCGACCGGTACGGCCGCGGGCCAGGCTCACCGCCTGCGGTGCGCCGTCGGCGAGCCGGAAGGCGGCGGGCAGCGGCGGGGTCTCGGGGCGCGGGGTGCGCTCGGCCAGGTCGGCCGGACGGCCGCGGCCCGCGCCGACGCCCAGCAGTTCGTCCCAGCGCAGCAGCGCGATCTTGCGCCGCTCGCCGACCAGACAGTACGCGTCCATCCGGGTGCCGATCTCACGGACCATCGCGGCCTGCATCTCCTGCACCCAGCGGATGCGCAGCCGCAGCCCCTCACGGACGCTCAGGAAGCCGACACCGCGCGGGACTCCGTTCCAGCCGACGTGCTCGGGCAGCGGGCCGCGCTCGCCGAGGGTGGGCGGCAGCAGGGTGAGCAGGACGGGGTGGTGGGCGATCAGCTCCGCGTCGGTGGCGCCCCGGCCGCGGCCCTCGGCCAGTACGGCCAGCGCCTCGCCCGCCGCCGTCGTCCCGCCGCCCGTACCGACGCTCGCGGCGCCGCCCGTACCGCCGCCCGTACCGGTGCCGGTGTCCAGCAGCGCGCCCGCCAGGGACTCCTGGGCGTGCAGGGCGGACAGGGCGTTGCGTCCCCAGGAGACGGCGTTCAGCAGCTCGCCGCTGAGCATCTTCCGGGGCGCTCTGAAGTCGTGCAACTGCCGGTCGACGTCGGCCATCAGGTCCTGCGCGAGCAGCGGCAGCGCGCCGCGCAGCCGTCCGACCCGCCAGGCCGCGGCGGCGCGGCGGGCGCCGGGGGCCGGGTTGATGAAGTGCAGCACCGGGTGCGCGGGCGGTGTCACGCCGAGCAGCCGCAGGTCAGCGGCGGCGCGGCCCTCGACGGTACGGGCCACCGGCAGCTTGCGCAGCCGCCGCCGGGACGCGGCGCCCGCGATGTCCAGGGCCAGCGTCAGCCCGTGCGCCATCGGCGCCAGCCACAGGTCCTCCTCCAGCGGCTGGAGCACACCGGGCAGCGTCTCGCTCACCGGTCCCGGCCCCAACAGCCGTGCCCCGCGCGGCGGTCGGGCCGCCATCGCGGTGATCGGCCGCGCCTGGAACAGCCACAGCCGCCCGTCGTCCGCGAAGCCGAACTCGATGTCCTGCGGCCCGCCGTACACGCGCTCGGCGCGCCGGGCCAGCCGCACGAGCCGGACCAGCTGCCGCCGGGTGAGCGGCTGCCGCTCCCGCGCGGTGAGGGTCCCCGGCTCCGGCCGCCGCTCCCGACGGCCGGGCAGCGGCCGTGCGAGCAGCCGGGTCACCCGGCCGTGCCCCGAGGGCGCGGGTTCGGTGCGCAACAGCCGTCCGCGGCGGGTCAGTTGGTAGCGGACGCCCTGCGTGCTGCCGTCCACGAGGCGGTCGGGGCCGCCGGGGACCGCGCTGATCAGGACGCGGTCGTAGCGGCCCTCGACGGGGTCCGCGCCGAACATGACGCCGCCCGCGGCGGCCCGCAGCATGGGCTGGACCAGGACGGTCATGTCTCCGGGGTGGACTGCGGGTTCGGCCGCGTCGTCGGCGTCCGGTCCTGGCCCAGGACCGGGCCCCTGTCCTGGCGCGCTTCCTAATCCGGGTCCAGTTCCGGTTCTGGGTCCGGGTCCAGTTCCGGGTCCAGTTCCGGGTCCGGGTCCAGTTCCGGGTCCGGGTCCAGTTCCGGAGATGTCCTCCGCGGACGGCCAGGGCGGCGACGGCACGCGCGCGGCGGAGTCCAGCACCGCCCGCACCGCGTCGGTGAAGGCGTCCCAGCCGCGTACGTCGAGGACGGACTCGAAGCGGCCCGCCATGGACGACTCGGCGGTGTCCTCGTGCGCGGAGGAGGAACGGACCACCAGCGCGGCGCCGTCCGGTCCGCCCAGCTCCTGCCAGGCGCGGCGCAGAGCCGCCGTCCCGGCCGGGGCACCGGGCGCGCGGGCGGCCGGGACGAGGGCGAAGCCGGGGAGCACCGGCAGCCCCCGCGCCGCCGCCCGGGCCAGATTCGCCGCCTTGGCCCCGGCCAGCGCGGCCTCGTGGGCCAAGGGTGATTCCAAGGGCACCACTGCCAGCTCTTCAGCGTCGACGCGCATCTGCGCTCCTTCCGCGGCTGCCGCCCGGGTACGCGTGCGCCGCCGGGCTCGTGGCCCGCGGCGGACGCGCCTCCTCGACTACAACGTCCCTTCACCCAGGAGACCTTCCCCATCCACCAACGTGACGTGAGGAACGCCTCATAGGTGACCGCCTACCCTCGAAACGGCGGTTTCCGGCCGCCCTGACAGCGGCCGGTCACCGGGCAGTTGACGCGTTGACGGGCTGACGCGCTGACGGGCTGCGCAGGCTGTCCCCCACCAACACCAGAGGGTGGCAGGAAGTCATGGCCGGCGATCCGAGGTGGCCGCTACGGAGATCCCCGGCCGGTCCCGTCAGGCCGCCGCCTCCAGGCGGCGTCTCGCGCTCGGGCCGATCACCGCGTCCCATGTGCCGCCCGTCTTGAGCCACTCGCGCACCAGGCGGCCGAAGTCGGGCCAGGAAGCGGCCAGTTCGACGACCCGGCGGTCGAACTGCGCGGCGCCCTCCGGCGTACGGCCGAGGAGCAGGCCGACCCGGTGGACCAGGTCGCGGGTGAGGACGGTCGGCCTGCGGTGGCAGCCGTCCGCCGCGGCGGCGAGCAGGGCGTCCAGGACGCCGGGGTCGCGTTCCGCCGCGAGCACCATGTCGAGGAGTTCCTGGCGCAGCGGCCGGGACAGGTGGGTGCCGGGGGCGGCGAAAACCGGGAGCAGCGCGCGGCGGACGTCCGGCGGGTGGTCGGTCATGAGCGCGGCGGCCAGCGGCAGCAGGACGGCCCGGACGCCGGGGCCCTGTTCCAGCCGCCGGTCCAGGAAGCGGGCCACGTCGGCCGCGCCGTCCGGGTGGTGCAGCAGATGGTCCTGGGCCAGGGCGGCGGCGCGCCGGGCGAGGGCGGGCGAGGTGACCCCGGCCAGTTCGTCCAGCACCTCGGCGGCTCCCCCGTCGGGGTAGGGGGCGCGCAGCCGGGTCTGGAAGGCGGCGAGTACGGGTTCGGGGTGCGTGCCGAGGGCTGCCGCCAGTGCGCCCGCGGGCAGATGGGGATCGCCCGCCGCGAAGTACCGCAGCGCCGCGTCGAGATGGCGGGAACGCGTCACCGAATCCCGTACCAGCAGGCCGAGCGCGGCGCCGTGCAGAGTGCAGTCGCCGGGGCGGGCCAGGATCGCGAGGGCCGCGTACCGCAGCAGTTCCCGGTCGGCCTCCGAGCGTACGAACGCGGCGGCGCGGCGACCGTACGAGGCTGCCGCGACATGGCGGTCGGGGCGCGGGTCGTGCGCCCACCGGTCGACGGCCCTGCACACGGCGGACGGCTCGTCCTCGGCGAGCGCGGCGAGCACTTCGTCGGCGCCGGGGTGCCCTGCGGCCACCAGCGCCTCGGTCAACTCGTCCACGGCGAGCCGCCGGTGGGTGTGCAGCAGCGCCTGCGCGGCGGACGCGACGGTCAGCCGGGGGCCGTCCGCGCCCGGCGCCGTCTGGAGCGGCCGGTCGTCGTCGAACCACCCGCACACCGCCGCCAGGGCCTCGGCCGGCGCCTCCCGCAGCAGCTCCGCGACGGCGGGCAGGAAGCGGGTCTCGGGGTCGGCCGATTCACCGGGTACGGGCGGCCGGTCGGCGGGCAGCAGCAGCCGCAGCAGTTCGAGCCGCTCCCCCAGCGGCAACGGCACCCGCCGCCAGAACGCCGGGCCGAACTCGCCCAGCCCGCCGAGCCCCTCGGGCGTGAACCCTCCGCGCTCCACCGACCGCACCGCGACCCGCTCGGCCAACAGCCGCAGCACTCCCCGGTAGTTCCGCGCGTCCCCGAGCCGCGTCAGCACCTCCCCCACCAGATGCGCGGCCCACCACACGGCATCCCCCCGCCGCGCCGACACCCCGTCACCGCGCCGGGCCCGCGGCCCGCTCGCGTACGACGGTCCTCCGCCTTCGCACGAGGAGTGCCCCCACGCCGCGCCCCCGCCCTCATCCGGCCCCCCGCACGGCCCCCGACCCGGCGCGCTGTCTCCGCCGTCCAGCCGCTGCCCCGAACCGACCGTCGCAGGACCGCCGCCGGAGGCCCACTGCCCGCCGACACCAGCCCCGGCCCCGCCCGTACCGCCGCCACCACTCGGCCACCCGCCGCACGCCACCGACCACCCCGCAGGACCGCCGCCGGACACCCCCGCACCGCCTCCCGCACCGCCAGCGGGCACCACGCCCGCTCCCCCGCCCGGCGCTCCCGCGCTCCCGGCGAGCAACCCCACCGGCCCGCCGCCAACGCCCCCGCCCGTACCCCCGTCCGGCACCCCCTCGCCTCCGCCGCCCCCGCCTCCCTGGCACGGACCCGCGGGCGTCGGGCGGGGGCGCCGGCGGGAGCGGGGGTTCGGGACCGTCTCGGTGTCGAGGTAGGCGTCCGTGCAGGCGTCCCACGCGGGGCGGCGCACGGGGGCCGGGCGGCGCGGCGGCGCGGCCGGGTCCGGGTCCGGGGCGCTGACATGGCGGGTGGGGGCGATGGCCTGGTGGTCGAGGCGGTGGATGAGGTGGCGCAGATGGCGGGTGAGGGTGTCGGGGTCGGTGGCGAGCATGGCCTGGAGGACCGGGCCGAGGCGGTGGCGCGGGACGGGGAGGGAGCGCGGCCCCGAGGGCGGGGCGACGGCCGGGGCGGGCGGGACGGGCGGCTCGCCAGCGTGGACGGCGGCGGGCCGCTGCGGCAGCCGTACCGGCGCCTCCGAGCCGCCCGTCGGTGCCGCGAACCAGCGGTGGACCAGGGCGTGCAGGGCCGCGTCCAGGTCGAGGTGGAGGCCCTGGAGCCAGTCGGCGACCTCCTCGTGCGCGAAGCGGTATCCGGCGCCCGCGGGCACCAGCAGCCCTTCGGTGAGGACGGCGGACGCCCACCCCGTACGCCACGGGAAGAGGTCTTCGAAGGACTCGCGGTCCAACTCCCCCTGCCCCGGCCCCAGACAGCGCCGCGCCGCCTCGTGCACCTGCCCGGCCACCCGCGTGGCCAGCCGCCGTACGCCGTTGCCGCGTACCGGCCGCTCGGCGCTCGCGGCCAGCCGGACCGCGATCCGCAGGCACACCAGGTCCAGGTGGGCGGCGAAGATCTCGGCGCGGGTCGGCGCGGCGCCGTCCGTGGCGGTGCCGCCGGGCAGCGACGCCTGGATCTCGGAGAGCAGGCGCAGCGCCAGCGGGTGCGCGGCGTCGGCGGGCCGCAGGGCGTCCGGTGCCAGGCCGTGGCGGGTCCGCGCGCGGACCGCCTGGACGTCGGTCAGGTCGCCGAGCCGCAGGCAGGGCGGCAGCGCGCGGACGGCGACGTACGGGGCGGGCGGCGGCGCGTACGCCATTCCCGCGGGCAGCAGCGACCCGGCCTGTTCCCAGAACTCCGGGCGGCAGCCGACGATCAGCCGCACCCCGCCCGCGCGCAGCCAACTCGCCGTGCCCGCCGTCCAGTCGGCGAGCGCGTGCGCGAGGACCGGGGGCATCTCCTCGGGCGCGTCGAGCAGGACGAGCAGCGGCCGTCCCGCGGCCCGCGCGAGCGCCGCGACGGCGTCGGGCGAGGCGAACGGCGGGTCGCCGCCCACAGCGCCGCCGCGCCCGGCGGCGGCGCACACGATCCGGGCGGCGGTCCGCAGCGAGCGTTCGACGGCGTCCTTGATCCCGCCGTCGCCCGGCCGCAGTTCGGCGCCGCGCAGCCAGACGGTCGGCGCGGGTTCCGCGCCGCGCGCCCGGCGGGCCGCCAGCGCGGCCAGTTCGGTGCTGCGCCCGCTGCCGGGGTCGCCGACCAGGCCGAGCACCAGCGGCGCGGTCTCGCCCCGGGGTGCGAGGAAGTCCCGTAGCGCGTCGGCGGCTTCGGGCCTGGCGACCGGCTCCCGCCACTGGCCGGGCCCGGCCGCGGAGCCGACCGACGTACCCGTGAGCTGGAGCGCACCCGCGAGGTTGAGGTGCGGACCGTAGGCGGGCACCGTCGCCGCGTTCCTGGCCAGCAGCGCGGCCAGCGGTTCCGGCGTGCCGGGTCCGGCCCGCAGCGGTACGGCGAAACCGGCCGCCCGGTGTCCCGCGTGCAGCGCGGTGACCGCGACCGCGAGTACCGCGCCGGTCGCCGCGTCGATCAGCGGCGCGCCGGAGGACTGGGGCGCGACCCGGCTCATGTCGGTGGCGCCGAGGCCCAGTTCGTAGACCTCCTCCAGCAGGTGGAAGCGGTCGGTGGCGGTGTACGTGACGGACGCGGTGCCGAGGACGACGCCGTCGGTCCACTGCGGGACCTTCAGCCGTACCCGTCGCTCGGGGTGGGCCGGGCCGCAGGGCGCGATCGGCAGCGGCGGCAGATTCAGCCCCTCGGTGGCGACCAGCGCGAGCCCGGCTTCGGGCAGTACGGTGATCGCTTCCGCCTCGACCAGGCACACCTGGTCCCCCGGCGCGTGCAGCACCAGCCGGGCGAGCCCGTCGACCGCCTCGTGACTGGTCACCATCGTGCCGTCGGCGTCCGCGAGGAAACCCGTCCCGCGTGGCCGTCCCGCCAGGTCACAGACCCGCACCAACGCGTCGTCCACGTCGGCCCCGCGTACCGCCATCGGGCACCTCCCCCACCGCCGCGCCCCGTTTCGTCCCGCTTCGACGGTAGGTGCCCGATGATCTCCCGCCTAGATCGCGGAGGAAAAGCGCCCCCCTGTGCTCCCTCGCTTCACTCCGAGCGCCCGCCCATTGGGGTGATTTCCGGGTTCCGGATGGATAGGGAGACGTGAGGGGGGACCGAGGGGGATCGTGGAGCGGGGCCGCTCAGGGGACAGACGGCCGCGCTCCACGGTGTCCAGAGCCCGGCCCGGTCACACCGGGCCGGGCACGGGCGCAGGGGGGACGGACGGCTATTCCGGGAAGACCGCCACGATCTTCACCTGGCCGTCCTTCTCCTCCACCAGGGCCAGGAAGCGGCCGTCGGGGCCGAAGACGGCGGTCGGCCCGTCGGGCAGCGCCGGGGCCTTGATGCGGACGCCGTTGGCCAGCAGCCGGGCCTGGTCGGCGTCCACGTCCCAGCGCGGGAAGGCCGCGTCGGCCGCCTGCTCGATCGGCATGACCGTGCAGGACTCCTCCAACTGCTCCAGCGTGCGCGCGGTGTCCAGCCCGTACGGGCCGACGCGGGTGCGGCGCAGCGCGGTCAGATGGCCGCCGACGCCGAGCCCGGCGCCCAGGTCGCGGGCGAGGGCCCGGATGTAGGTGCCGGAGGAGCAGACGACGGTCACGTCGAGGTCGACGGCGCCGACGGCGTCCTCGGGCTCGTCGACCCGCCGCATGTCCTGGACGGTGAAGGAGTGGACCGTCACCGGCCGGGCGGCCAGCTCGAACTCCTCGCCCTCCCTGACCCGGGTGTACGACCGCACGCCGTTCACCTTGATCGCGCTGACCTTGGAGGGGACCTGCTGGATCGGGCCGGTCAGCGCGGCGATCCCGGCGTCGACGCTCTCCCTGGTGACCCCGGTGGCGTCGGCGACGGCGGTGATCTCGCCCTCGGCGTCGTCCGTCACCGTCGTCCGGCCGAGCCGGATCGTGGCGACGTACTCCTTCTCGGTGAGCGCGAGGTGGCCGAGCAGCCGGGTGGCCTTCTCGACGCCGAGGATCAGCACCCCGGTCGCCATCGGGTCCAGCGTGCCCGCGTGCCCGACCCGCCTGGTCCCGGCCAGCCGCCGCATCCGCGACACCACCCCGTGCGAGGTGAGCCCGCCGGGCTTGTCGACGACGACAAGCCCGGACGGGGCCCCCTTCCGCGCTCGGCTCGCCTCCGGTCGCTCAGAGCCGGTATGTGTCATGCGCTTGCCGGACCGCCCTCGGAGTCGGGCCGGGTGTCCGGGTCGGCGGCGGCCGGGACGTCGAGGTCGTCGTCGTCCAGTTCGTCGTCGGACGGCTTGCGGTACGGGTCCGCCTCGCCCGCGTACTGCGCGTCGGTGGCGGACTTGCGGACCTCCTCGTCGGCCGCGCGGGCCTTGGCGAGCAGGTCGTCGATGGTCTTGGCGTTGTCGGGCAGGGCGTCGGCGACGAAGGCCAGGCTCGGGGTGAACCGCACCCCGGTCTGCCGTCCGACCTCGGAGCGCAGCACACCCTTGGCGCTCTCCAGGGCCGCGGCGGAGGCCGCCCGCTCCTCGTCGTCTCCGTAGACCGTGTAGAAGACGGTCGCCTCCCGCAGGTCGCCGGTGACCCGGGTGTCGGTGATCGTCACGTACCCCAGCCGCGGATCCTTGATCCGCCGTTGCAGGGTCTCCGCGACCACGACCCGGATGCGGTCGGCCAGCTTTCGCGCCCGCGCGGTGTCGGTCATCGTCTTCTTCTCTCTGTGTCCTTGGGCGTTCTGCTCATTCGTCGTCGCCGTGGATACGCTGCCGTGCGGACAGCAGTTCCACTTCGGGACGGGCGATCATCCAGCGTTCGCACCGGTCGAGTACGTCCTTGAGGTGTCCGAGGTCTCCCGACACCACCGCGATTCCTATTTCGGCCCTGCGATAGAGGTCCTGGTCGCCGGTCTCCGCCACGCTCACCGCGAATTTGCGGTGCAGCTCGGCGACGATCGGACGGACGAGGGACCGCTTCTCCTTCAGGGACCGTACGTCACCCAGGAGCAGGTCGAAGCACAGCGTGCCTGCGTACATGGGTACGACGTTACAGCCGACGGCCGGGGCCGATCGACGGGATTTCTCCCGCCGACCGGCCCCGGCCCCGGACCGTCGCCCGGCCGTACGGCGTACCGCACGGCCGGGCAGCCGCGTCAGCCGCGCGGCTTCTCGCGCATCTCGTACGTCGCGATGACGTCGTCGATCTTGATGTCGTTGTAGTTGCCGAGGTTGATACCGCCCTCGTAACCCTCACGAATCTCGGTGACGTCGTCCTTGAAGCGGCGCAGGCCGTCGATGTTGAGGTTCTCCGCGATGACCTTGCCGTCGCGGAGCAGACGGGCCTTGGTGTTGCGCTTGACCTCGCCGGAGCGGACCAGCACACCGGCGATGTTGCCGAGCTTGGAGGAGCGGAAGACCTCGCGGATCTCCGCGGTGCCCAGCTCGACCTCCTCGTACTCCGGCTTGAGCATGCCCTTGAGGGCCGCCTCGATCTCCTCGATGGCCTGGTAGATCACCGAGTAGTAGCGGACGTCGACACCCTCGCGCTCCGCCATCTGCGCGGCACGGCCGGCCGCACGGACGTTGAAGCCGATGACGATGGCGTCGGAGCCGGTCGCCAGGTCGATGTCCGACTCGGTGACCGCACCCACACCGCGGTGCAGGACCCGGATGTCGACCTCGTCGCCGACGTCGAGCTGGAGCAGCGAGGACTCGAGAGCCTCCACCGAACCGGACGCGTCGCCCTTGATGATGAGGTTGAGCTCCTGGACCAGACCGGCCTTGAGCGCCTCGTCCAGGTTCTCCAGGGAGAACCGGACACCCTTGCGGGCGAAGCGGACGTTGCGCTCGCGCGCGGCCCGCTTCTCGGCGATCTGGCGGGCGGTGCGGTCCTCGTCCACGACGAGGAAGTTGTCGCCCGCGCCGGGCACGTTGGTGAGACCGAGCACGAGGACGGGGGTCGACGGGGTCGCCTCCTCCACGTTCTCGCCCTTGTCGTCGAGCATCGCGCGGACTCGGCCGTACGCGTCGCCGACCACCATGGTGTCGCCGACCCGCAGCGTGCCGCGCTGGACCAGGACGGTCGCCACGGCGCCGCGGCCGCGGTCGAGGTGCGCCTCGATCGCGATGCCCTGCGCGTCCTGCTCCGGGTTGGCCCGCAGGTCGAGCGAGGCGTCCGCGGTCAGGACCACGGCCTCCAGCAGGGAGTCGATGTTGAGACCCTGCTTCGCGGAGATGTCGACGAACATCGTGTCGCCGCCGTACTCCTCGGCCACCAGACCGAACTCGGTGAGCTGTCCGCGCACCTTGGTCGGGTCGGCACCCTCGACGTCGATCTTGTTGACCGCGACCACGATCGGCACGTCGGCCGCCTTGGCGTGGTTCAGCGCCTCGATCGTCTGCGGCATCACACCGTCGTTGGCCGCGACCACCAGGATCGCGATGTCGGTGGACTTGGCGCCGCGGGCACGCATGGCGGTGAACGCCTCGTGGCCCGGGGTGTCGATGAAGGTGATGGCGCGCTCTTCGCCGTTGACCTCGGTGGCGACCTGGTAGGCACCGATGTGCTGGGTGATGCCACCGGCCTCGCCCGCGACCACGTTGGTCTTGCGGATCGCGTCGAGAAGCCTGGTCTTACCGTGGTCGACGTGACCCATGACGGTCACGACCGGCGGGCGGGAGACGAGCATCTCCTCGCCGCCCTCGTCCTCACCGAACTCGATGGAGAACGACTCGAGCAGCTCGCGGTCCTCCTCCTCCGGGCTGACGATCTCCAGCACGTAGTTCATCTCGCCGGCGAGCAGTTCCAGCGTGGAGTCGGAGACCGACTGGGTCGCCGTGACCATCTCACCGAGGTTGAGCATCACCTGAACGAGCGACGCCGGGTTGGCGTTGATCTTCTCGGCGAAGTCGGTGAGCGAGGCACCGCGCGACAGGCGCACGGTCTGGCCGTTGCCGCGGGGCAGCAGCACGCCGCCCACGGACGGGGCCTGCATGGCCTCGTACTCCTGGCGCCGCTGACGCTTGCTCTTACGGCCGCGCGCCGGACGGCCACCGGGGCCGCGACCGAACGCGCCCTGCGTGCCGCCACGGCCGCCCGGACCGCCGGGACGCCCGCCGAAGCCGCCGGGACGGGGACCGAAGCCGCCGCCACCGCCGGGAGCACCGCCACCGGGGCGCGGACCGCCGAAGCCGCCACCGCCGCCACCGGGACGACCGCCGCCGCCGGGACCCGCCGGACGGCCGGCGAAACCGCCGCCGCCACCGGGACGCGCGCCGGGACCGCCGCCACCGGGACGGCCGCCGGGACCACCGCTACGGCCGCCGGGGCCACCGCCGGGACGCCCGCCCGGGGAGGGCGCGGGCCGCTGCGGCATCATGCCGGGGTTCGGGCGGGGGCCCGAGGACTGCGGGCGGGGCATGCCGCCGGGGGACGGACGCTGTCCGCCGGGACCGCCGGCCTGACCACCGGGGCGCGGGGCGCCGCCGGGACGCGGCATGCCGCCCGGGGCTCCCTGGCCGCCGGGGCGGGCGGGACGGTCGTCACGCCGGTCGCCGCCGGGACGCGGGGCGCCGCCGGGGCGCTGCATACCGGTGGAGCCGCCGGACGTGAAGGGGTTGTTGCCGGGACGCGGGCCCGCGGGACGGGCGCCGCCGGGGCGGGCACCGCCCTGGCCGGGACCGGCGGGACGCGCGGGGCGGGCCCCGCCGTCACGGGTGTCGCGCTGGCCGGTGCCGCCGCTCTGGGCGGGGGCCGGGCGCGCCGGGCGCGGGCCGGGGGTGGCGCCACCGCTGCGCGGCGCGGCCGGGGCCGCGGGCGCCGACGGGGGTGCCTGGAACTCCGCCGCGGGCACCGGAGCCGCCGGAGCGGGCTTCGGGGCGGGCGCGGCGGGGGCCGGCTTCGGACCCGGGCGCGGGCCGGAGCCCGCGGGGGTCGGTGCGGTACCGGCACCGGCGGCCGGGCCGGCGCTCGGGGCGACCGGGGCCGCGGGCGCGGCCGGGGTCACGGGGCCGCCGGCGGCCGGCTTCGGCGCCGGGGCAGCGGGACGGGCCGGCGCACCCGGGGTGGGCGCGGCCGGCTTGGCGGCGGGCGCGCTCTTGCGCGGCGCCGCGGGCTTCGCAGCGGACTTGGTGTTGCCACCGGGCCCCTGGAAAGCGTCAGTCAACTTGCGGACTACCGGCGCCTCGATCGTCGAGGACGCCGAACGGACGAATTCGCCGAGTTCTTGGAGCTTGGCCATGACGACCTTGCTCTCGACTCCCATCTCCTTGGCGAGTTCGTATACCCGGACCTTAGCCACTTCGCTCCTTTTAGGTCCGGGGTGATCGTCCGCCGGACCGTCGCTACTTCATGGGCGTACTCATCGCGTACTCATCGAGTGCTCATCGCAATCTCGACCTACTTCCATCTCGCGAGGTACCTGACCGCACGGTGACCCGTGCCGTTCTTCCTGCTTCTTACGGGGCTGCCTGCTCGACGAACCGGCGCAACTCCGCGGTGTCGGGCGTCACCGGGCCTTTGAAGGCCCGGTTGAACGCCCGGCGGCGGACCGCCAGGTCCAGACAGGCAAGGGCGGGGTGCAGATACGCACCCCGACCGGGCAGCGTACCGCGATGATCGGGAACACAGGTGTCACCGTCCACCGCCACACGCAGCAGCTCGCTCTTGGCCGCACGCTCCCGGCAGCCGATGCAACTTCGCTCCGGGCATGCTGGGGTTCGCGTCCGACCAGACACTCTTTAGTCTACCTCCCCGCACCGACCTCACTCCTTCGAGTGTGCCGACGCACGGTTGTTCGTTTCCTGCCCGCCGTCGGCGGAGGGCATGCATCGCCCGCCGCCGACCGCTTTCGGTCCGTGTTCCGGGCCCGGCCCTCAGCTCTGCGGCTGCTCGGTGTCCGGGCGGATGTCGATCCGCCAGCCGGTCAGCCGGGCGGCCAGGCGGGCGTTCTGCCCCTCCTTGCCGATGGCGAGCGAGAGCTGGTAGTCGGGCACGGTCACCCGCGCCGACCTGGCACCGGCGTCGACCACCTCGACCTTGGAGACGCGGGCCGGGGACAGCGCGTTCGCCACCATCTCGGCCGGGTCGTCCGACCAGTCGACGATGTCGATCTTCTCGCTGTTCAGCTCGGCCATCACGGCCCGTACCCGCGCGCCCATCGGGCCGATGCAGGCGCCCTTGGCGTTCAGCCCCGAGCGGGTCGAGCGGACCGCGATCTTCGTACGGTGTCCGGCCTCGCGGGCGATGGCCTCGATCAGCACCGAGCCGTCCGCGATCTCCGGGACCTCCATCGCGAAGAGCTTCTTCACCAGGTTGGGGTGGGTCCGCGACAGGGTCACCGACGGGCCGCGTACGCCCTTGGCGACCCGGACCACGTACGCCCGCAGCCGGGTGCCGTGCCGGTAGTCCTCGCCGGGCACCTGCTCCTGGACCGGCAGGATCGCCTCCAGCTTGCCGATGTCGACCAGCACGTTCTTCGGGTCCTTGCCCTGCTGGACCAGGCCGGAGACGATGTCGCCCTCGCGGCCCGCGTACTCCCCGAAGGTGATGTCGTCCTCGGCGTCGCGCAGCCGCTGGAGGATCACCTGTTTGGCGGTCGACGCGGCGATCCGGCCGAAGCCGGTCGGGGTGTCGTCGAACTCGCGCGGCTCGGCGTCCTCGGCGACCTCCTCCGGGTCCTCCTTCGCCCATACGGTCACGTGTCCGCTGGTGCGGTCCAGCTCCACGCGGGCCTTGCGGTGGCTGCCGGGCTCGCGGTGGTACGCGATGAGGAGCGCCGACTCGATCGCCTCGACCAGCAGGTCGAACGAGATCTGCCTCTCCTGCACCAGACCCCGCAGGGCCTTCATGTCGATGTCCACGGCTACGCCTCCTCGTCGTTCTCGTCGTCTTCGTGTACGTCGTGTACGTCTTCGTCTTCGTCGTGCACGTCGTCCTGTACGCCGTCGTCTTCGTGGACGTCGTCACCGGCCGCGTTCTTGCGGTTGAACTCGACCTCCACGCGGGCCTTCTCGATCTCGGCGAAGTCCGCGCGGGCGGGCTTGGGCTTGCGGCCCTTGACGCCGGGGACCTCCAGGTCGAGACCCGCGTCGTCCACCGTCATGATCCGCGCGATCAGCTCGCCGCGCTCCTTGAGCTGGAGCTTCACCAGCCGGCCGCTGTTGCGCCGGAAGTGCCGGGGCTCGGTCAGCGGCCGGTCGGTGCCCGGCGAGGTGACCTCCAGGACGTACTCCGCGTCGCCCATCGCGTCCGAGGCGTCCAGCGCCTGCGAGATCTCCCGGCTCAGCGCCGCGACCGCGTCGAGCTGCACGCCCTCGTCCGAGTCCACGACGACCAGCAACTGCCGCCGCTTGCCCGCGGCCGTCACCGTGACCTCTTCCAGATCCAGTCCCGTCCTCACGA
This sequence comes from Streptomyces sp. NPDC008079, assembly GCF_042957385.1. NCBI lineage: Bacteria > Bacillati > Actinomycetota > Actinomycetes > Kitasatosporales > Streptomycetaceae > Streptomyces > Streptomyces sp. NPDC008079. The sequence goes on from NZ_JBIBIC010000017.1 coordinate 37,019, forward strand.
CGAGCGGCTCAAGCAGCCCGCGCAGCCTCTCGCTCTGGGTGGTGCTCATCCGGGTGACTCCTCGGCCGCGTGTGCTGTTGTGGTGGAAGGTCGCGTGTAAAGGAGAGATTACCCGAGTTTCCACACGTCGCCGCGCCATCGCGGGCCGCCGGGAGGCGGCGCCGAGCGCCCTCCCGCGCACCCTTACACTCGCCCAATGATCCCGGACGTGCCTCGGCTCAGCAGGCGGAGTGTGGTGGCGGTGGCGGCCGTTGTCGTCAGTGCCGGGTGTTCCGGAGGTGGTGGAACAGCGGGCTCGGACGGGGCCGGACACAAGGCCACGCTGCCCGAACCGGGCGAACTGGCGCTGCGCCAGGCGGTCCGCGACAGCGCGGCGTTGCTGGCGCGGTACGACGCGGTGGCCGCCGCGTATCCGGCGCTCGCCGGTCGGCTGGCGCCGCTGCGGGCCGAAGTGGCCCTGCACGTGGGCGCGTTCGGCGGCCGGGCGGCGCCCGTACCGACCGGCTCGCCGTCCCCCGGCGCGACGTCCGCCGCGACCCCCGCCTCCTCGCCGTCCGCTCCCCCGGCCTCCTCGCCGTCCGCGGCCCTGAAGTCCCTGGCGGACGAGGAGCGGCGGCTCGCCGACAGCCGGGCGACGGCGCTGCTCAATGTGCCGGGCGAGACGGCCCGGCTGTTCGCGTCGGTGGCGGCGGCGGGCGCCGGGCACGTGGCGCTGCTCGGGACGAAGGGGGCGGTGCGATGAGCGCGGTGCTGGACGCGGCGCAGGCGGCGCTGGCCGCAGAGCACGCGGCGGTGTACGGCTACGGCGTCGTGGGCGGCCTGGTCGGCGGGAGCCGCCGGCCCGAGGCGCGGCAGGCGTACGACGCGCACCGCGCGCGGCGGGACGTGCTGGGCCGTACCGTGCGCGATCTGGGCGGAGTGCCGGTGACGGCGGCGGCGGGTTACCAGCTGCCGTTCCCGGTGGCGGACGCGGCGGCTGCGCTGCGGCTGGCGGCGTATCTGGAGGAGCGGGTGGCGGGCGCCTACGGCGACGTGGTGCGGTCCGCGATCGGGGACATCAGGCGGGACGCGGCGGGCGCCATGCGCGAGGCGGCGGTGCGTGCCGTGCGGTGGCGCGGTGGCAGCGTAGCCTTCCCGGGGTTGGCGGAACGGAGCTGATCACCGTTCCCCGCCGCACACGACACGGAGGGAACGCACAGGGATGGCTTCAGCAGCGCACCACGGGGGGCCGGAAGGCGTACGGCTGGAGCCGCCGGAGCGGCTGGTCCGCACCGTCGGGGCCTGGGAGGGCGAGGCGGGCCGGGTGTGGCTGGCCGAACTCCCCGACCGGGTGGCGCGGTTCCTGGAGCGGTGGGGGCTGACCGTCGAGCGGGTCTTCGCGGCCGGGGGCCAGATCAGCATGATCGTGCTGGTCCGCACCGCGGACGGGGTGCCGGCGGTGCTGAAGGTCGGCATGGTCACGCGGGAGACCGAGCACGAGCACGCGGCGCTCGCGCACTGGGACGGGCGGGGCGCCGTACGCCTCCTCGACGCCGATCCCGGCGAGGGGGCGATGCTGCTGGAGCGGCTTCAGGCGGATGTGTCGCTGCGGTCGCTCGCCGAGCCCAAGGCGATGCTGGAGGCCGCCGGGGTTCTTCAGCGGCTCTGGGTGCCGCCGGCCGAGGGGCATCCCTTCACGTCGGTCGCCGACTACACCGGCGCGTTGGTGGCGCTGCTGCGCGAGCGGCGGGAGCGGCCTTGGGCGGCCGAGGCGGTCGGCCTCGTCGACGAGGCGCTGTCGGTGCACGCGGAGCTGGTCGCCTCGGGCGCCGAGGAGGTGCTGCTGCACGGGGATTATCACCACGGCAATGTGCTGGCCGGGGAGCGGATGGCGTGGCTGGCCATCGACCCGAAGCCGCTGGTCGGTGAGCGGGCCTACGATCTCGCGTGGCTGGTCCGTGACCGGCTTCCGACCCTGGCCGCCCAGCCCGGTTCCCGGGCCGCGGCCCGGCGGCGGCTCGCCAAGCTCGCCGCCTCTCTTGAGGTCGAGCCCGAGCGCCTTCGCGGCTGGGCCCTCTTCCGTGCCGTCGAGGCCGGCGTCTGGTACCTCTCCGTCGGCGACCGCGAAGCCGCCGAGCTCCTCCTCGAATTCGCCTCCTGGCTCTAGCCCCCCCGCCCCTCCCCGAAAGTCCTCAATCGCCGGACGGGCTGAGTCGGGGGTGGGTCTGATCCCGCAAGGAGCCGCCTTTCCAGGGACGCGGGGACCCGCGCGACCGCCGTCCGCACGACGGGGTCGTGCCCCAACCGCGCGATCAGCCACGGCGGCGAGCCGTCAGTGGGGGGTGGTGAGGAGGGCGAGGGCTTCGGGGAGGGGGAGCTCTCGGCGGGTGCCGGTGCGGCGGTCCTTGAGCTCGACGACGGCGTCGCGGGCGCGGCGGCCCGCGATGAGGAGGGTGGGGACACCGATGAGCTCGGCGTCGGTGAATTTGACGCCGGGCGAGAGGGAGGGCCGGTCGTCGAGGAGGACCCGCAGTCCCGCGGCGTGCAGCGCGGCGGCGGCCTCCTCCGCGAGAGCGGTCTGTTCGGCCTTGCCCGCGGCGATGACGTGGACGTCGGCGGGGGCGACCTCGGCGGGCCAGCACAGCCCCGCGTCGTCGGCGGTCTGTTCGGCGAGGGCGGCGACGGCGCGCGAGACGCCGATGCCGTAGCAGCCCATGGTGACGCGCACGGGCTTGCCGTCGCGCCCGAGGACGTCGAGCTGGAAGACGTCGGAGTATTTGCGGCCGAGCTGGAAGATGTGGCCGATCTCGATGGCCCGGTCGAGGCGGAGCCCGGCGCCGCACCGGGGGCAGGGATCACCGGCGCGGACGGTGACCACGTCGAGGTAGCGGTCGACGGTGAAGTCCCGGCCGCAGACGACGTTGGCGGCGTGCCTGCCGGGCTTGTTGGCGCCGGTGACCCACGCGGTGCCGGGGGCGATCCGGGGATCGGCGAGGTAGCGGACGCCCAGGCCCTGGGGGCCGACGTAGCCGCGTACCAGATCGGGCCGGCCGGCGAAGTCCTCGGCGGTGACGAGTGCGACGGCTGCGGGCGCGAGGTGTTCCGCGAGCTTGCCGAGGTCCACCTCGCGGTCGCCGGGGACGCCGACCGCGGTGATCTCGCCGTCCACCGTGACCAGCAGGTTCTTGAGTGTGGCGGAGGCGGGCACGCCGAGGCGGGCGGCGAGCGATTCGATGGTGGGGGTGTCGGGGGTGTCCAGCTCCTCGACGGGGCCGTGCTCAGCGGCAGCCGCGTCACCGGGCGCGGCAGTGAAGGTGACCGCCTCCGTATTGGCGGCGTAGTCGCAGGCGGGGCAGTCCGCGAAGGTGTCCTCGCCCGCGGCGGCGGGCGCCAGGAACTCCTCGGAGGCCGAGCCGCCCATGGCGCCGGAGACGGCGGAGACGACGCGGAAGTCGAAGCCGAGGCGTTCGAAGATCCGGATGTACGCCTGCCGGTGCAGCCGGTACGACGCGGCGAGCCCTTCGTCGTCGGTGTCGAAGGAGTACGCGTCCTTCATCTGGAACTCGCGGCCCCGCAGCACGCCCGAGCGGGGCCTGGCCTCGTCGCGGTACTTGGTCTGGATCTGGAAGAGGGTCAGGGGCAGGTCCTTGTAGGACGTGCACTGGTCCTTCACGATCTGCGTGAAGACCTCCTCGTGGGTGGGGCCGAGCACGTAGTCGGCGCCCTTGCGGTCGGTGAGCCGGAAGAGCAGGTCGCCGTACTCGTCGGCGCGCCCGGTGGCCGCGTACTGCTCTCGGGGCAGGAGCGCGGGCAGCAGCACCTCCTGGCCGCCGATCGCCTCCATCTCCTCGCGTACGACGCGGGCGACGTTGTCCAGGACGCGTTTGCCGAGCGGCAGCCAGGTCCACATCCCGGCGGACGAGCGGCGCACGTATCCGGCGCGGACCAGCAGCTTGTGGCTGGCGGTCTCCGCGTCGGCCGGGGCGTCGCGCAGCGTCTTGAGCATCAGCCGGGACATGCGCAGGACCATGGCGTTCTCCGTGAAGGTCGGGGGTGCGGCGAGGGTAGCCGGGCCGCCGGGCGCCCGCACAACCCTTTTCCCCCACGCCCGCCCGCCCCGCGCCGCGCTCTACCGCAGCAGCGGCAGCGGCGCGCCCATCACGGCGTAGGGGCGGGCGGCGCTCGGGAAGTGCACCGGGCGGGCCAGGTCCTGGTACCCGAGGGCGTGGTAGAGGCGGCGGGCGGGGCTGTCGCCGTCGATCGCGGAGAGGATGCTGCGCGGCTCGGTGGCGGTGTCGGTGATCTCGGTGATCAGGCGGCGGCCGACCCGGTGGCCCTGGAAGTCGGGCAGCACGTGCAGTTCGGTGATGACGAAGGAGTCGTCGAGCCAGCCGTCGGTGCCGCGCTGCCGCAGGTACGGCTGGACGACGCTCGACCACCAGTGGCCGCGGTCGTTGGGCAGCCCGTAGACGAAGCCGACCAGCCGTCCGTCGTCGGTCTGCGCGCCGAGGGCCCGCGCACCGGGGTAGTTGAGGTGCCGGAGCACGATCTGCCGCCGGATGGCGACCTCGCCGGGGCCGAGCCCGAAGGCGAGCGCCTGTACGGCGAGGGCTTCGTCGACCCGCGCGCCGAGGTCGACAGGTCCGACCACCACGTTCTCCATGGGCCGGGACACTACCCCCAGCGCCCGCGGCCTTCGAGCGCGGTCAGAACAACACACTCATGAACGCGCCGACTTCGGAGAATCCGACCCGCTGGTAGGCGGCCCGCGCGGGGGCGTTGAAGTCGTTGACGTAGAGGCTGGCGACCGGGGCGACATCGCGCAGGGCGTAGTGCAGGACGGCGGCCATGCCGGTCTCCGACAGGCCCTTGCCGCGGTGTTCGGGGGCGACCCAGACGCCCTGGATCTGGCAGGTGTGCCGGGTGACGGCGCCGATCTCGGCCTTGAAGACGACCCGGCCGTCCTCGATGCGGGCGAAGGCCCGTCCGGTGGAGACCAGTTCGGCGACGCGGGCCTGGTAGAGCAGGCCGCCGTCGCCCGCGAGCGGGGAGACGCCGACCTCCTCGGTGAACATGGCCACGCACGCGGGCACGATCACGTCCATCTCGTCGCGCCGGACGCGGCGGACCAGCGCGTCGGGCGTGATGTCGGCGGGCAGCGCGCGGGTGGTCATCAGCGGCTGGTGGGAGCGGACCTCGCGGGCCGGACCCCAGTGGGGTTCGAGGAGCGCCCACAGGTCGGCGGTGGGTTCCGCGGGGCCGACGATCGAGGAGCAGCGGCGGCCGGCCCGGCGGGCGCGCTCGGCGAAGGCGCGGATGGCCTCGGGGGTGGCGCACAGCGGTACGAGGTTGGCGCCCGCGTAACAGAGCGAGGTGAGTCTGCCGCCGCTGTACCAGCCCCACATCTCGCCGCCGAGCCGCCAGGGGTCGAGCCCGGCGACATTGACCCGGGAGGTGACGAAGGCGTTGGCCACCGGGTCGCGGTTGAGTACGGCGAGGGCGGCGTCGAGGTCGCCCGGTTCGAGGACCTTGGCAGTCGATGTGGTCAACACGTGGGTGCCTCACCGTACGGGCCGCAGCAGGCTTGGCTTGAGCAGCAGGCTTGGGATGATCTGCGCACTTTACCGCGCGAGGCCGTGCCGCGCCCCGCGTCCGGCCACCGGTGGGCGGCGGGCGCGGGGCTCGGGCGTGGCCCGGCGGCCGGTCGCGCGGGCTGCTCGGCAGTCAGGAGACGCTCACCTGCGGTTCGCCTGACATGGTGCCGTCGGCCTCCATCTGCTCGGCGAGTTTCATCGCCTCTTCGATCAGCGTCTCGACGATCTTGGACTCCGGCACGGTCTTGATGACCTCACCCTTGACGAAGATCTGACCCTTGCCATTGCCCGACGCGACACCGAGGTCGGCCTCACGGGCCTCACCCGGACCGTTGACGACACAGCCCATCACCGCGACCCGCAGCGGGACCTCCATACCGTCAAGACCCGCCGACACCTGGTCCGCCAGCTTGTACACATCCACCTGCGCACGCCCGCACGACGGACACGACACGATCTCCAGCCGCCGCTGCCGCAGATTCAACGACTCCAGAATCTGGATACCGACCTTGACCTCCTCCGCCGGAGGAGCCGACAGCGACACCCGGATCGTGTCCCCGATACCCTCCGACAGCAGCGCACCGAACGCCACAGCGGACTTGATCGTCCCCTGGAACGCCGGACCCGCCTCCGTCACACCCAGATGCAGCGGATAGTCCGACTGCGCGGCCAGCAGCCGGTACGCGTTGACCATCACCACCGGGTCGTTGTGCTTCACCGAGATCTTGATGTCCCGGAAACCGTGCTCCTCGAACAGCGACGCCTCCCACAGCGCGGACTCCACCAGCGCCTCAGGCGTCGCCTTCCCGTACTTCTTCAGCAGCCGCGCGTCCAGCGACCCCGCGTTCACACCGATCCGGATCGGCGTCCCCGCGTCCGAAGCCGCCCGCGCGATCTCCTTCACCTTGTCGTCGAACTGCTTGATGTTCCCCGGATTCACCCGAACCGCCGCACACCCGGCATCGATCGCCGCGAACACGTACTTCGGCTGAAAATGAATGTCCGCGATCACCGGAATCTGCGACTTCTTCGCGATCGTCGCGAGCGCGTCGGCGTCATCCTGCGTCGGACACGCCACCCGCACGATCTGACAGCCCGAAGCCGTCAGCTCAGCGATCTGCTGAAGAGTGGCACCGATGTCAGAGGTACGGGTCGTCGTCATCGACTGGACGGAAACAGGCGCGTCCCCGCCCACCGGGACCGACCCGACCTGGATCTGACGGCTCTTGCGGCGTTCGGCGAGCTTGATCGGAACATCTGGCATCCCGAGCGAAATCGCGGTCATTGCGTGGCATCCCCAAGGTGTGGATCGAGGTCCCGCGTGGGCGGGCTCCGATAACCGAGGTTACGGCACCCCGCCCACGACCCACACGCCCCTCATCCCATTACGAACTCAGTTTGACGGGGTTGACCACGTCGGCGATCAGGACAAGCAAGGTGAAGGACACAAAGATTCCGGCCACGACATAGGCGATCGGCATGAGCTTGGCGACGTCGAAGGGGCCGGGGTCCGGCTTGCGGAAGACCTTGGCGGCCTTGCGCCGGACGGACTCCCACAGCGCGCCCGCGATGTGGCCGCCGTCCAGCGGCAGCAGCGGGAGCATGTTGAACAGGAACAGCGAGAGGTTGAAGCCGCCGACGAGCATGACCATGGTCATGACGCGGTTGATGGCGGGCTCCTGGAGCGCGAAGACCTCGCCGCCGACGCGGGCGGCGCCGACGACGCCCATCGGGGAGTCCGGCTTGCGCTGCGCGCCGTTGAAGGCCGCGTTCCACAGGTCGGGAATCCGCTTGGGCAGGCTGATCAGAGAATTCACGCCCTGTTTGGCCATGTCGCCCATGTGGTTCACGGAATCGGTGAAGCCCAGCGGCTGGATGTGGCTGGCCGGGCTGAAGCCGAGGAAGCCCGCCTTGACCGTGCCGTCCACGTAGTTGCCGTCGCTGTCGGTCTTGGCGACGGTGTTGGTGGTGATCGTGGGGTGCAGCGTGAGCCGCTGTCCGTCGCGGACCACGACGACGCTGGCCGGGCCGATGCCGTCGCGGATGTCCTTGGACAGGGCGTTCCAGTCGCCGACCGGGTGGCCGTTGAACTCCACGATCTTGTCGCCGGCCTTGAAGCCCGCGGTCTTGGCGGGCGCGACCGGGTCGGAGGGCAGGCACGGGTTGTTCACGTCGCGCTTGGCGGTGTCCGCCTGCGAGATCACACAGTCGCTGACCTGGCTGACCACGGTGGTGCGCATGCTGATGCCGAAGCCCATGAACACGCCGAGGAACAGCGCGACGGCCAGGATCAGGTTCATGAACGGTCCGGCGAACATCACGATGACGCGCTTCCACGGCTTGCGCGTGTAGAACATCCGCGTCTCGTCGCCGGGCTGGAGCTCCTCGTACGCCGCCGAGCGGGCGTCCTCGATCATGCTGCGCCACGGCGAGGTCGACCGGGCGGAGACCTTGCCGTCCGCCCCCGGCGGGAACATCCCGATCATGCGGATGTAGCCGCCGAGCGGCACGGCCTTGAAGCCGTACTCGGTCTCGCCCTTGTGCCGGGACCAGATCGTCGGGCCGAAGCCGACCATGTACTGCGGCACGCGGATCTTGAAGAGCTTGGCCGTGGAGAGGTGGCCCAGCTCGTGCCAGGCGATGGAGACCATCAGGCCCACGGCGAAGACCACTATGCCGAGGACCGTCATGAGAGCGGTCATACGCCTGCTGCCTCCGATGTCGACGCGCTCGTGTTCACGTTCCCGTTCACGTCCGCACTCCCGTTGTTCCCGTTCACGTTCGCGAGTTCCCTGGCACGGGCACGGGCCCACGCCTCCGCTTCGAGGACGTCCTCGACGGTCAGTCGAGTTCCCGTCCCGGGCACGCCGTGTTCCTCGACGACCTTCGCGACGGTGTCCACGATCCCGGTGAACGGCAGCCGGCCGGCGAGGAAGGCGTCGACGCACTCCTCGTTGGCCGCGTTGAACACCGCGGGCGCGGTGCCTCCGAGGCTACCCACATGTCGCGCCAATGCGACGGACGGGAACGCGTCGTCGTCGAGCGGGAAGAATTCCCATGTCGAGGCTTTCGACCAGTCGAAGGCGGGCGCGGCGTCCGGGACCCGGTCCGGCCAGCCGAGACCCAGCGCGATCGGCATCCGCATGTCGGGCGGGCTGGCCTGGGCGAGCGTCGATCCGTCCACGAATTCCACCATCGAGTGAATGTAGGACTGGGGGTGGACGACGACCTCGATCCGCTCGAACGGGATGTCGTAGAGCAGGTGCGCCTCGATGACCTCAAGGCCCTTGTTGACCAGGGTCGCGGAGTTGATGGTGATCACCGGGCCCATGTCCCAGGTGGGGTGCGCGAGGGCGTCGGCGGGCTTGACGTCGGCCAGCTCCTCGCGGGTACGGCCGCGGAAGGGGCCGCCGGAGGCGGTGACGACGAGCTTGCGGACCTCGGCGCGGCTGCCGCCGAGCATCGCCTGGAAGAGCGCGGAGTGCTCGGAGTCGACGGGCACGATCTGGCCGGGCTTCGCGACGGCCTTCACCAGGGGGCCGCCGACGATCAGCGACTCCTTGTTGGCGAGGATCAGCACCCGGTCGGCCTCCAGCGCCGCCAGCGTGGGCCGCAGGCCGATCGAGCCGGTGATGCCGTTGAGCACCGCGTGGCACTCCAGGGTCGCGGCCTGGGTGGCGGCTTCCGGGCCGACCAGCAGCTCCGGCCCGTTGCCGGGGCCGAAGTGCCTGGTCAGGGCCTGTCGCAGCGGCTCCACGGCGGCCTCGTCCGCGACCGCGACCGTATGCACCTGAAGCTGGTGCGCCTGTTCGGCGAGCAGTTCCGCGCGGCTGCCCGCGGCGGAGATGGCCACGACGCGGAAGCGGTCCGGGTTGCGGAGCACCACGTCGATGGCCTGGGTGCCGACAGAGCCGGTCGAGCCGAGGATCACGATGTCCCGTCGGCCGCCGGCCGCCGCCTCTCCGGTCGTGTACGGGCGGTAGTGCGGGTCTGCGAGAGCGTCCGTCATGGGGCCATTCTGTCCTGCCGTGGCGGCTGTCAGTGCACCGGTCGGCGGACGTTGTCCGCCCGCGACGGGCCGGGCTCGGCCTCCGCGATCCACGGGCCCTCGCGGCTGGCGTCGACGATTCCGGCTTCCAGCCAGGTGAGGTCGCCGTTGAGCACGGAGCGGGTGAGGCGGCGGTCGGTGCTGTCGGTGTTGGTCCACAGCCGGGCGAACAGCTCCTCGGTGCGGATGCGCGACTGGTGGCAGAAGGCGTCGGCCAGACGGCGGGCCTCCCGGCCGTGGTCGCCGGTCGCGGCCAGGTGCTGGGCGCGGACGCAGGCGGCGCTCATCGCGAAGAGTTCCGCGCCGATGTCGACGATCCGGGCGAGGAAGTTCTGCTTGGTCTCCATCCGGCCCTGCCAGCGCGACATCGCGTAGAAGGTGCAGCGGGCCAGCTTGCGCGCGCTGCGCTCCACGTACCGCAGGTGTCCGGCGAGCGGCCCGAATTCGGCGTACGCGTGGGGGAGCTGGCCCGGGCCCGCGACGAGTTTGGGCAGCCAGCGGGCGTAGAAGCCGCCCGCCTTGGCGCCCGCCTTGGCCTTGTCGCCCAGGGTGGTGTCGGGGTCGATCAGGTCGCCCGCCACGGACAGGTGGGCGTCGACGGCCTCGCGGGCGATCAGCAGGTGCATGATCTCGGTGGAGCCCTCGAAGATCCGGTTGATCCGCAGGTCACGGAGCATCTGCTCGGCCGGGACGGCGCGCTCGCCGCGGGCGGCCAGCGAGTCGGCGGTCTCGAAGCCGCGCCCGCCGCGGATCTGCACCAGTTCGTCGGCCATCAGCCAGGCGGCCTCCGAGCCGAAGAGCTTGGCCAGCGCGGCCTCGATCCGGATGTCGTTGCGGTCCTCGTCCGCCATCTGGGACGACAGGTCCAGTACGGCTTCGAGCGCGAACGTGGTGGCGGCGATGTACGCGATCTTCGCGCCGACGGCCTCGTGCTCGGCGATCGGCTTGCCCCACTGCTCACGGGCGGCCGACCACTCGCGGGCGATCTTCAGGCACCACTTGCCCGCGCCCGCGCACATGGCGGGCAGTGACAGGCGGCCGGTGTTCAGGGTGGTCAGCGCGATCTTCAGGCCCGCGCCCTCGGCGCCGATCCGGTTCGCGGCCGGGACCCGGACCTGGTGGAAGCGGGTGACGCCGTTCTCCAGACCGCGCAGGCCCATGAAGGCGTTGCGGTTCTCCACAGTGATGCCCGCGGAGTCGGCCTCCACGACGAAGGCGGTGATGCCGCCCCTGTGGTCCTCGTAGGTGTCCGCGCCGCCGTCCGGCTTCGGCACCCGGGCCATGACGACGAGCAGATCGGCGATGACGCCGTTGGTGGTCCACAGCTTCACGCCGTCGAGTACGTAGTCGTCGCCGTCGCGGACCGCGCTGGTGGCCAGCCGCGCCGGGTCGGAGCCGACGTCGGGCTCGGTGAGCAGGAAGGCGCTGATGTCGGTACGGGCGCAGCGCGGCAGGAACTTCTCCTTCTGCTCCCGCGTGCCGAACATCTTCAGCGGCTGCGGTACGCCGATCGACTGATGGGCCGACAGCAGCGCGCCGATCGCGGGGCTCGCGGAACCGGCGAGGGCCAGCGCCTTGTTGTAGTACACCTGGGTGAGGCCGAGGCCGCCGTACGCGGTGTCGATCTTCATCCCGAAGGCGCCGATTTCCTTCAGGCCCGCGATCGTCTCGTCGGGAATCCGCGCCTCGCGCTCGATCCTGGCGCCGTCGACCTTCGTCTCGCAGAAACCCTTGAGCAGGTCGAGGAACGCCTCGCCCTTCTCCACCGCCTCGGCCGCGGGCAGCGGGTGGGGGTGGATCAGGTCGAGGCGGAAGCGGCCGAGGAACAGTTCCTTGGCGAAGCTGGGCTTGCGCCAGTCCTGTTCTCTGGCGGCCTCCGCCACCTGACGTGCTTCGCGCTCCGAGACCTTGCGTGCGGTGGGTGCGGACACGGTTGCGTCACCTCCGGGTAGCCGGTTACCAACCGGTGCTACTTGTCCGTACTACCCGAATCCGGCCGACCCGACCATCCGCGGCGCGAGGTCGGCCGAATCCCTCGGGCCCCGGAGGCCGGTGCCTGGAGGTCCCGTGTCTGGAGGTCCCGTGTCTGGAGGTCCCGTGTCTGGAGGTCCCGTGTCTGGAGGTCCCGTGTCTGGAGGTCCCGTGCCTGGAGGTCCTGTGTTTAAAGGTCCAGGCCGGTGAGGACCAGCACGCGCTCGTACGTGTAGTCGTCCATCGCGTACTTGACGCCTTCGCGCCCGGTGCCGGAGTCCTTCACACCGCCGTACGGCATCTGGTCGGCGCGGTAGGAGGGCGCGTCGCCGATGATGACGCCGCCGACCTCCAGTTCGCGGTGGGCGCGGAAGGCGGCCTGGAGGTCGTGGGTGAACACGCCGCTCTGGAGGCCGAAGCGGGAGTCGTTGACGGCGGCGAAAGCCTCGTCGGTGCCGTTCACCCGGTGCAGCGACAGGACGGGGCCGAATGCCTCGGCCGAGGCGAGGACGGCGTCGGCGGGCAGGTCGGCCAGGACGGTCGGGGCGTAGCTCGCGCCGTCCCGCACCCCGCCGGTCAGCAGCTTGGCGCCCTTGCCGACGGCGTCGTCGACCCAGGAGGCGACGCGCTCGGCGGCGGCCTCGCTGACCAGCGGACCGACGTCGGTCGCGTCGTCGCCGGGGTCGCCGACCGCCTGCGCGCGCACCTTGGCGACGATCTTCTCGGCGAGCGCGTCGTAGACGGCGGTGTCGGCGATGACGCGCTGCACCGAGATGCAGGACTGGCCCGCCTGGTAGTTGGCGAAGGTGGCGATCCGGCTCGCCGCCCAGTCCAGGTCGGCCTCGGACGACCAGTCGGCGAGGACGACGGCGGCGGCGTTGCCGCCGAGTTCGAGGGTGACGTGCTTGCGCGGCACGGAGTCCATGATCTGGTAGCCGACGGTGTCGGAGCCGGTGAAGGAGATCACCGGCAGCCGCGGGTCCTGGACCAGCGAGGACATCCGGTCGTTCGCCACCGGCAGCACGCTCCAGGCGCCCTCGGGCAGGCCGGTGGTCTCGGCGAGGAGTTCGCCGAGCAGCAGCGCGGACAGCGGGGTCGCGGGGGCGGGCTTGAGGATGATCGGCGTGCCGACCGCGATGGCCGGGGCGATCTTGTGGGCCACCAGGTTGAGCGGGAAGTTGAACGGCGCGATGCCCAGCACCGGGCCGCGGCTGAAGCGGCGGGTCAGCGCGAGCCGCCCGACGCCGCCGGCGTCGGTGTCCAGCCGCTGCGCCTCGCCGCTGTTGAAGCGGCGGGCCTCCTCCGCGGCCCAGCGGAAGACGGACACGGCGCGGCCGACCTCGCCGCGCGACCATTTCATCGGCTTCCCGTTCTCCGCCGTGATCAGCCGGGCGACCTCCTCCGACCGCTCCGCGAGCCGCTTCGACACGTGGTCGAGCGCCGCCGCGCGCACATGGGCGGGCGTCGCCGAGAACGCGTCCTGCGCCGCCGCTGCCGCCGCCACCGCCTCCTCGACCTGCGCGTCCGTCGGCACACTCACCCGGCCGACCGCCGCGCCGTCCCACGGGCTGGTCACATCGAATGTGTCCGTACCGGTGGCCTCACGGCCCGCCAGCCAGAACGCGTACGCGGCTGCGCCTGTCGTTGTCACGGTGGGTCCCGCCCTTCAGAAGTTCGATTGTGCTGCCGTCCCGTCTCTCACGGTAGGCGCGCCCGCGGACACCGCACGTTGTCCACGACGTAGTACGTGCCCACTGACGCGCGCCGTAATGGCCGGAATGGCCCGGCGCTGCGAGGGGGGCCGGTCTTCCGGGGACCGCCGGGCCCGGCGGCGGCCGGGCGTACCGGACGGCGTCCGGTGGGGCGTCGGTGCCGGGGGAAGGCGGGGCCGGACTTACGTGGACCACCAGGGGCCCGGCGGCGGCCGGTGGACCGCCGGTGCCTGGGACGGCAGGGGCCGGGCTTATGGGGACCACCAGGGGCCCGGCGGCGGCCGGTGGACCGCCGGTGCCGGGGACGGCAGGGGCCGGGCTTACGGAGACCGGCCGCGTTCGGCAGCGGCCCGGCGGGGCGACCGGAAGCCTTCCGGCGGCGGCTGGCGAGGCTCCGGCCGGGGGCGCGCGGGCGGACGGCGTCGGATACGGCCCCAGGAGGGCCGGGGTACGGCCGGTCGGCGGCAGCGGCTTCGGCCGGGGGGGCAGGTGGGGAAAGCCGCACGGCGTGCCCTCGGGCGCCTCTATCCTGCTGGCGGGACGGGGAGGGAACGCCATGACGGAGACCGTGACGATCGACCTGGGCGACGGCTCGACGGTGGAGGCCGAGGTCATCGGCGACCTCACCTTCCGGCAGCCCGGTGAGGCCGCCTCCGGCGCGGGCGGCGCCGACGCGTACGGCGACGTCGGTGTCGACGTCGGCCGCCGCGCCGCCGCGCTGGGCTCGGCCGTCGCCCTGAGCCTCGGCCAGGTGCGCGACACCGTCCGCAGTGTCGGCCGCTGGGCGGCCGAAACGGTGACGGAGGGCGGCGCCGCCGGTTCCCCCGACGCCTTCGAGGTCGAATTCGGCCTCAATCTGGCCGTGAAGTCCGGCCAGCTCTTCGGGATCATCGCGGAGGCGGGCAGCGAGGCCAGCCTGACCGTACGGCTCTCCTGGGACCTGGCGGCGCGCAGAGCCCGCGCGGAAGCGGCCGAGGCGGCCGAGGCGGCTGAAGCGGCTGAAGCGGCTGAAGCGGCTGGGGCGGCCGTCACGGCGGTGGTCGGAGCCGCCGCGGACGGGACCGGCCCGGCCGGGGACACGGGCTCCGGGTCCGGCGGACAGCCGTGAGCGCTGGGGCCGTCGCCTGGTGGGGCGCCGGACCGCTGGGCGGCGAGGCGCACTTACGCGCGGTGTGGCTGGAGATCGGCGGGACCTTCCGGGGCAGCGGCTTCCTCGTACGGGACGGGCTCGTCGTCACCGCCGCGCACGTGGTGGCCGGAGCGGCCGGAATCGTCGTACGGCACCCGTCCGGCGGTGGTCCCGTGGCGGCGGACGGCGTACGGGCGGTGCCTCCGCACAGCGACGGCGGGCGCTTCCACCCGTATCCGGACCTGGCGCTGCTGACCGTGGCCGGGTGGTCCGGGCACCCCGTCGCGTCGCTCGCGGCCAGTGACCCCGAGCCGGGCACCGAGGTGACGGCGCTCGGCTACTCGGAGTTCACCCCCTCCCCCGGTGTCCAGCCGGACTCGCTCGCGCTGCGCACAGGAGCCAGGTCAGGCGACTTCTTCCGGGTGCTGGGCGACGGCGTCCGCGAGGGCTTCAGCGGCAGCATGCTGCTCGACCGGGCCGGTCTCGTGGTCGGTGTGGTGAAGGGCAGCCGCTCGTACCGGGACGACCGGGGCGGCTGGTGCACCCCGGTCTCGGCCCTGCGCGGCCTCCTCGGTATCGCCGACGCCCCGGCCGGCTCCGCCCCGACGGCCGCCGCGCCCGGCCCGCCGCCCACCGACATGGAACTGGTCGACGCCCTGCTGGCGTTCCCCTCTCTGGGACGCGCGGACAACCGCTACGACCTGCTCGACCGGATGGGCGACCACCTCGGCCTGCCGTACTCCTTCGAGGTGGAGGAGCGGCCGGGCCGCCGGGACCACCTCTTCCGGCTGGTGCTGAGCTGCCGCCGGTTCCGGGACGAGGGGGCCGCGTGGCGCGCCCTGTTCACGGCGATGGAGGAGATCGTGCCGGACGACCGGGCCCTGGAGCGGCTGCGCGACCTGGTCGGGCGGGCGATCGGCGGCTGGGGGGACGCGTAGCGCGATGGGTTCCGTGGAGGGGAAGTGGACGGCGAAGCGCCTGCTGGCCAAGGTCGGCAGGGCCGGGGACGGTCCCGGTCCGGCGGCCGACGGGGGTCCGTGGCCGGTCGGCGCGGCCGAGCTGCTGGGTGAACTGCTGGAGGACTTCCCGCAGTTGTCCCGGCACGGCGACCGGCTCGACCTGCTCCAGCGGATGGACGAGGCGGCGGAGCGCCACGAGCCGCGGCCGTACGGTCCGGGCGGCGTGCGGGGCGCGCGCCGGGCCCGCTTCCGGCTCGACGTCCGCGAGGAGTTCGTCGCCCGCGCCCACCTGCGCAATCTCGTCGGCGCGATCGAGACCCGCCCCGACCCCGACGCGGCACTGGACGCGCTGCGGGCGGCGCTGCGCGGTCAGGCGCCGTACGACAAGGCCCTGCCGTGGCTGGAGTTGGCCGTCCTGGGCCTGACCGGCGCGGCGCCCCTGCCGCCCGACGCCTCGCTCACCGTCCTCACCGCGCTGCGCGCGGACCTCCCGCATCTCCCCTCCCCCGCCCAGCTCGCGCGCCATGTCCCGCACGGCGCGCCCGGCACCGCGCTGCTCACCGGCCGCGAGACCCTGCCGGAGATCCTGGTGCGCCTGTCCGACCTACGGGGCGGCGGCCCCGGCGGCGACGCGGGCCGGGCGGTACCGCTGCTGCGCTTCCTCGGCTCCGTCACGGCCGACACCGACCTTGCCGCGTACGCCCGTTGGGCGGCGCTGCGCGAGCTGCTCGGCGCGCTGGGCGGCGGCCGGGCCGGGGACACCGGGACGGCCGGCGGCGGAGCGCAGAGCCCGGAGGCCGCCGACCGGCTGATCGTGCAGATCCGCGTCGAGGCCGCGGGCCCCGAGCATGTCGAGGACGGCAGCTACGAACTGCGCGGCGCCTACTACCGGCAGGCCGTGCACGGCGGCCCGCTGCGCCGGGTGGCGGCGCTGCCGCCCAGCGAGCCCTTCCGCCGCAGCGAGCTGACCGGCGCGGGCAGCGCCCGGATGTCGGCGTGGACGGAACTGGCCCGCGAGGTGCGCGGCGCGGGCGGCGGTGTCCGGGTCGAATTCCTGCTGCCCGAGGCCCTGTTGGGCTACAGCGCCGAGCTGTGGTCGGCCGGCCCGACCCGTACCCCGCTCGGCCAGCACCACCCCGTCGTCGTACGGTCCCTGGAGCGGTACACCGACTCCTGGGTCATCGGCGCGTGGCGGCAGCGCTGGCAGCATCTGCGCCGGGACCCGCAGCGAGCGGCGGCCCCGCACGGCGGCGGGAACGGCGACACGGCCGGAACCGGGGCTCGGGAGCCGGACCCGGCGGACGACGCGCTCGGCAGGATCTCCTGGCCCCGGCTGCACGGGCGGTCCGCCGCGACTGAGCTGACCGAATCCCTCGTACGGCAGCCCGAGTTGGCCTGCCTCGGCCTGACCGTGCCGTACGACCGGCTCTCGGCGCACCTGCTCGCGGCCGTGAAGGACGCGCTGTACACCGAGGGCGTGCCCGTCATGCTGTGGCGGCGCGACCCCGGCGACCCGCGCGAGCTGGTGACGGCGCTGCGCGCCCACCCCCCGGCCCGGCTGCTCGACCTGCCGGAGACCGTGCACCGCTGCCGCAAGTACGGCAGGACGGCGGGCGCCGACGACGTGCGGAACAACATCACGCTGCTCTGGGACGACCCGGACAGCGTGGACGCCGACCAGGACACGCCGTACGCGGGGATGGCCTGACATGCGGACGACGCGCACAGGACGCACAGGACGCAGAGGACAAGGAGCGGTGCAGTGACGGCGAACGGCGACGACTGGTGGGTGTACCGGGGTACCGGCACCCCGCACGACGGCATCGACGGCCTGCCGGAGGCCCCCGCCTGGCGGGCCTTCGGCACCGAGTACGGCGACCCCGGCGAACTGCCCCCGCCGCCCGCCGACACGGGACCGGGCGCGGACGGCGCGACCGCCCGGCGGCTCGGCCGCGACCGCCAGGCCGTCGCCTATCAGGCCGACCGGCGCGAGGTGCAGCTCGTCAACCTGGCCCTGCACCTGCGCCGCCCCCTGCTCATCACGGGCAAGCCGGGAGTCGGCAAGTCGACACTCGCCTACGCGGTCGCCCACGAACTGCGCCTCGGTCCCGTGCTGCGCTGGCCGATCACCAGCCGCGCCACCTTGCGCGACGGCCTGTACGCGTACGACGCGATCGGCCGTCTGCACGACGCGGGCATGGGACGCGGTCCGGCGGGGAGCACGGGCGGCGCGGGGAGGGACGGCACCGGGGGCGGCACCGGCAGGGAGGAGCCGCCGCCCGTCGGCCGCTATCTGCGGCTCGGTCCCCTCGGTACGGCGCTGCTGCCCTGGCGGCACCCGCGGGTGCTGCTCATCGACGAGATCGACAAGAGTGATCTCGATCTGCCCAATGACCTGCTGAACGTCTTCGAGGAAGGCGAATTCGGGATTCCGGAACTCGCCCGGCTGGGGCCGGGTGATCAGGAAGTCATGACCGCGGACGGTGCGCGGACGGCCACCGTCACTGGCGGGACGGTGCGCTGTGCTCAGTTCCCCTTCACCGTCTTGACGAGCAACGCCGAGCGGGAGTTCCCGGCCGCGTTCCTGCGTCGCTGCGTCCGGCTGGAGATCCAGCCGCCGGACGCGGACCGGCTCGCCGCGATGGTCACCGCGCACCTGGGACCCGGCGCCCCCGGCGCGGCGGCCGAACGCGCCGCGGTCATCGCCGAGTTCCTGCGCCGCCAGCGCGAGGAGGGCGCGGAGCTTGCCAACGACCAGCTCCTGAACGCCCTGTTGATGGCCGACCGCGGCCTGTGGTCGGGCCGGCAGGACCGCGAGTTCATCGAGAGCGTCCTCCTCCGCCCCCTCAACGAGTCCTGACCCGCGCCCGCCATGCCCCCACCCCCACCCCCACCGCCACGGCCACCCGAGCACCCCGACGGGCTCAGGGCCGTACTGGCCGGGCTCCTCGGCGGCCACGAGGACGGCCCCACGGCTGTCGAAATGGCCGATGTGGTGTGGCTGGCACGGCTGGCCGGACTGACGGCGGAAGACGGGGCCGACGAGGTGGACGGCGGCGGCCCGGAGGAACCGCCGCGGGCGGTCGCACCGGAACCGGACCCCGTACGGCCGGGCCCCGAACCGGCGGAGCGGGAGCGCGCACCGGACCCCGGACCCGGACCGCGCCGCCCACCGGCCGCGCCCGCCGCCCCCGCCCCGCGCGTCGGCCTGCACTCGCTCACCAAGGCCGCGCCCGCGCCCGGCGGCCCCGCCGCGCATGTCGTGCGGGTCACCCAGCCGCCCGCGCTCAGCGGTTCCCTGGACCTCGCCCGCGCCCTGCGCCCGCTGCGCCAGTCCGTGCCCGCGCCGGGACCCGCGGTCCTCGACGAGGAGGCCACCGCCCAGGCGACCGGCGAGGCGGAGTATCTGCTGCCGGTCTGGCGGCCGGCGAGCGAACGCCGGTTCTCCGTCGACCTGTTGATCGACACCGGCGCCACGATGGCGGTCTGGCACCGCCTGGCCACCGAGCTGTGCACGGTGCTGGAGCGGCACGGCGCCTTCGCGGACGTACGGTGCTGGTCGCTGTCGACCGACGGCCCCGCGCCGCGCCTGTCCCCCTTCCGCCGCCGCAAGTCCGCCCGCCCGGCGGCCCCGGCGGGTCCCGCGGGTCCGCGCTGGAGCCGCGCCCTGGAGGACCCCGCCGGCCGGGCGCTGCTGCTCGTGCTGACCGACGGCGTCGGCCCCGCCTGGTACGGCGACGAGCTGCCCGAATTCCTGGCCCGCGCGGGCCGGGAACGCCCGGTGGCCGCGCTCCAGGTCCTGCCGCGCAGGCTGTGGCACCGCACCGCGCTGCGTACGGCACCGGTCGAGCTGCGGGTGCCCGACGCGGCGCGGCCGGTCGCCGAGGTACGGACGGCCGCCGCCGTGCCGGGCCTGCCGCGCGGCGCCCGCCCGCACGGGGTGCGCTGGCTGCCGGTGATGGAGGTGGACGGCGCCTGGCTGGCACCCTGGGCCGGTCTGGTCGCGGGCCGCGTGCCCGGCTGGTCCCCGATGCTGGCGGCGCCCGTACACGGCGCGCCCCGGCCCGCGCGGGCCGCCGCCCCCTCGGAGCCGCCGGGCCCCGCGGAGCGCGTCGCCCGCTTCCGTTCCGGCTGCTCCCCCGACGCCTTCCGCCTCGCCTGCCACCTCGCGGCGGCCCCGCTGAGCCTGCCCGTCATGCGGCTCGTCCAGCAGGCCACCGTCCCCGGCTCCGGCCAGACCGACCTCGCCGAACTCTTCCTCTCCGGCCTGATCGAGCGCCGCGGCCCGGCCCCCGATGACGCGCCCGCGCCCGCACCGCCCACCGACCCCGACGAGGTCGTCTACGACTTCGCCCCCGGCGTCCGCGACGCGCTGCTCGCCGAGCTGACCCGTACCGAATCCCTGCACGTCCTGGACGATGTCCTCGCGCGCGTCTCCGGCCGCGTCGCCGCGACCTTCGGCGGCACCCTGGACTTCCGGGCGCTGGCCTCCCTGGCCGTCGACGCCGCCTCGGCCCCGGCGGCGGCCCCCGAGAACGGCGCCTCCGGCCGGCTCCTGCCCGAACGCAGCCTCCCCTTCGCCGAGGTCGCCGCCGCCGTCCTCAGCGGCGCGGGCGGCCAGCACCGGGCGCTGGCACGGCAGTTGACGGCAGCGGCCGAGGGACGCGCCCTGGACGTGCTCGACGCCGGGCCGCACGAGGGGGCGGCAGCGACGCCGCACGCCTCCACCGTCCCGCACCCCGAACACCTCCTCCCCGTCCCGCCGGTCACCACCCCGCCCGATCCCGAGCGGATGATCGGCCGCGCCCCCGAACTGGACACCCTGAAAAGGACGTTGCGACCCTCCCCCGCCGACCGCACGGCGGACGGCGGCTGGAGCATGCCCTCGGTGGCCGTCGTCGTCGGCGCGAACGGGTCGGGCCGCACCCGCCTGGTGCAGGAGTACGTCCGCACGTACGGGCCCCGGCACAGCTTCGTCCACCGGATCGACGCACGGACCCGGCAGAGCCTGCGCGAAGGGCTGACCGCGCTGGAGTCCGCGCTCACCCCGGACCGGGAGCACCGCTCCGCGCCCCCCACGGACCTGTGGGCACGCCTGGGCGCACACCGCGACTGGCTGCTGATCTTCGACCGGGTCCGGTCCTATGGCGAGGGCCTGCGCGAGGCGCTGGAGGGATGCCTTCCCCCGTACGGCCGGGGCTCCGTGCTGTTCACCGTGGCCTCCCTCGACGGCGTTCGCGACCTGTCGAGCCTGGGCACCGTCGTCACCCTCGGCGAGCTGACCCGCGCCGAGATCATGGACCACCTCACCGCGAACATCGAGCCGGACCTGCTGGCGCTGGACCGCTCCACCCCGAGCAGGCTCTACGAGCTGGCCCAGCGCATGCCGACCAACCCCGGCGCGCTCCAGGCGATCGACGTACGGGCCGAGTTCGGCCGCCTGTTCGGCAGCCCCGACGAACCGGTCCTGCCGCTGTACGAGTGGGCCACCGCCAAGGGCGACCGGGGCCTTGCCGGTTACGTCTGGGGCGGCAGCGTGTGGCTGATGGCGGCCGGTTACGGCCAGGGCGCGCACCTGTGGGACGCGGCCGGGAGCGCGGGCCCGGGCGTACCGCTGGAGGGCGGTCCCGACGCCGTGCAGACGCTCACCGTCTTCCCCGACGCCAACGGCCGTCCGCAGGCCGCCGTCGCGGGGATCGGCGGCGCCGTCTCCCTCTGGGACCTCCTTGCGGGCACACGGACGCGCACCCTCGTCGCCGGCCCGTCGTCCGGGGCGCACCTCCTGACGACCTTCACCGACGCGGACGGACGGCTCGTCCTGGTCACGGCGGGCCCTGACGTCGCCCTGCGCTGCTGGGACCCCGGAACCGGCACCGAATTCGCCTCGGCCCTCACCCCCCTGGTGGGCCGCGTCCGCGCCCTCACCTTCTTCACCGGCCCCGGCGCACGGCCGCTCTGCCTCCACGTGACCGGGGACCACCCGCCGGAGAACCGCACCGTCCACGTCAGGGACGCCGCCAGCGGCGAGGAGGTCGACAGCGACCTGCCCGCACGGCTCGGACAGGTGGACGCGCTCACCACCGTCCACGTCCACGGCCGGCCCGACCTGGTCGCGGCGATCGACGCCGAGGGCACGGTCACGCTCTGGGACACCGCGTCCGCTCAGCCGGTCGGCACCGTCGCCACCGGGGACACCAGCCGTGTGGTGGCCGTCGCCGCCTTCAACGGCACCTACGGCAGGCCCCTGTTGGCCACGGCCTCGTCCTTCGGCCGCGCGCGGATCTGGGACGTGGCGTCGGTGACGGCGGGTTTCACGGCGCGGGAGGCGGCCGACGCCGGTCCGTTCTCTCCGGTGCTTCCCCTCAGCCCCGACCTGCTGCTCACTCTGTGGCTGCTGGACTTCCTCGACACCGGCGACGGCGTCACAGGAGCCACGGTGTCCGCGCTGTGGGCGTCGTGGCCGGAGGGACGCGGTCCGTCCTCCGAACTCCCCGTCGACACCGCACGGTTGGTGGAAGGCAATCTGGCCGAGGCCGACGGGACGGCGCTGCGACTGACCGAGTCGGCCCGTACCGCCGTGCGGGCCCGGGTGACCCGCCAGGACGCCGCGCGCTTCCGGCGCGCGCTGGTCGGGACCCTGTCCCGCTTCTACCCGGAGCCGACCCCCGATCCCGCGACCTGGACCGCGTACGAAAGTGGGCCGCCGTTCGGCGAGTTGGTCGGGCGGGTCATGGATACCCGCGAGGACCAGGTGCTCCCCACCACCGACCCCATCCTCACGCTGCTCGTGAACTGGAGCCGGTATCAGCTGCTGCACGGCTCCGCGGCGGAGGCCGAACGGCTGGCCCTGATCGCGCTGGGCGACGACAGGCCCCTGTCGAGGTCGCTGTTCATCCCCAACGAGCGCCAGAGTTGGCGGATCATCTCCCTGCGGGCACGGATGGCGCGCGGCCTGGTGCGGCAGGCGCTGGAGCGCTGCACCGAGATCGAGGCGGCTCCCGGCGCCGGGCGCGGTTCGCCTTCCGCGAAGGAGGAGGCTGCGCTGGCAAGAGCCGAACTCGCGCTGTGGTGTGGCTCGTTGGATTCGGCGAAGGAGGAATACCTGAGGCTGGAGCCGACGGTGTCTCAGCGTGGTCGGCGCCTTGTCGGCCAGGGTCTCCTGAGGCACGGGTTCGTGACCGGCGACCTCAGCCGGGCGTCCCGGTCGTACGGCCGGTCGGCGGAGCCGTCGTCCTGGGGAGGTCGCAGGGACGACATGACGGCGGAACTCCTCGACAGCTGCCGGGACTCGTTCCTCGACGCCTCGATCGCGGCCGCCAGGGACGACGTGTCATCGTCCGCCATCGGTGCCGCTGTGCCGCTGGCCGAGGAGGCACTCCTGCGGTTGCGCCTCGGCGCCGCCGACAGCGGCACCGAGGCCGACCTCGCGTCTCTGGCCACGGCCGCGACACGCGAGCACTTCGATCTGTACCTGGCCCTCACCGAATTGCTCGCGACAAGCCTCGCGCAGTACGCGTCCGGCTCGCAGTGGGCCGAGCGGGAACCGTACAGCGACGACCGGTGGTATCCGGCCATCACCCGGGCCCAACGGCACATCGATGCGATGCGGCCCTTCGTGGAGCGCGCGAACGTCGAACGGCCGCATCTCTACGCGCGGTTCAGGACGGCGGAGGGCCATGTGCTGCTGGCGGCCGGGGACGTCCAGGCGGCGGCGGTCCAACTGCTGCGCGCGCGCGACGCCACCGTGGACGTCTACGGCTCCCGGTGCCCGCTGCTGCCGCGCCTGGAACTGCTGCTGGCCCGCGCCCGTGAACTGGCGGGTGACCGGTCGCGGGCCGAGGGGCACCTGTCCGCCGCCGAGTCGCTGCTGGACAGCCTCTTCGCCGACCGCCCGCACCAGGACCGGGTGACCGCGCTGCGGGCCAAGTCCCTGCTGGCGAGGCGGCGTTCGGACGCGCGGGACGCCGAGCGGCAGGCGCAGAGCATGGCCGCGCGGCTGCTGGCCGACAACCGGCGGGGCTGACCGCGGGTCAGCGCCTCACGGCCCGGTCTTCAGCGCCAGCCACAGCTCCATCCGCACGTCCGGGTCGTCCAGCGAGCGGCCCAGGATTTCCTCGACGCGCCGCATGCGGTAGCGGAGCGTGTGGCGGTGGACGCCCAGGTCGGCGGCGGCGGCGTCCCATTGGCCGTGGTGGGAGAGCCAGGCGTGCAGGGAGGCGACGAGGTCGCCGCGGGAGGTGGCGTCGTGGTCGCGCAGTGGCCGCAGCAGACCTTCGGAGAAGGCGCGGACGGCGTCGTCGGCGAGGAGGGGCAGGACGGAGCCCGCGCCGACCTCGCCGTGCTCGACGAGGTTGCGGCCGCGGCGCAGGGCGACGGCGAGGGCGCGTTCGGCCTGGCGGTGGGCCTCGGGGACCTCGGCGGGGAGTACGGGCGCGGACAGTCCCGCGGCCAGCGCGTCCTCGGCCTCGGCGAGGTCGGCGGCGGTGGACAGGGCCATGGACTCCTCGGCGGCGAGCACGATCAGCCGGGGGCCCTCGCGGACGGCGAGGAGGGCGTCGCCGGAGCGGGAGGCGACGGCCTCGGCGCGTTCGCCGAGGAGGGTGACGGCGTCGGCGCCCGCGGTGGCGTGGGCCTCGGCCGGTTCGGCGATGAGCACGCGGACCGGGTGGTCGAGGAGGGTGCCGTAGAGCTTGCCCGCGACGCTGCGGGCGTGGCCGGGCTCCCCGGCGAGCAGCATCCGCAACAGGGCCGCGGCCAGGCGCTGTTCGGCGTCCTGGAGGGTGCGGGACTGTTCGAGGGAGAGGGTGAGCAGGGCGACGGCGGCGTGGACGACGTAGCGCGCGGCGGTGTCGAGGCGTTCCTCGGTGCCGACGGCGAGGAAGCCGCGGGGGCGGCGGCCGGTGCCCAGCGACTGGAGTTCGACGCGGTCCTCGCTGCCCGCGGGTCCCGCGACGGCGGCGCTGGCCGGGGCGGGGGTGTCGCGCAGCCGGTCGATCTCGCCCGCGAGCCGGGCCGCCCTGCGGCCCGCCCAGTCGGGGGCCGCGGCCAGGACGGCGCCTGAGGCGTCGTAGAGCGCGGCCCAGCCGTCGAGGTGCTGGGCGAGGCGGCTGAGGAGCGCGGCGGTGCCGTCGGGGGCGAGGGCGGCGCGGGTCAGTTCGCGCTGGGCCTCGAAGCCCGCCGTGACGGCCTTGTACTGGTCGGCGGCGACGGCCGCGGAGACGGCTTTGCTGATGGCGATGAACGGGGTCTTGCGCGGTACCTCGAACAGCGGCAGCCGGGCGGTCTCCGCCGCGGCCACCAGGGCGGGGGGCACGGCGTCGTGGCCGACCCCGACGCCGAAGCCGAGGCCGACGACTCCGGCCGCCGCCAGCCGCGTCACGTACGCGCGTATGTGCTCCGCGTCGTCCACGGGCAGTTTCAGGCCGGTGGTGAGCAGCAGTTCGCCGCCCTCCAGGTACGGTCCCGGGTCGTCCAGCTCGCTGGTGTGGACCCAGCGCACTTCGGTGTCCCCCAGCCGGTCGCCTCCGGCGAGGACGGTGAGCTTGAGGACCGAGTGGTGGGCGAGGGACGCGAGCGTGAGGGGCATAGGTGCCTGGTACGGGAGAAGGCCGATTTTTGGCCGACCGGGAGCGGTCGCCACCCCCAATTGTGCCGCACCGTCCAGCACTGCCCTGACGCCAGCCGCCAATACCGGACACGCACGCCCCTCCGCCGCCCGACCCGACCGGACACGCACGCCCCGCCGCCGCCCGACCCGACCAGGCCCGCACGCCCTGCCAGCGCCACCGGCGCCCGGCCCGCACGCCCTGCCAGCGCCACCGGCGCCCGGCCCGCACGCCCTCGGCGCTACCCCCGCAGGTCCACCAGGACCGGCGGGGCGCTCTCCCCCGCGGTGGTCGTGAGCGAGACGACGGCCTGCCCGGCGGGCACGGTGTGGGCGAGGTCGGAGGCCGACCAGCGTTCGCGCTCGACCTCGCGGACGGTGACGGCGTCGGCGGTGACGACCCGGCCGGTGATCATCCGGCGTGCCACGCGGTTGACGCGCTGCGCCATGCCGCCCGATTGGTCGGCGCGGGTGACCTCGCGGGTCTCCACCCGCGTGGTGCCCCAGGACTCGGCGAAGAACTTGCCGTCCCACGGCGTGACCCCGGCCAGGGACATCCGGCAGCCCGCGGCGGCGACGAGCGGGCCGCGCAGGTGCTCGGGCACGTCGGCCAGGGTGCGCAGGCCGAGGACCATGCCCGCCGTGGTGGACGGCAGGGCCGCCAGCGCGCGGACGGTCTCCGCGGTGACGGCCTGGCCGATGTCGTCGACGATCAGGCAGACGAAGCGGGTCCAGGTGCGCTGGGCGCGGACGGCGGCGGTGAACTGGGCGAGCAGCAGCCGGACGAGGATCCGGGAGGCTTCGGCGTGGCCGCGTTCGGGCAGTTCGATCCGCACCCGGATGGGGTGGACGAGCGCTTCCATCGAGAACGGCCGGGCCCGGTCGGGGGCGCCGAAGGACCCGGCGAAGGCGGGCCGGTCGAGCAGCGCGATCCGGTTGGCGAGGTCGCCGCCGATGTCCCCGGTGCGGGCGGACTGCCGCTGCCTGGCGTCGAGTTCGCGCAGCAGCGCGGGCGCGCCCGCCGCGTCCACGGCGCGGCGCAGGTCCTCGTACGCCTCGGGGGCGCCGTCCAGCAGTTCGCGGAGCACCGGCACCGGGGGGAAACGGCCGTGCGCGGCGGCGTAGGGGCCGAGGAGCTGGCCGAGGGCGGCGACGGCGCGGCGCTGTTCGGCCTCGGGGCCGTCGACGAGGGCTTCGGCGAGCAGCCAGGCGGCCATGTCGGGGTCGGTGGTGCCGCCGTACAGGTCGAGGCTGTAGCGGGAGGCCGGGTCGCCGGGCGCGATGACGACGTCGTACGCCTCGTGCGGTCCGAGGTCGGTGTCCGCGCCGGCCACGACGACCACGGCGGCGGTGCCGGTGAGCGCCTGGAGGCAGAGCGACTCGGCCGCCGGGCGCATGACGCGGCGGGTCCTGTCGGCGCCGGGCGGGCCGACGACGAGCAGTCCCGTACCGAGCAGTGCGGGGTCGAGGGCCATGCCGGAGCCGCGGTACTGGAAGCCGTTGCGGTCGTCCTCGACGCCGCGGCCGATCCTGACCTGGCCGCCGAGCAGGTCGTGCGGGGCGGTGCGGGCGGGCAGGTCGCGCTCGCCCGACGGGTGGAGGCAGGCGCCGCCGCCGAGGCGCCGGACCTCGTCGGTGAACGCCAGGACCTCGCGGGGGCGCTGCCGGGTCTCGTCCCACGCGTGCCGGACGCGGACGCAGTCCACGTCGTTCATCCGGCCCAGGCCCACGTCCCGCGCCAGCCGGTCGGCCGCGTCGGAGCGCCCGGCCGCGCGCAGTTCCGGCCAGTCCGCGGGGGTCTCCCCGAAGGGGTCGGTGCCGGTGCGGGTGTACGAGGGGGCGGCGGGGCGCGTTCCCGCGGTGTCGTCGGGCTGCCAGCCGGGGATGCCGAACCAGCCGCCGAATGTGGCGCAGGGCCAGGCGATCAGCGCGGCGACGAGGGCGTAGATGGCGTAGGTGACCGCGGCGGCCCGGTTGGGGTTGCCGCCACCGCTTATCCACGAGTACGGGAAGAGGTCGAGCACCGTGTCGAGGAGGGGCACGTAGCCCGTCCAGCTCAGTTGCCACACCAGGGCGCCCGCGGCGAGCGCGAACCAGCCGCGGCGCGCGGGGGTGTTCAGGAAGCGGCGGGCCGCCTCGCCCCAGTTGCCGAGCCTGCCGGTGATCCAGACGATCACGGCGGCCGACAGCACGCTGTAGAGGTTCTGGGTGAAGACCTCGGGGCGGGACTGGTGGCCGCTGAAGGACCAGCTGTGCGGGGTCAGGATCTTGAGCGGGAACTGCCACCAGGGCAGGAAGCCGTTGTTGCGCAGGGACCAGATGAGGATTCCGGCGAGGAGGGCGAGTGCGGCGCGGCCGAGGACGCGGCCGTCGGGGACCCGGTCGGCTTCGTTGGGCACGTGTCCGTAGGCGTACACGCCGGGCGCGTCGGAGATCCGCGGGGTGCGCAGCCAGCGCTCGGTCTCGGACATCGGCGGTGCCTGTTTGGGCACGGGGGGCGCGGCGGCCGGGCGCGCCGGTGTCCCGGCGGGCCGGGGCGGCACCTCGGGCCGGTGGCCGTACCCGTGCGCGCCCTCGTGATCCATGGCATCCATGGTGCGTGCCCCTCGCCCCTCGTCGCCGACGATGCGCTCAATGTAGTCGAGCGGCTACCGCCGTAAAAGGATCTTGCCGGTGGCGGGCGGTGGCACGCCGCGGCGCGCGCACTGGCCGTTACGGCGAATCGTCGGTGGGCAGTGTTACCTATCGGCGTATGCGGGCGGGCCGGGACGCGGCCTAGCCTGCGGGAAGAGCTGAAAAGTCCGAAGAGATCCGAAGAGACACCGCACAGACACCGCCGCCCGGCTTGAGGAGAGCACCCGCCATGACCGCACTTCCGCAGGAACGCAAGCTGGTCACCAGCATTCCCGGCCCCAAGTCGCAGGAGCTGTCGGCGCGCAAGAGCGCCGCGGTCGCGAACGGGGTGGGGGTGACGCTGCCGGTGTACGTGACGCGCGCCGGGGGCGGCGTGGTGGAGGACGTGGACGGGAACCGGCTGATCGACTTCGGCTCCGGGATCGCGGTCACGTCGGTGGGCAACAGCGCGGAGGCCGTGGTGCGGCGGGCCACGGCGCAGCTCGCCGACTTCACGCACACCTGCTTCATGGTGACGCCGTACGAGGGGTACGTGGAGGTCGCCGAGGCGCTGAACGAGCTGACGCCCGGCAGCCACGCGAAGAAGACGGCGCTGTTCAACTCGGGCGCGGAGGCGGTGGAGAACGCGGTGAAGATCGCGCGTTCGTACACCAAGCGCCCGGCGGTCGTGGTGTTCGACCACGGCTATCACGGCCGGACGAATCTGACGATGGCGCTGACCGCGAAGAACATGCCGTACAAGGAGGGCTTCGGGCCGTTCGCGCCCGAGGTGTACCGGGTGCCGCTGGCGTACGGCTTCCGGTGGCTGACCGGGCCGGAGCACGCGGCGGAGGAGGCGGCGGCGCAGGCGATCGACATGATCACCAAGCAGATCGGCGCGGAGCACGTGGCGGCGATCGTGATCGAGCCGATCGCGGGCGAGGGCGGCTTCATCGAGCCCGCCAAGGGCTTCCTGCCGCGGATCGCGCAGTTCGCGAAGGACAACGGGATCGTGTTCGTCGCGGACGAGATCCAGACCGGCTTCTGCCGTACCGGTCAGTGGTTCGCGTGCGAGGACGAGGGCGTGGTGCCGGATCTGATCACGACGGCGAAGGGCATCGCGGGCGGTCTGCCGCTGGCGGCGGTGACCGGGCGCGCGGGGATCATGGACGCGGCGCACGCGGGCGGCCTCGGCGGCACCTACGGCGGCAACCCGGTGGCGTGCGCGGCGGCCCTGGGCGCGATCGAGACGATGAAGGAGCTGGACCTCGCGGCGAAGGCGCGGCGGATCGGCGAGGTGATGAAGGCGCGGCTGACCGCGCTCCAGGAGAAGTTCCCGGCGATCGGCGAGGTCCGCGGGCGCGGCGCGATGATCGCGGTGGAACTGGTCGAGCCGGGCACCACGACCCCGGACGCGGCGCTGACCGGCGCGATCGCCCGCGCGTGTCACAGTGCGGGCCTGGTTGTCCTCACTTGTGGCACCTACGGCAACGTGTTGCGTTTCCTCCCGCCGCTGGTTATCGGGGAGGATCTGCTCAACGAGGGCCTCGACATCATCGAGGGGGCCTTCGCCGGGGTGTGACCGGCGGTAAGGAATGGGGGGACGTGAAGAACGTGTGCGGGCCTGATGGCGGAGGGGTGATCCCTGGCCTTGTGGCCCTCCCGGTGACGTACGGTCTGAGCAGAACACCCCGCTCGGGGCGGTCTCCGAAGGAGATCACCACGGGCGACACCGCGCCGGTGTATCCCCAACACCGGCTCAGCAGTGCCCTCGCGCACGACACCGCCGGGACCGTAGGCCCCGGCACTCCTCGCCGATCGGTCGGCCGTTCGTCCCACACCCCCCGGGACGAGCGGCACGGCGGTCGCCCTGGCCGCCCCGGAACTCTCCCCCCTGTTCCGGGGCGGCTGACTTTTCTCCTGCTGCTGAGCGCCGTCGGCGCCGCCCTGTTCTCCCTGCTCACCTGGCAGGTCGAGACCGGCGGGCGGCTGGTCGGCCGCGACTGGACCGTACTCGGCTGGTTCCGGCGGGCGTCCGCCGCGCATCCGGGCGTGCACGGCACCGCGCAGGTCGTGAGCGACTTCGGCAACATCGAGGTGGCGGTACCGGTCCTGCTCGTCGCGGTCGTGGCCGCCGCGGTGCTCGGGCGGCGGGCGGCCGTCGTCCGCTGGTGGCTGCCGCCGCTGGCCGCCTGCGTGGCCATGGCGCTGCTGCCGGTCGTCGTCGACACGGTCAAGTCCGCGGTGCACCGGCCAGCGCCCGGCCGCCTCCTGCCCCGGCTCGACGGCTACGGCTACTTCCCCTCCGGTCACGCCGCGACCTCCGCCGTCGCGTACGGCCTGGCCCTGCTGCTCCTGCTGCCGTACGTGCGCCGCCCCGCGGCCAGGACCGCGCTGACCGCTTTCACCCTCGCCCTCCAGGCGGCCGTGGGCGTCGCCCTGGTGTGGTGCGACTACCACTGGCCGCTGGACGTGCTGGCGAGCTGGTTCCTGACGGTCACGCTGGTGGCGTGGGTGGCGGCGGCCGGGCTGTTCAGCCACGCGCCGGAAGCCGGCGAACCGGACGCCGACGGTTCGAGCGCCGACCGTCCGGGCGTCGGCGGACCGGACGCCGACGGTCCGGACGCCGACGGACAGACGGTCAGCTATTCGTCGGGAAGCCCAGATTGATGCCCCCGTGCGAAGGGTCGAGCCAGCGCTGCGTGACGGCCTTGCCGCGGGTGAAGAAGCGGACCCCGTCCTCGCCGTAGGCGTGGGTGTCGCCGAAGAGCGAGGACTTCCAGCCGCCGAAGGAGTAGTACGCGACCGGCACCGGGATCGGCACGTTGATGCCGACCATGCCGACCTCGACCTCGTGCTGGAAGCGCCGCGCGGCGCCGCCGTCGTTGGTGAACAACGCGGTCCCGTTGCCGTACGGGTTGGCGTTGATCAGCGCCAGGCCCTCCTCGTACGAGGAGACGCGGACGACGGAGAGCACCGGGCCGAAGATCTCGTCGTCGTAGACGGACATGCCGGGCGTGACGCGGTCGAAGAGGGTGGGGCCGAGCCAGAAGCCGTCGGCGGTCTCCGCGCCCGAGATGGGGTGCTTGCGGCCGTCGACGGCCAGTTCCGCGCCGTCCGCGACGCCGGAGTCCAGATACGCGGTCACCTTGTCGCGGTGCACGCCGGTGACCAGCGGGCCCATCTCGGAACTGGCGGCGCAGCCGGGTCCCACGGTCAGACCCGCGACGCGCTGCTTGATCCGCTCGACCAGGCCGTCGCCGACCGGGTCGACGGCGACCAGCACGGAGACCGCCATGCAGCGTTCGCCCGCGGCGCCGAAGCCCGCGTTGACGGCGGCGTCGGCGGCCAGGTCCAGGTCCGCGTCGGGCAGCACCAGCATGTGGTTCTTGGCGCCGCCGAGGGCCTGGACGCGCTTGCCGTGCCGAGTGCCGGTCTCGTACACGTAGCGGGCGATGGGGGTGGAGCCGACGAAGGAGACGGCCTTGATGTCGGGGTGTTCCAGCAGGCGGTCGACGGCGGGCTTGTCGCCGTGCACGACGTTGAAGACGCCGTCGGGCAGGCCCGCCTCCTGCCAGAGCCCGGCCATGAAGTTGGCGGCGGAGGGGTCCTTCTCCGACGGCTTGACGACGACGGTGTTGCCCGCGGCGATGGCCAGCGGGAAGAACCACATCGGCACCATGGCGGGGAAGTTGAACGGCGAGATGATCGCGACCGGGCCGAGCGGCTGGCGGATCGAGTAGACGTCGATGCCGGTGGACGCCTGCTCGGTGAAGCCGCCCTTGATCAGTTGCGGGATGCCGCACGCGTACTCCACGACCTCGATGCCGCGGGCGACCTCGCCGAGGGCGTCGGAGTGCACCTTGCCGTGCTCGGCGACGATGATCGAGGCCAGTTCGTCGCGGCGGGCGTTGAGCAGTTCACGGAAGGCGAAGAGGACGCCGGTGCGCTTGGCGATCGAAGTGTGCCGCCACTGCTGGAACGCGTCGAGGGCGGCGTCGACCGCCGCGTCCACGACGTCGGCGGACGCGAGGTCCACCTGCCCGGTGATCGCGCCGGTCGCCGGGTCGTACACGTCTGCGTGCCGTTCCGCGCCGCCGGTCCAGCCCTTGCCTGCGATCCAGTGGGTGATGTGCTTGGTCGTCACGGGCTGACCCTTCCGTCGTTGTCTCATGTCAGTCTCCCCAGGCCGGGGAGGTGGTCACAAGCACCGCGCGGTGGGCTCGCTCCGCGGTGCGTCCTTCAGCCGCCGCCCGCGATCTGGGCGGCGGCCTCGTGCATGGCCAGTTCGAGCAGCACCGGGTCGGTGAGGTGCCCGCTGCCGTCCGGCGGCACCAGCCACCGCACCCCGCCGGTCGCCCGGCCCGGATACGGCACGACGATCCAGGTGCCGCGGCCCGCCGTCCGTACGCCGGTGGCCAGCCAGCGCGCCGCCGTGCCCGGCGGTACGAAGAACCCCATCCGGGAGTCGCCGAAGTCGGCGAGCACCGGGCCCGGCCGCTCCACGAGCCGGGTCAGGACGTCCAGGGTGGGGTAGCCGAGATCCCCGGTGAGGATCAGGACGTCCCACAGTTTCCCGGCGGGCAGCAGCGTGACCCCGAGGGGGTTGCGCTCCCACTCCCACCGGCAGCTCACCGGATCCACCGCCACCGACACCAGCCACTCGACCGCGCTTTTCGCACCGGTGCTGACCATGACCGGCTCCTCCGTCTCTTCCGCCCGACGACCGCTGTGGACGGTCGCTGTCATGGAAGAGAGCGGGTTGGGGGCCGATCATTACGCGGGTTTCGCTACTCATTGGTAGTGAAGTGGCTCACGCCGTATGCCGGTTGTGCGCCGGGGGATCACCGCGGGTCCCCGCCGGGCGGCCCCAGGGCCTGTCCGGCGGATCAGGCCCTAGCTGTCGAAGCCGAGCCCGGCGCGGTCCATCGCCTTCAGCCACAGATTGCGCCGCCCTCCCGACCGGTCGGCGCGGGCCAGCGACCACTGGGTGATGCCGATCCCGACGGTGGCCAGCGGCTCCGGCGGGAACGGCAGCGGCTTTTTGCGGACCATCTCCAGGCGGGTCCGCTCGGTCTCCTCCCCCGCCAGCAGGTCCAGCATCACGTCGGCGCCGAAGCGGGTGGCGCCCACGCCCAGCCCGGTGTACCCGGCCGCGTAGGCGACCCGGCCGCCGTACGCGGTGCCGAAGAAGGCGGAGAAGCGCGAGCAGGTGTCGATCGCGCCGCCCCAGGCGTGGGTGAAGCGGACGTCCTCCAACTGCGGGAAGCAGGTGCGGAAGTGCTCCGCCAGCTTCAGGAAGGTCTCGGGCCGCTGGTCGTACTCCGCGCGCATCCGGCCGCCGCGCGGATAGACCGCGTCGTAGCCGCCCCACAGGATGCGGTTGTCCGCGCTGAGCCGGAAGTAGTGGAAGTGGTTCGCGCTGTCGCTCAGTCCCTGGCGGCCCTGCCAGCCGATCGCCACGAGCCGCTGTTCGGTCAGCGGCTCCGTCATCAGCGCGTAGTCGTAGACCGGCACGGTGTACGGGCGGGCCCGGCGGACCAGTGACGGGAAGACGTTGGTGCCGAGCGCCACCTGGCGGGCGGTCACCCTGCCGTACGGGGTGCGCACCCCCAGCGCCGTGCCATAGCCGGCCAGGTCGCGGGCCGGGGTGCGCTCGTAGATCCGTACGCCCGCGTCGGCGGCGGCGCGGGCCAGGCCCCAGGCGAGCTTGGCGGGGTGCAGCATGGCGACGCCGCGCCGGTTGTACAGGCCGCCGAGGAAGGTGGGCGAGTCGACTTCGGCGCGGACCTGGTCGCGGTCCAGCAGTTCCGCGTCCAGGCCGTGCTCGGCGCCTTCCTGGGCGGCCTCGCGCAGTTCGTCGTACTGGTGCGGCTCGGTGGCCACGTCGATCTCGCCGGTCCGCTCGAAGTCGCAGTCCAGGCCGTAGCGGGCGACGGCCTCCTCGATGGCGTCGAGATTGCGGTCGCCCAGCCGCTGGAGCGCGTCGAATTCGTCGGGCCAGCGGGCGAGTCCGTTGGCGGCGCCGTGGGTGAGGCTCGCGGCGCAGAAGCCGCCGTTGCGCCCGGAGGCGGCCCACCCGATCCTGTCCCCCTCGACCAGCACCACGTCCCGCTGCGGATCGCGCTCCTTGGCCAGCAGCGCGGTCCACAGCCCGCTGTAGCCGCCCCCGACCACCAGCAGGTCGCAGCTGTCGTGGCCGGTGAGCGCGGGGTGCGCCTGCGGCCTGCCGGGGTCGTCCAGCCAGTACGGTCGGGGCTCGGCCTCGGCGAGCGAGCGGGCTGCGTCCATGGTTCTCACACCTTCGTGATGCGCGGGTCTGCGTCGGGAACACGGGGGCGGTACGGGTCAGGTGCGCGCCCTCCTGCGGCTGCTGCCGAGAAGCTGCCCGGCCAGTACGAGCAGCACCGCGATGACGAACATCGCCGTACCGATCACATTGACCTGGACGGGTGTGCCGCGCTGCGCGGAGCCCCACACGAACATCGGGAAGGTGACGGTGTTGCCCGCGTTGAAGCTGGTGATGATGTAGTCGTCGAAGGAGAGCGCGAAGGACAGCAGGGCGCCCGCCGCGATACCGGGCGCGGCCAGCGGCAGCGTGATCCGCAGGAACGTCTGCGTCGGGGTGGCGTAGAGATCCTGCGCGGCCTGCTCCAGACGGGGGTCCATGCTCATCACGCGGGCCTTGACGGCGACGACGACGAAGCTCAGGCAGAACATGATGTGCGCGATGAGGATGGTCCAGAAGCCGAACTGGATGCGCATGTTGAGGAAGAGGGTGCCCAGCGAGGCGCCCATCACGACCTCGGGCATTGCCATCGGCAGGAAGATCAGCATGTTGGTGGTGGCGCGACCCCTGAAGCGGTAGCGGGCCAGCGCGAAGGCGGTCATCGTGCCGAGCACGGTGGCGCCGATGGTCGAGTAGACGGCCAGCTTCAGGCTGAGCGTGAGGGAGTCGCACATGCCCGCGACGTCGCAGGGGTGCTGCCAGGCGTCGGTGGAGAACCGCGTCCAGGTGTAGTTGTAGCGGCCGTTGGGCTTGTTGAAGGAGAAGAGCAGCACCACGAGGTTGGGCACGATCAGGTACGTCAGGGTGAGCACCCCGGCGATCACCACGAGGTTCTTGCGCAGCCAGCGGATCGGACGCATCAGACCAGTTCCTCCGTTCCCGCGCGGCGGACGTAGACCATGACGATCGCCAGGATGACCGCCATGAGGATGAACGACAGGGCGGCGGCCGTCGGGTAGTCCAGCACCCGCAGGAACTGCGACTGGATGACGCTGCCGATCATCTTCTGGTTGGTGGAGCCCAGCAACTCGGCGTTGATGTAGTCGCCGGAGGCCGGGATGAAGGTGAGCAGGGTGCCGGCCACCACGCCCGGCATGGACAGCGGGAAGGTCACCTTGCGGAAGGTGGTGAACGGGGTCGCGTACAGGTCGCCCGCCGCCTCGTGCAGCTTGCCGTCGACCCGCTCCAGGGACGTGTAGAGCGGCAGGATCATGAACGGCAGGAAGTTGTACGTGAGGCCGCAGACCACCGCCAGCGGGGTGGCCATCACCCGGTTGCCCTCGGTGATGCCGAGCGCGGACGTGACGTCCAGCAGGTGGATGTGGTTCAGGAACGACACCAGCGGGCTCTGGTCGGCGAGGATCGTCTCCCACGCCAGGGTGCGGATCAGGAAGCTGGTGAAGAAGGGCGCGATCACCAGGATCAGCACCAGATTGCGCCAGCGTCCGGCCCGGAAGGCGATGGTGTACGCCAGCGGGTAGCCGATGCCCAGGCACAGCACGGTGGCGATGCCGGAGTAGACCAGCGACTTCACGAACTGCGGCCAGTACTCGTGGAAGGCGTCCCAGTACGTGGCGAAGTGCCAGGTCACCTTGAAGCCGTCGTCGAGCGAGCCGGTCTGCACCGAGGTCGACGCCTGGTAGACCATCGGGGCCACGAAGAAGACCAGCAGCCAGGCGACGCCCGCGAGCAGCAGCAGATACGGGATGCGCCGCCGTCTGCGGGCGGCCCTCTTCAGGGCGGCGGGCAGCGGGGCCGCCTCGGCCGGCGCCGGCGGCCCGGTGACGGGCGCGGTCGCTGCGCTCATGCGGCGGCCTCCCCCTCGTCGGTGTCGGTACCGGCGTCGATGTCCTGGTCGGCGTCGAGGCCGAAGGTGTGCTCGGGGTTCCAGTGCAGGACGACGGGCGCGCCGGGCACCAGGCGGCCGTCGCGTTCCACGTTGGGCACGAAGACCTCCAGCTCCGGGCAGACCGGGCTGTCGATGACGTACTGCGTGGAGACGCCGATGAAGCTGGAGTCGACGATCCGGCCGCGCACCCGGTTGCGACTCTCGGCTATCTCGTGCTCGTCGTCGCTGTGCGCCAGGGTGATCTTCTCGGGGCGGACCCCGGCCAGCACCCGGCCGCCGGTCGTCACGTCGACGCGACATCGGGCGGCGGGCAGGGTGAGCTTCTGTCCGGCGGCGGTGAGCTGGAGTTCGCCGCCGCTGACGCCGGTCACCTCGGTCTCGATGAGGTTGGAGGTGCCGAGGAAGTTGGCGACGAAGGTGGAGGCGGGGTTCTCGTAGAGGTCGGCGGGCGCGCCCATCTGCTCGACGCGTCCGGCGTTCATCACCGCGACGGTGTCGGCCATCGTCATCGCCTCCTCCTGGTCGTGGGTGACGTGGATGAAGGTGATGCCCACCTCGGTCTGGATGCGCTTGAGTTCGAGCTGCATCTGGCGGCGCAGCTTGAGGTCGAGCGCGCCGAGCGGTTCGTCGAGCAGCAGCACCTGCGGCTGGTTGATCAGCGCGCGGGCCACGGCGACGCGCTGCTGCTGGCCGCCGGAGAGCTGGTGCGGCTTGCGGCGGGCGAGCGCGCCGAGCTGGACGAGGTCCAGCATGTCGCCGACCTGCTTCTTGACGGATTTGATGCCGCGGCGGCGCAGTCCGAAGGCGACGTTCTCGTAGACGTCGAGGTGCGGGAAGAGCGCGTAGTTCTGGAAGACGGTGTTGACCGGGCGCTTGTACGGCGGCAGGGCGGTGACGTCCTGGCCGCCGAGGCGTACGGAGCCGGAGGAGGGGTCCTCCAGGCCCGCGATCATGCGCAAGGTGGTGGTCTTGCCGCATCCGGAGGCGCCGAGCAGAGCGAAGAAGGAACCGGCGGGCACGGCGAGGTCCAGCGGGTGGACGGCGGTGAAGGAGCCGTAGGTCTTGCTGATCCCGGTGAGGCTGACGGCGTCGTCGGCCGGGGTCTTGGGGGTCGTCATGAGGTGTCCCGGAAGTCGTCGGGGAGTGCGGGCTGCTGGAGCGCCGGTCAGGCGCCGGTGAGCTTGGAGAACTTCGCCTCGTACCGGGTGTCCTCGTCCTCGCTGAGCGAGCGGAAGGCGTGCGACGTGGCGTTCATCTGGGCGTTCGGGATGATCAGCGGGTTGGTGGCGAGCGACGGATCGATCTTGGCCAGTTCCTCGCGGACGCCCATCACCGGTGACACATAGGTGGTGTAGGCGGCCAGTTCGGCTGCGATCCGCGGCTGGTAGTACCAGTCGATCAGCCGCTCGGCGTTGGTCTTGTGCCGCGCCTTGGCGGGGATCAGCAGATTGTCCGTGGAGGTCATGTAACCGGCGGCCGGGAAGGAGTACTCGATGTTCGGGTCGTCGAGCCTGAGCTGCACCAGGTCACCGGCCCAGGCGATACAGGCGGCGATGTCGCCCTTGCTGAGGCCGTCGGTGTACTCGCCGCCGGTGAACTTGCGGATCTGCCCCTTGTCCACCGCGCCCTGGATGCGGTTGAGCGCGGCGTCGTACTCGTCGTCGGTGACGGTCTCCGGCTTCTTGCCCATGTCGAGCAGCGTCATCCCGACGGTGTCGCGCATCTCGGAGAGCATGGCGGCCTTGCCCTTGAGCGCGGGGTCGTCCAGCAGTTGCGACACCGAGGTGACCTTGCGGCCCTTGGTGACCTTCTTGTTGTAGGCGATGCAGGTGGGGATGCCGGCCCAGGGGTAGGAGTAGGCGCGGCCGGGGTCCCAGTCGGGGCTGCGGAAGCGCTGTTCCAGGTTGGCGAAGGCGTGCGGCAGGTTCGAGGGGTCGAGCTTCTGGACCCAGCCGAGCCGGATCATCCGGCCCGCGAGCCAGTCGGTGAGCACCATCAGGTCGCGGCCGGTGTCCTGGCCCGCGGACAGTTGCGGCTTGATCTTGCCGAAGAACTCGACGTTGTCGTTGATGTCCTCGGTGTAGTCGACCTTGATGCCGGTGGCCTTGGTGAACTGGTCGAGGCTCGGGCGGTGCTTGCCGTCGTCGGTGACGTCGATGTACTGGTCCCAGTTGGAGAAGTTCACGACCTTCTCCTGCGCCGAGTGGTCGGTCGACGCCGTGGTGTCGCCCTTGCGGCCCGCGGCCGGGATGCCGCATGCCGTCAGTCCCGCCGTGGCGACGGTGCCCAGCCCCGCGGCGCGCAGCAGCGTCCGGCGGCCGAGGGCGCCGCGCCCGCCGGTCATGCTGCGGAGTATCGCCGCGCGCACCGGCGGGGACAGGGTCTCGTACTGCTCCATGGGTGGTGCCCTTCCGCTATCGGTCTCCGAAGACGGTGCGGTGCCAGTCCTTGCGCGCCACCGCGGTGTTGTCGAACATCACGTGCTTGACCTGCGTGTACTCCTCGAAGGAGTACGTGGACATGTCCTTGCCGAAGCCCGAGGACTTCGCTCCGCCGTGCGGCATCTCGCTGACGATCGGGATGTGGTCGTTGATCCAGACGCAGCCCGCGGTGATCTCCCGCGCGGCCCGCCCGGCCCGGTAGACATCGCGGGTCCAGGCGGAGGCGGCCAGGCCGTACGGGGTGTCGTTGGCGTACGCCAGGCCCTGATCGTCGCTGTCGAACGGCAGCACCGCCAGTACCGGGCCGAAGATCTCCTGCTGGACGGCCTCGCTGTGCTGCGGCGCGCCGGTGAGCAGCGTGGGCCGGTAGTACGCGCCCGCCGCGAGCCCGCCGCCGGGCGCCGCGCCGCCGGTGACGACGGTGGCGTACGTACGGGCCCGCTCGACGACGGCCGCGACGCGGTCGCGGTGCGCGAAGGAGATGAGGGGGCCGAGGTCGGTGGCCGGGTCGGCGGGGTCGCCGAGCCGTACGGTGGCCATCAGGTCGGCGACGGCGGTCACGAAGGCGTCGTACAGCGGGCGCTGGACGTAGGCGCGGGTGGCGGCGGTGCAGTCCTGGCCGCTGTTGATCAGGGCGGCGGCGACCGCGCCGTGCACGGCCGCGTCGAGGTCGGCGTCGTCGAAGACCACGAAGGGGGCCTTGCCGCCGAGTTCGAGGTGCAGGCGCTTGACGGTGCCCGCGGTGAGCCGGGCGATCCGGGTGCCGACGGCGGTGGAGCCGGTGAAGGACGTCATGGCGACGTCGGGGTGGGTGACCAGGTGTTCGCCCGCGCCCTGCCCCGTGCCGGTGACGATGTTGAGCACGCCGTCCGGGATTCCGGCCTCGGTGGCGGCCTCGGCGAACATCAGGGCGGTCAGCGGGGTCAGCTCCGACGGCTTGAGCACGATGGTGTTGCCCGCCGCGACCGCCGGGAGGATCTTCCACCCGGCCATCTGGAGCGGGTAGTTCCAGGGGGCGACGGAACCGATGACGCCGACCGGCTCGCGGCGCACGTACGAGGTGTGGTCCGGGCTGTACTCGCCTGCCGCCTTGCCCTCCAGGTGGCGGGCGGCCCCGGCGAAGAACGCGGCGTTGTCCACGGTGCCCGGCACGTCGAATTCGGTGCTGAGCTTGATCGGCTTGCCGCACTGGAGGGTTTCGGCGCGGGCCAGTTCGTCGGCGCGCGCGTCGAGGGCGGCGGACAGCCGGTGCAGCGCGGCGGAGCGCTCGCCGGGCGCGGTGGCCGCCCAGCCGGGCAGCGCGGCCTTCGCGGCGGCGACGGCGGCGTCCACGTCGGCGGGTCCCGCGGTGGCGTACGTCCACACCGTGCGGCCCGTCGCCGGGTCCACGACGGAGTGCGTGTCGCCGCTGCCGCCGGTTCGCGGGCGGCCGTCGATGTACTGGGCTCCGCCCGCGAACCGTTTCGCCACGTCCGTCACGTGGTCCATCACGTTCTCCTCGCCTCCGCGCCCACTCCTGGCGGCGTGGCCAAACTCTGGATTGATCGCCGATCCTGGCAGAGGAGCTGTCCTTCAACAAGTGATTCCGTTGTTGCCTTTTGGTTACGCGACGAATTCTGTGTGAATCCGGCCGTCGCGGCGATCCCCGGCGGCGTGACCGGGGGACGTCAGGGGGCCATGGTGCGACGTCGGCCGTCCCCGCCCGCCGTCACGGCGTCCCCGCCCGCCGTCACGGCGTCGCCGCCCGCCGTCCCAGCGCCGTTTCCCGGTGCCGTTTACGATGAACCGCACCGATCGGACCCCTGGGAGGACCCCGCATGCCCGACACCGCGCCCGGCTTCGGCTCCGGCCTCGACACCTTCATCGCCGGACTTCCGAAAGCCGAGTTGCATGTCCACCACGTCGGGTCCGCGTCACCGCGGATCGTCGCGGAACTGGCCGCCCGGCACCCGGACTCCGCGGTCCCCGCCGACCCCGCGGCCCTCGCCGACTTCTTCACCTTCAAGGACTTCGCGCACTTCATCCAGGTCTACCTGTCGGTGGTCGACCTGATCAGGGACGCCGAGGACGTACGGCTGCTCACCTTCGAGGTGGCCAGGGACATGGCGCGGCAGAACATCCGCTACGCGGAGCTGACCGTCACCCCGTTCAGCTCGACCCGGCGGGGCATCCACGAGCAGGCGTTCATGGAGGCCATCGAGGACGCGCGCAAGGCCGCGGAGTCCGAGCTGGGCGTGACCCTGCGCTGGTGCTTCGACATCCCCGGCGAGGCGGGCCTTGAGTCCGCCGAGCAGACCACGCACCTGGCGCTCGACCTGCGCCCCGAGGGCCTGGTCTCCTTCGGTCTGGGCGGCCCGGAACTGGGCGTGCCGAGGCCGCAGTTCAAGCCGTACTTCGACCGGGCGCGCGCCGCCGGTCTGCACAGCGTGCCGCACGCGGGCGAGACGACGGGCCCCGAGACGATCTGGGACGCGATCAACGAACTGGGTGCGGAGCGCATCGGCCACGGCACCAGCGCGGTACGCGACCGGCGGCTGCTCGATCACCTCGCGGAGCAGCGCATCCCGCTGGAGGTCTGCCCCACCTCCAACATCGCCACCCGCGCGGTCACCGAGATCGACCAGCACCCGATCAGGGAGATGATCGACGCGGGCGTGCTGGTGACGGTCAACAGCGACGACCCGCCGATGTTCGGCACCGACCTCAACACCGAGTACGCGGTCGCCGCCCGGCTGCTGGAGCTGGACCACACCGGGGTCGCGGCGCTCGCCAAGAACGCCGTCGAGGTCTCCTTCCTCGACCCGGCGGGCAAGCGGGCGCTGGCCGCCGAGATCGACGCGTACACGGCGGCGTGGCGGTGACCGTCGCGGTCTCCCACCGGGGCGACCCGTACCACGAGCGCGAGAACACCCTGCCCTCCGTGCGGTCGGCGCTGCTCAAGGGCGCGGGCGCGGTGGAGGTCGACGTGAAGCTGACCGCCGACGGCGTGCCCGTGCTGCTGCACGACGAGACGCTGGAGCGGCTGTGGAAGGTGCCGGAGGCGGTCGGCGACCTGTCGCTGAACGACGTCGTGGACCTCACCGACGGCCGTGTGCCCACCCTGGCGGACACCTTCGCCGAGTTGCTGCGGCACCCCGGCGGCGGCCGGATGATGCTGGACCTGACCTCGGTCGGCCAGGTGAAGGCGACCATGGCCGCGGTGGCGGAGGCGGGCGTCGGCGACCGCGTCTACTACTGCGGCGGGCTCGGCGCGATGCTGACGGTGCGCGACCTGGACGCGTCGGCGGAGATCGCCATGACGTGGACGACGGTGGCCCCGCCGCCGCGCTCGCTGCTGGACGAGCTGAAGCCGCGGTGGATCAATCTGCGCTTCGGGCTGATCGACGCCACGACCGTGCGGTGGGCCGCGGACAACGGGCTGCTGGTCGGCGCGTGGACGGCGGACTGGCAGCGCAACATGACCCGGCTGCTCGACTTGGGCGTGGACGCGATCACCACGAACCGGCTGGACGCCTTGCAGCGGCTGCTGCGGCGCCGCGCCTGACCGCCCCTCCCCCGCGGGCCCGCCCGCGGGGGAGGCCGGACGGCCGGCTCAGCCGTCCAGCGAGGTCATCACGTGCTTGATCCGCGTGTAGTCCTCGAAGCCGTAGCCCGACAGGTCCTTGCCGTAGCCGGACCGCTTGAAGCCGCCGTGCGGCATCTCGGCGACCAGCGGGATGTGGGTGTTGATCCACACGCAGCCGAAGTCCAGCCGCTTGGACATCCGCATGGCGCGCCCGTGGTCCTTGGTCCACACCGAGGAGGCCAGCGCGTAGTCCACGCCGTTGGCCCAGGCGACGGCCTGCTCCTCGTCGGTGAAGGACTGGACGGTGATGACGGGGCCGAAGACCTCGCGCTGGATGATCTCGTCGTCCTGCCGCAGCCCGGACACGACGGTCGGCGCGTAGAAGTAGCCGCGCTCGCCGACCCGGTGGCCGCCGGTCTCGACCTTGGCGTGCGCGGGCAGCCGCTCGATGAAGCCGCTGACCTGGGCGAGCTGGTTGGCGTTGTTCAGCGGCCCGTACAGCACGTCCTCGTCGTCCGGCAGGCCGGTCCTGGTCTCGGCGGCGGCCTTGGCGAGGGCCGCGGTGAACTCCGCGTGGATCGACTCCTGGACCAGGACGCGGGTGGCCGCGGTGCAGTCCTGCCCGGCGTTGAAGAATCCGGCGACGGCGATGTCCTCGACGGCCTTGGCGATGTCGGTGTCCTCGAAGACCACGACGGGGGCCTTGCCGCCCAGTTCGAGGTGGACCCGCTTGACGTCCTTGGCGGCCGATCCGGCGACCTCGATGCCCGCGCGTACCGAACCGGTGATGGAGGCCATCGCGGGCACCGGGTGCTCGACCATCGCCCGGCCGGTGTCCCGGTCGCCGCAGACGACGTTGAAGACGCCCTTGGGGAGGATGCCGCCGAGGATCTCGGCGAGCAGCACGGTGGAGGCGGGCGTGGTGTCGGACGGCTTGAGGACGACGGTGTTGCCCGCCGCGATGGCCGGGGCGAACTTCCACACGGCCATCATCATCGGGTAGTTCCAGGGCGCGACCTGCGCGCAGACGCCGACCGGCTCGCGCCGCACGATGGACGTCATGCCCTCCATGTACTCACCGGCCGAGCGGCCTTCGAGCATGCGCGCGGCGCCCGCGAAGAAGCGGATCTGGTCCACCATCGGCGGGATTTCCTCGCTGGCGGTCAGTCCGATCGGCTTGCCGGTGTTCTCGCTCTCCACCGCGATAAGCTCATCGGCGCGCGCCTCGATCGCGTCGGCGATCTTCAGCAGCGCCTTCTGCCGCTCCGACGGGGTGGCGTCGCGCCACGCGGGGAAGGCGGCCGCCGCGGCGGCCATCGCCGCGTCCACGTCGGCCGCGCCGGACAGCGGCGCGGTGGCGTACGCGTCGCCGGTCACCGGGCTGACCACCTCGGTGGTCCGGCCGTCCGCGGCGTCGCGGAACTCTCCGTCGATGTAATTGCGCAGAGTACGGAGATCGGTCACGGCGCTTGCTCCCTGGTCGTACGAGTCCGGTGTCCACGGGCTGAGA
Organism: Streptomyces sp. NPDC008079; assembly: GCF_042957385.1. NCBI lineage: Bacteria > Bacillati > Actinomycetota > Actinomycetes > Kitasatosporales > Streptomycetaceae > Streptomyces > Streptomyces sp. NPDC008079. The sequence goes on from NZ_JBIBIC010000017.1 coordinate 80,282, forward strand.
CGTTCCCCAGCTTAGCCGCAGGACTGCCGTATTCGACACACCCATCCCCCCTCAACAACCGATTCGGTACCACAGAGGGCCGTCGGCGACGATTTTCATCGTGAAGGGCTTGCGCGACCGTCGACCTCTCCTGCACAGTGGGGCGCGTGGCCACTCGGGACAAGAACGGCGGAGCGCCGTCGATAGACGCGGTGTCGAACGCGATCATCGAACAGCTCCAGCAGGACGGACGCCGTCCGTACGCGACGATCGGCAAGGCCGTGGGCCTGTCCGAGGCGGCGGTGCGGCAGCGCGTACAGAAGCTGCTCGACCAGGGCGTCATGCAGATCGTCGCCGTCACCGACCCGCTCACCGTGGGCTTCCGGCGGCAGGCGATGGTCGGCATCAACGTGGACGGCGACATCGACCCGGTCGCCGAGACCCTGACCGCGCTGGACGAGGTCGACTACGTCGTCATCACCGCCGGTTCCTTCGACCTGATGGTGGAGATCGTCTGCGAGGACGACGACCACCTGCTGGACCTGGTGAACAAGCGGATCCGGGCACTGCCCGGCGTCCGCTCCACCGAGACCTTCGTCTACCTCAAGCTGCGGAAGCAGACCTACACCTGGGGAACCAGATAGCCATGACCTCCACGAACCCCGCACCGTCCGCGACTGCCTCGGACTCCTCCAGGACCGCCCACGACCACCTGTGGATGCACTTCACCCGCATGTCGTCGTACGAGAACGCCCCCGTGCCGACCATCGTGCGCGGCGAGGGCACGTACATCTACGACGCCCACGGCAAGCGGTACATCGACGGTCTGTCGGGGCTCTTCGTGGTCAACGCCGGGCACGGCAGGCACGAGCTGGCCGAGACCGCGTACAAGCAGGCCCAGGAGCTGGCCTTCTTCCCGATCTGGAGCTACGCGCACCCCAAGGCGATCGAACTGGCCGAGCGGCTCGCGCACTACGCGCCCGGCGACCTCAACAAGGTCTTCTTCACCACCGGCGGCGGCGAGGCCGTCGAGACGGCCTGGAAGCTCGCGAAGCAGTATCACAAGCTGACCGGCAACCACACCAAGTACAAGGTGATCTCACGGGCGGTCGCCTACCACGGCACCCCGCAGGGCGCCCTGTCGATCACCGGGCTGCCCGCCCTGAAGGCCCCTTTCGAGCCGCTGGTCCCCGGCGCGCGCAAGGTGCCCAACACGAACATCTACCGCGCCCCGATCCACGGTGACGACCCCGAGGCGTTCGGCCGCTGGGCCGCCGACCAGATCGAGCAGCAGATCCTCTTCGAGGGCCCCGACACCGTCGCCGCCGTCTTCCTGGAGCCGGTGCAGAACGCGGGCGGCTGCTTCCCGCCGCCCCCCGGATACTTCCGGCGCGTCCGCGAGATCTGCGACCAGTACGACGTCCTGCTCGTCTCCGACGAGGTCATCTGCGCCTTCGGGCGGCTCGGCACGATGTTCGCCTGCGACAAGTTCGACTTCGTGCCCGACATGATCACCTGCGCCAAGGGCATGACCTCCGGGTACTCCCCCATCGGCGCCTGCATCATCTCCGACCGGCTCGCCGAGCCCTTCTACAAGGGCAACAACACCTTCCTCCACGGGTACACCTTCGGCGGCCACCCCGTCTCGGCCGCCGTCGGCATCGCCAACCTCGACATCTTCGAGCGCGAGGGCCTCAACCAGCACGTCCTGGACAACGAGGGCGCGTTCTTCGACACCCTCAAGAAGCTCAACGACCTGCCCATAGTGGGCGACGTCCGCGGCAACGGCTTCTTCTACGGCATCGAACTCGTCAAGGACAAGGCCACCAAGGAGACCTTCACCGACGAGGAGACCGAGCGCGTCCTGTACGGCTTCCTCTCCAAGGAGCTGTACGCCGCCGGCCTCTACTGCCGCGCCGACGACCGCGGCGACCCCGTCGTCCAGCTCGCCCCGCCGCTCACCTCCGACCAGTCCCTCTTCAACGACATCGAGGCCATCCTGCGCGGCGTCCTGACCGAGGCGTGGACCAAGCTCTGACGCTTCCAGCGCGCTCCCGCGGCGTGAGACGCCATCGCCGTGCTTCTTTTGGGGGCGCGGGGAACTGGGGCACCCGCCTGCGTCAGGCAGGCGTCGGGGGCTTGTCACCCGGACGGGCGGCTCGCGGGGGACGTACGCCGTGCCTGCGGGCCGCGGGGGCTGACGGCGCCTAACCTCCCCGGAGGGGATTGGTTCGCGAACCGCGGAGGTAACGGCATGGTGGCCCCGCCGGACAATGACGTGTTGTGGGCCCGTTCGCTGCGCCACGCGCACGACGGGTCCCCCGCGCTGCTGGGTGTGTCGCTGGGCGTACGGCAGGGCGAGATCCTGGCCGTCGTGGGTCCGCGGGGCGCGGGCAAGTCGACGCTGCTGCGCTGCCTGTCGGGGCAGTTGGTGCCGGACGAGGGCGAGGTGTGGTTCAACAGCGCCCCGGTCCACACCCTCCCCGAGACGGCCAGGGACGAGCTGCGCAGGGACCGCTTCGGCTGGGTCGGCAGCACCTCGCAACTGCTGCCCGAGCTGACGGCCTGGGAGAACGCGGCGCTGCCGCTGCTGCTGCGCGGCACCAAGTACCGCGCGGCCAGGGCCGCGGCGCAGGAGTGGCTTGACCGGCTCGACATCGGGGCCGCCGCCCGCAAGCGCCCGGCCGAACTCCTCCAGGCCGAGCGGCAGCGGATCGCGGTGGCCCGCGCCCTGGTCACCACCCCGGAGATCGTCTTCGCCGACGACCCGGGCGCGCCGCTGCACCGTCCCGACCGCGCCCTGGTGATGCGGACCCTCACCAGCGCGGCCCGCTCGCACGGCATCACCGTCGTGCTCAGCGCCTGCGACCACGACATCGCGCCCTTCGCGGACCGCGTGATCCCGCTGCTCGACGGCCGGGTCAACGCCGCGATGCCCGCGCAGGAGCGGGATTCCGAGCCGACCGCGACGACGACGCGGGCCGCGTCCGTATGACCTCGACTGTCCACACCGCCCGGGCCCTTACGGGTGCCCGCTTCGGCGGGGCCGGTGCCGTGGCCATGGCCCGTGCGGGGCGGCGGCCCGTGTCGGAAGGGAGCCGGGCGTGCTGAGTTTTCGTGTCGTACGCGGGGCGCGGTACACCGCGCTGGTGCGGTGGGTGCTGGTCGCCGCCGCGTCGGCGGCCACCGGGCTGCTGCTGCTGGCCGCGCTGGGATACGCCCTCGGGCACCCGCACCGGCCGGCCGACGCCGCCGCGCGGCTGGCGTGGTGCGCGCTGCCGGTCGTGGTGACCGTGCAGTTCGCGGTCGCCGCGGGGCGGGCGGTGCCCGCGCGGTGGCCGCGTCCCGGACTGGCCGCGGTGGGCCTCGGCCGGGTCGGCGTGGCCCTGCTCGCCGCGTCGGCGACCGCCCTGACCTGCGCGGTCGGCAGCGCGGTGGCCCTGCTGGCGTTTCTGCACCTGCGCGGTGACCTGACGGGCGCGCTGCCCTTCCACGGCGCCGCCTCCGACCTCCTCGGCGGCGGTGAACAGGTGCCGCTCGCAGGCACGTTGACGCTGCTCGCGCTGGTCCCGGTGAGCGCCGCCGTCATCGGCGCGGCCCAGTTGTGGCCACCGCGCACCGTCTCCACCGCGCCCGCCCCCGCGACCCGCAAGGTCTCCGCGGCCGATCCGCCCGGCGGCCTGCCCTGGGGCGTCGCCCTGATCGCCGTCGGGCTCGCCGCCGAGGTGGCCGCGCCGCACGGCCACGAGGTGCCGCTGCCCGGCGGTCTCGGCTCCATCGCGCCGCTCGCGCTCGGCGGCTGGGTCGTCGCCACCGCGGGCATGGTCCTCGCGGGTCCCGGCCTCGTGCACGCCTGCGGACGGCTGCTCGCCGCCTTCCGCCCCGGCGCGCTCCGGCTGCTGGCCGGACGCGCCCTCCAGGAGGAGGCCGGTGCGATCGGCCGCCCGCTCGGCGCCCTGTGCGCCACCGCCGCCGCGGCCCTGGCCGCGTACGACCTGCACCGCGGCGGCGCCCGCCCCTTCGGCCCCCTCACCGCCCTGGCCGGTGTCCTGATCGTGGTGTGCGTGCTGGCCACCGCGGGCACCGCGCTGCTGGAGGCCCGGCGCGGCCGGGAGCCCGCGATGGCCGCCCTGCGCCAGGTCGGCGCCTCCCCCGCGCTCCTGCGCGGCGCGGTCGCGCTGCGGGCGGGCGTCCTGCTGGCCGCCGCCGTCCCCCTCACGGCCCTGGTCGCCGTACTCACCACCGTCCCGCCGGGCCGGTGAGCCGCACCGAGGACTATCGTTCAGACGTGCCCGCCGACATCCCGCCCGCTGCGCCCGACATTCCCCCAACTCCCGGACGGGACAGGGAAGTTGAGTCGCTGGCCGAATTCGACCAGGTCGCCCTGAGCGGTTCCTTCGCCGGATACCGCGTACAGGCCGTCGACCTGACCGACCGTACGTTCGCGCTCCTCGTCACCGACACCTCGCAGGCCGTCTTCCTCGGCTGCCCGATGGAACCGCAGGCCCTCGCCCATGTGCGCGCGGGCGGCGCGCTGGTCTTCCCGCCCGTCCCCGACCTGCCCTTCGACCCGTACCGGGGCGCGCTCTACAGCCCCGACGAGCTGTACGCGGGCCTCGACGAGGACGGTTACGAGCGGACGCCGGACGCCCGTACGCACGCCTGGGCGCGCTCCGCCGCGGCGGAGGGCGACATACTCGCCTCGATGCTGCGCTCGATCCACGACGACGCCGTGTCCGACGCCCTCGACGAGCGCCTGCGCGGCCTCAGCGTGGTCGGCGTCATGGGCGGCCACGCCATGGAGCGCGGCTCCGACGCCTACGCGGGCGCCGCACGGCTCGGCCGCGACCTCGCCAGGGCCGGGCACACCGTCGCCACCGGCGGCGGCCCCGGCGCGATGGAGGCCGCCAACTTCGGCGCCTACGCCGCGCCCTACGACGACCTGATGCTCCGCAAGGCCCTCGCCGTCCTGGCCGGCGTCCCGTCCTTCGCGCCCTCCGTCGGCGACTGGGCCCGTACCGCCTTCGAGGTACGCGACCGCTGGCCGGACGGCGGCCCCTCCTACGGGCTGCCCACCTGGTTCTACGGCCACGAGCCGCCGAACGCCTTCGCCTCCGGCATCGCCAAGTTCTTCGCCAACGCGACCCGCGAGGACGGGTTGCTCTCGCGCTGCACCGGCGGGGTCGTCTTCCTCCCCGGCGCCGCCGGGACCGTCCAGGAGATCTTCGACGCCGCCACCCCCGACTACTACTCCTCCCGAGGGGTTCCCGTTCCCCTCGTCCTCGTCGACCGCGTCCACTGGACCACCACTCTCCCCGCCTGGCCCCTCCTGACCGCCCTCGCCTCCGGCCGCCCCATGTCCCCCCTCCTCGCCCTCGTCGACTCCGTCGCGGAAGTCCCCGCCGCCCTGTCCAAGCTGGCCACCCCCTAGAACGGCTCTCTGACCGAGACGGTCAGCCGATCTTCTTCCCCAACGGGGCGGATCGGTTGTCGTCGGACCACCGGCCGGTGGCGGGTTGCTCGCGCGGTTCCCCGCGCCCCTGAAGGACCGGCCCTAGGGGCGGTGGGGGGCCTCCGCGAGGAGGACGACCTCTTCGGGGGCGAAGGTCACGGCGACCTCGGCACCGACCTCGGGTGCCGCCCGCCAAGGGCACCCGGCTTCGAGGCGCGGCCCCGCCTCCGGCGCCAGGACGAGCGTGATGTGGTCACCACGAAACGTGCGGGCGACGACAGTGCAGCGAAGCCCGGACCCGGGTCCGGTGAGGCGCACCCCGGCGGGCCGGATGAGCAGGTGGCAGGGCCCCTGCGGGGTGCCGGAGGGTACCGGCACCTTCCCCCAGGGCGTATCGGCGACGCCACCCCCGACGCTGGCGTCCACGATGTTGTCGAAGCCGAGGAAGCGGGCCACGAAGGGCGACACCGGCCGCTGCCAGACCTCCAACGGCGTACCGGACTGCGCGATGCGCCCGTCGCGCATCACCACGACCCGGTCCGCGAGGGCGAACGCCTCGCTCTGGTCGTGCGTGACGGCCAGGACCGTCGTCCCCAGGCGACGGAAGAGTTCGCGCAGTTCCACGACGAGCCGTTCGCGCAGCGCCCGGTCGAGCTGTCCCAGCGGCTCGTCGAGCATGAGCAGCCGCGGCTCGGGGGCGAGGGCGCGGGCCAGGGCGACCCGCTGCTGCTCCCCGCCGGAGAGCGTGGCGACGCCGCGCCCGCCCGCGCCGGGCAGCCCGACGAGGTCGAGCAGTTCGCGCACCCGCTCCTCGCGCCGCTCGCGCGGCACCTTGTGCATGCGCGGCCCGAAGGCGACGTTGCCGCCGACGTCGCGCTGCGGAAAGAGCTGGTGGTCCTGGAACATCAGGCCGACGCCGCGCCGGTGCGCGGGAACGCCCGCCTGGTCGGCGCCGTCGAGCAGCACCCGTCCGCCGTCCAGCGGCTGGAGTCCGGCGACGGCCCGCAGCAGCGTGGACTTGCCGCTGCCGCTGGGCCCGAGCACGCACACCGTCTCGTGCGCGGCCACCTCCAGCGTGACGGCGTCCAGCGCGGCCCGCGCGCCGAACCGTACGGTCGCGTCCTCGACTCGCAGCAGCGTCATCAGAACTCCCCGGGTGAGGGGTCGGCGCCCCGGCCGCGCGGGCGCAGATTCTCCAGCACCAACAGCGACGCGGCGCAGACCAGCATGAGGATGGTGCTCAGTGCCATGGCCTGGCCGTACGTGGACGGGCCCGCGCGGCCGAGCAGGCGGGCGACGGCGACCGGGAGGGTGGGGCTGTCGGGGCGGGCGATGAAGACGGTGGCGCCGAATTCGCCGAGCGACACGGCGAAGGCGAAGCCCGCGGCGACGGCCAGTGCCCGTCCGACGAGCGGGAGTTCGACCTCGCGCCAGACCCGTAGCGGTGACGCGCCGAGCACCGCTGCGGCCTCCCGCAGCCGGTCGTCCACGGCGCGCAGCACCGGCAGCATGACGCGTACGACGAACGGCACACCGACCAGCGCCTGGGCGAGCGGCACCAGGATCCAGGAGGACCGCAGGTCGAGCGGCGGCTTGTCGAGGGTGATCAGGAAGCCGAAGCCGACGGTGACGGCGGAGGTGCCGAGCGGCAGCATCAGCAGCGCGTCGAAGCCGCGGACCAGCCGTCCCGCCCTGCGGACCAGGGCCGCGGCGGCAAGCCCGCCGACCGTCAAGGCGATGACGGTGGCGACGGCGGCGTACCGCAGCGAATTCCAGACCGTCTCCAGCGGGGCGACGGTGAAGGTGCCGCCGCTCCGACCCGAGCCGACGGAGCCGAGCGAGCGGTAGAAGGCGAAGCCGTAGCCGTCCGGGCCGTCCAGCGAGCGGGCGACGAGCACGCCCAGCGGCAGCAGGATCAGCAGCGCGATGACGGCGAGCACTCCGGCGAGCAGCGTCCGCTCCCCCCTGCCGCGCGGCCGGTGCGCGGTGGTGGCCGCGTCGACCAGCCGCAGCGTGGACTCCCGGCGGCGTACGGTCCAGGCGTGCACGGCGAGGATCGCGGCGACGGCGGCGAATTGCAGCAGGGTCAGCACGGCGGCGGTCGGCAGGTCGAGGAGTTCCGCGGTCTGCCGGTAGATCTCCACTTCGAGGGTGGAGTACAGCGGGCCGCCGAGGATCTGGATCACGCCGAAGGAGGTGAAGGTGAACAGGAACACCATGAGCCCGGCGGCGGCCACCGAGGGGCCGAGCGCGGGCAGCGTGACCCGCCGCCAGGCGGCGAGCCGGCTCGCGCCGAGCATCCGCGCGGCCTCTTCCTGGCGCGGGTCGAGCTGCGCCCACAGGCCGCCGACGGTGCGGACGACCACCGCGTAGTTGAAGAAGACGTGCGCGATGAGGATCGCCCACACGGTGGTGTCCAGGCGGACGCCCCACAGCGAGTCGGTGAAGCCGCCGCGGCCGAGCAGCGCGAGGAAGGCCGAACCGGCGACCACGGTCGGCAGCACGAAGGGCACGGTGACGACGGCCCGCAGCAGCCGCTTGCCGGGGAAGTCGAGCCGCGCGAAGACGTACGCGCCGGGCAGGGCGACGGCCAGGGTCAGCGCGGTGGACGCGGCGGCCTGCCAGCAGGTGAACCACAGCACGTGCCGGATGGAGCCGTCGCCGAGGACGTCGCCGATCCGGCCGAGCTGCCACCGGCCGCCCTGGTGCAGGCCGCGGCCGACGATGGAGACCACGGGGTAGGCGAAGAACACCCCGAAGAAGGCGGCGGGCACGGCCATCAGGGCGAGCCGGATCGCGGTGCCGCGACCGGGTACGAGCGACCGGACCCTGCCGCGTACCGCCGATGCCGTGCCGGTCGTGTCCGACGTATCGGCGTGGCCCGACGTATCGGCCGCGTCCGTCTTTTCGGCCCGGGGCGTCACTTGAGGACGATCGACGACCATGCCTTGACCCACTCGTCGCGCTTGGCGGCGATCTTGTCGGGCGCCAGCGTCTTCGGGTCGGTGATCTTCGCGCCGTATTTGGTGAACACCTCGGGCTCGGTGGCGTCCTTGCGCACCGGGTCGACGTACATCTGGAGGGGCATGTCCTCCTGGAACGTCCTGCTCAGCAGGAAGTCGATCAGCGCCTGGCCGCCCGCGGTGTTCTTCGCGCCGTGCAGCAGCCCGGCGAATTCGATCTGGCGGAAGCAGGTGCCGGTGGAGACCCCGGTCGGGGACTGGGCGGGCGCGGGGGTGACGCCCACGACCTCGGCGGGCGGGCTGGACGCGTACGACACGACCAGCGGCTTGTCGCCCTTGGCCTTCTTGCCTGCCGAGGAACCGGAGAAGCGGTCGTTGTACGCCTGCTCCCAACCGTCCACGACCTCGACGCCGTTGGCCTTGAGCTGCTTCCAGTACGACTGCCAGTCGGAGTCCCCGTAGGCGGCGGCGCTGCCGAGCAGGAAGGCCAGACCGGGCGAGGACGTCGCGGCGTTCTCGGTGACCAGCAGGTTCTTGTACTCCGGCTTGACCAGGTCCGCGAAGGTGACGGGCGGGGCCAGCTTGTGCGCGGTGAAGTACGCCCGGTCGTAGTTGACGCAGACGTCACCGGAGTCGATGGGCGTCACCCGGTGCTTGGCCGCGTCGAGTTGGAGGTCGGCGGGCACCTGGTCGAGGCCCTTGGCCGCGTACGGGGTGAACAGGCCGTTGTCGAGCGCGCGGGACAGCAGCGTGTTGTCGACGCCGAAGAAGACATCGCCCTGCGGGTGGTCCTTGGTGAGGATCGCCTGGTTGACGGCCGCGCCCGCGTCTCCGCCGCGCAGCACCTTGACCGTGTAGCCGGTCTCCTTGGTGAAGTCCTTGAGCACGGCGTCGGACGCCGCGAAGGAGTCGTGGCTGACCAGCGTCACGGTCTTGGACGTGCTGCCGCCGCTGGTCTTGGTGCCGCCCGAGTCGCTGCCGCACGCGGCGAGCGCGGTGGCGCCGACCGTGGCCAGGACGAGCGCGCCGATGGCACGCCGACGGATGGTGTTCATCTGTGCAGACTCCCTACGCCGGTATGACCCGGATCAGGTCCGAGGGTCTGCGGTCTCGTGGGCCGCACTCTCAGCGCCGTCTCAGGCGCTCCCCTGTCGGAATGTTCACTTGTACGTACTTGTGTGATTGCACGTGCACGATAGCAGCAGGTGCGAAAGGGCTGGTCAGCGCCGGGCCCCTAACGCGCCCGGCGCCTCAGCGCTCCGAGGCCGCGAGCTGGCCGCACGCGCCGTCGATCTCCTGGCCGCGGGTGTCCCGTACGGTCACGGGCACGCCGTGGGACTCGAGCGCGGCGACGAACGCCCGCTCGTCCTCCGGCCGGGAGGCCGTCCACTTGGAGCCGGGCGTGGGGTTGAGCGGGATCAGATTGACGTGCACCCGGTGGTTCTTCAGCATCCGGCCGAGCCGGTCCGCGCGCCACGCCTGGTCGTTGATGTCCCGGATCAGCGCGTACTCGATGGAGATCCGGCGGCCGGAGACCTCGGCGTAGTGCCACGCCGCGTCCAGCACCTCGCGGACCTTCCAGCGGGTGTTGACCGGCACCAGAGTGTCGCGCAGCTCGTCGTCCGGCGCGTGCAGCGAGACCGCGAGGCGGCACTTCAGCCCCTCGTCGGCGAACCGGTAGATCGCCGGGACCAGGCCGACCGTGGAGACGGTGATGCCGCGCTGCGACAGGCCGAGGCCGTCCGGCTCGGGGTCGGTGAGGCGGCGGATCGCGCCGATCACGCGCTTGTAGTTGGCCAGCGGCTCGCCCATCCCCATGAAGACGATGTTCGACAGCCGCGCGGGCCCCCCGGGCACCTCGCCGTCGCGCAGGCTCTTCATGCCCGCGACGATCTGGTGCACGATCTCGGCGGTGGACAGATTCCGGTCGAGACCGGCCTGCCCGGTCGCGCAGAACGGGCAGTTCATGCCGCAGCCTGCCTGCGAGGAGATGCACATCGTGACCCGGTCCGGGTACCGCATCAGCACCGACTCGACGAGCGTCCCGTCGAACAGCTTCCACAGCGTCTTACGGGTGTCCCCCTCGTCGCACGACGCGTGCCGCACCACCGTCATCAGCTCCGGCAGCAGGTCCTCCGCCAGCTTCCCCCGCGCCGCGGCCGGAATGTCCGTCCACGCCGCCGGATCGTCGGCGTACCGCGCGAAGTAGTGCTGCGACAGTTGCTTCGCCCGGAACGGCTTCTCCCCGAGCGCGGCCACCGCCTCCCGCCGCTCGACGGGAGTGAGGTCGGCAAGGTGCCGCGGCGGCTTCTTGGCCCCACGCGGCGCGGCAAAAGTGAGTTCTCCGGGTACAGGCATGATCTGACAAGTGTCGCAGATCGAAATGGGTCGGCCGGTCGCCCGCTGGTCCGGGGCTGTCGCTCGGGCGGCGGGCCGTCGGGGGGTCAGCCGGTGCCGACGAAGACGGCCAGGAGGAGCCAGACGACGGGGGCGGTGGGGAGCAGGGAGTCGAGGCGGTCCATGATGCCGCCGTGGCCCGGCAGGAGGGTGCCCATGTCCTTGATGCCGAGGTCGCGCTTGATCATGGATTCGCCGAGGTCGCCGAGGGTGGCGCTGACGGCGGCGGCGAGGCCGAGGAGGAGGCCCTGCCACCAGCGGCCGTCGTCGATGACGTACTGCATGAGCAGGGCGCCCGCGACCATGGCGAAGGAGATCGCGCCGAGCAGGCCCTCGCGGGTCTTGCCGGGGCTGATGCGGGGCGCGAGCTTGTGCTTGCCGAAGCGCCAGCCGACGGCGTAGGCGCCGGTGTCGCTGATCACGGTGAGCAGCAGGAAGACCAGGACGCGGCGCGGGCCGTCGTCGGCGGCGAGCATCATGACCACGAAGGTGGCCAGGAAGGGCACGTAGAAGGCGGCGAAGACGCCGGCGGTGACGTCGCGCAGGTAGTTCTCGGGCGGCTCCGTCATGCGCCACACGAGGATGGCGAGCGCGGTGAGGGCCATCGCCACCCAGGCGCCGTCCGCGCCGCGCAGATACCCGGCGATGATCATCGCCGTACCGCCGGCCGCGATCGGGATCAGCGGGGCGCGGATGCCCTTGCGCTCCGCCAGCCGCGAGGTCAGCTCCCAGACGCCGACGGCGGCGGCGACGACCACGACGCCGACGAACACCGCCTTCACGATGAAGAGCGAGGCGACGATGACCGCGCCGAGGCCGAGGCCGACCCCTATCGCCGCGCGCAGATTCCGCCCTGCGGACTTCTTCGCGGGGGGCTGCGGCGGCGGTGTCGGCTCCGGGGCGGTTGGCATAGGAGGAGTCTTCCTGCCGCGCCCGGAATCGGGTGCGGAACCCGCCGGATAGATGATCGTGTCATCCGCAATCGAGCCGTCGGCCGCGCCGTTGGTGACCGTGTCCTCGGGCGCTCCCCAGTGACCGGCGCGTGGCGAAGCGCCCCAGGAAGAGTCGTTCACTGAGCTTCGCCTCGCGTCGTCGTGTGTCGGCCGGGAAGGGCTGAGGGCGGGATCGTGCATACGGTCGTACTGCCGGTGTCCGGACGGGCGTCAGGAACGGTGCCAGGACGGGCGTGTCCGGACGGGCGTGTCCGGACGGGCGTGTCCGGACGGACTGAGATGTCCGGGGCGGTGTTTCCGGGGCGGGCCCGGGGGCCCGGCCCGGTCAGACCTCCAGCAGCTCGGCTTCCTTGTGCTTGAGCAGCTCGTCGACCTGGGCGACGTACTTCGACGTCGTGTCGTCCAGCTCCTTCTCCGCGCGGCGCACCTCGTCCTCGCCCGACTCGCCGTCCTTGACGAGCTTGTCGAGGGTCTCCTTGGCCTTGCGGCGGACGCTGCGGATCGAGATCTTGGCGTCCTCGCCCTTGGTCTTGGCGACCTTGATGTACTCCCGGCGCCGCTCCTCGGTGAGCTGCGGGAACGCCACCCGGATGATCCGGCCGTCGTTGCTCGGGTTGACGCCGAGGTCGGAGTTGCGGATCGCCTCCTCGATGTTGCGCAGACTGCTGCTGTCGAAGGGGGTAATCACCGCCATCCGCGGCTCGGGCACCGCGAACGAGGCGAGCTGGTTGATCGGGGTGGGCGCGCCGTAGTACTCGGCCACGATCTTGTTGAACATCGCGGGGTGCGCCCGGCCGGTACGGATCGCCGCGAAGTCCTCCTTGGCGACGACGACGGCCTTCTCCATCTTCTCCTCGGCCTCGAGGAGGGTCTCTTCAATCACCATGTGCTCCTGGTATTCAGAAGGCGGAGCCTGACGGTCGGGCCCCTGCGCGCGTCTTTCCTGCACGGTGTCCGACCGGCAGCCTGTTGTCCATCCCCGGACCGGGCGAACCGGGACGTGTCACCACCCGGCGCTCGGGCGGTCATTAAGCCCTGGAGCCCCGGTCGTTGACCAGCGTGCCGATCTTCTCACCCTTCACGGCCCGCGCGATGTTCCCTTCGGCGAGCAGCTCGAAGACGAGGATCGGCAGCTTGTTGTCCTGGCAGAGGGTGATCGCGGTGAGGTCGGCGACCCGCAGGTCGCGGGTGATGACCTCGCCGTACTCCAGGGCGTCGAACTTCACCGCGTCCGGGTTCAGCTTGGGGTCGGAGTCGTAGACCCCGTCGACCCCGTTCTTGCCCATCAGCATGGCCGCCGCGTCAATCTCCAGGGCCCGCTGGGCGGCGGTGGTGTCGGTGGAGAAGTACGGCATGCCCATACCGGCGCCGAAGATGACGACGCGGCCCTTCTCCAGGTGCCGTACGGCCCGCAGCGGGATGTACGGCTCGGCGACCTGGCCCATGGTGATCGCGGTCTGCACGCGGGTCTCGACGCCCTCCTTCTCCAGGAAGTCCTGGAGGGCCAGGCAGTTCATGACCGTGCCGAGCATGCCCATGTAGTCCGAGCGGGCCCGGTCCATGCCGCGCTGCTGGAGTTCGGCGCCGCGGAAGAAGTTGCCGCCGCCGACGACGAGGGCGATCTCGTAGCCGTCCGCGACGACCGCGGCGATCTCGCGGGCGATGGCGTGCACGACGTCGGGATCGACTCCGAGACCGCCTCCCCCGGCGAACGCCTCGCCGGACAGCTTCAGCAGATAGCGGCGGTGGGCGGTGGTGTGGTGGGCCGTATCGGCGCCTTTGTCCATGGAGATCTCCTCGTGCACGTACGAAGGAGGCCATTGCCGCGGGTCCTCGTGGGTTCCCTGTACGGCAATGGCCTCCTCGTCACATCTGCGGCCGGTCGGCGGGCGGCCGACCGCGTACGACCCTAGCCGGGCCGTCGGTCATTCGCTGCTTTCGTGTCCAGCGCGATCAGACGCCGACGCGGAAACGCGCGAAACGCTTCAGCGTGACGCCGGCCTCGTCCAGCACCTTCTGGACGGTCTTCTTGGAGTCCTTCGCGAAGGCCTGCTCCAGGACGACGTTCTCCTTGAAGAAGCCGTTCACCCGGCCCTCGACGATGCGCGCCAGGGCGGCCTCGGGCTTGCCCTCCTCGCGGGCGGTGGCCTCGGCGACGCGACGCTCGTTCTCGACCGTCTCGGCCGGGATCTCGTCGCGGGACAGGGCGGTCGGCGCGAAGGCGGCGATGTGCTGGGCGACGTCCTTGGCGACCTGCGCGTCGGCCTTGTCCAGCTCGACCAGGACGCCGACCTGCGGGGGCAGGTCGGGGCTGGTGCGGTGCAGGTAGGAGGTCACGTAGGTGCCGGAGAACTGGGCGAAGCGGTCGAGCACGATCTTCTCGCCGAGGGTGGCGTTCGCCTCGTCCACGTACGCCTGGACGGTCTGGCCGTCCTTGATCTCGGAGCCGAGCAGCGCCGTGATGTCGGCCGGCTTGCTGGCGGCGACGTGGGCGGCGATGGCGTCGGCCACGGCGACGAACTTGTCGCCCTTGGCGACGAAGTCCGTCTCGCACTTCAGCTCGACGAGGACGCCCTCGGAGTTGTCGGCGGCGATCAGGGAGACGACCGCACCGTTGGAGGCCGAGCGGCCCTCGCGCTTGGTGACGCCCTTCTGGCCCTTGACCCGAAGGATCTCGACGGCCTTGTCCAGGTCGCCTTCGGCCTCCACAAGGGCGTTCTTGCAGTCCATCATGCCCGCGGCGGTCAGCTCGCGGAGCTTCTTGACGTCAGCGGCGGTGAAGTTCGCCATGGGTTTAAGTCTCTTCCCGAATGGTCGGTGGATCTACGGGTGGACGGCGGGGGCATGGGCCCCCGCCGTCGTCACGCGTGGTTCACGTCGTACGCGTCGTACGCGATACGCGTCCTGCTGCTGTGCGGTTGACCGGTGGTGCCGGTGTGCCGTCGGTACGGGTCGGAACAGGCTCAGGCCTGCTCGGACTCGCCCTCCGTGGCGGCCGGGGCGGCGTCGGCCGGAGCCTCGGCGGTCTCGGCGTCGGCCGGGGCGGCGTCGGCCGGAGCCTCGGCCTCGGCGGCGGGCGCCTCGGCAGCGGCGGCGGTCGCGTCGGCGGCGGGCGCCTCGTCGGCCTTCTTCTCGCCCTCGAGCAGGTCACGCTCCCACTCGGCGAGCGGCTCGGCGACGCCTTCGGCCTTCTTGTCACCGGTGGCGGCACCGGAGCGGGCGATGAGGCCCTCGGCGACGGCGTCGGCGATCACACGGGTGAGCAGCGTGACGGAACGGATCGCGTCGTCGTTGCCCGGGATCTTGTAGTCGACCTCGTCGGGGTCGCAGTTGGTGTCGAGGATCGCGACGACCGGGATGCGGAGCTTGCGCGCCTCACCGACGGCGATGTGCTCCTTCTTGGTGTCGACGATCCAGACGGCGCTCGGCACCTTCTGCATCTCGCGGATGCCGCCGAGGGTCTTCTCCAGCTTGTCCTTCTCGCGGGAGAGGACCAGCAGCTCCTTCTTCGTGAGGCCGGACGCGGCCACGTCGTCGAAGTCGATCTCCTCGAGCTCCTTCAGGCGCTGGAGGCGCTTGTAGACGGTCGAGAAGTTGGTGAGCATGCCGCCCAGCCAGCGCTGGTTGACGTAGGGCATGCCGACGCGGGAGGCCTGCTCCGCGATGGCTTCCTGCGCCTGCTTCTTGGTGCCGACGAACATGATGGAGCCGCCGTGCGCGACGGTCTCCTTGACGAACTCGTAGGCGCGGTCGATGTACGACAGCGACTGGAGCAGGTCGATGATGTAGATGCCATTGCGCTCGGTGAAGATGAAGCGCTTCATCTTCGGGTTCCAGCGACGGGTCTGGTGCCCGAAGTGGACGCCGCTCTCCAGCAGCTCCCGCATCGTGACGACGGCCATGGCCGTACTCCTTGAGGTACTCGGTTATCGCGACCGCCGGACGGCGGTCGCGCCTGACGTCCCGACGCGCCGTGCCACGAGGGACCGAGGGGCGCGGCCACCGTCCCGATGAGAGGAGTGGGTGGCGGGGCGTGCGAAGTCGACCCGGTGACCCGGATCGCCAGAGAAAGTGTACGGGACCGGTGGAGTGCCGGGCGACACCCGAGTTATCCACAGGCCAGGACCATGATCATCTTTCGCCGCCCGGATCCGGGATGCTCGTGCCATGGCACTTCACATGTGGTTGACGGTGGTGATGACGGCTCTGCTGACGGCCCTCCCCGGCGGCACGGGGACGGCGGGCGGCGCCGGTACGGCGAGCGGCACGGGGACGGCTGGCGGCGCGGGGTGCGCGGGCGCCGGCTCGGACGCGCGCTGCTGGCCCGTGACAGGGCCGGAAGTACGGGGGCGGCCGGCGGTGCTGCGCGCCTTCGAGCCGCCCGCGACGCCCTATGCCGCGGGACACCGCGGGGTCGACTTACGCGCGGGGCCGGGGAGCGTGGTGCGGGCGGCGGCTCCCGGCGAGGTGACCTTCGCGGGGAAGGTGGCGGGCACCGATGTCGTCGTGCTGCGGCTCGACCGGCCGGACGCGAGCCTGCGCGTCACCTATGAGCCGGTACGGGGGACGGTCGCGGTCGGCACCCGGCTCGCCGCGGGCGGGCCGCTGGGAGTGGTGACCGACTCCGCCGTCCACCGCTCACCCGGTTGCCTCCACTGGGGCCTCCTGCGGGGTGACGTCTACCTCGACCCGTTGACCCTGCTGCCGCCGTGGCTGCTGCGCGCGGGGCCCTCCCGGCTGCTGCCGGTGTTCGGCGCGGCGGCGGACGGGACGGAACGGAAAGCGGAGGCGGCAGCCCGGGTCAGGGGCGGCCGGTCACCCCGTGCAGCGCCATCGTGACGGCCGACTCGGTGATGTGGACGGGGTCTTCTGCGGCGCCGAGTTCGATCCGGCGGACCGCGGCGTCGACCACGCCTTGCAGGAGCATAGCGGTCAGGCGGGGCTCGGCGTGGCCGAGGGCCGCGAGGGCGGCGCCGACCATCGTGACCAGGCCGCCGTGGGCGGCGCGGATCTTCTCGCGGGCGCCCGCGTCCAGTTCACC
This sequence comes from Streptomyces sp. NPDC008079, assembly GCF_042957385.1. Lineage (NCBI taxonomy): Bacteria > Bacillati > Actinomycetota > Actinomycetes > Kitasatosporales > Streptomycetaceae > Streptomyces > Streptomyces sp. NPDC008079. The sequence goes on from NZ_JBIBIC010000017.1 coordinate 97,067, forward strand.
GGCGGAGATCGCGACGACGGCGCGGTGGCGGCGGTCGCCGACCAGCGCGAGCTGGCTGCGTACGTAGGCCTCGATCTGACCCTCGGCGGTGTCGGCGGCCTGCATGGCGGCCTCGACCTCGGCGGCCCAGACGGGGAAGTCCACGGCGCACAGCTCTTCGACCACCGCGGCGCGGGAGCGGAAGTACTCGTAGACCGAGGAGCGCGCCAGTCCGGTGCGCTCGGCCAGGGCGGGGAAGGTCAGCGCCTCCGTGCCGCCCTCGGACAGCAGCGAACGCGCGGCGTCCAGCAGGGCCTGGCGCTGCATCGTCCGGTGTTCGGCCACCGAGGCCGCTCGAATCCTGGGCATCCCACCACTGTAGACACTGTGCCGCGCCTGTCACCGCCCGACGTCGGCCAGCTTTGCCCGTAGTTGGAGGACGGACTTGGTGTGGATCTGGCTGACCCTGCTTTCGGTGACGCCGAGTACCTGGCCGATCTCGGCGAGTGTCAGGCCCTCGTAGTAGTAGAGGGTGACGACGGTCTTCTCGCGTTCGGGAAGGGTGTTGACCGCGCGGGCGAGCAGTCGGCGCAGCTCACGGTCCTCGGCGACCTCGACGGGGTTGTCGGCGCCGGTGTCCTCCAGGGTGTCGACGAGGCTGAGCCGGTCGCCGCCCTCGCCGCCCGCGTGCAGGAGGTCCTCCAGCGCGACGACGTTGGCCAGGGACAGCGCGCTGAACACCGCGTGCAGGTCTTCGATCCCGACGCCCATCTCCGCCGCCACCTCGGGCTCGCTCGGAGTGCGGCGCAGCTTGGCCTCAAGGGTGGCGTAGGCGCGTTCGACGGCGCGCGCCTTCTGCCGGACGGAGCGCGGGATCCAGTCGAGCGCGCGCAGTTCGTCGATCATGGCGCCGCGGATACGGGTGATCGCGTAGGTCTCGAATTTGATCGCGCGTTCCGGGTCGAACTTCTCGATCGCGTCGATGAGTCCGAACACCCCGGAGGAGACGAAGTCGGCCTGCTCGACGTTGGCCGGGAGCCCGACGCTGACCCGGCCCGCCACGTACTTCACCAGCGGCGAGTAGTGCAGGATCAACTGCTCCCGCAGCCGGGCGTCCCCCGTGGACTTATAGGTCCGCCACAGTTCGTCGAGCGACGTGGGGGCGGCTGGCCGAGGGGAGGTGCGGGGGGCGGTCGCCGCCGTCGCCCGCTCGGACCCGGGGGTGTACTGGGGCATGTGCCGTTTTGAGCCGTTCTGCCGAGACGTGGGCGGGAAATCGAGCCTCCGCGAGCGTAGCGTGACCATAGTGTCGCTTATTGCTACATCATCCGTATGGGACATGCGCAGATACGTTCCTCTACCGGTGCGCGCTCACCGGACCGGCTATACCGCCCGGTACGGGCCCCGCGCGGGAGCCCCTCGGGTCATCATGGTGGGCCGCCGGGCCGCCCACGGCCGGTCCTACGATCGTCCCAGGTCACGGCGGTTTCCTGTCACCTGATGGTGTGTCGATGGCGTCAACCCTCCCGACGCGGCGCGCCGTCGTGCGCGGTACGGACCAACTTCCACCGCCCGTCGTCGCGTTCGACGAAGCCGAGGGCCTGCAATTCGTAGAGCCGTCTCAGCGTGTCGTCGCTGGTGGACCCCACGGCGAGGGCGATCTCCTCTTCGCGGGCGTCCCCTTGACCGGGGAGCGCTTCCAGTACGCGGGCCGCCGCCGGGTCGAGCAGATCGCGCGGCAGTACGGGTCCGCGGCGGGCCGGTGCGAGGTCGGCGCCGATCTCCCCCACCATCTCGATGACTTCGGCCGCGTCGGTCACCACCACGGCGTCCCCGCGCAGCAGTTCGTGCACCCCTTCCGACAGACCGCTCGTGCAGGGCCCCGGCACCCCCATCGTCACCCGCCCCAACTGGGCGGCCCGCCGCGCGGTGACCAGGGAACCGCTGCGGTAGCGCGCCTCGACCACCACCGTGCCGCGGGTCAGGGCGGCGATCACCCGGTTCCGCAGCACGAATCTGCTGCGGGTGGGGTGGTCGCCCGGCGGCAGTTCGCCGACGAGCAGGCCGCGTTCGGCGATCTCGCCGATCAACTGGGCGTTGCCCGGCGGGTACGGCACATCGACGCCGCTGGCCACCACGCCGATGGTGGCGCCGCCCGCCCGCAGCGCACCCCGGTGCACCACACCATCCACCCCGTAGGCGGCTCCCGAGACCACCACCCAGCCCGCCCGTGCCAGTCCCCCGCCGAGCCGCGCCGCCATGTGGGCGCCGTAGTCGGTGCAGGCCCGTGCGCCGACCACGGCCACCGAGCGCAGTGCCCACAGCCGTAGCGACGGCTGCCCGCGTACCCACAGGCCATACGGGCGCTGCGGCCCGAGGTCGTCCAACTGCCCCGGCCAGTCGGCGTCCTCGGGGCAGACGAACCGTCCTCCGGCCCGGCGTGCGGCCTCCAGATCCCCCTCGGGGTCGGCCCGAACCGACCGCGTCCGGTATCCGTCGGTCCGGCGCGGACCGGCTCCGGGCAGTGCCTCCCCCTCCCGTAGCGCGCGCAGCACCTCTTCGGCTCCCCTCTCCCGCAGCGCCCGCCCCACCACCTCGTCCCCGGGGTCGGCGATCCGCGTGATCGCCACCCGCGCCAACCGCTCCGCCTCCGGCACGGCAGCCGCCAAGGCAGGTACCGCCAAAGCGGGCACCGCCAGCGTCGGTGGACCGGCCCCACCGGCCGCGGCGCCGACCTGAGAGCCATCGGCGGCCTGCGAACCCCGGACCCTCCCTGCGCCAACCTCGGCGGCCGATCCGGTGGCCGTCTCCTCCCCCGGCGGCCCGGCCCCATCGGGGCCCGGCGACCCCCTCCGCCGCCGCATCACACACCCCCCGCTACGGGCACCCCGCGGCTGACACCGGTCCTGAGGTGGAGCGCCTGGAAGACGTCGTCGACATCGGGGCGGTCGTGGCCCGCGAGGTCGGCGAGGGACCAGGCGACGCGCAGGACGCGGTCGAGGCCGCGGGCGGTGAGCAGGCCGCGTTCCATGTCGCGCTCGGCGGGGTGCAGGGCGCCGGGGGCGACGTGCCAGCGGGTGCGCATCTCGTGGCCGGGGATCTCGCTGTTCAGCTTCCAGGGGGTGTCCCGGTAGCGGGTCGCGGCACGCTCGCGGGCGGCGACGACCCGGGCGGCGACGGTGGCGGTGGATTCGCCGGGGCCCTGGCCGAGGAGGTCGGATCTGCTGACGGATTCCACTTCGACGCGCAGGTCGACGCGGTCCAGCAGCGGCCCCGAAAGCCTGCCCTGGTAGCGGCGGACGGCGGTGGGCGAGCAGTCGCAGCCCTCGCCCAGCATCGAGTAGCGCCCGCAGGGGCAGGGGTTGGCGGCGAGCACCAGCATGAAGCGGGCAGGGAGCCGCATCACGCCCGCCGCGCGGGCGACCACGACATGGCCCGATTCGAGCGGTTGCCGCAGCGCCTCCAGCGCCCGCACACTGAATTCCGGAGCCTCGTCCAAAAAGAGAACCCCGCGATGGGCGAGCGAGACCGCGCCCGGTCGGGGCAGTCCGCTGCCGCCGCCGACCAGCGAGGGCATGGTGGCCGAGTGGTGCGGCGCGCAGTACGGCGGGGCGTCGACCATGGGCCGTCCTGGCGGGAGGATGCCCGCCACCGAGTGGACGGCGGTGACCTCCAGGGACTCCTGGCGGGTGAGCGGCGGCAGGATGCCGGGCAGCCGCTCGGCGAGCATCGTCTTGCCCGCGCCCGGCGGGCCCTTCAGATACAGATGGTGTCCGCCGGCGGCGGCGACCTCCAGCGCGGTGCGGGCGGTCCGCTGTCCGGCGACGTCGGCCAGGTCGGGGCCGTGCCCGGTGAGCGAGTCGTCACCGAGGCTGCCGGCCAGACCGGTCCCGACGCCGCCGCCCGGCACGGTCAGCCCGGCCAGTATCGGGTCGGGGCGGCCGTCCGCCCGCGCCGGGTCCTGGTCCTCCTCGGGGGCCAGCTCGTCGTTGAGGAGGGCGACGAGCTGCCGCAGGGTGCGGATACCGAAGACGGAGACGCCGGGGACCAGGGATGCCTCGGCCGTGGTGCGCTCCGGCACCACGACATGCCGGTATCCGGCGTCGGCCGCCGCCAGGACGGCGGGCAGCACCCCGCGGACCGGGCGGACCCGTCCGTCGAGTCCCAGTTCGCCGATCATCATGAGGTCGGCGATGGATCCGGGGGCGATGCGGTCGTTGGCGGCGAGGATCGCACACGCCACGGCGAGATCGAACCCCGAACCGCCCTTGGGCACCGAGGCCGGGCTGAGGCCGACGGTGAGCTTCTTCTGCGGCCAGACCTCGCCGCTGTTCACGATCGCGGCGCGCACCCGGTCGCGGCTCTCGGTGAGGCTCTTGTCGGGCAGTCCGACCAGGGCGAAGGCCGCCACGCCGGGTTCGAGGTCGGCCTGGACCTCGACCACGACGCCTTCGACGCCGATCAGCGCGACCGAGCACGTACGGGCGAAGCCCATCACGCCACCCCCCGCACATGCTCGACGCGGGCCGCGCCGCGGGCGGGCAGCAGGATGCCGACCAGGTCGATTCTCACGCCGCCCGGTGGCGCGCCGCCGTGTTCCGCCGCCCAGCGGTCGGCGAGCGACCGCAGCCGGTGGATCTGCCGCGGCCCGAGCGCCGCCATGGGGTGCTGGAAGCCGCCGTCACGGCGGGTCTTCACCTCGCACACCACCAGGGCGTCCCCCTCGGACGCCAGAATGTCGATCTCCCCGTCGCGCCCGCACCGCCAATTCCGGTCGAGCACGGTCAGTCCCGCGTCCTCCAGCCTGCGGGCCGCCAGCCCCTCGCCGTACCGCCCCAGCGCACCTCGTGCGTTCATGCGTACCACCTCCGTCACTCACTGTGACAGAGTTCGACCGCCGAAGATGATCTTGGTCCCAGCCTGTGGATAACTCCCCGCGACCCCGCACCGTGGCCCGCGCCGCGCCCATGCACCGGGGCCCGCGCCGCGACCCCGCACCGCGCCCCGCGCCTGGGCCCGCGCCAGCACCCGGCCCGCGCCCCACCAAGAGCGCACCGGCACCCCCGAAGGCCCCCTCAAAAGGGCCTCAGCTTCAACTATTGAAGCCCGACTCGTCCGACGGCAGATCCAGATCCGCCTTGTTCAGCTCCTCGATGTTCACGTCCTTGAACGTGAGGACACGGACCTGCTTGACGAAGCGGGCGGGCCTGTACATGTCCCAGACCCAGGCGTCGGCCATCGAGACCTCGAAGAAGACCTCACCCTGGACCGAGTGCACCTGCATCTCGTAGTCGTTGGTGAGGTAGAAGCGCCGCTCGGTCTCGATCACGTACTTGAACAGGCCAACGACATCGCGGTACTCCCGGTAGAGCTTCAGCTCCATCTCGGTCTCGTACTTTTCGAGGTCCTCGGCGCTCATGGCATGTTCCCCTTCAGCCGTACGTGCCCCCCATTGTGCGTCAGTCGCGCTCCGTCCCCAGGGGGATCGGGGATTGCGGGGGGCCTTCGCCGAGCAGCGTACGCAGCAGCTCAGCGAGTCTGATGGGGTACACCGTCTCACGAGTGCGCAAAAGTTCCTCGCAGGTCCACCAGCGCAACGACGAGACACTTCTGCGTTCCAGGTCCGTCTGGCCGCTGGTGTCGACGTCGACGGTGTCGGTACGGCCCAGGTGGTACCACTCGTCCTGCTCCCAGCGCCGCCCGTCGAAGCTGAAGGAGCTGGTCCGCTCCCACAGCACCGGGCCGAGCCGTACATCGGTGATGCCGGTCTCCTCGGCGAGCTCGCGCAGCGCCGTCTCCTCCAGGCTCTCACCGCCCTCGACCCCGCCGCCCGGCGTGAACCACGAGCCCACCGCCGGATCGGCCGGATCGACGCCGTTCAGCAGCAGGATCCGGTCCGCCGGGTCGAGCAGCACCACACGGGCGACGCGCCGACGCACCACGGTCACCTGCGCCGCCTCAGCAGCCCGGCCACCGGTCCGTACGCCGCGCCGCCGAGAATCAGCACGGCGCCCACGACCACCATGACGACGATCCAGCGCAGCGGCCCCTCGGCGGACGTACCGCCGCCCGGCACGGCCTTGAAGGCGGTCGTGGGCGACAGCGTCCCCATCCGCCCCATGGGCCACACCGTGCCGTCCACGCGGCCCTTGACGGCGCTCACGGGGACCGCGCCGTGCTGGGCGTCGCTGAGGCGGATACGGGAGTCCTGGGAGACCGCGCGGTTGTCACCGAGCAGGAAGAGCGAGCCGCGCGGCACCGTGGTGCTGAACTTCGTCACGGAGGCGGGAACGCCGGGAAGGCCCGACCCACCGGGCGCGGCAGAGGCGTCGGAGCCGTCGAGATAGCCCTCTTCGTCGACCGCCGTGCCGTTCACCGTGAGGCGGCTCTGGGTGTCGCAGCACTTGACGACGTCGCCGCCGACGCCGACGACCCGCTTGACCTCGGGCAGGTCGCCCCAGAGCTTGTCCTGGAAGACCACCACGTCGCCGCGGCGCACATCGGAGCCGGAGACCTTCTGGGCCAGCACCCGGTCGCCCGGCTGCACGGTCGGCTGCATGGAATTGGTGGGCACTGTGTACGGCCGGTACTCGACCGCTCCCCAGGCGAAGCCGCCGAGGAACAGGGCACAGCCAAGAGCGATGGCCAGCCCGGACACCGTACGTCCGAACCGGCCCTCGCCCTTGCGTATCGCACTGCTGCTGCTCATGGACCGGAACCCTACCCGGCGGTACGCCCCGGACCGTAGGCCCGGACGCCCGTCGGTGCTCGATCGGGCGCCCGCCGCCGCGGGCCGGGTACGTCCGTCAGTCCTCTTCCGTCTCCGGAGTGACCGGCGGCTGTGCGCGCAGCAGCTTGCGGCGGCGCATCAGCACCAGCGGCGCGGCACCGAGGAGGCCCACCGCGGCCGGGCCCGCGGTGCCCGCCGCGTTGATGCCCGGCTGGCTGAAGGTGCTGGGGATGGAGAGCCAGTCCCAGCGGTTGACCGGCCAGGCCACCGTCACGGCGCGGCCGACGACCTCGTTGTCGGACACGGTGCCGCCGCCGGGCAGCGTCATGTGGTACCGGGAGTCGAGGGAGTCCTGGCGGTGGTCGCCCATGACCCAGATCCGGCCCTTGGGCACGGTGACCTTGAACGGCCGGTCGGGGGTGCAGGGGGTGTTGCCCGCGAAGACGTACGGCTCGTCCAGCGCCTTGCCGTTGACCTTCACCGGTCCCGTGCCGTTGCACTCGACCGTGTCACCGCCGACGCCGATGACCCGCTTGATCAGGTCCTTCTCCTCGGCGGACGGCATCAGGCCGATGAAGCTGAGGCCCTTTTGCACGCCCCTGGTCACCGCGTTGCCGCTGGCGGGCGGATTCTCGCCGAGCCAGCCGCCCGGGTCGTGGAAGACGACGACCTCACCGCGGCTCGGCTTGGAGCCGAACCAGGGGGTGAGCTTGTCGACCAGGACGCGGTCGCCGCGCTCCAGCGTGTGCTGCATGGAGTCGGACGGGATGGAGAACGCCTGCACCAGGAAGGTCTTGATCAGCAGCGCCAGGACCAGCGCGATGCCGATCAGGAGCGGCAGTTCCTTCCAGAACGACCGGTTCTTGCTCGCGGAGCCGCCCGAGGAGTGGGACGGCGGCTCGTCACCCGAGCCGGGGTCCCCGGGACCGCCGGGGCCCTGGGGGCGGTCAGCGGGACCGCCCGCCGCGGGGTCCCGCGGGTCCGTGCCGTCCGCCGGCCCCGCGGGGGCCTCCGGAGCCTGGCCGGGAACCTGACCCGCATCGGCGTGGCTGCCGGGGTACGACCCGCCGCCCGGGTACTGCCCGCCGCCGTACTCCGTACTGTCCGCGGGCTCGGGGACTCGGCCATCGGCCTCCGACTTGTCGACAGACGGCACCGTGACATCCCCTTTTTCGGGCTCGCCGGATCCAGACCGTGCGCCGACCACCAGGTCCCCCACATCCACTCCTCACTCCAGTCCGCCGCCTGCCCCGTTTCCGGCGCAGGCCCGCCACTCCCATAACGAGCGGGAGTTCCGCAGGAGTCGGTGTCTGGCTCGTTCCTTGGCCGTTGTTGGCCTGGGCCACCCTAGCCGTCCCGGCTGTGGCCGCGGTCGCCGCCACCTGCGCGTCGGGGACGGACGCGAACGTGCCGGGTTCCTTCAGTCGCTCCCAGTGACCGAACGGCCAGGCGATGACGAAGGCCCTTCCCACCACCAGATTCAGCGGAATCGTGCCGCCTCCGGGCTTGTCCGTGTGGTAGCGCGAGTCGGCCGAATCCGACCGGTGGTCGCCCATCACCCACAGCCTGCCCTGGGGTACGTGCACGGTGAATTTCATCATTGAGGGTGGATTACCGGCGTAAAGATACGGCTCGCTGAGGGGCACGCCGTTGACGGTGATGCGCCCGTCGGCGTCGCAGCACTTCACGGTGTCGCCGCCGACGCCGATGACCCGCTTGATCAGGTCCTGCTCGTCGGCGGACGGCAGCAGGCCGATGTAGGTGAAGAACTGCTTCACCTGCTTGATCACCACGGGGTCGGGCTTCTTCTGCTCCTCGGGCGGCAGCCAGCCGCCGGGGTCCTTGAAGACCACGACGTCACCGCGGTGCGGCTCGGCGCCGAACCACGGGGTGAGCTTGTCGACCAGCACCCGGTCGCCGATCTTGATGGTCTGCTCCATCGACCCGGACGGGATGACGAACGCCTGGAGCAGGAACGTCTTGAGCACCAGCGCGATCAGCAGGGCCACCATGACCAGCAGCGGCACCTCCCTGGCGAGCGAGCGGCGGCGCTTGCGCTTGACCTTGCGGGCCAGTTTGCGGCGCTCGATACGGGTGCTGCCGCCGCCCGGCGGTCCGCCGTACGCGCCGTCGCCCGCGCCGCTTCCCGGGGCGCCGCCCGTGCCGGAGCCCGCCGCGCCCGTCACCGGGGCGGCGCGGTGGTGGCCGTAGCGGGGCCGCCCGCGGTTACCCATGGTGACCCGCGGCGGGTGCGGGGACGGCGGCGAAGGTCGCGGGGCGGTTGAGCCGGGTCCAGTGGCCGAACGGCCAGCCGATCCACTCGGCGCGGCCGATGACCTTGCCGAGCGGTACGGTGCCGCCGCCCGGTTCCCCGAGGTGGTCCCGTGAGTCGCGGGAGTCGTTGCGGTGGTCGCCCATCACCCACAGCCTTCCGTCCGGCACCACGATGTCGAAAGGTACCCGCGAGGGCGCGTCGCCGGGGAAGAGGTAGCCCTCGTCCAGCGGGCGGCCGTTGACCAGCAGCCTGCCCTGCTTGTCGCAGCAGGTGACGCGGTCGCCGCCGATGCCGATGACGCGCTTCACGTAGTCCGTCCCACCCTGCTGAGTGAACGATCCGTCGCCGTCGAAGACGATCACGTCCCCGCGCCGCGGATGGCCGCCGAAACGGTACGCAAGCTTGTTGACCAGCACCCGGTCGCCGACCCGCAGCGTGTTCTCCATGGAGCCGCTGGGCACTTGGAAGGGCTGCACGACATACGTGCTCACCAGCAGCAGCGCGACGACGCAGCCGACCGCGAGCAGCACCGTACGCCGCCACTCCGCCCACCAGCGCGGCACGGCCTCGCGCACGAGGACCCGCATCGGGGACCGGGATCCGGGACCCGCCGCATCGCGTCCTGACACGACGAAACGCGACCGCTCCTCCGTATCCGCCTCGTCGGCGGGAGAGGAACGGTCGCGTTCCGGAAGTGTCGCTTCGCTGTCCATCGAGGCCAGAGCTTATCCGGCCTTCCCATGGATCAGTTGTCGCGCTTCTCCTTGATCTTCGCGGCCTTGCCGCGCAGCTCACGGAGGTAGTACAGCTTCGCGCGACGGACGTCACCGCGGGTGACGACCTCGATCTTCTCGACGATCGGGGTGTGCACGGGGAACGTGCGCTCGACGCCGACGGAGAAGCTGACCTTGCGGACCGTGAAGGTCTCGCTGATGCCCGCGCCCTGGCGGCGGATGACAACACCCTTGAACTGCTGCACACGGGAGCGGTTGCCCTCGATGACGCGCACGTGGACGTTGACGGTGTCGCCGGGGCGGAAGGCCGGGACGTCGGTGCGCAGCGAGGCGCTGTTGACGCTGTCGATCAGGTTGGGCATGAGATTCTGCTTCCTCGCCGATGCCACAGGTCATCGACGGAATGTCGCGATGCGGATTTGCCAAAAAATGGGGTGCCGCCGCGTCGGACGGACGTCGTTCCCCCTGTGGCAGGGGCGCGCGCCGGACGGACAGCAGCGGCTCATTCTTCCACGGCCTCCGGGCTGGGCCCAAATCGGCCGTCGGGGCCGGGGCCCCAGCCGAGGATGGAGAGCATCTCGCGGTCCTTCTTGTCGAAGGCCGCGGGGTCGCAACGCTCCACCAGGTCGGGCCGGTTGGCGACGGTACGGCGCAGCGCCTCGTCCCGCCGCCAGCGCGCGACCTTGCCGTGGTGGCCGCTGAGCAGCACGTCGGGGATGCCACGCCCGCGCCACTGCGGCGGCTTGGTGTAGGCCGGGCCCTCCAGCAGATTGGCCATCGGTCCCGGCGCGAAGGAGTCGTCGCGGTGCGACTCGGCGTTGCCGAGGACGCCGGGCAGCAGCCGGGCCACCGCCTCGGTGATCACCAGGACCGCCGCCTCGCCGCCGGCCAGCACGTAGTCGCCGATGGAGACCTCGTGGACCGGCAGCCGGGTCGCGTACTCGTCGGTGACGCGGGTGTCGATGCCCTCGTAGCGGGCGGGTGTGAAGATCAGCCAGGGGCTGGCGGAGAGTTCGACGGCGAGCGCCTGGCTGAAGGGCCGGCCGCTGGGAGTGGGGACGACGAGCGCGGGGCGGCGGGCGCCCGCCTCGTAGCCGTCGGCGAGGGTCTGGTCGAGCGCCTCGCCCCAGGGGCCGGTCTTCATGACCATGCCGGGTCCGCCGCCGTACGGGGTGTCGTCCACCGTGTTGTGCCGGTCGTACGCCCACCCGCGCAGGTCGTGCACCCGCACGTCGAGCCGCCCGCTCGCCCGCGCCTTGCCGACCAGCGAGACGTTCAGCGGCTCCAGGTACTCGGGGAAGATCGTGACGACGTCGATCCGCATGTCACACGCCGTCCGCGTCGTCGCCGGACGTGGCGTCGGCATCCGTGGCGCCGTCATCCGTGGCGTCGCCGGACGTGGCGCCGCCCGCGCCCTCGCCGGACGTCGCCACTTCCGCGTCGGCCTCGTCCAGCAGCCCCGGCGGCGGGTCGATCACCGCGCGCTGCTCCTCCAGGTCGATCTCCGGCACGATCTCGCCGACGAACGGGATGAGCACCTCGGTGCCGTCAGGCCGCCGGACGATCAGCAGGTCCTGGTACGGGAGATGGCTGATCTCGGCGATCCGGCCGACCTCGCGGCCGTCGACCGTCACCACGTCGAGGTCGATGAGCTGATGGTCGTAGAACTCCTCGGGGTCCTCCGGCGTCTGCTCCGGGTCGACCTCGGCGATCAGCAGCGTATTGCGCAGCGCTTCGGCGGCGGTGCGGTCGGCGATGCCCTCGAAGCGCAGCATCAGCCGGCCGCTGTGCACGCGTCCGGTGGCGATGGTCAGCGGGCCCGTGGCGGCCGGGTCGGTGGCGAGGACGGCCCCGGGCGCGAGCCGCAACTCCGGCTCGTCGGTCCGCACCTCGACGCTGACCTCGCCCTTGATGCCGTGGGCGCGGCCGATCCTGCCGACTACCAACTGCATGTACGGCTCACTCTCCGACTCCGGAACAGGGATGAAAAGGGTACGAACGCGGCGCGGGCCGGGAGCGGCGACTGCCACCCCCGGCCCGCGCCGGTGTTCTCTGTGTCGGCCCGCTCAGCGAACCTGGTCCACGTCGACGAGGTCGACACGGACACCACGGCCGCCGAGGGCGCCCACGACGGTACGCAGCGCGCGGGCGGTACGGCCGTTGCGGCCGATCACCTTGCCGAGGTCGTCGGGATGCACCCGGACCTCGAGCACGCTGCCGCGACGCAGGGTGCGCATACCCACGTGCACATCGTCAGGATTGTCGACGATGCCCTTCACGAGGTGCTCAAGGGCCTCCTCGAGCATGCTCAGGCCTCGGTCGACTCGGCCGCGGCCGGAGCCTCGGCGGTGTCATCGGCCTTCTTCTCGGACTTCTCGGACTTCTTCGCCTTCGGGGTGATCGCCTCACCCTTGGGCTCGTCCGCGCTGTCCTTGGCGGCGGCCTCGAAGAGGGCGCGCTTGTCGGCCTTCGGCTCGGCGACGAGCAGCGGTGCCGGGGCGTCGAGGCCCTTGTACTTCTGCCAGTCGCCGGTGAGCTTCAGGATGGCGAGCACGGGCTCGGTCGGCTGGGCGCCGACGGAGAGCCAGTACTGCGCGCGGTCCGAGTCGACCTCGATGCGCGAGGGGTTCTGCACCGGGTGGTACAGGCCGATCTCCTCGATGGCCCGGCCGTCACGGCGGGTACGGGAGTCGGCGACGACGATGCGGTAGTGAGGCGAACGGATCTTGCCCAGACGCTTCAGCTTGATCTTGACTGCCACGGGAGTGGGTTCTCCTGGAATTGACGTGTTTGGGCACGGCGGACTTCCACGTGGGGTTGTGGGAGTCGTCGCGCCCGGTGGACGCGTCAGCCGAAGGAGAGAGGGTTCCTGCACGGCTGTCGAGTTCTCGACTGGACATTCTGCCACACTCAGCCGACCCCGACGACCTCCGGGATCCGGAACGGCTGCCCGCAGGCCCCGCACATGATGGGCGCCTGGGCCAGCACCGACGGGACGACCCGGACATTGCGCCCGCAGTCGCACACGGCCTTGACCCGTACCCCGCCGCCCGACGAGCCGTGCCTGGCGGCCGGCCCGCGGAAGGAGCGTGCGGTGTCGGCGGTGGTGGCCACGGTGTGCGCCTTGAGGGCGCGCTGCAGCCGGTCGATGGTGACCCGGTAACGCTTCCGGGTGTCCGGGCGCATCACCACGAGGGAGAAGCCGCTGCTCGGGTGCGGCTCCTCCGCGTGATCGAGGCCCATTTCGTCGGCGATGGCCAGGAATCGGCGGTTGTGGTAGCGGCCGGCACGCGAGGTGTCACGGATTCCGCGGGCAGCGGCGATCCCGTGCACGGCCTCGTGCAGCAGCCTTTCGAAGGAGAGCTCGTTGCCGCAGGCGGACGACGACTCTCCGATCAGGGACTCGGGCGCGGCCAGGTCGGGCAGCTCGGGATGGTGCCGTTGAATATCGGCCCAGGCGACTGCCAGCTCGGCGGCGAGAACAGGTGGTGTCGTGCTCACGCCGTGACAACGAGCCGGGCGCTCCCGGTGTTCCGATACCGGGCTACCGTAAATAATTTGCACTGATCGGTCAGTTCCGGATGATGCGCATGACGAAGGGCGGGTGTGCAGGTCTGTGGAGAACCCGCGCACCCGCCCCATCGACGGACGATTCACATATAACGCACGCCGCTTTTCGGTCAGCGGACGCGAGCGGCCTCAGTAGGCGCGCGCGACGATCGCCAGCGTGCCCGGAGTGTCGTCGGCGTCCGGCACCGAACCGTCGGGCGCGACCAGGCAGCGTACGGAAACGCCCTGCTCAGCCAGCTTGGCCTCGCCCTCGGGACCGAGGTCGGCCCAGGGGATGCGGGCCCAGCCGGTGGCGGCGGCCTCGGCGGCCTCCTCGATCGTCGTGACGTCCACGGTGCGGGACGTCCGGCGCTCGCGGGACTCGCGCAGCAGCGTCGCCTGGTCCTCTTCGAGCACCTTGGGCAGCAGGTCGGCCAGGGTGTCGATCGCGACCGGCTCCTTGCCGCCGGGAATCCGGCGGGCCAGCATCGCGGTGCCCGCCTCCAGGTCGCGCGGCCCGATCTCGACGCGGACGGGCACGCCCTTCAGCTCCCAGTCGACCGCGCGGCGGCCGAAGGGGGTGTCGGTGCGGTCGTCCACGTGCACGCGCAGCCCGGCCGCGCGCAGCGTCTCGCCGATCTCCCGCACCTTGGCGACGACCGCCTCGTCGCCCTTGATCGCCAGCACCACGACCTGGGTCTGCGCGAGCCTCGGCGGCACCCGCAGCCCGTTGTCGTCGCCGTGCGTCATCACCAGGGCGCCGATCATCCGCGTCGTGCTGCCCCAGGACGTCTGCCAGACGTGCTCCTGCGTGCCGTCCTTCGACAGATACTGCGTGTGGAACGCCTTGGCGAAGTTCTGCCCCAGTTCGTGGCTGGTGCCGAGCTGGAGCGCCTTGCCGTCACCCATCATCCCTTCCAGGGTGAGGGTGTTGATCGCGCCCGCGAACCGCTCCTTGGCGGTCTTGCGGCCGAGGACGACGTCCATCGCCAGCACGTTCTCCATGAAGTCCGCGTAGACGTCCTTCTGGATCCGGGCGGCGTAGGCGCGCGCGTCCTCGTACGTGGCATGGGCGGTGTGGCCCTCCTGCCAGAGGAATTCGGTGGTGCGCAGGAACAGCCGCGGGCGCAGCTCCCAACGGACCACGTTCGCCCACTGGTTGATCAGCAGCGGCAGGTCGCGGTAGCTCTGCACCCACTTGGAGAAGTACTCGTTGATGATCGTCTCGGACGTGGGCCGGACGACGATCGGCTCTTCCAGCTCCTTGCCGCCGGCGTGCGTCACGACCGCGAGCTCGGGCGCGAAGCCCTCGACGTGCTCGGCCTCGCGCGTCAGGTACGACTGCGGGATGAAGAGCGGGAAGTACGCGTTCTGCGCGCCCGCTTCCTTGATCCGCGCGTCCATGTCCTGCTGCATCCGCTCCCACAGGCCGTAGCCGTAAGGCCGGATGACCATGGTGCCGCGCACCGGGCCGTTGTCGGCCAACTCGGCCTTGCTGATCAGGTCCTGGTACCAGCGCGGGAAATCGTCCGCCTGGGGGGTGAGAACGGGAGCCTTTGCCATGACGCAGATGTTACGGCCCCGCCCGCCCCGAGCGTGAATCGGTCCGGTCGGCCCCGGGACCGGTGCGGCGCCTGGGCGGGTAGTTCCAAAAATGGGCACTCCGGACCCTGGACGGCGTCGGGATTCAGCAGTTGTCTGGCTTTCGGGGACGCAAGCGGCAGGTACGGCACCACGGGGGCAAAACGACGGCGCACATCTGATTGGGGCGGTCGATGGCTTCTACGCTCTATCGCGGAACCAGGTCCGACGCGGAGAGCAGGGCGCGGGACTGGGCGGAGATCCAGGAACGGATGCTCGTCCCGCTGTACGAGAGCGTGTACGACCGGCTGGAGGTCGGCGCGGACACCCGGTTACTGGGCCTCGGCTGCGGCGCGGGGCTCGCGCTGCTGCTGGCGGCGGACCGGGGCGCGGCCGTCACCGGCTTCGAGACGGACGAGCAGCGGCTGGCGCTGGCCCGCGAGCGGCTGCTTCCCGCGCATCCCTGGGGCGGACCGGCGCGCGCCCGGGGCAGGACGCGGCTGACGGCGGGTGTTCCGCACCGGCTCACCGGCGGCTTCGACCTGGTCACGGCCTTCGACCCGGCGGCTCCGGCGGCCGAGTTGCTGCCGTCGCTGTGCGCCGCCGCGGCCACGGCGGACCCGGACACCGCGATCGTCCTGGCGGGCTGGGGTCCGCCCGAGCGGTGCGCGACCTCGCGGGTCCTGCGGGTGGCGACCCGGCTGGCGGAGCCGCGCGGGCCCGCCGCCCGGGAGGTACGGCTCAGCGGCCGGGACGACCTGGAGAATCTGGCGCTCGCCGCGGGGCTGCGCCCTGACGGCTCGGGGCGGGTGTCCTGCCCCTTCGGCTACCCGGATCTGCCGAGCGCGGTGCGCGGTCTGCTCTCCACCGGGCTCTTCGACGCGGCGGTCGAGGCCACCGACCGGCAGCAGGTCGACAAGGAGATCGCCGAGGCGCTGCACCCGTACCGGCGGCCGGACGGCTCGGTGCGGATGGAGAACGTCTTCCGGTATCTGATCGTCCGCACGCCGGACGCGGGTGATCCCGGCGGAGACCGGCCCGGCGGGCAGGCCGCGCGGAGGCGGGCGTAGGCGGGCGTAGGCGGGCGTAGGTAAAATCTTGCCCCGCTCCGATAACGGGTCCGCGTCCGAACCCGCGCCGGCGTCGTATACGAAGCGGCGCACGCGGTCCGGCCGGCCCACCCGCCGAAACCGCGCGGGGCCATAGGAATCCGGTGGTCCGCGGGTATCCGGTGGCTCGCGCAGAACCAGGCGGTCCGCGGAAATTCAGTGGCCCGCCCCGCCGCGCGTCGGACAGGGTCGGCGGCATGCCCGACACTCCCCCGCCGCTCCCGGCCGCCGCCCCGACCACCGTCCGCCTGACGAAGGCCGGCCGCGAGAAGCGCCGCTATCCCGCGACCGTGCTGCACGACGACGGCGTACGCGTGACCGTACGCGCCGACTGGGCGGCGCCCGCGGCCAGGGACTTCGGCTTCGTCCGCTTCGAGCCCGGCGACGTGTTCACCGAGACCTACTGGCGCGACCGCTGGTACGCCGTGAAGGAGGTGCGCGACGGGCGCGGCTGCCTCAAGGGCTGGTACTGCGACATCGCCAGGCCCGCGCTCGTGGCCGCCGACGGCCTCACCGTCGAGGATCTGGACCTCGACCTGTGGGTGTCCGCCGACGGCACGGCCGTACTGCGCCTGGACGAGGACGAGTTCGCGGCGAGCGGCCTGCCGGGCACCGACCCCGAGGCCGCGGGGCGGGCCGTCCGCGCGCTGGACGAACTGGAGGCGCTGGCACGGGCCGGAGGGCTGCGCGGGCTGCTGGCCTGAGCGCCGGGCCCTGCGACCGCACCCCCGCGGATACGGATACGGGTACGCGTACGGCGGCCGGTCGTCAGTCGGACGGCAGGCCCGGCCACTCCTCGGCGGTGAGCGCGAACCGCTCGTGGTCGCGCCACGCGTCGTTGATGAAGAGCATGCGCGGCGAGAAGCCCTCGTGGCGGAAACCGAGCCGCTTGGCCATCGCGACCGAACGGCTGTTGTCCGGCTGGACGTTGATCTCCAGGCGGTGCAGCCCGAGCCCGTTCGGATAGCTGGTGAAGCAGCGGTCCACCACCAGCCGCAGCCCCTCGCTCATCCGGCCGGTGCCGTTGTACGGCAGGTAACTGTCGTAGCCCAGCGCGGCGTTGCGGAAGCGGGCCCGCACGATGTTGGCGACATTGCACTTGCCGACCAGGCCGCCGTCCTCGTCGTTGAAGATGAGGAAGGTCCGCAGCTCGCCGCCCTGCTGCCGCAGCAGCTCGTGGAAGCCGTCCGGGTCCACCGGATTCCACGGTCTGAGGTGTTCCGCCGAGCGCAGCACCGCCGCGCGGTGGGCTTCGGCGTCTGCGGGCCTGGGCTCTCGAATGGAAACGCGCATGCGCCCATCATCGCCTCCCGTACGGCGTGCGCGCCTGCGGGATGCGCACGCCGCCGGGTCCCGTCACCGGGCTCAGCCCATGAACTTCTTGAACTCGTCGGGCAGTTCGAAGTTCTCGCCGCCCGGGGGCAGACCGAACGGGCTGTCGCCCTCCTGCCCCTGGCCCTGCTGCTCGCGGCGGGCGGCGGCAGCCGCGGCCTCCGCCTTGCGCTTCATCGGGTTGCCCGACTGCCGCTTGCCCTTGGCCTGCTTCTGCTGCTTCTTCTGCCGCCCCGGACCGCCGCCCATGCCGGGCATCCCCGGCATTCCGGGCATACCGCCGCCCTGGGCCATCCGCGACATCATCTTGCGCGCCTCGAAGAACCGCTCCACCAGGCCCTTGACCGCGCTGACCTCGACGCCGGAGCCCTTGGCGATACGGGCGCGGCGCGAGCCGTTGATGATGTGCGGGTCCTGCCGCTCGCCGGGCGTCATCGACTTGATGATCGCGGCGGTGCGGTCGACGTCCTTCTCGTCCAGATTGTTGATCTGGTCCTTGATCTGGCCCATGCCCGGCAGCATGCCGAGCAGCTTGGAGATGGAGCCCATCTTGCGGACCTGCTCCATCTGGGCCAGGAAGTCGTCGAGCGTGAAGTCCTTGCCGCCCTTGCTGCTCTGCAGCTTGGCGGCCATCTTCTCGGCCTCGGCCTGGCTGAAGGTCTGCTCGGCCTTCTCGATCAGCGACAGCATGTCGCCCATGCCCAGGATCCGGGAGGCCATCCGGTCCGGGTGGAACGCGTCGAAGTCGTCCAGCTTCTCGCCGTTCGACGCGAACATGATCTGCTTGCCGGTGACGTGCGCGATCGACAGCGCGGCGCCGCCTCGGGCGTCGCCGTCCAGCTTGGACAGCACCACGCCGTCGAAGCCGACGCCGTCGCGGAACGCCTCCGCGGTGTTGACCGCGTCCTGGCCGATCATCGCGTCGACGACGAAGAGGATCTCGTCGGGGCGTACGGCGTCGCGGATGTCCGCGGCCTGCCGCATCAGCTCCTCGTCGACACCGAGGCGGCCCGCGGTGTCGATCACGACGATGTCGTACTGCTGGGTCTTCGCGAACTCGATGGAGTCCCCGGCGACCTTGACGGGGTCGCCCACCCCGTTGCCCGGCTCGGGCGCGTAGACGGCGACGCCCGCGCGCTCGGCGACGACGCTGAGCTGGTTGACGGCGTTGGGGCGCTGGAGGTCGCAGGCGACCAGCAGCGGGGTGTGTCCCTGGCCCTGGAGCCACTTGCCGAGCTTTCCTGCGAGCGTCGTCTTACCGGCGCCCTGGAGGCCCGCGAGCATGATCACGGTCGGCGGCTGCTTGGCGAACCTCAGGCGGCGGGTCTCGCCGCCGAGGATGCCGACCAGTTCCTCGTTGACGATCTTGACGATCTGCTGCGCGGGATTGAGCGCCTTGGAGACCTCCGCGCCCAGGGCGCGCTCCTTGACGTTCGCGATGAAGGAGCGCACCGCGGGGAGGGCGACGTCGGCTTCGAGCAGCGCGATCCGGATCTCGCGCGCGGTGGCATCGATATCCGCCTCGGACAGACGGCCTTTGCCCCGGAGGTTTTTGAAGGTTGCTGCAAGGCGGTCGGAGAGGGTATCGAACACGTCGGTCGTGGATCCTCGCGTCGGGGGTGGGCGGTGGTCGTCCTCAAGGGTACTTGGCCGACCCCCGTTCGGTTCGCCCCGGATTCATTGTCGCCGCCGCGACCGCGATTCATCGCCGCCGCCGCGACCGCCCCGTCACCGCAGCGCCTTCTCGACCTGGCGGGCCACCTCGGCCGCGCGGGAGGGCGGCAGCGGCTCGCCGTCCTTGCCGACGACGTAGAAGGCGTCGACCGCGTTGGCGCCCAGGGTGGAGATGCGCGCGGAGCGGACGGTGACGGCGGTGGCGGTCAGGGCCAGGCCGATGCGGTGCAGCAGGCCGGGGGCGTCGTGGGCGCGGACTTCGAGGACGGTGGCGGTCTGCGAGGTGCCGCCGGGGGCGACGCTGACGCGGGGCGGCGGCGGGGTGATGCCGCGCCGCCGCGGATAGGCGGCCTCCCGCTCGGCGAGCCTGGCCTCGATGTCCAGGGTGCCCTCGACGGCGCGGGCGAGGTCGGCGCGGAGCCTGGCGGCCTCGGGCAGCGCGCCGTACTCGGCGGAGACCCGCCAGGTCAGCAGCGCGATCGGGCCCTCGCCGAGGGGGTCGACGGCGCGCAGGTCGGCGGCCCTGACGGTGAGCCGGTGCAGGGCGAGGACGCCCGCGGCCTGGGCGACCAGGCCGGGCCGGTCGGGGACGGCGAGGACGAGTTCCACGCCCAGCGCCTCGTCCTGGGCGTCGCCCTCGGCCTCGGGCTCGGTGTGGGCGTGCAGCGCCAGCACCGGGCCGCCGGTCCGGGCGGCCTCGATGACCAGGCGTTCCTCCTCGGCGGTGGGCTCGCGGTCGGCGACCTGCGGCAGCGCGCCGCTGTCGAGCGCCCCGGCGACCCGGTCGACCAGGTCGGCCAGGAGCGAGGCCCGCCAGGTGCTCCAGGCGGCGGGCCCGGTGGCCAGCGCGTCGGCCTCGGTGAGGGCGGCGAGCAGTTCCAGCGTGGAGGTGTCCCGTACGGTCTCGGCGACCGACCGGATGGTCTCGGGGTCGTCGAGGTCGCGGCGGGTCGCGGTGTCGATGAGCAGCAGGTGGTGGCGGACCAGCAGGGCGAGGGTGTCGACGTCGGCCTCGTGGAAGCCGATCCGGGTGGCGACGTCGCGGGCGATGACCTCGCCCGCCTCGCTGTGGTCGCCGGGCCAGCCCTTGCCGATGTCGTGCAGCAGCGCGGCGGTCAGCAGCAGGTCGGGGCGGCCGACGCGGCGGGTCAGCTCTGCGGCCTGCACGGCGGTCTCCACCAGGTGCCGGTCGACGGTGAAGCGGTGTACGGCGTTGCGCTGCGGGCGGCAGCGGACCCGCTCCCAGTCGGGCAGGAGCCGGGTGATCAGCCCTTCGGCCTCCAGCGCCTCCCAGACCTGGACGGTGGACTCACCGGCGCCCAGCAGCGTCACGAGCTGTTCGCGGGCCTCCCCCGGCCACGGCACGGGCAGCGGCTTGGCCGACGCGGCGAGCCTGCGGACGGCGTGCAGCGACAGCGGCAGCCCGGCCTGGGCCGCGGCCGCCGCGGCGCGCAGCGCCAGGACGGGGTCGCGGTCCGGTCTGGCGGCCAGCGCCAGCACGGCCTCGCCCTCCTGCTCCACGACGCCGTCGGCCAGCGGTACGCGCTCGGGGGTGTGGACGGCGGCGGGGGTCGTACGGCCGCGGCCGAGCAGTCCGCGGCGGCGGGGGCGCTGCTGGCGTGAGCGCAGGACGCGGCCGACCTCGCGCCAGGTGACGTCGGAGGCGTACGCGATCCGCCGGGCGGCCTCGTAGACCTGGCGCAGCAGCGCGTCGGCGTCGAGCAGGCCGAGCGCGTCGGCGACCTGGTCCTGCTCCTGGAGGGCGAGCCGGTCGGTGGCGCGGCCGGTGGCCAGGTGCAGGGCGTCGCGGGCGTCCAGCAGGGTGGTGCGGGCCTCTTCGAGGCCCTCGCGGGGCGCGTCGGCGAGCCAGGAGGCGGCGACGGCCCGCAGGGCGGTGGCGTCGCGCAGGCCGCCGCGGGCCTCCTTGAGGTCGGGTTCCAGCAGGTACGACAGCTCGCCCTGGCGTTCGGCGCGCTCCTGGCACATCTCGTGCAGCGCGGGCAGCCGCTTGGGGGCCTGATTGCGCCAGTCGGCCAGGACGCTGCTGCGCAGGGCCGCGGTGAGCGCGGAGTCGCCCGCGATGTGCCGGGCGTCGAGCAGGCCGAGCTGGACCTTGAGGTCCTCCCCCGCGGTCTGCCGGGCCTCCGCCGGGGTGCGTACGGAGTGGTCCAGGGCCAGGCCGAGGTCCCAGACCGGGTACCAGATGCGGTCGGCGAGGGCCGCGACGGTCTTCTGCGAGTCGTGCAGCAGCACCAGGTCGAGGTCGCTGCGCGGTGACAGCTCGCCGCGCCCGTAGCCGCCGACGGCCAGCAGGGCGAAGCCTGTGGTGCCGGTGGCCGCCGCGGCCTCGGTGGCGAGCTGCGCGAGCCACTGGTCGGTGAGGGCGGCCAGGGCCGCACGGCGCGGCGGCCCGGACCGCGCCTCCTCGTTGAGGAGACGCAGCCGGGCCGCCGCGTAACTGCTGTCCTGCGCTTCGACGCTGTCGGTCACTCGTTCTCCACGCTGGGGGCCAATGGTGTGGTCCTGGTGCCCCTCCCGGCGAACACCGCCGGTCACGGCACTAAAGCGCGTCGGGGCCGCGCTCGCCGGTGCGGACCCTGACGGCCGTGTCGACCGGCAGACTCCACACCTTGCCGTCACCGATCTTGCCGGTTCTGGCCGCTTTCACGATCACTTCGATGAGCTGTTCGGCGTCCGCGTCCTCCGCCAGTACCTCTATGCGGATCTTCGGCACCAGGTCGACGGTGTACTCCGCGCCCCGGTAGACCTCGGTGTGTCCACGCTGCCGACCGTAGCCGCTGGCCTCGGTGACCGTGAGGCCGTGGACGCCGAACGCCTGGAGTGCTTCCTTGATCTCGTCGAGCCGGTGGGGCTTCACGACGGCGGTGATGAGCTTCACGCGTCCACCTTCTTGCTGGAGGCGTCCGCCTCGCTGTTCGCACCGGGCACGGGGACGGAGGACCGGCCGCCGACACCCGCGAAGTCGTACGCGGTCTCGGCGTGCAGGACCTGGTCGACGCCGGTGACCTCTTCGTCGTCGGTGACCCGGAAGCCCATGGTGACATCGATGAGCTTGGCGAGGATCGCGGCGCACACCAGGGAGTAGCCGAGGACCGCGCCGACACCGATGAACTGGAGGCCGAGCTGGTGCCAGCCGCCCCCGTAGAAGACGCCCTTGGCGGTCTGGCCGACGCCGCCGGTGGCGAAGAAGCCGATGAGCAGGGAGCCGACGATGCCGCCGACCATGTGGACGCCGACGACGTCGAGCGAGTCGTCGTAGTTGAAGCGGTACTTCAGGCCGACGGCCGCGGCGCAGGCGACACCGGCGATCAGACCGACGGCGATGGCGCCGAGCGGGGAGACCGAGCCGCAGGCCGGGGTGATGGCGACCAGACCGGAGACCGCGCCGGACGCGGCGCCCAGGGTGGTGAAGGAGCCGTGCCTGATCCGCTCGTAGATCAGCCAGCCGAGCATCGCGGCGGCGGTGGCGACCTGGGTGTTGGTGAAGGCCACGGCGGCGACGCCGTCGGAGCCGAGCCAGGAGCCCGCGTTGAAGCCGAACCAGCCGAACCACAGCAGGCCGCAGCCGAGCATGACCAGCGGGAGGCTGTGCGGGCGCATCGGGTCCTTCTTGAACCCGTTGCGCTTGCCGATCACGAGGATGACTCCGAGGGCCGCGGCGCCGGCGTTGATGTGCACCGCGGTACCACCGGCGAAGTCGATGACACCCTTCTTGAACAGCCAGCCGTCGGAGGCCCACACCCAGTGCGCGACCGGGAAGTAGACGACCGTGGCCCACAGGGTGATGAACAGCGCCCAGGCGGTGAACTTGACGCGGTCGGCGAGGGCGCCGCTGATCAGCGCCGGGGTGATGATCGCGAACATGAGCTGGAAGACGGCGAAGACATAGACCGGGATGCCGTATCCGGGCCAGAGCTCCGAGATACCGATACCGCGCATGCCCAGCCAGTCGGTGCCGCCCATGAAGCCGCTACCGCTGTCGAAGGCGAAACTGAATCCGTACAGCGTCCAGAGAATGGTGATGATGCCCAGACTGATAAAACTCATCATCAACATGTTCAGGGCGCTCTTGACGCGCACCATGCCGCCGTAGAAGAAGGCGAGACCTGGGGTCATCACCATCACTAGGGCGGCGCTGATCAGCATGAACGCCGTACTTCCGGTATCGAGCTTGGGCGCATCCGCGGCCAGCGTGATGATGGCTGGTGCCATCGGCGTCTCCTCGTCATCCGAACGGCCCGTGCGGGCGGTGCAAGGGTTGGGCCGGTTTTCGCCAAGAGATTCGCTCAGGCGGGTTTCCGACGATGCCGCACGGTGTTTCGGCGCCGTGACGAAGAAGTCGCGCGTGTTACGTGAAGGTGAACCGGCCGTACGTGACCGGAAGGCTGTATACGCGTGTGACGTGGGATGGGATACGAAGCGGATACGGACCGGCCACGAGTCGGGGAAGCCGGTCGGATACCCGTCGGTATACGGGACGGCCGGGACAGGCGTGACAGTAATGCCGCGTTACGCGGAGGGCCGAGTCTCAGCGGACGCCTCGACGTTTACGCGGACGCGTTGACGTTTACGGACGCGTTGACGTTCACGCGGACGCGGCGACTTCCGGGAGCTCCGCCGAGAGCCGGTCGGAGAGCGCGACGACCTCGGCGACATCGCCGTAGTCGCGTACCGCGGACTGGGTGGTCTTGCGGATACGGGTGTTGACGCGCTCGGAGCGGACCCGCTTGGCGACGGTGATGGCGTGCTCGGTGAAGTGCGCGGCCTGCTCGGGGTTCTGCTGGAGCAGGTGCACGGTGGCCATGCCCACCAGATTGAGCGCGTACGCGCGTTGGTGCACCGGGTCGTCGCTGAACAGCTCGACGGCGCGCTCCATGACGGGGTGCGCGAGGGAGGCGTACGTGGGGCTGCGGCCCGCGATGTAGGCGAGGTCGCGGTAGGAGTGCGCGTTCTCCGCGTTCAGTTCGGCCTCGTTGAAGAAGCTGATCCAGGACGGGTCCTCGGCCGGGCGGGAGTCGCTCCAGGTGTCCTCGGCCATCCGGACGGCGCGGTGGCACTTGTTGACCTGGCCCATGTTGGCGTACGCGCGGGCCTCCAGCGAGTGCAGCATCGCCTGGGTGGTGGCGGTGGCCGAATCCCGACTGCCGTACTGCGCGAGGTGGATGAGCTCCAGGGCGTCGTCCGGCCGGTCTAGGTGGATCATCTGACGGCTCATCGAGGACAGGATGAAGGCGCCGAGCGGCCGGTCGCCCGCTTCCTTGGCCGCGTGCAGCGCGAGGACCAGGTACTTCTGGGCGGTGGGCTGGAGTCCGACGTCGTAGCTCATCCATCCGGCGAGCGCGGCGAGGTCGGCGGTGATCCGGTACAGCCTGCGGGCCACGGCCTCGGGCTGCGGTTCCTGGAGTAGGTCGGTGACCTCGTGGAGCTGGCCGACGACGGCTTTGCGGCGCAGGCCGCCACCGCACTGATTGTCCCACTCGCGGAACATCACGGTGGTGGACTCCAGGAGCTGCAACTCCTGTTCCGACAGCCGCGAGGGGCGTCCCGCGGTGTCGCGGGGCGCGGTGAGCAGCGGGCCGTCGGCCCCCGCGGGGCCCTGCGGGCCGCCCGCGGCGGAGCCGGTGGGCACCAGCCAGCGCTGCATGGGCTCGATGAGCGCGGGGCCCGCGGACAGCGCGAGCGAGGCGCCGAGGAAGCCGCGGCGGCCGAGCATCAGGTCGCTGCGGGAGAACTCGTTGATCAACTGGACGGTCTGCGGGCCCGCCCACGGCAGGTCGACGTCGCCGCCCGCGGCGGGCTGGTGCGCGGAGCGCAGCCCCAGGTCCTCGACGGGCACCACGCAGCCGAAGCGCTCGGAGAACAGCTCGGACAGGATGCGCGGGATGGGCTCGCGGGGCTGCTCGCCGTCGAGCCAGCGGCGCACGCGTGAGGTGTCGGTGCTGACGTGGTGGGCGCCCAACTGGCGTGCCCTGCGGTTCACCTGACGGGCCAGCTCGCCCTTGGACCAGCCGCTGCGCACGAACCAGGAGGTCAACTGCGCGTTGGGCTGCTTCTCTTGTGTGCCGCCCACGGTCAAGCCCCCATCCGAACTAGCTCAACCCTTTGGATACCAGGGCTGGTTGAGTCCTGTCGACACCGCACGCACCGCCGTAGGCATGCCTGCGGCACAACCGAGCAGGCGTGCGGACGGCCCTCGTCGGCCTACGAACCGAAAGTAATCCTACGATCACCCGTCCGCGACCGTTGTTGCGGAAACGCCACCATTCGCCACCCCTTCGAATGAACTCGACTATGGCGACAGGCGATTCACTTGACACATGCCGGTCGGACGAGGTCAGGCGGGTGCGTAACCATCGGGCGCGGCGATCCGTTGGAGGTGTCATGGTGTTCACGATCGGCAGCATGCGGGAGATCCGGCAGCAGCGGACCGGAGGGCGGTCAGGGGTTCGGCCCGGCGCGCGCCGGCGAACGCGCGCCGCCGTGTGCACCACTGTCGCGGAGTACACGGGGTTGTGCGGCTGGGCCGTGGTGCCCGGTGCGCGGGCCTCGCGCGGCGGCGGTTCGTGCTCGTGCGGCGCGGACGACTGCAAGGAGCCGGGCGCGCATCCGCTGCCCTTCGCCGACGAGATCCCTGCGGGCACCACGCTTGAGCGGGCCGCCCATGCCTGGTCACAGGTGCCGGGGGCCGCGGTGCTGCTGCCCGCGGGGCGGACCTTCGACGTGCTCGACGTGGCCGAGGCGTCCGGGCGCCGGGCGCTGGTACGGCTGGAGCGGATGGGACTGCGGCTCGGTCCGGTCCTGCTGACGCCGACGGGGCGCGCGCAGTTCTTCGTCGCGCCGGGCGCCGCCGCCGAGCTGCCGCACCTGCTCTACCGGATGGGCTGGGACGACGCGCGCCTCGACCTGCGCTGCCTGGGCCCCGGCGACCATGTGACGGCTCCCCCGTCCGACCTCGGCGGCCACGGCCCGGTCCGCTGGCTGCGCGAGCCGGTCCTCGACTCGGCCGCCCAGCCCCCCGAGGCCCGCCTGCTGCTCGGCACTCTGGCGTACGTCAGCCACCGCGACAGCGCCTTCGCCTGAGCCCTGCCGTCCCGCTCGGCGCTTGCCGCTCGCTCCTCGCCGCCTGCCGCCTGCCGCCTGCCGCCTGCCGCCTGCCGTACACAACCAGGTACGAGTAAGGGACGCCCACCTGGGTGAGCGCCCCTTACCGCAGCCGTACGACGGGCCCTAGTCCCCGATGAGCGCGTCCACGAAGGCGCCCGGCTCGAACGGGGCCAGGTCGTCGGCGCCCTCGCCGAGGCCGATGAGCTTGACCGGGACGCCCAGCTCCCGCTGGACGGCGACGACGATGCCGCCCTTGGCGGTGCCGTCGAGCTTGGTGAGGACGATGCCGGTGATGTCGACGACCTCGGCGAAGACGCGGGCCTGGACGAGGCCGTTCTGGCCGGTGGTGGCGTCGAGGACGAGCAGCACCTCGTCGACCGGGCCGTGCTTCTCCACGACGCGCTTGACCTTGCCCAGCTCGTCCATCAGGCCGGTCTTGGTGTGCAGGCGGCCCGCGGTGTCGATGAGCACCGCGTCGGCGCCCTCGGCGATGCCTTCCTTGACCGCGTCGAAGGCGATGGAGGCGGGGTCGCCGCCCTCGGGGCCGCGTACCGTACGCGCCCCGACGCGCTCGCCCCAGGTCTGGAGCTGGTCGGCGGCGGCGGCGCGGAAGGTGTCGGCCGCGCCGAGCACGACGCTGTGGCCGTCGGCGACCAGCACGCGGGCGAGCTTGCCCGTGGTGGTGGTCTTGCCGGTGCCGTTGACGCCGACGACCATCAGGACGGCCGGGGACGTCTCGTGGCTCTCGGTGTGCAGGGTGCGGTCCAGCTCCGGGTCGAGGAGCGTGATCAGCTCCTCGCGGAGCAGCCCGCGCAGCTCGTCCGGGGTCCGGGTGCCCAGCACCCGCACGCGGGTACGCAGCCGCTCCACCAGTTCCTGGGTGGGCGCGACGCCGACGTCCGCGGTGAGCAGGATCTCCTCGATCTCCTCCCACGTGTCCTCGTCGAGGCGTTCGCGGGAGAGCAGCGTGAGCAGCCCCTTGCCCAGCGAGTTCTGCGAGCGCGACAGGCGTGAGCGCAGCCGGACGAGACGTCCCGCCGTGGGCTCCGGCTGTTCGAGCACCGGCGCCTGGGGGACCTGCACCTCCTCCACGGCGTCGGGCGCGGCGGTCGCGCCGGGCAGGGCGACCTCTTCGATGGTCCTGCGGGGCTCCTCCCGCGGGGCCTCGGCCTCGTCACCGACGTGCGGTTCCGCGGGAGGCGCGGTGACGGACGGGCTGCTCGGCGGCGTCGGCGGGAGCTGCCGCTTCTTGCGGCGGCTGCCGACGACCAGTCCACCGGCGCCGAGGATCACGACCAGGGCGATGACTACGGCAAGGACGACGATTTCCATGGTTTCTTTCGGAGCCTTTCACCAGGTCAGGGCGTGTGCATGCTAGCCCACCGACGCTCGGGACCACCGAGGCGTCACGGCTCGGTCAGGCACACGCGCACGTCAACCGTACGGGAAACCCCCCGCCCGCCCAGGACCCGCGCCCGTATCCGCGCCGCGCGGGCGGTGCGCGGGCGGCGAGCGGGCGGCGGACCGCGGCCTTCCCAGCCCGCCCCAGCCGTCCCCGGACCGTCGCGGCCCTGTGAATCTGACGCCACGTCAGCTAATCTCCGGTCGCCCGCATCCGGCGAAGGGGGCCGTCCGCCATGACCGTGACCGTCGTGCGCATGAATCTGATCGATCCGGGGGCCGAGCCGAAGGCACTCGGCGCACGGTACCGGGCGGCCCTGGAGATGGCCAGGTACGCCGACGAGCACGGCGTCACCACCGTGCAGACCGAGGAGCACCACGGCGCGGAGAACAACTGGCTCTCGGCGCCGCTGGCCTTCGCGGGAGCCGTGCTCGGCGCCACCAGCCGGATCTCGGTGACGGTGTCCGCGCTGATCGGGCCGCTGCACGACCCGCTGCGGCTGGCGGAGGACCTGGCCGTACTGGACCTGGTCAGCGGCGGGCGGCTGGTCACGGTGGCCGGGATCGGCTACCGCCCGGAGGAGTACGCGGCCTTCGGCCAGGACTGGCACCGGCGCGGCGCCCTCCAGGACGAGGTGCTCGACACGCTGATCGCGGCCTGGACCGGCGAGCCATTCGACTACCGCGGCCGGACCGTACGCGTCACGCCCCGTCCGTACTCCCGGCCGCATCCGCCGCTGCTGATCGGCGGCAGCTCACGGGCCGCGGCCCGCAGGGCGGCCCGGCTCGGCCTGCCGTTCTTCCCCAGCGCGCACCTGCCGGAGCTGGCGGCGTACTACGAGGAGCGGCTGGCCGCGTACGGCACGGAGGGCTGGTGTCTGATGCCCCCTGCCGACGTGCCGCTGCTGCACATCGCGGAGGACCCGGACCGGGCCTGGGCCGAGTACGGCGGGCACCTGCTGCACGAGGCGCGTACCTACGCGTCCTGGCAGTCGGGCGACATCCACTCGGCGGTCCGCTCGGCCGCGTCGGGAGTGGCGGAGCTGCGCGCGGAGGGCGTCTACCGGATCGTCACACCGGCGCAGTGCGTCGCCCTCGCCGAGGCGGGCGGTGACCAGGCGAGCCTGGTGCTGCACCCGCTGTGCGGGGGCATGCCCGTCGACGAGGGCTGGCGGAGCCTGCGGCTGCTCGCGGAGCAGGTGCTCCCCAAGCTCGCCGCGTAGCCTCCGGGGCCCGCGGCCCGGCACCCGGCACCCGGCACCCGGCACCCGGCACCCGGCACCCGGCACCCGGCACCCGGCACCCGGCGAGCTTGGCGCCCGGCTATCCCATCTCCTCCAGCGTCTTGCCCTTCGTCTCCTTCACGAACACCAGCACGAACGGGATGGAGAGCGTCGCGAAGCACGCGTAGATGACGTACGTGCCCGACAGATTCCAGTCCGCCAGGCTCGGGAAGCTCGCGGTGATGGCCCAGTTGGCGATCCACTGCGCGGAGGCGGCGACGCCGAGGGCCGCGGCCCGGATCTTGTTGGGGAACATCTCGCCGAGGAAGACCCAGACGATGACGCCCCACGACAGGGCGAAGAAGAGCACGAAGCAGTGAGCGGCGATCAGGGCGACCGTGCCCTCGGTGTTCGGCAGGGTGGCACCGGACTTGGACGAGAAGGCCCACGCCTCCAGGGCGAGCGCGACGGCCATGCCGGTGGAGCCGATCAGCGCCAGCGGCTTGCGGCCGATCCGGTCCACGAAGATCATCGCGATCACCGTGCCGATGATGTTCACGATCGACGTGGTGAAGGAGTAGAAGAACGAGCTGCTGGGGTTGATGCCGACCGACTGCCAGAGCGTGGACGAGTAGTAGAAGGCCACGTTGATGCCGACGAGCTGCTGGAAGACCGACAGGCCGATACCGATCCAGACGATCGGCAGGAAACCGCCGCGGGAGCCGAGCAGGTCCTTGAAGGTCGACTTGTGCTCGCGCCGCATGGCGGTCTCGATCTCGGCGACACGGGCGTCCAGGTCGGTGTCCGAGCCCTCGACATCGGCGAGTACGGCCTTGGCGTCCTGCTCGCGCCCCACGGAGATCAGGAAGCGCGGCGACTCGGGGATCGCGAACGACAGCAGCCCGTAGACCACCGCGGGGATGACCATCACACCGAGCATGACCTGCCACGCCTCCAGGCCGACGATGTGGCCGCGCTGGTCGCCGTGGGCGCCCTTGAGGATGGCGTAGTTGACGAGCTGCGAGACCGCGATGCCGAGCACGATGGCGGCCTGCTGGAACGAGGCGAGCCTGCCGCGGTAGGCGGGCGGCGAGACCTCGGCGATGTAGGCCGGGCCGATGACCGAGGCCATGCCGATCGCGAAGCCGCCGATGATCCGCCACAGGGCCAGGTCCCACAGCGCGAAGGGCAGTGCCGAGCCGACGGCGCTGACGGTGAACATCACCGCGGCGATCTGCATGCAGCGGATACGGCCGATCCGGTCGGCGATCCGGCCCGCGGTCGCGGCGCCGATGGCACAGCCGATCAGGGCGATGGCGATGACCTGGGCGAGCGTACCGGAGCCGATGTTGTACTTGTCACGGATGGCCTCGACGGCGCCGTTGATGACGGAGCTGTCGTAGCCGAAGAGAAAGCCGCCCATGGCGGCGGCGGCCGTGATGAAGATGATGTGGCCGATGTGCTCCGGCAGCGGGTTGTGATCTGCCGAGGCGGAGGCTCGTGCGGTGCTGGTCAAGATGGCTCCTCGGGCTCGGCGGTGAGCCCTCACATGAGGGTCTGGATCTTCGAGTGTCAGCCGACGCGTCGGTCACCACCACTCGGGAACCGGGCCTGACCCGGAGCCCTACGCGGCCGGCTGCTTGCCGTTCCGCAGCCGCTGGCTGATCACCTTGGAGACACCGTCGCCCTGCATCGATACGCCGTACAGGGCATCGGCGACCTCCATCGTCCGCTTCTGGTGCGTGATCACGATGAGCTGCGAGCTCTCCTGAAGCTCCTCCATGATCCGGATGAGCCGCTGGAGATTGGTGTCGTCCAGCGCGGCCTCGACCTCGTCCATCACATAGAACGGACTCGGCCGTGCCTTGAAGATCGACACCAGCATCGCCACCGCGGTCAGCGAGCGCTCACCGCCCGACAGGAGCGACAACCGCTTGACCTTCTTCCCGGGCGGACGCGCCTCAACCTCCACACCTGTGGTCAGCATGTTGTCCGGGTCGGTGAGCAGCAGCCGACCCTCCCCACCTGGGAAAAGCCGCGAGAAGACGCCCTCGAACTCGCGGGCGGTGTCATGGAAGGCGGCGGTGAAGACCTGCTCCACCCGCTCGTCCACGTCCTTGATCACCTGGAGCAGGTCGGCCCGCGTCCTGCGCAGGTCCTCCAGCTGCTCGGTGAGGAATTTGTGCCGCTCCTCCAGCGCCGCGAACTCCTCAAGCGCCAGCGGGTTGACCTTGCCGAGCTGCGCGTACGCCTTCTCCGCCGCCTTCAGCCGCTTCTCCTGCTCGGGGCGGTGGTACGGGCGCGGCTGGTTGCGCGGGTCCTCCGGGTCCTCGGGCAGGATCTCGCCCTCGGCGGGCGGCGACGGCGGCACGAGCTGGTCGGGGCCGTACTCCGCGACGAGCCCCGCGGGCTCCATGCCGTGCTCCTCCAGCGCCTTGGCCTCCAGCTGCTCGATCCGCATGCGCTTCTCCGCGCCCAGCACCTCGCCCTTGTGGACGTCGCCGGTCAGCCGGTCCAGCTCGCTCTTCAGGTCCCGGCCGCGCCGCCGCTCCTGGCCCAGCTCCGCCTCGCGCTCCGCCCTCGCCTGCTCGGCGGCGGCCCGCTCCTCCTCGGCGCGGCCCAGCGAGATCTGGACGCAGTCCAGCAGCGCCCGGGCGCCCTCCACCACGGCCGCCGCGACCGACGCCTCGTAGGCGAGCCGGGCCCTGCGCTGCTGGGCGCGGGCCCGGGTCTCGCGCTCGGCGCGCGCCGCCCGGTCCAGGCCGTCGGCCCGGCCCGCCAGGCCCTTGACCCGCTCCTCGTGCGTACGGACCTGGAGCCGCGCCTCCATCTCGGTCTGCCGGGCGTTCGCGCCGTCGGCGGACAGCCGGTCCCGTACGGAGGTGTCCGGCTCCTCCTCGCCGGGCTCCTCCTCGGCCTCGCTCAGCCGGTACGACAGCTCCTCGAACTCCTCGCGGGCCGCCGCCAGCGCCTCCTCGGAGCGGCCCACGGCCGCGGCGGCCCGGTCCGCCTCCCCCGCCGCCGCCCTGGCCTGGCCGCCGAACCGGCCCAGCTGCTGCGCGACCGACGACTTCTCCTTCTCCGCCGCGCGGCGCAGCTGCGTCAGCGCCTCGACCTCGCGCGTCGCCACCGCCCGGCGCTCCTTGGCGTCCTGCTGCTCGGCCGCCAGCGCCGCACAGCGCGCGTCGAGCTGTTCCAGCTCGGCCGTCGCCTCGTCCACCTGCGCCTGCACTTCCAGCAGGCTGGGCGCCTTCGCCGAGCCGCCCTGCGCGAGATGCGCGGACAGCACATCGCCCTCCGCGGTCACCGCGGTCAGCTCGGGACGCCGCCCGACCAGCGCCTCGGCCTCCTCCAGCGACTCCACGACGACGATCCCGTCCAACAGCCGCCGCACCGCGGGCAGCAGCTCCCCGTCCGCGGCGACCAGCTCCACGGCCCACCGCGCCTGCCCGGGCAGCCCTGCGGCCTCCGGCCTCGGACCCGGCACACCGGCGCCCGCCGTCGCCGCCGGAAGGCGACCCCCGTCACCGGACCCGGCGGAGCCGCCGCCCGCCTGCCCCGGCAGCGCGGCACGCCGCCCGCCCGCTTCGGCCGCGTCCGGCCCCGGGTCGCCGGAAACGCCCGCGTCTGCCGGGCCCGGGCCCGACCCGCCGGACCCCGCGCCGCCCCCGGAAACACCCCCGCTCGCGAGGCCCTGACCGTCCCCGTCGGCCGCGTCGCGGGCGGCCTCCGTCGGCGGGCGGTGGTCGCGGGCGACGACGGGCTCGGCGGCCGGGGCCGCGAGGAGGAGGGCCGCGCGGCCCGCGTCCTCTTTGCGGAGCAGGCGCAGCGCGTCCGCGGCGGCGGAGGGGCCGGTGACCGCGACGGCGTCGGCGGCGGCGCCGAGCGCGGCGGCGAGCGGGATCTCGTAGCCGGGGGTGACGCGGAGCAGCGTGGCGGCCGAGCCCAGGATGCCGGGCAGGGCGTCGCGCCCCTCGCCCGCGCTGAGCAGCGCGCCGGTGCCGTCCTTGCGGCGGAGCGACGGCGCGAGCGCGTCCCGGCGGGCGGCGACGGCGGCCCGGCGGCGCTCCGCCGCGGTGGCGGCCTCGCGCGCGGCGCTGAACGCCTCCTCCGCCGCGGCCTGTTCGCGGCGCGCGGCCTGGAACCGCTCCTCCAGCTCCGAGTCGTCGGCGTCCAGGCCGTCGACCTGCGCGCGCAGTTCCTCGTACTCGCCCTGCGCGGACTCCGCCCGGTCGCGGGCCTCGTCGCGGGCGGCGGCGAGGCGGCCGATCTCGGCCTCGGCGGAGGCGGCCTTGGAGCGGGCGGCGTTGACCTGGGCGTGCAGCCGGGCCAGGCCCTCACGGCGGTCGGCGATGGCGCGGGCGGCGGTCCTGAGCCGGGCCTCCTCCTCGGCGAGCCGGCGCTCCAGCTCGGCGCGGTGGTCGACGGTGTCGTCCAGGGCGCGCTGGGCCGCGTCCAGCGCCTCGGACAGCTCGGCCTCCTGCTCGCGGATGCGGGCGGCCTCGCGTTCCATGTCCTCCGGGTCCCGGCCGCGCCGCTCCTCGGCGGGCTGGGACGTGGCGTGCCGGTGCCGCTGCTCGGCGAGGCCGATCGTGCCGCGTACGCGTTCGGCGAGCTGGGACAGCGCGTACCAGGTGGCCTGCGCGTCGGTCAGCCGCGGCGACAGGGCGCGTACCTGCTCCTCCAGGCGGGCCTCGCGCTGGACGGCGGCGGCCAGTTCCGTCTCGACGGCGTCGCGGCGCTCCTTGAGCGCGGCCTCGTCGGCGACCTCGGCGCTCAGCGCCTCCCGCAGCGTGACCAGGTCGTCGGCGAGCAGCCGCAGCCGGGCGTCGCGCAGGTCGGCCTGGATGACGGCGGCGCGGCGGGCGACCTGGGCCTGGCGGCCGAGCGGTTTGAGCTGGCGGCGCAGCTCACCGGTGAGGTCCGTCACACGGGCGAGATTGGCCTGCATCGCGTCCAGTTTCCGCAGCGCCTTCTCCTTGCGCTTGCGGTGCTTGAGCACACCCGCGGCCTCCTCGATGAAGGCGCGGCGGCCCATCGGGTCGGCGTGCAGTACGGAGTCGAGCTGGCCCTGGCCGACGATGACGTGCATCTCGCGGCCGATACCGGAGTCGGACAGAAGTTCCTGGATGTCCAGCAGGCGGCAGGTGTCGCCGTTGAGCTGGTACTCGCTGCCGCCGTTGCGGAACATGATCCGCGTGATGGTGACCTCGGCGTACTCGATCGGCAGGACGCCGTCGCTGTTGTCGATGGTCAGGGACACCTCGGCGCGGCCCAGCGGGGGGCGGCCCGTGGTGCCGGCGAAGATGACGTCCTCCATCTTGCCGCCGCGCAGCGACTTGGCCCCCTGCTCCCCCATGACCCAGGACAGCGCGTCGACCACATTGGACTTGCCGGACCCGTTGGGGCCGACGACGCAGGTGATTCCGGGTTCGAAGCGCAGGGTCGTCGCCGAGGCGAACGACTTGAAACCGCGCAGCGTGAGGCTCTTGAGATGCACGCCGGTCGACTCTACTAGCCGTCCTCGGTTTCACCGAGGAAGGCGCAGGGCACATCATGCGTTAAGAAGCGAACGTCCAGGCGGGGAGCGGGTGGGGAGCAGGGCGAGGGGACAGCGCGCGGAATGACGAAAGGGACGCCGAAGCGTCCCTCGCGGATTCTGCAGATTCTCAGGCGGTGTCCGGGGACACCTGTCCGGGCCGGGGACCGGTTCAGGCGAGCACGGGCTCCGCGCGAGATACGTCGATGCTGCTGAGCAGCGACTCTTCGTGCGATGCGACAGTCAGAGCGTCGTTCTCGGCCTGCATCCGGACAAGCTCGGATTCCAGATCCTGAACGCGCTGCTGGAGCCTTCGCATCTCGGCGAGAAGTCGCGGGTCGGGACCGCCGACGTAACCGAGAAGCGCCTTTGCCATGATGGATGGTCCTCCACGCTGAGTGACCGACCGAATGCGGTTTGGGTCGTGGGTGAGGGTTGCTCGCCCGCGCAGGGTGAGTGCCGTGACCGCCGCTGAACAATCCTGGAGCCACGATGCGCGGGGCTTCCAGAGTCTCACCAAATAACGGGACGGTCAACACGATCACAGCCCAGTCGTCGGGTCCGCCTCAGAAAACACGGCGCTGACGGCGCCGCGGGCTGCCCGCGTGGCATAGGGATCATGCTCGATGGGGGCAGCCTGACACGGCGATCGTCGTATGGCAACCAAATTGCTCAGCGGATCTCGAAACCTTCGTATCCGCCCCGCGGCCGGCCCCAGATCTCGGTCACTCCGTCGACCCGTCCGGGCGTGTCCCCGCGGCGCAGCCACTCCAGCAGCCGCTCGCACTGTTCGCGCGTGCCCTCGGCCACGACCTGGACCCGGCCGTCGCCCAGATTGCCCGCGTAGCCGACGAGGCCGCCCAGTTCCAGGGCGGTGGCCCGGGTCCACCACCGGAAGCCGACGCCCTGGACGCGGCCGCGCACCCACGCGGTGAGCCGGACATCTTCGTTCATGTCCGCACGCTATCCCGCCAGTTGGATCAGCAGCACATCGGCGGGCGGCGTCATTCGCTACAGTCACCCGACAACGGGGTCACCCGTTCGGGTTAATCCGCCGAATCGGGCCGCCAGAACCGAGCCGACCAGAGGAGCGCGAAGGATGGGCCGTCACAGCCGTCATGCGCAACCGGCAGCGCCGGAGACGGGACCCCGCTCGCACCGCGGGCGCCGTAAGCACCACCCGGTCCGTACCGGACTGCTCGCCACCTCGGCCGCGATGGCCGTGGGCGCGGTCGCCGCGTCCTCCGGCATGCTCAGCGGCCTCACCGCCGGCCTCGACTACCGCCAGGGCGACGCGGGCCACACGCAGGCCGACGGCCCGGCGGACCCGTCGCGCGACGGCAGCGACATGCCCTCGCCGCTGGGCGACAGCACGGCGCCGACCCCCGGGCAGACCACCGGCTCCCCCGGCACCCCGTCCTCCGGTACGCCGTCGAAGCCGGGCACGATGCGGTCGAACACGGCGACGCCGTCCCGTACGGCCACCAGCCCGGCCGCCGCCCCCACGCCGACCCGTACGACGGCCGCGCCCACCACCCCGGTGCCGACCACCACCGCGGCCCGCACCCAGCCGCCCACGACCGCCGCCCCGGCCTCCGCCGACGCCGTCACGGCGGCCCGCGCGGCGATCCTCTCCCTGGTCAACACCCAGCGGGCGAGCGCGGGCTGCTCGCCGCTCACCGCCAGTTCCTCCCTCGACGGCCTCGCGCAGGCGTTCAGCGAGGACATGGCCGCCCGCGGCTTCTTCGACCACACCGACCCCGACGGCAAGACCCCGTGGGACCGCGCCAAAGCCCTGGGCATCACCAACCTCGGCGGCGAGAACATCGCCCGCGGCCAGGCCACCGCCCAGGCCGTCATGGACGCCTGGATGAACAGCCCCGGCCACCGCGCCAACATCCTCAACTGCGACTACAAGACCCTCGGCGTCGGCATCCACTACGGCAGCGGCGGCCCCTGGTGGACCCAGGACTTCGGCTTCTGAGGCCGCTGGAGCCGTCGCGGCCTGTGGAGCCGTGGGAGCCGCTGGAGCCGGAGCCGCCCTGGCCAGGGCGCTAACCGGCGGATCGCGCACCCCTGGAGTGCGCGCTGTGCGGGGGTACGCTGGCCGTATGACAGACAGCGACCGGACGGCGGAGTGCGCCGGGGCCACCGTGAAGGACGACGGCAGGCTCGCCTTCGACGTCTTCGCGCGCTCCTGCCCGTCGCGCGGGACGCTGGAGCACGTCACCGGGCGGTGGGGCGGCCTGACGCTGGGCGCGCTCTACGAGGACACGCTGCGGTTCAACGCGCTGCGCCGCCGCGTGGACGGGGTCAGCGAGAAGATGCTGTCGCAGACGCTGCACGCGCTGGAGCGCGACGGCCTGGTCGTCAGGGACGCGCGGCCGACGAATCCGCCGCACGTCGAATACCGGCTCACCCCGCTCGGCCGGGACACCGCCGCGCGCCTGCTGTCACTGATCGCGCTGGTCGAGGGCCGGATGCCGGAGGTGCTGGCCGCGCGCGAACGCTACGACGCGGAGCGCGGCACCGGCTGACAGCGCGGGCAGAAGTAGCTCGACCTGTTCATCCACGGCCGGCGCCTGATCGGTGTGCCGCAGCGGCGGCACGGCTCGTCCTCACGGCCGTACGCGTCCAGCGACCGGTCGAAGTAGCCCGATTCACCGTTCACATTGACGTACAGGCTGTCGAAGCTGGTGCCGCCCGCGGCGAGCGCGTCGCCCATCACCTCGCGGATGTGCGTGACCAGCTCCGCCGTACGCGGCCTGGTCATCGACGCCGTCGGCCGCTCGTAGTGCAGCCGCGTGCGCCACAGCGCCTCGTCGGCGTAGATGTTGCCGACCCCGCTGATCAGCGACTGGTCGAGCAGCGCCCGCTTGATCGTGGTGCGCTTGCGGCGCAGCGCCGTGTGGAAGGCGTCCTCGTCGAAGGCGTCGTCCAGCGGGTCGCGCGCGATGTGCGCCAGGACCGCCGGGAGGCCGTCCGCCGCGCCCGGCACCGCCTCGTGCACGGACAGCCCGCCGAAGGTGCGCTGGTCGACGAAGCGCAGTTCGGTGCCGAGGGTGTCCTGGAAACGGATACGGATCCGCAGGTGGGTCTCGGCCGCCGCGGTTTGCGGCTGCACCAGGAGCTGACCGCTCATCCCCAGGTGGGCCATGAGCGACAGGTCCTCGGTGACCGGCAGCCACAGATACTTGCCCCTGCGGTGCGCCTCGCCCATCGCCGCGCCCTTGAGCCGCGCCGCGAAGTCCTCGGGCCCGGCCACGTGCCGCCGTACGGCCCGCGGATGGAAAACGGTGGCCGTCTCGACGGTGCGGCCCGAGACCCAGCGCGAGAGTCCGCGCCGGACGACCTCCACCTCCGGCAGCTCCGGCATGACATCCCCTCATGGTCCACGCGGGTGCGTGTGCCCCTGCCACGGGCGCGGGGAACCGCGCGACAGGCCCCCCACGGCCGGTGGTCGGGAGACGACCGGTCTGCCCCGCCGGGGCCGGTGGTGACCTGCGGCCGCGTCGCGGCCGATCGCGCGGTTCCCGCGCCCCTTCGGGGCTCAGCTCGCCGCTGAGGCGGCGGCTTCGCGGATGGAGCGCCAGGCGGACTCCGCCGCCTGCTGCTCGGCTTCCTTCTTGCTGCGGCCGGTGCCGGTGCCGTACTCGACGCCACTGACGCGGGCGGCAGCCGTGAAGGTCTTCTCGTGGTCGGGTCCTGACTCGGTGACCACGTACTCGGGAACGCCGAGCCCTTCGGCTGCGGTGAGTTCCTGGAGGCTGGTCTTCCAGTCCAGTCCCGCACCGAGGTTGGAGGACTGCTCGATGAGCGGGTCGAAGAGCCGGTGCACCAGCTCGGAGGCCGCTTCGAGCCCCTGGTCGAGATAGACCGCGCCGATGACGGCTTCCAGGGTGTCCGCGAGGATGGATGCCTTGTCCCGGCCGCCGGTGCCCTCTTCGCCCCGGCCCAGGCGGATGAACGCGCCGAGGTCGAGCCCGCGGCTCACGCCCGCCAGGGCACGCGAGTTGACCACCGCGGCCCGCAGCTTGGCCAGTTGGCCCTCGGGCAGGTCGGGGTGGGTGCGGTAGAGGGTGTCGGTGACCACCAGGCCGAGCACGGAGTCCCCGAGGAACTCCAGCCGCTCGTTGGTGGGCAGCCCGCCGTTCTCGTACGCGTACGAGCGGTGGGTCAGCGCACGCACCAGAAGGGCGGGCTCGAGGGTGTACCCGAGCCGCCCTTCCAGAAGCGTGGGGGACGAGGCTTTGTCCGCCGTGGCCGACTGTGGCGCTGAGGCGTCTGACATGGAGCCTGTCACCTGCCGATCAGACGTCGATGACCTGACGGCGGTTGTACGTGCCGCAGCTCGGGCACGCGATGTGCTGGAGCTTCGGCTCGTGGCAGCGCTCGCACGCCACCAGGCTCACGGGCGCAGCCTTCCACTGCGAACGGCGGTGGCGCGTGTTGCTGCGCGACATCTTCCGCTTCGGAACAGCCACGGCTACTTCTCCTGGTTCTCGTCGGCACCATGGTCGGTACCGAAACTCTGGTTGAGATCCTTCAAGGCCGCCCACCGGATGTCGGTGACCTCGTGGTGGTGGTCCGGGTCGTCCGCGAGGCGAACTCCGCATTCGGAGCACAGCCCTTCGCAGTCCTCCCGGCACACCGGCTGCAACGGCAGTGCGAGCACCACCGCGTCGCGCAGTACGGGTTCGAGGTCGAAGAGATCGTCCTCGAGTTCCAGCGCGTCCTCGTCCTCGGCGTCGTCACCGGCTTCGTCCTTGCGGGCGGTCCTGGTGTCGGCGTCGGGGTAGGAGAACATCTCCTGGAATTCCGCGTCCAGCTCACGCTCGACGGGTTCCAGACACCTTACGCACTCCCCCGTGACCGGCGCATGGGCGGTGCCGGTGACCAGCACACCCTCCATGACCGACTCCAGGCGGAGCTCCAGCTCGACCGTGGCGCCCTCCGGCACCCCGATGACATCGACGAGGCCGAGGTCCTTGGGGGCCGGCACCGAGCGGGAGACCTTCCTCATCGCACCAGGACGCCGGCCCAGCTCGTGTGTGTCGAACACGAGTGGGTTGCGGTGGTCGAGGCGGGTGTTCAGGGCTTCCTGCTTTCATCGGTACGGCCTGCCCCGCGGCCCTCGCGGGCGACCCTTGCGGGCGGGCAGGCCAAAGCGCCGGGAATTCACACGGCTGGAAGTGACAGGATACTGGACCACCCCGCCCGCACCCAAACGGAGCCTGTCCGGGGCCGCCGGCAGGCTCCCGCGGGCGTCCTCAGCGGCCCTGCTCCAGCTCTCTCAGCCGGTTGAGGTCGATCAGTCCGGTGTCGAAGAAGCTGGTCTCGTCCAGCGCCGCGGGCTGCTGCCCCTGCGGCTGCTGCTGCGGATAGCCCTGCTGCTGGTACGGGATCTGCTGGTCGTACTGCTGCTGGTCGTAGCCGTAGCCGGCCGCGTCCTGCTGGTACGCGGGCTGCTGCTGGCCGTACGGGTCCTGGGCCTGGGTGCCGTAGTCGACGTAGGCGCCGGAGTCGGCGGCGGCCTGCTGGTACTCGGGCCGGTAGCCGCCGTCGCCCTGGTAACCGCCCTGCTGGTACGCGGTGTCCTGCTGCGAATAGCCGTAGCCGGGAGCCGCCGCGGCGGCGGCCTGCTGCGGGGCCGGGTCGTAGCCGTACTGCGCCAGGTCGGCCTGCTCGGGGGCGGTGGGCGCGGCCAGGCCCGCCATGTAGTCGGCGTCGCTCTGCCGCTGCCCGCCGTGCTCGCCGTCGCCGTCCGCGGCGTCCTGCGCGGCCATCTGCGCGGCGAGGTCGTCGATCGGATTGTGGCCGGTGAGCTTCAGGCGCCCGCGGCCGACGGCCTCCAGGGTCTTGCTCAGGACGGCCTCGAAGGCGCCCAGCTTGGCGTCCACGTACTCGTCGGCGCGGCGGCGCAGGGTCTCCGGGTCGGCGCTGCGCTCGGGGGCGTCCGCGTCCTCCTCGGCCTGGTCGTAACCCTGGTCGTAGCCGTTGGGGTCGTGGCCGAGCAGCTTCTCCCGGCCGCGGTCGACCGAGCCGATGGTCTTGGTGAGGACCACTTCGAAGTTGGCGAGCTTGCTGTCGACGTAGTCGTCGGCCTCGGCGCGGATCTCGGCGGCCTCGCGGCGCGCCTCGGCGACGATCCGCTCCGCCTCGTCCTG
Organism: Streptomyces sp. NPDC008079; assembly: GCF_042957385.1. NCBI lineage: Bacteria > Bacillati > Actinomycetota > Actinomycetes > Kitasatosporales > Streptomycetaceae > Streptomyces > Streptomyces sp. NPDC008079. Next base: position 137,485 of record NZ_JBIBIC010000017.1, read on the forward strand.
CGACTGGCGGGCCACCTGGGTGTCGGAGACCAGCGATCCGCGTTCGGCGTGGGCCGATTCGATGATCCGCTGGGCTTCGGCTCGGGCCTCCCCGACCATCGTCTCCCGGTCGCCGAGCAGTGCCTGCGCCTGGGAGAGGGAGTCGGGAAGCGCGGCGGCGACCTCGTCGAGCATGGCGAGCAGCTCGGCACGGTTCACCACGCAGGAGGCCGACATCGGCATCGACCGGGCGTTAGCCACGGTGGCCGCGATCTCATCGAGCTTCTTCTGGACGTCCACGGGGGAGAGCCTAGCGCTGTCGGAGTTTGGGCTTGAGCGCGTCGAGGACGACGGACGGCACCAAGTGGGAGATGTCGCCGCCCCATTGGGCGACTTCCTTGACCAGACTCGAGGACAGGAAGCTGTAGGCGGGGTTGGTGGGGACGAAGAGGGTCTCGACACCGGTGAGGCCGATGTTCATCTGGGCCATCTGCAACTCGTAGTCGAAGTCGCTGACCGCGCGCAGGCCCTTCACGATGGCCGGGATCTCGCGCTGCTTGCAGAAGTCCACCAGCAGGCCGTGGAACGACTCGACCTTGACGTTGCCCAGGTCGCCCGTGACCTCCTCGATCAGCGCGATGCGCTCCTCGATGGTGAACAGGCCCTGCTTGGACTGGTTGATCATCACGGCGACGTACACGGTGTCGTACAGCCGTGAGGCGCGGGCGATGATGTCGAGGTGTCCGTTGGTGATGGGGTCGAAGGACCCCGGACAGACGGCGCGGCGCAAGAGTGGTTCCTCGCTCTCCGTACGGCGGGTGCTACGGCTCATGGTGCGGGTTCATGTCGACTCCGCGGGCTCATGACCCGGCGGTGACCCGGGCGGCGCGACCGTACCAAAGCGTCGCTTCGCCGTACCGCCGGGACCGCAGGCCCGTGAAACCCGGGGGCCAGCCGAATTCGCCGCCCCGGGTCCTGCGCTCCACGGTGACCAGCGCTTCCTCCGTCAGCCAGTCATTGGCCAGGAGTGTGAGCAGGATCTCCCGCAGTTCGCCGTCCTCGACGTCGTACGGCGGGTCGAGGAAGACCACGTCGTACGGCCGCGGCGCCGGTCCCGCGACGATCTTCTCCGCGCGTCCCGAGCGCACCTCGGCGCCGGGCAGTTTCAGCGCCGCCACGTTCTCCCTGATCACCCGAGCCGCCCGCGGCTCGGCCTCGGCCAGCAGGACGTGTTCGGCGCCGCGCGAGAGCGCTTCGAGGCCGACCGCGCCGGAGCCCGCGTAGAGGTCGAGCACCCTGGCCCCCTCCAGCGTGCCGCGCAGCGACTGAAGGGTGGAGAACAGCCCCTCCTTGGCGCGGTCGGACGTCGGCCTGGTGCCGTCGCCCGGCGGTACGGCGAGGCGCCGCCCCCCGGCGGCGCCGGCGATCACGCGGGTCATGGAACTCACTTCCGGTGCGGGGACCTGGTCCGACGCGCCCCACGATACGGGCCCCGGCCCGGCTACCCCTTTTCCAGATACTCCTCGCGGTCCGCGTCCAGCAGGCTGTCCAGGGCGCTGCGGAGATCGGGGTGCGCGGTGAGTTCGGGATCGGCGGTCACGACCGCGGTGGCCTCCTCGCGGGCGGCCTCGATGACGTCGCGGTCGTCCATGACGGTGAGCACCCGCAGCGAGGAGCGGCTGCCGGACTGGGCCTGGCCGAGGACGTCGCCCTCGCGGCGCTGCTGGAGGTCGATCTCGGAGAGTTCGAAGCCGTCCAGCGTCCCGGCCACCGCGTCCAGGCGCATTCGGGCCGGGGTCGCCTCGGGCGCCTCGGAGACCAGCAGGCACAGGCCGGGCGCGGAGCCGCGGCCGACCCGGCCGCGCAGCTGGTGGAGTTGCGAGACGCCGAAGCGGTCGGCGTCCATGATCACCATGGCGGTGGCGTTCGGCACGTTCACCCCGACCTCGATGACCGTGGTGGCGACCAGGACGTCCACCTCGCCCGCGGTGAAGCGGCGCATCACGTCGTCCTTGGCGTCCGGCTGCATCCGGCCGTGCAGCACCTCGACGCGCAGCCCGCGCAGGGCTCCTTGGGCGATCTGCTCGGCGACGTCCAGCACCGCCAGCGGCGGCCTGCGCTCGTCGTCGTCGGGCCCCGGCTCCTTGTCCTTCTTGGCCGCCTTGGCCTTGCCGCTCCCCTTGCCCTCCTCCTCGTCGCCGATCCGCGGGCACACCACGTACGCCTGGTGGCCGCCCTCGACCTCCTCCCGTACCCGCTCCCAGGCCCGGCTGAGGAAGTGCGGCTTCTCGGCCGCCGGTACGACATGGGTGGCGATCGGCGAGCGCCCGGCGGGCAGTTGGTCCAGTACGGACGTCTCCAGGTCGCCGAAGACCGTCATGGCGACGGTCCGCGGGATCGGGGTGGCCGTCATCACCAGCAGGTGCGGCGGCTGGGCGGCCTTGGCGCGCAGCGCGTCCCGCTGCTCCACGCCGAAGCGGTGCTGTTCGTCGACCACGACCAGGCCCAGGTCGTGGAACTTCACCTTGTCCTCGATCAGCGCGTGCGTGCCGATCACGATCCCGGCCTCGCCCGTCACCAGGTCGAGCAGCGCCTGCCGCCGCGCGGGCGTCCCCATGGAACCGGTCAGCAGCACGACCTTCGTCCCGAGGTCCGAGCCGCCCAGCATGCCCGAGGACTCGGCCAGTTCGCCCATCATCTCGGTGACGGAGCGGTGGTGCTGCTGGGCCAGCACCTCGGTCGGCGCGAGCATCGCCGCCTGGCCGCCCGCGTCCACCACCCCGAGCATCGCCCGCAGCGCCACCATCGTCTTGCCCGAGCCGACCTCGCCCTGGAGCAGCCGGTGCATCGGGTGCTCGGCCGCCAGGTCCTCGAAGATCTCGCCCGACACCCTCCGCTGGCCGTCGGTCAGTGTGAACGGCAGCTTCGCGTCGAACGCCGTCAGCAGCCCGTCCCGGCCCGGCCGGCGCGGCACCGCGGGCAGCGCGGAGTCCGCCGCCCTGCGGCGGGCCAGCGCCACCTGGAGCACGAACGCCTCGTCCCACTTCAGCCGGTCCCTGGCCGCCGCGATGTCCGCCTTCGTCCGCGGCCGGTGGATCCGCTCCAGCGCCTCCGGCAGCGGCGCGAGCCCGCGCGCCTCGCGCAGCGCCGCGGGCAGCGGCTCCCCCACGCCCTCCCAGCCGATCGCCGTCAGCGAGTTGAGCGCGGTGTCCACCGCCTGCCCGATCCGCCACGAGGTGATCTGCTTGCACGCCGGATACAGCGGGATCAGCCGGTTCGCGAACGCGTCCAGCGCGTCCTTCTCCGCCCCCTCGTCCGCGTCCAGCAACTGGTAGTCCGGGTGGGCCAGTTGGCGCGTCCGGTTGAAGACCGAGACCTTCCCCGAGAACATCCCGCGCCGCCCCGGGATCAGCCGGTGGGCGTGCGCGTGCGCCGCCTTGCTGAAGAACACCAAGGTCAGCGAACCGCTGCCGTCGGTCACCACGACTTCGAGCCGCACCCCGGACCCGCGGCCGTACGTCCGCTTGTCCGCCTTCGCGATCTGCGCCACCACCGTGACGTACTCGTCCACCGGCAGATCCGCCAGCCGCGTCAGCTCCCCGCGCTCGGCGTACCGGCGCGGATAGTGATGCAGCAGGTCACCGGCGGTGTGCAGCCCGAGGTGGTCGGCGAGCACCTTCGCGGTACGGTCACCGACGATTTTCCGCAGCGGATCGTCCATGGGGTTCGACATCGGGATCTATCTTGGCGCACCCCACCGACAAATCCCCCTCGGGCAGGTCCGCGCGGCGGTCCGCGGGAGGGGCGGGTTACTCGACGCCCACCAGCAGGGGGCAGGTGCCCTGGCCGCCCTCGTAGGTCACGGTGTCCACCGCCAGGTGGGCCTCGCGGACGTGGGACTCGATGTGGGCGGTGAGGTCGGCGGGGGCGTCGGGTCCCGGGATGAGGGTGACGAGTTCGCCGCCGGCGGCGAGCATGCGGTCCAGGACGGCGGTGGCGGTACCGGCGAGCGTGGTGCCGATGACGGAGACGTCGCCGTCGATGAGGCCGAGGATGTCGCCGGCCTGGCAGATGCCGGCCGAGGTCCAGGAGCGGTGCTCGGCGACGGCGAGTTCGGCGTAGCGGGTGGCTCCGGCGGCGGAGGTCATGGCGACGACGTCCTCGTCGAAGCGCCGGGAGGGCTCGTGGACGGCGAGGGCGGCCAGGCCCTGGACGGCGGAGCGGGTGGGGATGAGGGCGACCCGGACGCCGTCGGCGCGGGCCTGTTCCGCGGCGGCGCCCGCCGCGTGCCGCAGGTCGCGGTCGTTGGGCAGCAGGACGACCTCAAGGGCGTGGGCGCGGCGGATGGCGGCGGCGATCTCGCCGCTGGCGGGCTGTTCGCCGGGGCGGACGGCGACGACGGTGGCCCCGGCGCGGGCGCACAGTTCCGACAGGCCGTCGCCGCGGACGACGGCGACGACGGCGCGGTGCGCGGGTTCGGTGCGCGGCCTGGTCTGGTCGGCGAAGTGGGTGACGCGGATGCGGTACGGGCGGCCGGCCTCGATGCCCGCCTCGATGGCGGCGCCGACGTCGTCCACGTGGACGTGCACGTGGAAGAGCCCGTCGCCGCCGACGACGACGAGGGAGTCGCCGAGCGCGTCGAGCCGGGCCCGCAGCAGGGTGACGGCGGAGTCGGCGGCCTCCAGCAGGAAGATCACCTCGAAGGCGGGGCCGTCGGGGACCGCGTCGTCGGGGCACAGGTCCTCGTCCTCGACCGGGACGGTGTGCCCGGCGCGGAAGTCCGTTCCGGCCAGGGGCTGTTCGGGGGCGTCGCCGGTCACGGCGTCGGCCAGCGCGCCGAGCACGGCGACCAGGCCGAGGCCGCCCGCGTCGACCACTCCCGCGCGGCGCAGCACGCCGAGCTGTCCCGGGGTGGCGGCCAGCGCGGCGCGCGCTCCGGCGTACGCGGCCCGTACGACCTCGTCGACGCCGCCCGTGGCGGCCTCCGCGGCGTCGGCCGCGCCGACGGCCACCGTGAGCATCGTGCCCTCGACCGGCCGGGCGACCGCGTCGTACGCCGATTCCGCGGCGATCCGCAGGGCCCGCCGCAGTTCGGCGGCCCCGATCCGTTCAGGGGCGTCGGCGGGCGAGGCGACCGCCTCGTTCATGCCGCGCAGGAGCTGGGCGAGGATCGTGCCGGAATTGCCGCGGGCGCCGATGAGGGCGCCGTGCGACATGGCGCGGAGCACGTCGGGGAGGGTGGGCCGGGTCGCGGGGGCGGCGGCCGTCGCGTGCGCGTCGAAGACCGCTTCCACGGCCTGCGCGGCGGACTCGAACGTCAGGTACAGATTGGTGCCGGTGTCCCCGTCCGCGACGGGATAGACGTTGATCGCGTCGATCTCCTCGCGGGCCCTGCCCAGTGCCTGGAGCGAGAGGCGGCACCAGGCGAGCACCGCGGAAGCGTCGAGCGAGGGCGGCAACAGGTCCTCCTGCGGAACACCGGGATATCGGGAACTGCCAGGTGAGCCTAGGCCCTTTCGGGGCGGTCGGGAGCGGGCCGGGCGGCGACGGGGCCGCCCGTGACCGCACGGAAACGGCCTGGTGGTGACCCCGGTCACGGGGGCGGGCGTCCGGATCTGGGCACCCGCGGACCATGGTAGTTTCGTTGTACGGGAGCGGTCGTTGTATGCTGCTCCGGTTGCCTGGGGCTCTCTCAGGCTTTTCATCGTAAGTGCATCTGAAGTCTTTGGAGTGACCCGTGGCTGCCAACTGCGACGTCTGCGGCAAGGGGCCGGGCTTCGGCAACAGCATCTCCCACTCGCACCGCCGTACCCCGCGTCGTTGGAACCCCAACATCCAGCGCGTGCGTGCAGTGGTCGGGCGGACGCCGAAGCGCCTCAATGTCTGCACCTCGTGCATCAAGGCCGGTAAGGTCTCGCGCTGACGCGTCGTCGTACATCACGTCGTAGCAGCGCAGCCTTAGCGGCTACTCGAATGCCGGTCCACCTCAGGGTGGGCCGGTTTTCTTGCGTTGTACGGGTGCCCGTGCGGCTCGGGTGACGGCTCAGCGCGTGCGCCAGCCGTGGTCGACGGGGCCGGTCCCGGCGCCGAGCGGGAAGCCCGCCGCGATGGCGCCGGTCACGTACGTCTTCGCCCGTCCGACGGCGTCCGGCACGTCGCGGCCGAGGGCGAGGTGGCAGGCGATCGCGCTGGCCAGGGTGCAGCCCGTCCCGTGGGTGTGCCGGTTGTCGAGCCGCGGGGCGCGGTACCAGTGCTCGGCGGCGCCGTCGGTGAGCAGGTCGACGGCCTCGGCCGAGCGGCTGTCGGCGAGGTGGCCGCCCTTGACCAGGACCCAGCGCGGCCCGTGGGCGAGTACGGCGTCGGCGGCGGCCCGCATGCCGGCCTCGTCGTGCACGGTACGACCGGTGAGCTGGGTGACCTCGTCCAGGTTGGGGGTGGCGACGGTGGCGAGCGGCAGCAGCCGGGTGCGTACGGTCTCGACGGCTTCCTCGGCGAGCAGCGCGTCGCCGTGCTTGGAGATCCCGACCGGGTCGACGACGACGGGGACGCGGCCGTCCAGAGCGGCGAGGAGACCGGCGACGGTCTCGGTGAGGGCCGCCGAGGAGAGCATGCCGGTCTTGACCGCCGCCACCCCGATGTCGCCGACGACGGCGTGGAACTGGGCGCGTACGGCCGCCTCCGGCAGGTCCCAGACGCCGTGCACGCCCAGCGAATTCTGCGCGGTGACGGCGGTGAGCACGCTCATGCCGTGCACGCCGAGGGCGAGCATCGTCTTGAGGTCGGCCTGGATGCCCGCGCCGCCGCCGGAGTCGGATCCGGCGACGGTGAGCACCCGGGCGGGGGCGGCCCGCACAGGCGCGGGGCGCGGGAGGCCGGGGTCTGGGACGGCGGGGTTCGGGAGGCCGGGGTGCGGGAGGGTCACTCCTCGTCCCCGAAGTGGTCCCAGCCGCCCGCCTTGTCCCAGGGCGCGCCGTCCACGGTGACCTGCGGGGTGCGGCCCCCGGGGGCGCTGACGGCGCCGATGACCCGCCAGCGGGCGGGCAGCTTCACATCGCGGGGGAAGGCGGCGACGATCGCGTGGTCCTCGCCGCCGGTGAGCACCCAGTGCAGCGGGTCGACGCCCACGGCCTGCCCGATGTCGGACATCTGGGCGGGTACGTCGATGTCGGCGGAGCGCAGGTCGATGTCGACGCCGCTGGCGGCGGCGATGTGGCCGAGGTCGGCGACCAGGCCGTCGCTGACGTCGGTCATGGCGGTGGCGCCGAGTTCGGCCGCCGCGGGGCCCGCGTGGTACGGCGGTTCCGGGCGGCGGTGGGCCTCCACGAAGGCGCGCGGGGAGCGGAAGCCGCGGGAGAGCACGGCGAGTCCGGCGGCGGACCAGCCGAGCCAGCCGGTGACGGCGATGATGTCGCCCGCGCGGGCACCCGATCGGGTGATGGCCTCGCGGCTGCGGAGGTCGCCGAGCGCGGTGACGGCCACCGTGATGGTGTCGCCGCGTACGACGTCGCCGCCGACCACGGCCGCTCCCGCGACCTGGCACTCATCGCGGATGCCGTCCATCAGTTCGACGGCCCAGGTGGCGGGGAGTTCGGCGGGGACGACGAGGCCGAGCAGCACGGCGGTGGGGAAGGCGCCCATGGCGGCGATGTCGGCGAGGTTCTGAGCGGCGGCCTTGCGGCCCACGTCGTAGGCGGTGGACCAGTCGCGGCGGAAGTGGCGGCCCTCGATGAGGACGTCCGTGGTGGCGACCACCCGGCGGTCGGGCGCGGCGACCACGGCCGCGTCGTCACCCGGTCCGATTTTCACCGCGGGTGTGGTGGTGAGCCGGGAGGTCAACTCCCTGATGAGCCCGAACTCGCCCAACTCGCCCACAGTCCCCTTCATCCCAACGTCCCCTCGAGTCGCGGCCTGAGCCGGTTCTGCTGCGTGTTTCCCGTCAATACGGGCGTGAGACCCGTCAATACGGGGGTCAGGTACCGCGCGGGTCTCCCCGCTGTGCGCGACGACGCGATAACGTGGCGTCCCCCTTCCCACATGATCCTCGAAGCCGCCCTGGAGGTTCCGTGGTACAGGCGTACATCCTGATCCAGACCGAGGTCGGCAAAGCCTCGGCAGTAGCGGAGGTGATCTCCAAGATCGAAGGAGTCATTCAGGCCGAGGACGTCACCGGTCCTTATGACGTCATCGTCAGGGCCCAAGCAGACACGGTCGATGATCTCGGCCGCATGGTGGTCGCCAAAGTCCAGCAGGCGGACGGCATCACTCGAACGTTGACCTGCCCCGTCGTCCATATCTAGCCCCCACTATGCTCACCGGTGATGCTGTATCGCCGAGTTGTACTGACCGCCGTGTCCGCCGTCGCGTGCCTTTCTGCGGCGGCGGTCTACGCGTTCACGTCCGGTACGGACGAAGCGATCGCCGTACCGGTTCCTGACGCACGTGTCGCCGGATACTGTCACGCGCTGTACGGCGATCTGCCCGCGAAGGTCGACGGTCTCTCCCGGCATGATCTCAAGCCGGAATCGGAGCTGACAGCCGGGTGGGGCAATCCACCGATCGTGTTGCGCTGCGGTGTCCCGCGCCCGGAGATCCTCAAGGACCCGAACGCCAGCGGTGTGACGGTCGACGGTGTGGGCTGGGTGATCGAGCAGGAGTCCGGCGGGATCTTCCGGCTCACCACGACCTTGCGCAAGGCGTATGTCGAGGTGACGCTGCCCAAGAAGTTCGCCAGCGATCTCGGTCCGCTGACCGACCTCGCCGACGCGGTGAAGAAGACGGTCCCCGAGGGGGTCTGACCCCCTCGGGGTTCGGCTGTCCGTCCGAAGGCCGCGCGAAGGCGCGGCCCCGGCGGGCTAGCGCAGGCCGGTCGAGCGGCGCAGCGCCGCCTGGATGAGCAGGTCGACCAGTTGCCGGTAGTCGACGCCCGTCTCCTGCCACATCCGCGGGTACATCGAGATCGGGGTGAAGCCCGGCATCGTGTTGATCTCGTTGATGACGAACTCCCCGCTGTCCAGCAGGAAGAAGTCGGCGCGGACCAGGCCCTCGCAGGACGCGGCCTCGAACGCCTCGACGGCGAGCCGCCGTACCTCGGCGGTCTGCTCTTCGGTGAGCGGCGCAGGAACGATTCCCTCGGCGGAGTCGATGTACTTCGCCTCGAAGTCGTAGAACGCGTGGCTGGTGACCGGCGGGATCTCGGCCGGTACGGAGGCGCGCGGGCCGTCCTCGAACTCCAGGACGCCGCATTCGATCTCGCGTCCGCGCAGCAGCGCCTCGACGATGACCTTGGGGTCGTGCCGCCTGGCCTCGGTGATGGCCGCGTCGAGCCCTTCCGGGCCTTCGACCTTGGTGATGCCGAAGGACGATCCGGCGCGGGCGGGCTTCACGAACAGCGGCCAGCCGTGCTCGGCGGCGAAGTCGGTGACCTTGCGGCGTACGGCGTCGCTGTCGCGTTCCCATTCGCGGGGGCGGATGACGGTGTAGGGGCCGACGGCCAGGCCGAAGGAGGTGAAGACGCGCTTCATGTACTCCTTGTCCATGCCGACGGCGGAGGCGAGCACGCCCGCGCCGACGTACGGGACGCCGGAGAGTTCGAGCAGGCCCTGGAGGGTGCCGTCCTCGCCGTACGGGCCGTGCAGCATGGGGAAGACGACGTCGACCTCGCCGAGCGCCTTCGGGACGGCGCCCGCTTCGGTGTAGACGACCTCGCGGTTGGCCGGGTCGACCGGGAGCATGACGGCGCCCTCGTGGTCGGTGACCTGTTCGACGGTCGGCATCCGGCGGTCGGCGATGGCCATCCGCTCGGGGGCGTCCGCGGTCAGTGCCCAGCGGCCCTCGGTGGTGATGCCGATGGGCAGGACGTCGTACTTGTCGCGGTCGATGGCGCTGAGCACGCTGGCCGCGGTGACCACCGAGACGCCGTGCTCGGAGCTGCGTCCGCCGAAGACGACCGCGACCCGCGGCTTGCGCGGGTAGTTCTCGCTCGCGTGGCCTACCACGCGCCGGTCCGCGTACGGGTCCGCGGGCCGGTCCGGGCCGGATTCGCGCCGGTCAGGGCTCTGGGAGCTGTCGTGGGATGCAAGGTTGCTCATGTCGCGATGACCCTACCGTTCCGGCTTGGCGGAGCGTGACATCAACTCCTGTACGGCCACGACGGGCGGTTTCCCGTTGTGCACGATGTCGACCACGGTGTCCGTCAGCGGCATGTCGACGCCGTGCCTGCGGGCCAGATCGGCCACGGACTCGCAGGACTTGACGCCCTCGGCCGTCTGGCTGGTGACGGCGATGGTCTCGGCCAGGGTCATGCCGCGGCCGAGGTTCATGCCGAAGGTGTGGTTGCGCGACAGCGGTGAGGAGCAGGTGGCGACCAGGTCGCCCATGCCCGCGAGGCCGGCGAAGGTGTGCGCGTCGGCGCCCATCGCCATGCCGAGCCTGGTGGTCTCGGCCAGGCCGCGGGTGATCAGGGACGCCTTGGTGTTGTCGCCCAGGCCCATGCCGTCGGCGATGCCGACCGCGAGGCCGATGACGTTCTTGACGGCGCCGCCCAGTTCGACGCCGACGACGTCGGTGTTGGTGTACGGGCGGAAGTAGCCGGTGTGGCAGGCGGCCTGGAAGCGGCGGGCGACGGCTTCGTCGCGGCTGGCGACGACGGCGGCGGCGGGCTGCCTGGCGGCGATCTCCGGGGCGAGGTTGGGGCCCGACAGGACGGCGACGCGGTCGGGTCCTGCCTTGGCGACCTCCTCGATCACCTCGCTCATCAGCTTGGCGGTGCCCAGTTCGACGCCCTTCATCAGGCTGACCAGGACCGCGTCGGGGCGCAGCAGCGGTGCCCAGTCGGCGAGGTTGGCGCGCAGCGTCTGGGACGGGACGCACAGGATGACGAATTCGGCGTCGGCGGCGGCTTCCGCGGGGTCCGCGGTGGCGGTGACGGCGGCGGGCAGTTCGAGGTCGGGGAGGTATTCGGGGTTCCTGCGGTCGGCGTTGATCGCCGCGGTCAGCTCGGGGCGGCGGCCCCAGAGCGCCACCTCGCACCCGGCGTCGGCGAGGACCATCGAGAAGGCGGTGCCCCAGGAGCCGGTGCCGTAGACGGCGCAGCGGACCGTCATGCGCCCTCCCGTGCCTTGCGCGGGTCGTAGAGACCGGCGGGCGCGGGTTCCTGGCGTACCTCGGCGAGGAGCGCGGTGACCGCGAGCATGATGGTCTCGGTGACGGCGCGCAGCACGTCGGGGGTGGGGTCCTGGCCGTAGAACGCGGTCAGGTCGACGGGTTCGCCCGCGAGCACCCGCAGCGTCTTGCGCGGCAGCAGGCGTACGCGCTTGCTCTTGGCGTACGGCGGCACGGCCTCGTTGGCGCCCCACTGGGCGACGGGGATCACGGGCGCCTTGGTGAGCAGCGCGACGCGGGCGACGCCGGTCTTGGAGACCATCGGCCACATGTCGGGGTCACGGGTGAGGGTGCCTTCGGGGTAGAAGGCGACGCACTCGCCGGAGTTGATGGCGTCGACGGCGGCGCGGAAGGCGTTCGCGGCGTCGGTGGTCTCGCGGAAGACGGGGATCTGGCCGGTGCCGCGCAGCATCGTGCCGACGAAGAAGGGCTTGAAGAGCCCCGCCTTGGCCAGGAAGCGGGGGACGCGGCCGGTGTTGTACTGGAAATGCGCGTACGACAGCGGGTCCAGGTACGAGTTGTGGTTCACCGCCGTGATGAAACCGCCGTCGGCCGGAATGTGCTCCATTCCGTGCCAGTCCCGCTTGAACAGCACAATGAGCGGCGGTTTCGCGATGACGGCCGCCAGGCGGTACCAGAAACCGATTCTGCGGCGGGACACCAGGACTCCTCTTCGTTGCTGTGACGCTGCGCTCGTAGAGGCTCGCGCAGCACCACCCGTGCGGCAGCCGCACAAGTCTGCGGCTATGGACACGTTAACGCCAGGGCCCGGCGGCCCGTGGGGCGCCTGGGGAAGGCCGCACAATGGTGCGGTGGCGATAGATGTGACCTGGAAGTGGTCCCTTGTCGTGCCGCTGAAGCCGCTGGCCGTGGCCAAGAGCCGGTTGGCCACGGCGGCCGGTGCGGTACGGCCCGCGCTGGCCCTGGCGTTCGCGCTGGACACGGTCGCGGCGGCGCTGGCCTGCGCCGAGGTGGCCGACGTGACCGTGGTCACGGACGACGAGCGGGCCGGGGCGGAGCTGGCCGCCCTGGGTGCCTTCGTGGTGCCCGACGCCCCGGCGGCGGGGCTGAACGCCGCGCTGCGGTACGGGGCGGACCGGGTGCGGGCCCGCGATCCGTACGCGGCGGTCGCGGCGCTGAACGGCGATCTCCCGGCCTTGCGGCCCGCTGAGCTGGCGTGGGTGCTCCGGGAGGCCGCGGGCGGCCAGGAGCGGGCTTTTCTGGCCGACGCGGCCGGTGTGGGGACAACCTTGCTCGCCGCTCCGCGCGGTTCGGCCCTCTCCCCCGCCTTCGGCGGCGCCTCCCGCGCCCGCCACCTTGCCACCGGGGCCCGCGAGATCGCCCTGCGGCGGGTGCCGTCGGTGCGGCAGGACGTGGACACCGGCGACGACCTGCGCGCGGCCCTGGCCCTGGGCGTCGGCGAGCGTACGGCGCTGGCCGCCGCCGGGCTGCTGATCGCGGACTGAACCACCGGCCGGGCCGGGCACCCGTGCCGTGACCGGCGGTCTCCCCCGGGCCGGGCACTAGGCTGCGGCCCATGCAGGCAACCGCGTTCACCTACGACCCCGAGACCCGCGGCGGCAGCGTGCTCCTCGACGACGGGACGCCGCTGCCCTTCGACGCCGCCGCCTTCGACGCGGGCGGCCTGCGCCTCCTGCGCCCCGGCCAGCGCGTCCGCATCCGCACCGACGGCTCCGCCGACACCCGCCGGGTGGTCTTCATCACCCTCCAGACCTTCCCGGACCCTGCGGCGTAGCGAAGCTCCCTGACGCAGGGCGGTTCGCCGGTAGCCGGCGAGCCAAAGGCGGCGCCGGTGTCGAAAGCGACGATGAGCAGGGAGCGAGGAACGAGCGACCGTCGAAGAGGAGCGTCGACACCGGGTCTAAGCCGCCCATGGGAGCGCCCCCGGACGGAGTCCGGGGGAGAGAAGGCGGCCAAAAAAACGAGCGCGGGCCGGGCTCCCCTGGGGGAACCCGGCCCGTCGCGGTCCGTGGGACGGACTACTACCTGGTGGCGCTCCGCTTGGCGGCGGTCTTGCGGGCGGTCGCGCGCTTGGCCGGGGCCTTCTTCGCGGCGACCTTCTTGGCCGGGGCCTTCTTGGCCGCCGCCTTCTTGGCGGTGGTCTTCTTCGCCGTGGCCTTCTTGGCGGTGGTCTTCTTGGCCGCCGTGGTCTTGGCCGCGGCGGTCTTCTTGGCGGCGGAGGCCTTCTTCGCGACCGTCTTCTTGGCCGCGGTGACCTTCTTGGCCGCCGCCTTCTTGGTGGTGGTCCTCGTGGTAGTGGAAGCGCCGCCGCTGAGGCTGCCCTTGGGCGCCTTCTTCACCGCGACGTCGTTCTTCGGGAGCTTCTTGGTGCCGCTGACCAGGTCCTTGAAGCCCTGACCCGCGCGGAACCGCGGCACCGAGGTCTTCTTGACCCGGACCCGCTCCCCGGTCTGGGGATTGCGGGCGTAACGGGCCGGACGCTCCACCTTCTCGAACGAACCGAAACCGGTGACCGAGACCCGGTCGCCCGAGACCGTCGCACGGACGATCGCGTCGAGAACCGCGTCAACCGCGTCCGCGGCGGCCTGGCGGCCGCCTACCTTGTCGGCAATCGCTTCTACGAGCTGCGCCTTGTTCACGTCTTCCCCTTCGGAAACTTGCCCGGCGAATGAGTGCGGGCTTTTTCGCACGCTAGGCGGATATATACCGCAAATCAAATACGAAACGGGCGAATCACCCTTGTGCCGCAACGAACTCGGTGCTCTACGGGATCAGCGATCCGGGATTCCGAGGTCGTCCAACTCAGCCGTTAACACGTCCAGGCGCCGTGCCGCGTCGGCGAGATCGTGCTTCGCCACAGCGGTCACCGCGAGCAGCCGGCGACTCAACTCCCGCCGTGTCCCATCAGGGACTTCGGGATTCGCGACGCGCAGATGCGCCTGCTTCAGACGCGCGGCGAGAACCCCGTAGAGCTGGAGTTGGCCGTCGCGTTCCATGCGTCGATTGTGCCATCTGCGGCGAGTTGTCGGGAGCGACAGGGCCAACCGGGTGTTCCGGGCCGTTTTCCGGACACTCCTGGACCGCCCGGACGGACCCTCCTGGGCCGCCCCCACGGGCACTTCGGGACCGGCCCAGACATCGCCCGGACACGCAGAAGCGCCCTCTGCGGACGGGCAGAGGGCGCTTCTTGGGGCCGAACAGGGCCGAACGGGTCGGTCAGACCTGCACGGTGCTCGGCTTGAAGGACGGGCGGCCGGCTTCGAACGCCGAGATGTCGGCCTCGTTGGCGAGGGTCAGACTGATGTCGTCCAGCCCTTCCAGCAGCCGCCAGCGGGCGTTGTCGTCCAGCTCGAACGCCTCGGTCAGCGACACACCGGGGCCCTCGGCGCGCACCTCGCGGGCCACCAGGTCGACGGTGATCTCGGCCTGCGGGTCGGCCTCGACCAGCTTCCAGAGCGATTCCACCGTCTCCTGCGGCAATACGACCGTGAGCAGGCCGTTCTTCAGCGAATTGCCGCGGAAGATGTCCGCGAAGCGGGACGAGATCACGGTCTTGAAGCCGTAGTTCTGCAAGGCCCAGACCGCGTGTTCGCGCGACGAACCGGTGCCGAAGTCGGGTCCGGCGACGAGCACGGTGGCGCCCTGCCGCTCGGGGGCGTTGAGGACGAAATTCTCGTCCTTGCGCCAGGCTTCGAACAGCCCGTCCTCGAATCCGTTGCGCGTGACCTTCTTCAGCCAGTGCGCGGGGATGATCTGGTCGGTGTCCACATTGCCGCGGCGCAGCGGTACGGCCCGGCCGGTGTGCGTGGTGAAGGCTTCCATGGGGGCTCAGACCTCCGTCAGGACAGGGGCGTCGGACAGGTCGGCGGGCGAGGCGAGGTGGCCGAGCACCGCGGTGGCGGCGGCCACCTGCGGCGAGACCAGGTGCGTACGGCCGCCCTTGCCCTGCCGTCCCTCGAAGTTGCGGTTCGAGGTGGACGCGGAGCGCTCGCCGGGGGCGAGTTGGTCCGGGTTCATACCCAGGCACATCGAGCAACCCGCGTGCCGCCATTCGGCGCCGGCGGCGGTGAACACCTTGTCCAGGCCCTCCTCGACGGCCTGCAACGCGACCCGTACGGAGCCCGGCACGACCAGCATGCGGACGCCGTCGGCCACCTTGCGGCCCTCGACGACCGACGCGGCGGCCCGCAGGTCCTCGATCCGGCCGTTGGTGCAGGAGCCGACGAAGACGGTGTCCACGGCGACCTCGCGCAGCGGCTGGCCCGCGGACAGGCCCATGTACTCCAGCGCCTTCTCGGCGGAGAGCCGGTCGCCGGGGTCGGCGAAGGACGCCGGGTCCGGCACGGCCGCGCTCAGCGGCGCGCCCTGGCCGGGGTTGGTGCCCCAGGTGACGAACGGCGCCAGGGTGGCGGCGTCGATCCGCACCTCGTGGTCGAAGACCGCGTCGTCGTCGGTGCGCAGCGTCTTCCAGTACGCCACCGCCGCGTCCCAGTCCGCGCCCTTGGGGGCGTGCACGCGCCCTTCCAGGTAGTCGAACGTGGTCTGGTCGGGGGCGATCATGCCGGCCCGCGCGCCCGCCTCGATCGACATGTTGCAGACGGTCATCCGCGATTCCATCGACAGCTTCTCGATGGCGGAGCCGCGGTATTCGATGACATAACCCTGGCCGCCGCCGGTGCCGATCTGCGTGATCACGGCGAGGATCAGGTCCTTGGCGGTGACGCCGGGGGGCAGTTCGCCGTCCACGGTGATCGCCATCGTCTTGAACGGCGCGAGCGGCAGCGTCTGGGTGGCCAGCACGTGCTCGACCTGGGAGGTGCCGATGCCGAACGCCAGCGCGCCGAAGGCGCCGTGCGTGGAGGTGTGCGAGTCGCCGCAGACCACGGTGGTGCCCGGCTGGGTCAGCCCGAGCTGCGGGCCCACCACGTGGACGACGCCCTGCTCGACGTCGCCCAGCGGGTGCAGCCGTACGCCGAACTCCGCGCAGTTCTTGCGCAGCGTTTCGAGCTGGGTGCGGGAGACCGGGTCCGCGATGGGCTTGTCGATGTCGAGGGTGGGGGTGTTGTGGTCCTCGGTGGCGATGGTGAGGTCGGTACGCCGCACCGGTCGGCCGTTCATCCGCAGCCCGTCGAACGCCTGGGGGCTGGTCACCTCGTGGAGCAGGTGAAGATCGATGAAGAGCAGATCGGGCTCGCCCTCGACGCGGCGGACGACATGGTCGTCCCAGACTTTTTCCGCGAGTGTCCTACCCATCGCTGTCCCTCCGGCCCGCACCCTCGCGGGCCAACTCGTGTGTGGTGCACGTGTATGCCGGACGCCGTCGGTTCCCCTGGTGTCTCCGCGGGAGCACGGCGGTCCTGCCCTGTGCCCCCAGCCTGACGGCTTCCCCGGAAAATTGAGCTTGCGTTTCACAGTGTGAGACGCGAATATCGTTGCATGGACAATTCTAGCGGCGTCGGCGTTCTCGACAAGGCGGCTCTGGTGCTCAGCGCACTGGAGTCGGGACCGGCCACCCTGGCCGGCCTCGTCGGCGCCACGGGCCTGGCCCGCCCCACCGCGCACCGCCTGGCGGTCGCGCTCGAACACCACCGCATGGTGGCCCGCGACATGCAGGGCCGTTTCATCCTGGGACCGCGGCTGTCGGAGCTGGCCGCCGCCGCGGGCGAGGACCGGCTGCTGGCGACGGCGGGCCCGGTCCTGACCCACCTGCGGGACGTCACGGGAGAAAGTGCCCAGCTCTACCGCCGTCAGGGCGACATGCGCATCTGCGTGGCCGCGGCGGAGCGCCTTTCCGGCCTGCGGGACACCGTGCCGGTCGGCTCCACGCTCCCGATGAAGGCCGGGTCCGCCGCGCAGGTCCTGATGGCCTGGGAGGAGCCCGAGCGGCTGCACCGCGGCCTCCAGGGCGCGCGCTTCACCGCCACCGCGCTGTCGGGCGTACGCCGCCGCGGCTGGTCGCAGTCGATCGGCGAGCGGGAGCCCGGTGTCGCCTCGGTGTCGGCGCCCGTCCGCGGCCCCTCCAACCGCGTGGTCGCCGCCGTCTCCGTCTCGGGACCGATCGAGCGGCTGACCCGGCACCCGGGGCGGATGCACGCGCAGGCCGTCATCGACGCCGCGGCCCGGCTGAGCGAGGCGCTGCGCCGCAGCGGCTGAACCGTCCTCGGCAGGGGCCGCCGGTGCGCGAACGCCCCTGCCCGGTACGGCGGTTGGACCGCGGGAGAGGACGACGGCCGGGAACGGCGGCCGGAAACGAAAAAGGCCCCCACCTGAGTGAGGACCTCGGCCGTACCGTTACTTCTCTGCTTGCGTACCCCCGACCGGATTCGAACCGGCGCTACCGCCTTGAGAGGGCGGCGTGCTAGGCCGCTACACAACGGGGGCCCTAGCGATCCTGCATCATGACCAACGGGTGCGACCCAGGTGATCACGCGGGAAGGATCTGTACCCCCGACCGGATTCGAACCGGCGCTACCGCCTTGAGAGGGCGGCGTGCTAGGCCGCTACACAACGGGGGCTCGCACTGCAATGCACTGAACTATGCGCTGGGGTACCAGGACTCGAACCTAGAACAACTGAACCAGAATCAGCCGTGTTGCCAATTACACCATACCCCATCAAAACGCAACCCCTTGCGGGATTGTGCTTGTATCACGCCCCCCTGCCGGACCTTTCGGCCCTCTCGGGCGGCGCAGGAAGAACATTACCCGATGCGGGACACCGCTCCAAAACGAGTATCGCCGCGCAGCAGGTCAGCAAGCTCGGCGAGACCGGTGATGCGGGTGAGGTCGGGACGGGAGCCGAGGTCGTGGCGGTCCAGCCAGATGCCGACCAGGCCCGCGTCGGCCGCGCCGCGGGCGTCGATGTCCGGCTCGTTGCCCACGTACGCGACCTCGTGCGGCTCCAGGGACAGCGCCTCGCAGGCCGCGTGGAAGGCCGCGGCGGCGGGCTTGGAGACCCCCAGCTCCGCGGCGCACAGCAGCACCTCGAAGCGGTCCCGTACGCCCAGCGCGCGCAGCTTGCGGTCCTGTACGACGAAGGCGGAGTTGGACAGCACCGCGTGCCGGTAGTGGGGGGTGAGGCCGTCCAGGGCGGGTACGGCGTCGGGGAAGAGGGACCAGGCGGCCTCGTAGTGCGTGCGGTGGCGGTCGAACCACTCCTCGGCCTCCGCGTCCGTCAGCGGCAGCCCCAGGAAGTCGCGCACGCGGTCCCTGCGCTGCGCCTCGAAGTCGCACTCCCCCGCCGAGAACCGCGCCCAGTGGAGCTCGGTCAGCTCGGCCCAGCGCAGCACGGCGGCCTCCACGCTCCCGCACCCGTCCGGCAGTCCCTCGACGGCCAGATGGGCCCGCAGGCCGACGCGGTCGGCGCTCGCGTAGTCGAAGATCGTGTCGTCGATGTCCCAGAGAACCGCTCGTATCGGCATAACGCCCAGGGTACGAAGCGGGTCAGCTCCGCGCGACGACCTTGTTGGTCAGGGTGCCGATGCCCTCGACGGTCACGGAGACCTCGTCCCCCGGCCGGATCGGGCCGACGCCCGCGGGGGTGCCGGTGAGCAGCACGTCACCGGGGAGCAGCGTCATCGCCTCGGTGATGTTGACGATCAGGTCCTCGATCGAGTTGATCATCTGCGCGGTGCGGCCCGCCTGGCGCAGCTCGCCGTTGACCGTCGCGGTGATGGCGAGGTCGGAGGGGTCGAGGTCGGTCTCGATCCAGGGGCCGAGCGGGCAGGAGGAGTCGAAGCCCTTGGCGCGCGCCCACTGCTTCTCGGTCCGCTGGGTGTCGCGGGCCGTCACGTCGTTGGCGCAGGTGTAGCCGAGGATGACGTCGCGGACCCGCTCGCGCGGCACCTCGCGGCACAACCGGCTGATGACGACGGCCAGTTCGGCCTCGTGGTGCACCTCCTGCGAGAAGGAGGGGTACACGATCGGGTCGCCGTGGCCGATCACGGAGGTGGAAGGCTTGAAGAAGGCCCAGGGCGCCGTCGGCACCTCGTGGCCCAACTCCTTCGCGTGGTCCGCGTAGTTGCGGCCGATGGCGACGACCTTGTTCGGCAGCACGGGCGGCAGCAGCCGCACCTTGTCGAGCGGGACCCGCGTACCGGACAGCTCGAAGTCCGCGAAGGGGATGCCCTTCATGATGTTGATGACGAGGCCGTCGTGGTCGGCTGTTACGCCGTCGCCTTCGCCGCCGTCGGTGCCTTCGGCCGCTTCGACAGCCCCAAAGGCGACATTGCCGTCGATCGAGAACCTCGCGATACGCATGGGCCCAGCTTAGTGGCCGGGCCCATACGCGCCGATCAGGCGGTGGGCAGCTCGTGCAGGACGGTGCGGCGCGGGTTCGCGGTGACCTGCGGCAGGGGCTCGGCGACGGCCTGCTCGGCGGTCGTGGCGGCTTCGGTGTCCGACGCGGCGGGGACCCCGAGTTCAGCGGCGTCCTTGAGGTGCGCGAGGGTGGTGCGGCGCGGGTTCGCGATCGGACGGAACAGCATGGTGGTCTTCATCGGCCGTGTGGACCTCGGTGACTCGGGGCGCCCGCAGGGCGCGGGTTGACAGAAAACCGCGATGTGTAAAGCACCAGGCTAGTGCGGCCCTTTCCCGGAACAACGTGGCCCAGACATGCACCAGGCTGTGATTTTGCTCACTAAGTGAGTCGCAAAGCAGGCATTGCGCGCATCCGACCGGCAGACTCAAACCGGTCAAGTCCCACACAGTCGTACGATTCAGCTGTCATCGACCCGGCTGGGACAGCGAGTGACTCGTGCGAACAGGGGGGTGCTAGGTCCGGAATCCCCCGCTTTCACCACATCAAATGTCAACACTCAGTGCTTGGCCCGACGCGACGAGTAACGGATTCCAACAGGTCGGCTACGGCCCTTGTTGGGAGATCCAGCACTGTGCTGGAATTCCCCGGACCGCCGCATCACATCGAGCCGGCGCGCAGGGGGCGCGTTCGAGCACCGAGCGGTGGTGAAGGGCATCAATCGGCCTCCTCGCAACCCGGGGCGGCCTGAGCCCCCATGACTCGACACCGTCCTGTCCGCTTCATCGCGGGGGACGCCTGGTCCAGAGGTTGCGACGCTAGTGCAGGGACGTTTCAAGAGGGACAGCGGCGCTGCGGGCGACCCGGAGCAGCAGCCCGGCGGGACCGGCAACGGCCCGACACCGCAGCAGGCGGGTGACTCGGCGAGCACTGCGCCGGGCACGACGGCTGCCACCGGACGACCGAGCACGCCCAGCGGCATCGAGGCGGGCAAGATCACCGGTCTCGCGGGCAAGCCGGGGCCCCGAATAGCCATGCGCAACTGGCGCATCAGCACCAGACTCGTCTCCCTGCTCGCCCTCCCGGTGGTCACGGCCACCGTCCTGGGCGGCATGCGCATCAACAGCTCGCTGGACAACATCAACCAGCTCGAGCACATGAAGACGCTGACCGACATCACCGAGCACGCGACGCAGCTCGCCGCCGCGCTCCAGGAGGAACGGGACAGCTCGGCCGGACCGCTGTCGTCCGGCGACAAGACCAACGACGCGGTGGAGGCCTCCCGGCAGGCCACCGACCGCGAGTACAAGCAGTATCTGAACGCCAGCGACAACGTCTCCGAGCGCGACCCGGTCTTCTCCGGCGTCCGCGCCACCCTGCTGGCGATCGGCACGCAGCTCGCCAACCTGGCGGAGATCCGCGACGAGGCGTACACCTCGACCTCCACCATCTCGCAGACGGTCTCGCAGTACGACGACCTGGTGCAGTCCCTGCTCTCGCTGTCCCAGGACATGGCGCAGGCGACCAACAACCCCGAGATGATCCAGAGCACCCGCGCGCTGGCCGCCTTCTCCTCCGCCAAGGAGTACGAGTCGATCCAGCGCGCGGTGATCAGCGCCGCGCTGGCCACCGGCGGCAAGCTGAACGCCAACGACTACCAGTCGGTGAAGTACGGCGCCGCGAACGAGGACACCGCGCTCACCCGGTTCCAGAAGATCTACGGACCCAAGAGCGCGGCGCTGCTGACCCCGATCGAGGGCGGCAACCTCACGATCAGCGCGCACGACACCACGCGCCAGCGCATCGCCGCCTCGCAGAACGCGATCACCAAGATCGACAGCTCGTACCTCGACTGGGACGACGCGGCCAAGACCAAGATCCAGGCGATGAGCCAGATCGAGCGGTCGCTGCTCAACGAGATGCAGCAGAAGGCCCTCAAGCTGCAGAGCGAGGCCAAGCAGTCCGCGCTGATCTCCGGCGCGATCATCCTGCTGGTCCTCGGCGTCGCCGTGGTCGGCGCCTTCATCGTGGCCCGCTCGATGATCCGGTCGCTGCGCAGGCTCCAGCAGACCGCCAACGACGTGGCCCAGAAGCGGCTGCCCGAGCTCGTCAAACAGCTCTCCGAGACCGACCCGCAGGACGTCGACACCTCGGTCGAGTCGATCGGCATCAACAGCCGCGACGAGATCGGCCAGGTGGCGCGGGCCTTCGACGAGGTCCACAGCGAGGCCGTACGACTCGCCGCCGAGCAGGCCCTCCTGCGAGGGAACGTCAACGCGATGTTCACCAACCTCTCGCGCCGCAGCCAGGGCCTCATCCAGCGTCAGCTCTCGCTCATCTCCGAACTGGAGTCCCGCGAGGCCGACCCGGACCAGCTCTCCTCGCTCTTCAAGCTCGACCACCTCGCGACCCGCATGCGCCGTAACGGTGAGAATCTGCTGGTCCTCGCCGGTGAGGAGCCGGGCCGCCGGTGGACCCGACCGGTCCCGCTGGTCGACGTGCTGCGCGCCGCCGCGTCCGAGGTGGAGCAGTACGAGCGGATCGAACTGACGTCGGTACCGTCGGCCGAGGTCACCGGCCGTATCGTCAACGACCTCGTCCACCTGCTCGCCGAGCTGCTGGAGAACGCGACGTCGTTCTCCTCGCCGCAGACCAAGGTGAAGGTCACCGGTCACTCGCTGCCGGACGGCCGGGTGCTGATCGAGATCCACGACACCGGTATCGGCCTGTCGCCCGAGGACCTCGCGGACATCAACGAGCGGCTGGCGAACCCGCCGACGGTGGACGTCTCCGTCTCCCGCCGCATGGGTCTGTTCGTGGTCGGCCGCCTGTCGCTGCGGCACGGCATCCGGATCCAGCTCCGCCCGTCCGACTCCGGCGGTACGACCGCGCTGGTCATGCTGCCCGTGGACGTCACGCAGGGCGGCCGTAACCCCAAGAACATCGGCCAGATGGGCGGCGGGCGCCCCGCGGGCGCTCCCCCGGCCGCCGCGGGCTCCGGCATCGCCGGCGCGTTCGGCAACTCGCCCAACTCCGGGCCGGTCAACCGGCCGCCGCAGCGCACCCCGGTCGCGGGCGGCCAGCAGCGTCCGGCGCTGAGCCCCGGAGCGGGCCGTCCCGGCGGTCCCCCGCAGCAGGGCGGCACGCCGCGCTGGGCGCAGGACCAGAACGGCGGCCAGCAGGGCTTCCCCGACGACCGCGGTCTCCAGGACACCCCGCGCGGCCACGAGGACGTCGAGGCGGCCTCCGCCTTCGACGCTCCCGGACAGGGCCCGCGCGGCGACTTCCAGCAGCCCGGTGGCGCCTTCGGCCGTCCCCCCGGCGGCGGTCAGGACTTCGGCCAGGGCGGTCAGGGCGGTCAGCAGGGCGGCCAGAACTTCGGCGGCCGGCAGGGCGGTCAGCAGAGCGGTCAGCAGAGCGGTCAGCAGCAGCCGGGCCAGTTCCCGCCGCCGCAGCCGCAGAGCACCGGCCCCTCCGGCTTCCGTTCCGACGTGTTCGGCGGTCGCTCGGGCCCCGCGCCGCGGCAGAACGGCCCCGCTGACACCGCGCAGTTCCCGCCGGTCCGCGACGACGACTTCGCACCGACCGGCCAGGGCAACCAGGGCCAGGGCGGCCAGGGTCACGGCAACCAGGGCAACCAGGGCAACCAGGGCGGCGGTCGCGGCACCAGCGACACCGGGCAGTTCCCGGTGCAGGGCGGCCCCAACCCGGGCCTGCCGCAGCGCGGCGCCCGCAGCCCCGAAGAGACGTACAGCACGGGTCAGTTCGCGATGCCCGGCCAGCCGCAGGGCGGCCAGGGCCAGGGCGGTCCCGGCGACACGGCGCAGTTCCCGGCCGTGCAGGCCGACGGCACCGGCGAGTTCCGGATGCCCGGCCAGCAGCCGCAGGCCCGTCCGGGCCAGGGCGGTCAGCAGGGACAGGGCGGTCAGCCCGGTCAGCAGCAGGGCTTCCCCGGCAACAACCAGTACCAGGGCCCGCCCCCCAGCGGCCCGCGCCCCGACGCCTTCCCCGGCCAGGGTCTGCCGCAGCGCGGCGGCCCCCAGCAGGGCAACGGCGGCCAGGGCTACGACCAGAACCAGCAGCAGTACCAGGACCCGTACGGGACCGGGCAGTTCCCCGTGCAGCCGCAGCAGCCGCAGCAGGGCAACACCGGTCAGTACCCGGTCCAGCAGCCGATGCAGAGCCCGCAGCAGCCCCAGGCGCCGCAGCCTCAGCAGCAGCAGCCCCAGCAGCCCGCCGAGCCGATGGCGCTGCCCCCGGCCCCGACCCGCGGGGACGAGCCGACGCCGATCTTCTCGTCGATCGAGTCGGACTGGTTCCGCACCGGCCAGGCCGAGCGGATGCAGCAGATCCACGTGGAGCAGAGCGCGCGCGGCCAGGAGGCCCCGCCGGTCCGCCCGGTGGGCCGTACGGCTCCGCCCGCGGCCCCGCAGCGGTTCCGCCCGCAGCGCCCCGGCACGACGGCGCCCGGTGTCGCCAATGGCAACGGAAACGGCAACGGCGGCAACGGCGGGAACAGCGGGAACGGCAACGGGAACGGCGTCCAGCGCCCCGGCGGCGGTCAGCAGCAGCCCGTACAGGCGCCGCCCGCCTCCGTGCCCGCTTCGGCGCAGTACCAGGGCCAGGCTCCCGCCGCTCCGGTGGCGCAGCCGCTGCCCAGGGAGACCCCGAACTGGCGGACCTCGCCCAACGACGCGCTGCGTCAGCGGGCCGAGCAGATCCGCGAACCTTCGGCCGGCGGGGTCACTCCGTCGGGGCTGCCGCGCCGGGTGCCGAGGGCCAACCTCGTCGCCGGTGGCGCGGCGCCGCAGCAAGCGCCGCAGGGCGGCCCGCAGATCTCGCGGGCGCCCGACGACGTACGCGGACGTCTGACCAACCTCCGCCGTGGTATCCAGCAGGGCCGCGAGGCCGGGGGCAACACCGACGGCCGTGGTTTCGGTACGAATCAGGAGCGTTAGTTGAGTGCGATGAGCCAGGCGGCACAGAACCTGAACTGGTTGATCACCAACTTCGTGGACAACACCCCCGGGGTGTCCCACACGGTGGTGGTCTCCGCCGACGGCCTGCTGCTCGCGATGTCCGACGGATTCCCCCGCGACCGCGCCGACCAGCTCGCCGCCGTCGCCTCCGGGCTGACCTCCCTCACGGCCGGGGCGTCCCGGATCTTCGAGGGCGGCGCGGTCAACCAGACCGTGGTGGAGATGGAGCGCGGCTTCCTCTTCATCATGTCGGTCTCCGAGGGTTCCTCCATCGCCGTGCTGGCGCACCCCGAGTGCGACATCGGCCTGGTCGGCTACGAAATGGCCCTGCTCGTCGACCGAGCGGGCACCGTCCTCACCCCGGATCTCCGTGCAGAGCTCCAGGGCAGCCTCATGCACTGAACCATCCGTCTCCCCCCATGTTTTTCCGTACTTCCCGCACCGCGACAGCACTGCCCGGACACGGAGGACCCTCATGACCCCGCCACCCGCTTCGCCGGGCCCGTACGGCGCGTCCCACCACGCGCCGTACGGGGTGGAAGGCGATCAGCCGCTGGTTCGGCCGTACGCCATGACAGGTGGCCGCACTCGGCCCCGCTACCAGCTCGCCATCGAGGCGCTGGTCAGCACGACCGCCGACCCGGGGCAGTACGCGGGGCTGCTGCCGGAACACCAGCGGATCTGCCATCTCACGCGCGAGATCAAGTCGGTCGCGGAGATCTCCGCTCTGCTCGCCATCCCGCTCGGTGTGGCCAGGATTCTTGTGGCCGACCTCGCCGAGGCCGGCATGGTCGCCATCCATCAGCCGGGCAGCGGCGAGGCGGGCGGCCAGCCTGATGTGACACTGCTTGAGAGGGTGCTCAGTGGACTTCGGAAGCTCTAGGCCGCAGCCGCAGCCGGCGTACGGCGCGCAGCAATCGGTGCGGTCCACCACGTCTGCGAAGATCGTGGTGGCGGGTGGCTTCGGTGTCGGCAAGACCACGTTCGTGGGTGCCGTGTCGGAGATCAACCCGCTGCGCACCGAGGCCGTGATGACCTCGGCCTCGGCCGGGATCGACGACCTGAGCCACGTCCAGGACAAGACCACCACCACGGTGGCCATGGACTTCGGCCGTATCACCCTGGACGACGACCTGATCCTGTACCTGTTCGGGACGCCCGGCCAGGACCGTTTCTGGTTCATGTGGGACGACCTGGTGCGCGGTGCGATCGGCGCCGTGGTGCTGGTGGACACCCGCAGGCTCGCGGACTGTTTCCCGGCCGTCGACTACTTCGAGAACAGCGGCCTGCCGTTCGTCATCGCCCTCAACGGCTTCGACGGACACCAGCCGTACCGTCCGGAGGAGGTGCGCGAGGCCCTCCAGATCGGGCCCGAGGCACCGATCATCACGACCGACGCCCGCCATCGCGGCGAGGCGAAGAGCGCGCTGATCACGCTGGTCGAGCACGCGCTGCTTGCCCGGCTGAAGTAGCGGGCAGGCTCGGAAGAAGGCTCAACAGACAGGCGCCAGCGGCGAGTTGCTGGTGAAAACAAGCCACGGGGACCGGCTGTGTCAGGAGACACGGCCGGTCCCCGTCTTCATAACATTTCGAGAGAGTTTCGGCGGGCGTCGAACACGGCTCGCGCTCAGCCGGTGTCGCAGCGCGTACATCTGTCATATGGTTTGACGGGGGATTTTACTTATGCCCGTTTTATCTTCGCCGTTACTGTGCCGCGTCCCATATGCCGGACGTTTGGCTGGGGCCTACATGACGTGCTGGAATTCGCAGAACCCGAGAGTAGTAACGGCCTTCGTTCGTGCCGTCGCCGAGAGGTTGTTGGTCCAGTGAGGAACACGAGGCGAGCAGAAGCGGGCCCTGCTCAGGGTCCGCGGGGGAACTTCACGCCGCCCCAACGTCCCGGGGGCGCACCCGCCATCTCGGCTCCCGAGCCGCCGGACGACCCGGGCACCCGGCTGAGCATGCGCAACTGGCGGGTCGCGACCCGCCTCAACGTCATCCTGCTGATCCCGGTCCTGGTCGCCCTCGTCTTCGGCGGCTTCCGGGTCAAGAGCTCGGTCGACACCTGGAGCCAGGCCGACGACGCCGTACGTACCGCGAATCTGGTACGCGCCGCCACGACCTACAGTCACGCACTGATCAACGAACGTGATGTCACCGCGGTTCCGCTGCTGGCGGGAAAACGTGACGATCCGGCGGTCTCCACCGCCCGCGCCGCCACCGACGAGGCGGCCCGCGAATTCGACGCCGCCGCGGCCAAGATGCCGAACGAGGCCGGGCTCAAGCGCCGGATGGCCAACTTCAGGACCGTCGAGCCGCAGCTCGCCACGCTCCGCAAGGTCGCGTACACCCGTCAGCTCTCCGGGGTGCAGACCGAGGAGTTCTACGTCAAGATCCAGCACCCGCTGTTGGAACTGGACAATGAGCTGGGTTACGGCACCAGCAATGTCACCGCCTACGGCCGCACCCTCTACGCGGTGTCACTGGCCAAGGCCGCCGAGTCCCTGACCAGGTCGATCGGCACGCACATCCTGGTGCAGAAGCCGGTCTCCGACAAGGAGCTGGCCCTCCAGAAGACCGCGCTGGGCTCGTACCAGTACCTCCAGGGCATCTCGGTCGCGGAGTACAACGGCAGCGGTACGGCCGCGGACGTGCAGCGGCTGAAGGACGCGCAGGCCGCCGCGGAGAAGAAGGGCACCGACCTGATCGGCGAGGCGCAGCGCAAGGCGGAGGCCGCGCACACGGCGTTCGTCGTACCGCCGGACCTGCCGAAGATGGTCACCGAGATCGCCACGCCGGGGAAGACCGTCGCGCAGCTGCGCGCCGAGGGCATCACGCCCGAGTCGTACTTCGCCGCCTCCACGCTCTCCTTCGACGCGTACCACACGGTCGAGAACTCGCTGGCCGACCAGGCCGCCGCCGACGCCTCGACGATCGCGTCGAACGCCAAGCGGGACGCGATCGTGAACTCCGCGATCGTGATCGTGGCGCTGATCCTGGCCTTCATCGTGGCGGGCATGATGGCCCGCTCGATGAGCCGGGCGATGCGGCGGCTGCGCGGCGCGGCCTTCGAGATCGCCGAGACGCGGCTGCCGTCGATGGTCGACCAGCTCTCGCGGACCGACCCGGGCCGGGTGGACACCACCGTGGCGCCGATCCCGATCAACAGCCAGGACGAGATCGGCGAGGTCGCGCGCGCCTTCGACCAGGTGCACCGCGAGGCCGTGCGGCTCGCCGCGGAGCAGGCGCTGCTGCGGGGCAACGTCAACGCGATCTTCACCAACCTCTCGCAGCGCAACCAGGGCCTCATCCAGCGCCAGCTCACCCTGATCACCGAGCTGGAGAACAACGAGGCCGACCCCGACCAGCTCGAGCACCTCTTCCAGATGGACCACCTCGCCACCCGCATGCGCCGCAACGGCGAGAATCTGCTGGTCCTCGCGGGTGAGGAGCCGGGCCGGCAGTGGAATCAGCCGATTCCGCTGGTCGACGTGCTCCGCGCCGCCGCGTCCGAGGTGGAGGCGTACGACCGTATAGAGCTGGTCGGCATCCCGGAGACGGACATCCACGGCAGCGCCGTGACCGACCTGGTGCACCTGCTGGCCGAGCTGCTGGAGAACGCGACGACGTTCTCCTCGCCGCAGACCAAGGTGCGGGTGACCGCGACCCGGCTGCCGGACGGCCGGGTGATGGTGGAGATCCACGACAAGGGCATCGGCCTGACCGCCGAGGACTTCGCCGACATCAACCACAAGCTGGCCGACCCGCCGACGGTCGATGTCGAGATCGCCAAGCGGATGGGCCTGTTCGTGGTCGGGCGGCTGTCCGACCGGCACGGCATCCGGGTGCAGCTCAGGCCGTCGGGCGAGCAGGCGGGTACGACCTCGCTGGTGATGCTGCCCGAGCCGATCACCCACGGCGGTGGCGGCGAGGCCCTGCTGCCGGAGGACGACGAGCGCGACTTCACCGTCTCGCGGATCGTGCCCGAGCAGTCGGTGCAGGACGTCGGCCACATGCCGACCGCGGCCGAGCTGGGCTTCGACGACTCGCGTTACGAGACCGCCGACGGTACGGCGGCGCCGACGCTCGACCCGGTGGGCCGGTCGCTGGTCCGCGAGGAGCGCCGCGCCCAGCTCGAAGCGGCCACGTCGGACCGCCAGGGCGACGAGCCCGGCTTCCCGGAGCAGAACGGTTTCCCCGGACAGGGCGGCTACCCGGAGCAGGCGGAGCAGAACGGCTACCCGGAGCAGGGCCGGCAGGCGCAGCCCGCGTACGACCCGAGCTTCGACCCCGGCTATCAGCAGCAGACCTACGAGCAGGGCTTCCAGTCCGGTTACGAGCAGCAGGGCTACCAGGGGAACGGTTTCCCCGAGAGCGCGCGGGCCTTCGACGACGGCGCGGTGCCGGGGTACGGGCAGGGCGCTCAGCAGGGCTATGACCAGGGCGTCCCGCAGGGCTTCGACCAGGGATTCGACCAGCCCTACGACCCCGCGTACGGCCAGAGCTTCCAGCCGGAGTTCACCGGTTACCAGGCCCCGTCGCAGGAGTGGCCGGTTCCGGAGCCCCCGCAGGAGCCCGAGCCGCGGGCGGACGTAACGGAATCCGCTCCGCCGCTCCCCCAGCGGCCGTCCGAGAGCGTAGGCTCCCCTTCGCTGACGGACGCGGGTTTGCCGCGCCGTGACCGCCAGCGGCCGGAACCACCTCAGGAACAGCCTGCCCAGGAGGCTCCAGAGCCCCGGCAGCACCGGGAACCGGAGCCGACGACCGAATGGCGGTCGACGAATGATGAGAACTGGCACCGGGCCGAGCAGGTCCGCGAGCCCAAGGCGGGCGGGGTCACCCCCTCGGGCCTGCCCCGACGGGTGCCCAAGGCCAATCTGGTCCCGGGTACCGCGGCGCAGACCCCGCAGGGCGGCCCACAGGTCTCCCGCGCCCCCGAGGACGTACGCGGCAGGTTGAGTAACCTGCGGCGTGGCGTCCAGAAGGGACGCACTGCTGGAACTGATACGAACGGACAGGCCACCGAGCACCCATTCGGCGGCCCCCAGAACCAGGAGCGCTAGTTGAGTCCGATGAGCCAGGCGGCAC
Source organism: Streptomyces sp. NPDC008079 (assembly GCF_042957385.1). Lineage (NCBI taxonomy): Bacteria > Bacillati > Actinomycetota > Actinomycetes > Kitasatosporales > Streptomycetaceae > Streptomyces > Streptomyces sp. NPDC008079. The sequence goes on from NZ_JBIBIC010000017.1 coordinate 166,929, forward strand.
AGAACCTGAACTGGTTGATCACCAACTTCGTGGACAACACCCCCGGGGTGTCCCACACGGTGGTGGTCTCCGCCGACGGCCTGCTGCTCGCGATGTCCGACGGATTCCCCCGCGACCGCGCCGACCAGCTCGCCGCCGTCGCCTCCGGGCTGACGTCGCTCACCGCCGGAGCCTCCCGCATCTTCGAGGGCGGCTCCGTCAACCAGACCGTGGTGGAGATGGAGCGCGGCTTCCTCTTCATCATGTCCGTCTCCGACGGATCCTCGCTGGCCGTACTGGCGCACCCCGAGTGCGACATCGGCCTGGTCGGCTACGAAATGGCCCTGCTCGTCGACCGAGCGGGCACCGTCCTCACCCCGGACCTGCGGGCCGAGCTTCAGGGCAGCCTGCTCAACTAGCTCGAACAGCGTCAACAAAGCGAAGGGCAGCGGTCGTCCGAGTACCAGCCGGGTACTCGGACGGGGGATCGCAGCCGTATCAGGAGGAGGACTCGTGAGCACGTCCCCCGGTGGAGACCCGTACGGCAGCCAGCATCAGCCGCCCCTCAACCCCTACAACTTCCCCTCGGCGCCCTCTCCGGAGCCCGAGCCGCAGTACCGGCAACCGCGTATCCAGCCCTACGCGCCGCCGCAGGGCCCCCGCCACGGCGGCGGCAGCGGCGGTCACGGGGGCGGCGGCAGTTACGGGAACGGCGGTGGGAGCGGCGGCGCGAGCAAGCGGCCCCCCGCCCCTTCCGGGCTCGTCCGCCCTTACGCGATGACCGGCGGCCGTACCAGGCCGCGTTACCAGCTCGCCATAGAGGCGCTGGTCAGTACCACCGCCGACCCCGAGCGACTGCGTGGGCAGTTGCCGGAACACCAGCGGATCTGCCTGCTCTGCCGGGAGATCAAGTCGATCGCGGAGATCTCCGCTCTGCTGACGATTCCGCTCGGTGTGGTCCGGATTCTCGTGGCCGACCTGGCTGAGGCCGGACTGGTCCAGATCCACCAGCCCGGCGGCGACGAGTCCTCGGGCGGACAGCCAGCCGTGACATTGCTTGAAAGGGTGCTCAGTGGACTTCGGAAGCTCTAGCGGGGGCTCCAGCGGGGGCGATACGGTCCGCCGGTCGACCACGTCTGCGAAGATCGTGGTGGCCGGCGGGTTCGGCGTGGGCAAGACCACGTTCGTCGGGGCCGTGTCGGAGATCAATCCGTTGCGCACCGAAGCAGTGATGACGTCCGCGTCGGCCGGGATCGACGATCTGACGCACGCGCCGGACAAGACCACGACGACCGTGGCGATGGACTTCGGCCGCATCACGCTCGACGAGGATCTGATCCTCTATCTGTTCGGGACGCCGGGGCAGGACCGTTTCTGGTTCATGTGGGACGACCTGGTGCGCGGCGCGATCGGCGCGATCGTGCTGGTCGACACGCGGCGCCTGGCGGACTGCTTCCCGGCCGTCGACTACTTCGAGAACAGCGGCCTGCCGTTCGTCATCGCCCTCAACGGCTTCGACGGACACCAGCCGTACGGTCCCGAGGAGGTCCGCGAGGCCCTCCAGATCGGGCCCGAGGCCCCCATCATCACGACGGACGCGCGCAACCGCGGCGACGCCAAGAGCGCGCTCATCACGCTGGTCGAGCACGCCCTGATGGCGCGGCTGCGGTAGGCGCCGGGTCCCCTCTCCCGTAACGGCTTCGGGCCCCACCGCGAAAGCGGTGGGGCCCGAAGCCGTCGTGGGTCGCGCCGGGCGGCCCGTGGAAGGTGCGGCTCAGCCCTGCCAGGAGTGCGGGGCGCGGAAGCCGGGGGTGCGCTCCAGGCGGCGCCAGCCGGCCGTGGAGCGGCGCTTGGGGGTGTCGGCGGCCTCGGGGGCGTCACCGGCGGCGGCACGCGCCAGCAGGATGGCGGTGAGCGCGGCCAGCTCCTCAGGAGCGGCGTGCCCCTTCTCGACGCGCACGAGGGAATCGGCGGGAGTGCTCAAGGTGGTCTCCATGACTACTGGGGCGGGTTGCCGTGCTTGCGCGACGGCAGGTCCGCGTGCTTGGTGCGGAGCATCGCCAGCGAGCTGATCAGCACCGCGCGGGTGTCCGCGGGGTCGATCACGTCGTCGACGAGGCCGCGCTCGGCCGCGTAGTACGGGTGCATCAGCTCGGACTTGTACTCCTTGACCATGCGCGTCCGCATCGCCTCGGGGTCGTCGGCCTCCGCGATCTGGCGGCGGAAGATGACGTTGGCGGCGCCTTCCGCTCCCATCACCGCGATCTCGTTGGTGGGCCAGGCGTAGGTCAGGTCGGCGCCGATGGACTGTGAGTCCATGACGATGTACGCGCCGCCGTACGCCTTGCGCAGGATGATCGAGATGCGCGGCACGGTGGCGTTGCAGTACGCGTACAGCAGCTTCGCGCCGTGCCGGATGATGCCGCCGTGCTCCTGGGAGACGCCGGGCAGGAAGCCCGGCACGTCCAGCAGCGTGACCAGCGGGATGTTGAAGGCGTCGCACATCTGGACGAAGCGGGCGGCCTTCTCGGACGCCTCGATGTCCAGCACACCGGCCAGCGACATCGGCTGGTTGGCGATGATGCCGACCACCTGGCCGTCGAGCCGGGACAGCGCGCAGATGATGTTGGTCGCCCAGCGCTCGTGGATCTCCAGGAACTCGCCCTCGTCGACGATCTCCTCGATGACCTTGCGCATGTCGTAGCCGCGGCTGCCGTCGGCCGGCACCAGGTCGAGCAGGACGTCGCCGCGCCGGTCGGCCGGGTCGTGGCTCTCGACGGCGGGCGGGTTCTCGCGGTTGTTCTGCGGGAGCAGCGAGAGCAGGTAGCGCACCTCTTCGAGGCAGGTCTGCTCGTCGTCGTACGCGAAGTGCGAGACGCCGGAGACCTCGGAGTGGACGTCGGCGCCGCCGAGTCCGTTCTGCGTGATCTTCTCGCCGGTCACGGCCTGGACGACGTCGGGACCGGTGATGAACATCTGCGAGGTCTCGCGGACCATGAACACGAAGTCCGTGAGCGCCGGGCTGTACGCCGCGCCGCCCGCGCACGGGCCGAGCATCACCGAGATCTGCGGGATCACGCCCGACGCCTTGGTGTTGCGCTGGAAGATGCCGCCGTATCCGGCGAGCGCCGAGACGCCCTCCTGGATGCGGGCTCCGGCACCGTCGTTGAGGGAGATCAGGGGCGCGCCGGCCGAGATGGCCATGTCCATGATCTTGTGGATCTTGGTGGCGTGCGCTTCGCCGAGCGCGCCGCCGAAGATCCGGAAGTCGTGGGCGTAGACGAAGACCGTACGGCCGTGGACGGTGCCCCAGCCGGTGATGACGCCGTCGGTGTAGGGCCGCTTGGCTTCGAGACCGAAGCCGACCGCACGGTGCCGCCGCAGCGGTTCCACCTCGCGGAAGCTGTCCTCGTCGAGCAGCAGATCGATCCGCTCGCGGGCGGTGAGCTTGCCCTTGGCCTTCTGGGCCTCGGTCGCCCGCTCGCTCGGCCCGCGACGGACCTGCTCGCGGATGGCGAGCAGATCGGCTACGCGACCGCGGGCGTCGTTCACGTCCGCACGCACCTCTTGCGATGTGGTCATGCCTCGACAGTACGAGCGGGAACCGAATAACGGGCCATCTACTTCGTACAGTGTCCGTCCGCACTTCATGGTGGATCCCAACAGAAGCGCATGCGGGCGGGGCCCCGCCGCCGGTCGGCCGGGCCCCGCTTCTTGTCGCTTTTTGCCCGTCCTTGACGGGCATTCGGGTCAGCGTCCGGCGACGGCCTCGGCCAGGGCGAGGACCCTGCGGGCCTCTTCCACGTGCAGATTCTCGATCATCCTGCCGTCCACGGTGACCACGCCTCGCCCCTGTGACGTGGCCTCTTCGAAGGCTTCGACGATCCGGCGGGACCTGTCGATCTCCTCCTGCGCGGGGGCGAAGATCCGGTTGCACGGTTCGAGCTGCGTGGGGTGGATCAGCGTTTTGCCGTCGAAGCCGAGCTGCCTGGCTTGTCGGGTCTCGGCTTCGAAGCCGGGCAGATCACGTACGTCGTTGTAGACACCGTCCAAGACGGCCTTGCCGCTGGCGCGGGCCGCGAGCAGGGCGAGGGACAGACCGGTGAGCAGCGGGGCCCTGCCCGGTACGTGCTCGGCGCGCAGTTCCTTGGCGAGGTCGTTGGTGCCCATGACGAGGACGGTGAGCCGCGGGGAGGCCGCCGCGATGGCCGCGGCGGCGAAGACGGCCCGCGGGGTCTCGATCATCGCCCAGATCGCGGTGCGGTCCGGGGCCCCGGCCCTCACCAGGGCCTCCTCGACCTCCCGTACGGTCTCCGGGGAGTCGACCTTCGGTACGACGACGGCGTCCGGGGCCGCTTCCGCCGCGGCCTTCACGTCGTCGGCGTGCCAGGGGGTGCCGGGCGCGTTGACCCGGACGGTCACCTCGCGGTAGCCGTACTCGCCGCTCGCCGCGGCCTCGGCGACGCGCTTGCGGGCGTCGGCCTTGGCGTCGGGGGCGACGGAGTCCTCCAGGTCGAGGATGAGGGCGTCGGTGGGGAGGGTCTTGGCCTTCTCCAGGGCGCGGTCGTTGGCGCCGGGCATGTAGAGGACGGAGCGGCGGGGGGTGATCCGGTCGTTCATCGGGTGTCCTCCTTCTCGGCCTGCCCGGCCTTCTCCACTTGCTCGGCCTTCTCCGATTGCTCGGCCTTCTCCGATTGCTCGGCCTGCTCCGCCTGCTCGGCGTTCTCCGCCTTCTCCGCCGCCGCGTAGGCGTCGGCCAGCTCCGGGTCGCGGGCGGCGAGGGCGTCCGCCAGTTCCGACACCACCAGGCACTGCTTGTACGTGGCGTCGTCCTGCATCTTGCCGTCGATCATCACCGCGCCCGTACCGTCGCCCATGGCGTCGATCACCCGGCGCGCCCAGGCCACGTCCTCGGGGGCGGGCGAGAAGACCCGCTTGGCGACCGCGATCTGCACCGGGTGCAGCGACCACGCGCCGACGCACCCGAGCAGGAAGGCGTTGCGGAACTGGTCCTCGCAGGCCGTCACGTCCTGGATGTCCCCGAAGGGCCCGTAGTACGGCAGAATCCCGTGCGCGGCGCAGGCATCGACCATTCGGGCGATCGTGTAGTGCCACAGGTCCTGCTGGTACGTCGCCCGGGGCGCGCCGTCGCCCTTCGGGTCCTCCCGCACCAGGTAGCCGGGGTGTCCCCCGCCGACCCTGGTGGTCTTCATCCGGCGGCTCGCGGCGAGGTCGGCCGGGCCGAGCGACAGCCCCTGCATCCGGGGGCTCGCGCCCGCGATCTCCTCCACATTGGCCACGCCGGTCGCCGTCTCCAGAATCGCGTGCACCAGGATCGGCCGTTCGACGTGTGCCTTGGCCTCGAGCTGCGCCAGCAGCCGGTCCACGTAGTGGATGTCCGCCGCGCCCTCCACCTTCGGCACCATGATGACGTCGAGGCGGTCGCCGATCTCCGTCACCAGCGTCAGCAGGTCGTCCAGCGCCCACGGCGAGTCCAGGCTGTTGATCCGCGTCCACAACTGCGTGTCGCCGAAGTCGTTCGCCTTCGCGACCGCCACCAGGCCCTCGCGCGCCGCCACCTTGCGGTCCGCCTGTACGGCGTCCTCCAGATTGCCCAGCAGCACGTCGACCTGCGGCGCCAGCGTCGGCACCTTCGCCGCCATCTTCTCGTTGCCGGGATCAAAGAAGTGGATCATCCGCGAGGGCCGGAACGGCACCTCCCGCACGGGGGCCGGTGCCCCCACGGCCAACGGCCGAAAGAAGTCCTTCGCCGAGCGCATGCCATCTCCCGTTTCATCGATCGAGGGTGGGGAGCCTACGTCTGTGCCCGCACGTATGAGCCCGCGCGCGCCCATCCGTACGCCGCTCACCTTATGACCGCGCCCCTCTCCGGGTTACCCGACAGTACGTGTGCCGTTCGTCACCGGCCCGTTTTCGATATCGGGCGAGATATACTCGACACCTAAGTTGATATCACCGGAGGTGCATCATATGAGCCGGACCGTGATCGACCTGGACGACGAACTGCTCGCCGATGTGGCCCAGGCCCTTGGCACGGGCACGAAGAGAGAGACCGTCAACACAGCCCTGCGTGAGGTTTTGGAGAACCGGAGACGAGCGCTCGCCCTCACGCGTTTGCGTGCCCAAGCCGCCAACGGGGCCTTCGACTTGGAGATCTTCGAGGACAAGACGAACTACCGCCGGTGAACGCGGCGCAGTTTCTGATCGACACCAGCGCCCTCGCACGGATCATGCGCGGCGACGCGGAGCAGTTCGGCTGGGACCAAGCGGTAGCGGCCGGTCTGATCGCCACCTGCCCGATCACCGAGTTGGAGTTCTTCTACAGCGCACGGTCGGCCGCCGACCGTGCGCAAGCCACCGCGGACATGCGCATGCTGTTCGGCTGGGTGCCCGTGGACGACCGCGCGTACGACCGCGCCTGGCAAGTGCAGGGCCTCCTCACGGAACGCGGAGAGCACCGCGGCGCCGGCGCCGTGGACTTGGTGGTCGCCGCCACAGCGGAACTGCAGGGCCTCACCCTCCTGCACCGCGACCGCGACTTCGAGCGCGTCGCGGCCGTTACCGGCCAGGCACTCCAGTGGTACGGGCCTCCGGCCGGGAAGTAGTCGGCCCCAGGGCAAGCCGGGCTCTGGGGGCCTCCTACGGGTCCACGGAGTCGGAGACGGTGGCCGAGTCGCCTCGGACGACGTAGATGGCGCTGCCCGGCGGGGACTCGTCCGAGCGGGAGCGGAGGTCGGCGAGGTCGAAGCCGGGGGGCCAGCGGGTGCCGGTCTCGGTCCAGCGGACGGCGGTGAGGTCGGCGCCGCGCAGGTCGACCGAGGTGAGGTCGGTGACGGTGAAGTCGTCCAGGAGCAGCGCCATCCGCTGGTCGTCGTGGGTGACCAGGTGAGTGGCGAACTGGCTCCGTACCAGGGCGATCCGGACCGCGCCGAGGATGCGGGCGGCGCGTTCGGCCAGGGCCCGGTCGAGGCCGGGGGCGGCGGCGATCTCGTAGGCCAGATCAGCCGTCCGCGACAGGTAGGAGTCTCCTCCGGCGGCCATCCCGTGCGTCGCCTCGCGGGCGAGTCGCAGAGCCTCCCTGAGATAGCCGTCCGCGGTCAGGGGCCGGCCGGGCGCCGGTTCAGCGCGCCCGAGGAAGGTCGCCGCACGGCGGAAAGCGCTGACGAACTCGGGTTCCCTGACCATATGCCGGGCGAAGTCGAGGACCGCCGCGAGCAGATCGACGCGGTCGAGGGCGCGCCCCCAGTCTCCGCCGTCGTCGTCCGCGAGGCGCTGTGCCAGGAAGACGGCCCGCGTACCGGCGGCGATCTGCGGCTGGCTCCGCACTTCCATGCGCCCGACGGCCGGGGTCAGCGTGGATTCAAACTTGGCCATGCCAGCAGGGAAGTTGACGTGCAGCATCGCCTCCACGAGGTTCGGACTCCTGGGCGGGGCGTACTTCGTGGTCGGGGCGGGTGGCGGCGGCGCGCCGGGAATCCGGTCCGGGTCCGGCGCGGGGAGTACGGAAGCGAGGCCCGCGTCGACGTCGAGGGGCACGTCCTGCGTGAGAGCCGCGTGGCGGGACTGGAGCAGCACCTCGGACAGACCCGCCTCGATGTCGAGGACGGCGTCGAGGTCCCCGGCAAGGGAGCGGGCGTGCTCCGCGAGCAGCCACTCGTCGTGGTGATGTTCAGCCGTCACCGGTCGTCCTCCTCGGCGAGGAGACGCACGGCGGCGCGCCGCGCCTTCTTCAGACTGGCGCGTACGGCCTCGGGAGTCATCGACAGTTGCTCGGCGATCTCGGCGGGCGCGTACCCGTCCAACGTCCAGGCCAGGATCTGCCGTTGGCGCGGCGGAAGACTCCGGAGCAGGGCGAGCGTCACATGCCGCTCCTCCCAGTCGGCGTACGCGTCCGGACGCGGCAGCAGCGAGGTGGGTTCCGGCACCTCGTCCACCGGGTCCTCCCGGACCGCCGCCGTCTTGCGGGCGAGCGCGCGGGCGGCGACGGTGCGGACGTACGCGCGCGGAGTGCGGACCGTGGTCCAGTAGCGGTGGACCTGGATCATCGCCTCCTGCGCCATGTCGGCCGCGACGGCCAGCGCGGCCCCGTGGTGCAGCAGAAAGACGACGAGGCCGCGTATCTCGGCGCGGTAGAAGTCCGAGAACTCTTCGTCCACGGTGCCGCGTACGCGCTCGGGGGCGCCGGTCTCCCCCGGTAAGCGCTGTGCCGACGCGGTGGTCGGCGGTTCATGGTCGGTCACGTGCTCTCATCGTCCCTTCGGCCCGCCGCGCGGCTGATCGTCAGGTGGAGCCGGTGGCCGCCACCGCGTGCGTCGTCCAGTTCCAGCCGGTCCCCCGCCCCGAGGCCGTTGACGGCCTCGGCGAGATACGCGGCGCGCGCGTGCTCGTAACGCGCCCGCCAGCGCAGCCGCAGCCAATACCCCAGCAGCGCGCACCCCTTGGCCGTGAGAACCGAGAGAACGGTGACGGCAAGCGTGGCCCGGTCCATGGTGTCCCTCCCCGAGGGGCCGTGGATTTCGGCCCGCTACAGAAGAAGAGGCGCGGGACCGTACCCCGCGTGAACCCGTACAACCGGACTGTACGAGCCGGACGAGGGTGGCGCGGGTTTGGGACGGAAATAGAGATCGCATGCCCTACGGAAAGCGACCACGAAAAAACTCAGCGTGGCGCGTCATCGGCGCCACGGTCGGCCAGTTCAGGCGTGCGAGCGGTATGTCGCAGCAGCGGCTCGCCGACGAGGTGAATCTCAGCCTGGACCAGATCGCATCGATCGAGCAGGGCCGCAGACCGCTCGGCCTGCGGCTGGCCCGCCAGCTCGACCAGTTGCTCCGCACGAGCCAGACGCTGGAGGTGGCCGTCGCCGAAGTCCCGCAGGCGGAGCGGTATCCGCTGTTCGCGCAGGACTACATGGAGGAGGAGCCGCTGGCGCTGAGCCTGATGTCGTACGAAAACGCCCTGGTACCGGGCTTGCTCCAGACCGAGGAGTACATGCGGGCGGTCTTCAACGAGCAGTTTCCGCCGCTCAGCCCCGACGAGGTGGAGCAGCGGGTAGCCGACCGGCTCGTCCGACAAGCAATGTTCGAGCGCAAGCCGTCGCCGCCGCTGATGTCGTACGTCCTGGAAGAGGCTGTGTTCGACCGGCCTCTTGGTGGCAAAGCGGCCATGCGCCGCCAGATCCAGCGTCTCAGGGAGGTGGCTGACCTCCCCTTCAGCTGTCTCCAGGTCATGCCACGAGACCGCCCGCACGCTTCCCTCGCCGGTCCCATGGTGCTCCTGGAGACCCCCGCCCACGAGCACTTGGGCTACTTCGACGCACACGGCTTCAGCGTGCTCGTCGATGATCCGGATGAAGTCAGCGTGCTCCATCAGAGATATGCGATGCTGCGTTCACAGGCCCTCACTCCTGAGGAGAGCAAGCGCCTGTTGGACGATTTGCTAGGAGAGCAATGAACCACGTTGTACGGCCGCAGCCCTCCCCCGACCTGATCTGGTTCAAGTCGAGCCACAGCAGCGGCGATGGCGGGAACTGCGTCGAACTCGCCTACGACTGGCGCAAGTCCTCGTACAGCAGCGATGAGGGCGGCAACTGCATCGAAGTCGCCGCCGGATGGCACAAGTCCTCACACAGCGGCAGCGAAGGCGGCAACTGCGTCGAGGTCGCCGCGCATCCGCAGGCGATTCACATCCGCGACTCGAAGGACCCCGAGGGCCCGGCGCTCACCGTCACGCCCGCCGCGTGGTCGGCGTTCGTGACGTTCGCCGCCGCGCAGCAGCCCGCGCTCTGACGTATCGGGCGACACGTCCGACGGATCGCCCGCACGGCGTGAGTGCGGGCGCCGCCGTTGCGGTCCTAGACTCGGCTCATGGGTAGGACCGACCGCGCCAGCCGGGTGATCGCGGCACCACCGGCGACCATCTACGGCGCCCTCATCGACCGCGACTCCCTCGAAGCCTGGCTGCCGCCGGACGGTATGCGCGGCCGGATCGAGCACTGGGACCCCCGCCCCGGCGGCGGCTTCCGTATGGTGCTCACGTATCTCGACGCGGCCGACAGCCCGGGCAAGTCCTCGGACGCGACGGACGTCGTCACGGTCGCCTTCACGCAATTGGTCCCGCACCGCCGCGTCGTCCAGCAGGCCGTCTTCGAGGCGGACGACCCTCTGTACGCGGGCACCATGACGATGACCTGGTCTCTCACGCCCACCGACGACGCCGGCGACGCCACCGAGGTCGCCGTCACCGCCACCGACGTACCGCCCGGTATCGACCAGGCCGACCACGAAACCGGCATCGCCTCCTCGCTCGCCAACCTCGCCACGTACGTCGAACCGATCGGCTGACCGGCCCCGGCTGGGCGAGTGGTACGCAATCGTTGCAGGTAGAGGGTTGTCTCCTGCCGGTAGGCCCTGTGTACTCGGCGGCATGAGTGACAGACAGCCACCTCCATACGACGGCGACAACGGCGGACAGTCCGGCCCCTGGGAGCACAACCCGCAGGGGCAGCAACAGCCCAACCCCTATGGCCAGCCCGGCCCTTACGGGCAGGGACCCATACCGTCCTACCCCGGCGGCGGCCAGCCTGACGTCGCGAACTACGGTCAACAGCCGACCGGAATGCCCCCGTTGGCCAACTGGGGGGCGCGGGCGGGTTCGTATCTCATCGACGCGCTCATCCTCGGTGTCCCGTACGCGATCCTGCGCTTCGGCATCGGCGGCACGGCCGGGGCCCTGCTGGGCGCGGTCGTCGCCCTGGCCGGTTCGATCTACTTCTCCTACATGGAGGGTACGACCGGGCAGACGCCGGGCAAGAAGGTCGTGGGCACCCGCACGCTGCGCGAGGCGGACGGCCAGGTCCTCGGCTTCGGTCTGGCCTTCGGCCGGCGCCTGCTGCACATCCTGGACGCTCTGCCCTGCTACCTCGGCTTCCTGTGGCCCGCCTGGGACGCCAAGAAGCAGACCTTTGCGGACAAGATCGTCCACTCCGTCGTCATCAAGCCCTGACCCGCACCCTGTTGTCCGTGTGCCCCGGCCCTGCCGCCGGGGCGCCCGGACACGGATAGGCCCGCCTCCATGGACTGGGACCGCGAACGTCCCTGGCGCGACAACATATGGGTCCGCCTCGCGCCCGCCGTGCTCTACGTCGCCGTGTGCCTGTTCTGGCTGCCCGCCCCCACCGTCCCGCTCGTCGGCGGCATGGCCGGCGGCTTGGTGTTTGCGTGGCGAGACCTGAGAAGCCGGCGGCACATCGCCTCAGAGACCGGGCTCACCCCCCGGCAGGTCACCGTGGCCGCCCGCCTCATGCGCAAGGAGGTCATCCCCTCCGACCCCGCGGCCCGCCACGCCATGACCCTCCTCCTGCACCGCCAACGCCGGGCAGCCCGTACCACCCGCCGTCTGACGCTCGCCCTCGCCACCCTCTTCGCCGCCCTGGGCGCCGCCGTGCTCCTGTGGGGCCCCACCGCCAAGGACCTCGCCGCCATCTACCTGGCCCTCGCCGCCCTCCTTCTCCTCACCGCCCTCCCCTCCACCCGCCGCACCACCCACCGCCTGGCCCGCACCGAAGCCCACCTCACCCCGCCCCCTCCCCTGTTGGAGCAGTGATCCGCAGGCCGCGACCACCTGTTCCGGTCATCGGGAACCCCGCCGCAGTTCCCACACGTCACTCATGACCGAGGTGAAACAATGCCCCGGAGCTGACGGGGACCACGGGGGTGCTGGGGCATGGCAGGGCGTCCGACGGATTGGGATGTGCTGGATCTGGACCGGGATCCGGTGCCGGGTGATCCGTTCGAGGTGAAGGAACTCGCGCGGAAGCTGGGGGA